>NZ_JAXOJT010000002.1:0-600000 GCF_036663835.1 Sphingomonas sp. LT1P40
GTCGTTATGCGTGGTGATGTCGTAGCTGTCGCCCGGGCTGGCCAGTAGCCCGATCGTGTCGATGTTGCGCAGCGTCGTCGAGCCGAGCACCAGCGCGTTCGCCCCGGCATAATCGCCACGCAGCCCGACCTGATCGTTGATCCCGGTCCCGCCGTCGATGCTGTCGCTGGCATCCAGCGCAGCCCCCATCAGGAACGCGTCGTTGGCGGCACCGCCATTGACGCTGTCCGTTCCGCCTTGCGACAAGTCGAAATAGCTGGCTGCGCCGGACGGACCGGTCAGCGTGTCGTTGCCGAACGATCCCCACAGCTGATCGCCCGGACCATCGACACCGACGATTTCAAGTTCGACCCAGACTTCGATGCCGCCCGAAAGTGTGTAGGTGAACCCGTCATTGCCATATGCGTTGAACGCGCCGGTCAGCAGCGCGCGCGCTTCGGACACGAGCGCATTGAATCGGCCATTGGGGTTATAGGTCAGCGTGCCGTCTTCATTGAGCGTGACCCGCGCACCCGACGCCAGCGTTACGGTCTGACCAATCACGATCGCCATGCCGTCGATCGCGTCGATCGTTTCAGCAACGCCGCCGTCCGGATCGACGTCGTTGGCACGCACGTCGATCACGACGGTCGCGTCCGCCAGCGTGCTGGCATAATCATCCCCGGGCATCAGCGGCGTGTCGACGGTTTCGATATGGACCGTCACCAAATTGACCGCGCTGGTCCCGCCATCGCCGTCGGTGAGCACGAAGCTGATGTCGCGGTTCTCGGCAGTGTCGAAGGAATTGTTGAAATAGATCAGCGAGCGCACGACCTGTTGCACCGCGCCAGCTGTGGCGAGCGCAGTGAAGGTCACCACCAACGGCTGTCCATCGTCGCCGCCGGTATAGGTGCCGACCAGCAGCCCGTTGTAAAGGATCGTGCCGCCAATCGCGGTGATGCCGATCTGCGCACCGATGAACACGCCTTCGTCCGCCGAAGCACCATCGACGAACGTCACCACCAGTTGCCCGTCCGCGAAATCGGCGGAATCCGCGTCGGTGACGATCGCGGCCTCGGCGATGGCGCGATAGCTTGCCTCGTCCGCCTCGATCACGGCAGCAAGCTGAAGATCGAGCACCGGATCGAAGTTCGATGTCGTGAAGCCGAAATTCAGCTGGATGCTGCCATTGGTCGAGTTCGACTGCGCGCCATAGCTGGAGTTGTTCCACAGGATTTGCGCGTTGCCAGTGCCATTGGCGATGACCAGGTCAAGATCACCGTCACCGTCGAGATCGCCGAAACTGGTCGTGCCGTTGAACGGGACCAGACCGGCAAACGGATTGGCGGACCCGTGTCGCTCGACCAAACCGCCCCCGACATTCTCGTAATAGCGCGCACTGCCACCTGCCGAAATCGCATCGAGATCGCCGTCGCCGTCATAGTCGATCAGGAATGGCTGGCCGTACGGGTCTGATCCCGGAAACCCGGTCTGCCCCGTATACGCGCCGATCTGCGTCGAAATATGGCCTCCGCCGCCGACGTTCAGACGCAGCGTGATCCAGCCAATAGCGGCGAGAACCTCGACGGTCCCGTCCGCGCTGATGTCGCCGGCAGCCAGATAGGTATCTCTGCCATAAAGTGTCAGATCGCTGCTAAAAACTTCGGCGAAATCGGCGACGTAGTGGAACGTCCCATCCCCAAGATTGTAAGAAACGGCAATGCCGCGGCTGGCGGGACTTGGGCCATGACTCGCCCAGAAAAAGTCGAGATCGCCATCGCCGTCCATATCGGCAAGCGCGCCGGTTATCCCGGTCGAAGTGCCGGTGCGCGCATCACCCAATAACGCGAAGCCACCATTCTGGTCGTTGAGGTAAACGCGCGTCGCGGAATCGACGATGTCGGCGTCCCGAACATACCAAAGCCCGTCCTCGAACTGGGCATATTCGATACTGGTGAAAGTCTCGGTCAACAGGTCGAATTCGTAATCGTCATATCGGACGAGGTACCATTCGCCCGTTTTCACCGTGACGCCCGTCAGGATCAGGTCGGCATAGCCATCGCCGTTCAAATCGCCCAGCACCGGACGGAACACCGCGGAGGTGACCAGCGCACCGATGTCATAGGTCGGATAATCCGCCCCGACGACCTGCTCCCATTGCCCGGCATTCGCCGCCGCGACGCCCGCGCCATCGACCAGTGCGATGTTCAGGCTGTGGTCGCTGACCGCGCCGCCCTGCCCCAATTGATAGGCCAGCCGCCCGGTCACTGCCGTCACCGCATCCGCACTCGCCGCTTCGTTGAACGCGACGGTAAAGTTGGTGCCATTGCCCCCGCTGACGGTCCCGATCTCGACCCCGCCAAAGAACAGGGTCGAACCGCTGACGCCAACCTCGCCCGCGCCATTGCCTTCGTGCAGGATCGAGATGCGGTCATAGGCGGCCACGCCGGTCACGCTCAGCGTGCCGCCCGGCGTCCAGTTCGCCGCGTCGGTGAAATAAATCGCGCCGTTCAGCAATTGCGGTGCCGCCCGCGCCGTCGCCGCATCGTCCAGATCGAAATCGGCCGCGATCCCGCCGACCCGCGCCGGGGCGGCATCGCCCGGCCCGTCGACGCCGGTGACCGTCACGCTGACCGTCGCAGTGCTCCCGTCGATCGAATAGGTGAAGCTGTCGGTCGCGGTGGAGGCCAGCCCGGTCGCGGCCCCCGTGCCAGGCGACACCAGCCGGTCGAACGCGTTGCCGGGGTTATAGATGAACTGCCCGTCCGCGCGCGCCTCCAGCGTCGCGCCAGATGGCAACGTGACTGTCGTAACCGGACCCGAAATCGAAACACCGTTGATCGCCGACACCGCAACCGAACGATTTTCGGGATTGAGATCGTTGGCCAGCCCCTGAATCGTGGCCGTCCCGGTCGCCAGCGTCGTCGCCAGATCGTCCACCGCGATGATCGTGTCGGTCACCGAATTGATCGTCAGCGAAACCGTGACCGGCTCGCTCAGCGTCGTGCCGTCGTTCACGCGATAGGTGAAGCTGTCGATGCCATGATAGTTGGCGGTCGGCGTATAAGTGAAACTGCCATCGGCGTTCAGCGTGAGCGACCCGTGCGCCGGCCCGCTCGCCAGCACCGCCGTCAGCGTGCCGGGGATCGTGTCGTTGAGCAGCACGCCAGTAGCCGCGTTGGTGACCAGCGGCTGATCCTCGTCGATCGCATAGGCATCCGGCGCAACGGTTTCGGGAAAGGTGAACGCCAGGTCGATGCTGCCGTCGGTCGAATTCGACTGCGCGCCATAGCTGGAGTTGTTCCACAGGATCTGCGTCGCGCCATCGGGGCCGACGATCACCAGGTCCAGGTCGCCGTCCGCATCCAGATCGCCGAAGCTGTTCCAGTTGTTGAACGACAGCAGGTTGGTGAACGGATTGTCCGCGCCATGTTGCAGGACGAACTGCCCGTCGCCGACATTCTCGAAATAATGTGCGTTGATCCCCAGCGAGAGGGCATCGAGGTCGCCATCGCCGTCATAGTCGAACAGAAACGGTTTTCCGAAAAAGTCCTCGCCGGAATAGGCTCCTGGCAGCATCCACACCAAGCCATAACCGCCAACATCGAGCCGGAAGGTACCATATGCGATGCCAACATTGATCTCGGCCGTTCCGTTTCCGTCGACGTCTCCGGCGGCAACATAAGTGTTCACGTCAAAACCGCCGTCGCTCAGCAAGGAGCTCTCTGTGCCGGCGACCTGAGTGACATAATGAAATGTCCCGTCCCCCAGATTGTACGAGACAAACACAGATCGAACCATCCGGCTCGGCCCGAGCGACGACCAGAACAAGTCCAGGTCGCCATCGCCATCGACATCGGCAAGCGCGCCGTTGATACCGGTCGAAGTGCCGGTGCCCGCATCACCCAGCTCAGTGAAGCCGCCATTCTGATCGTTGATATAAACTGCCGTCGCAGATTGGACGTCGTCGGCATCGCGGATCCACAGGGTTCCGTCCTCCCGGACCTCATATTGCGGGCTCGTGATATTTTCCTGCCACTCGTTGAAGGCCGGGTCACTTTCATCGACCAGACGCCATTCCCCAGCGGGAACCGTGACCCCGGTAAGGATCAAATCGGCATAGCCATCGCCATTCAGGTCGCCCAGCACCGGACGGAACAGTGAAGAGGTCACCAGCGCGCCGATGTCATAGTTCGGGTAATCCGCCCCCGCGACCTGCTCCCACTGCCCCGCATTCGCCACCGCGACGCCCGCGCCATCGACCAGCGCGATGTTCAGGCTGTGGTCCGTAACGATCCCGCCCTGCCCCAGCTGATAGGCCAGCCGTTCGGTCACCGCCGTCACCGCGTCCGCGCCAGCCGCGCCGTTGAACGTCACCGTGAAGTTCGTGCCTTCGCCGCCGCTGACCGTCCCGATCTCGACGCCACCAAAGAACAGGGTCGATCCGCTGACGCCAACTTCGCCTGCGGCATTGCCCTCGTGCAGGATCGAGATGCGGTCATAGCTTGCGACGCCGCTCACCGTCAGCGTGCCGCCCGCCACCCAAGTCGCAGGATTGACGAAATAGATGTTGCCGTTGAGCAGCCGGGGTGCCGAACGAGCCGCGCCTCCGTCCGAAAACGTGACGTCGGCGGCGATACCGCCAATTCTGGTCCCAACCATCTATGTTCCCCGCGGGCCGCGTCATGCGCCGGTCTGACGCCGCTGGACCGCGCGTAAAGGGCCGCACGCTCCGTTGCCTGCGCGCGGTCTAGGAACATCAAATTTCGTAATCAATGAAACAAGTTGGTAAGAATTTGGCCATTTCGCAGAAATCGGCACAAATCCGCCATTCCTGGAAAATTTCGCGTTAAATAAATTAGTTGCGACCCCGTGTTGACATTGGCAAACCCCCTTACTCAAAATGGGGCACGCGCAGTGGGATTGACCGAGAATCTGCCTTCGCCATCGGGCAGCCCGCGCTTTCGGACTGCCGACGATCTGTTGCATCACCGCCATTTCCCGGCGGCGATCGACAGCCTGATCGACGGTCTTGCCAGCCTGTATGGCAATGATTTGCGGCTGGTGCGCACGCTGTTCGAGTTTCAGCGCGCCGTCACCTTTATGATCGCCGTGGGCATCGACGCCATGCAGCGCGAAGGTGACGCCGAACTCAGCGTGGCCACCCTGGCCGATGCCGCTGCGCTGATGGGGATCGGTCCGGTGCGCGTCGTGCGGCGCTTCGTCGATGAATGGCGCGAGGACGGGCTGATACTGGCCGACCCCATGCCCGATGACCGCCGCCGTCACCGCCTGCGCGCGACCGAACGGATGCTGGCGATCGACCGCGAATGGCTCGCGGCATTCCACGCCCCATTGCTCGAACTGGCGCCAAACGAACCACGCTTTCGTGCTGCAGTGGTACGCGATCCGGACTATCATCACGACTATCGCTATGTCAGCCAGCAAGCCCTTGCGCTCGCCAACCGGGTGATGGTCGAGAATCCGCCAGTGGACTTCTTCATGCACCACACGTCCGGCGCGCGGCTGCTGGCGGTGCTGCTGCAGGCGGCGCGCGGCAATGCCGATGGTTGGACCCCGGCCGGATTTTATTCGGCGGCGGCCACACGGACCGCAACCTCGCGCGTACAGGTTCGCGCCGTCCTGCATCTGGCGCGGGATCGGGGACTGGTCGAACTGTCGGACAGGGTCGAGGGGCGCGTGCGGGTGTCGCCGGTGCTGCAAACCGGCTTCGCCAAATGGGCGGCGCATGCGCTGCTCGCGGTCGATCTGGTCTCCGCCTTCAGCATCGCGGATGCGCACCGGCGCAGGCGCTGATTATCGCGCCTGTGCCAGAATGAGGGGCATCGGGTGACTGCAGCGCGACCGACGACAGATATTTTGGCGGAGAGTTCGGCCTGATGCGTCTAATGGTGCATCGACAGCTTTGGACGAACACAGCGTGACCACCGCAACGGGCAAGGATATCGTCAATCTCAGCCGGGAGTTTCGTCCCGCGCTGATGGCGTATTTTCTGCGCCGCGTGTACGATCATGCCGAGGCCGAGGATCTGACGCAGGAGGTGTTCGCGCGCATTTCCAGCCAGCCCGACATGACGATGCGATCGGGCAGCGCCTATCTGTTTCAGGTCGCCGCCAATCTGTTGCGCGATCGCGCACGGCGGCAGCGCATCCGCACCAGCTATCGCCAGACGCTGGCGGAAACCGATGGGCTCGGGGTCGAGCTGATCGATCCGTATCGCGTCACCGCCGCGCGCCACTCGATCGCGGCGATGCGCGCGGCGCTCGACGAACTCGACGCCACCACCGCCGCCATCTTCGTGCTTTATCGACTGGAATATATGAGCAAGGACATCATTGCCGACAGTTTCGGCATCACGGTTCGCACCGTGGAAAAGTACCTGACCAAAGCAATGGCGCATCTGACGGCGCGGTTCGGGGACGAATTGTGAGCAGCGCGACGATGCACTCCGATCAGCTGGAAGCGGCAGCCGATTGGTGTCTGCGCGTTGCGGAAGGGCCGCTGACGCCCGGCGAACAGGCTGCGTTCGAGCGCTGGGCCGACGAAGCGCCGGAGAATCTGGCAGCGTTCGAGCGATCGGTGGCGGCGTGGCGGCAGTTCGGCGATGCCGCGACATCGCCCGAATTCATCGATGTGCGCGAGCGGGCGCTTAGCGTCTATCGCCGTCACAACCAGCGGCGCTGGGCGCGGCGGGTGATCGGCGTGCGCACGCTGGTGGCGATCGCCGCGTCGCTGCTCGCGGTGATCGGCGTGACCTTGTGGATACAGACGCGGCCCGAAATCTACCAGACCGGCGTCGGCGAGCGGCGCGTGGTGATGCTCGACGACGGATCGCGCGCCTCGCTCGATGCCGCGACCCAGGTGGATGTGCGGATGCACGGCGACCGGCGCGAACTGCATTTGCTGGCCGGACGCGCCAAATTCGATGTCGCCAAAGACCCGCTGAAACCGTTCAGCGTCCGGGTCGGCAACAAGATGGTCGTGGCGGTCGGCACCGCATTCAGCGTCGAACTGCTCAATGGCAAGATGCGCGTCATTCTCTATGAGGGTCGCGTCGCCATTCTCGACCTGCCCGCATATGGCGGCAAGGCGACCCCGGTGCGCATCGAGCAAGGCGAGCGCAAGGAACGGACGCTGACACCCGGGCGTGAACTGATCGCAGACATGGCTGGTCCGGAGGCGCGCATCGCCCCCGCCGATCTCGGCCGGTCACTGGCGTGGGAGGCGGGGCAGCTGGTGTTCGAGGACGAACCGCTTGCGCTCGCGGTCAGCCGGATCAATCGCTACTCCGCGCGTCCGGTGATCCTGAAGGGTGCGACCGGGCGGCTGCGGCTGAACGGCGTGTTCAACACCGGTGATGTCGAGGCGTTCGCGGTTGGGGTCGAGGAAACACTGCCGGTGCGCGTGACGCGCGACGACGGGGCGGTGACGATCATGCCCCAGTAAAGCCAACGCTTTTTTGGTCCCGCATCTTTGTGAAATCTGGACCGGGCGGTGTTTTTTGAGTGGCGCGTCTAATCTCTTGCAGGCGTGGGAAACGCCGCTTCAGGGGGACATGATATGACCATGACGCGAAAGATCAGCCGGGCAGCTCAGGCGGCGGCGGCGATTGCGCTGACGATGCCGGTGGTGGCGATCGCACAGGCACAGACCTACAGCTTCGACATTCCGGCGCAGGATCTGGGCAGCGCGCTGCGCAAGTTCGCACAGACATCGCGTCAGCAGGTTTCGTTCAGTGGCTCGCTGGTGCGCGGACGCAACAATGTCGCGTTGCGCGGCAATCACAGCGTCGATGGCGGTCTCTCCATCCTGCTGCGTGGCACCGGCCTCACCGCGCGCCGAGCGGGTCGGGGCGTGCTGGTGATCCAGCGCGCCGACGCGGTCGTGACTCCCGCCGCGATGCAGACCGAAGCGACCGGCAGCAGCGGCGCACAGATCGAGCGCGTTTCGGACGGCGGGGTCGAGGACGATGTCGTCGTCACCGCGACCAAGCGTTCGGAACCGCTGCGCAGCATCGCCGGCAGCGTCAGCGCGCAAACCGGTGCGCAGCTCGCGGCGATCGGCGCACAGGAATATCGCGATTACCTGCCCCGCGTCCCCGGTGTCGCCTTTAACGAAGGCCCGCCCCAGAACGCCACGGTCGTCATCCGTGGCGTCGGCACCACCGCCGGGCTCGACCAGGGACAGGGGACGACCGGTTATTTCATCAACGACATTCCGCTGACCGAACCCGGCTATGCCGTCATCATCCCCGATATCGACGCATTCGATGTCGAGCGGGTCGAGGTGCTGCGCGGGCCGCAGGGGTCGTTGTTCGGCTCCGCATCCTTGGGTGGCGCGATCAACTATATCGCCAGCCTCGCCGATGCGTCGGGCTTCGACGCCGCGATCGAGACCGCGCTGACCACCACCAAGAACGGTGCCGGACAATTGGGCTATCGCGCAAAGGGCATGGTCAACGTGCCGATCATCGCCGATAAGCTCGCCGCGCGCCTGACCGTCACGCAGCGTGTCGATCCCGGCTATATCGACAATGTCGGCACGGGGGTCGACGGATCGAACGATGTCGCCAATCTGGGCGTGCGCGGGTCGATCGTGTTCACGCCGGACGTGGATACCAAAATCAGCTATCTCGGCCTCTATTATCGCACGAAAAGCGACGACAAGAGCTTCTCTCAGCTTGCCATCGGCGAACTGGCGCGCAGTTCGGCGTTTCCGGAAACCGAACGCTATCTGACACAGATCCACTCGCTGCGCATGGATCATGATTTCGGCGCGGCGAACGTGTCGTTGCTGGCGTCGTACAACCACAAGGATGGCGATCTCTATTTCGACTTCACGCCATTTTACGGTTTTGTGAACCCCGGCAAGAACCATGTCTTTCTGCAAGCCGGAACCAGCAAGACCTGGTCGTTCGAGGGGCGTGTTGCATCCTCCAAAGGCGAGGTGTTCGACTGGCTGGTCGGTGCCACTTACATCAACACCGAAAAGCTGTTCGAGGAGCATCTGACCTCCCCCGGCGTCGCCGCCGCGCAACCTGCGGCGGCGGCTGCCGGACTGATTATCGGCGACGAATATTATTATGGCGACGGCGCGACCAAGGGCGAAGAGTCGGCGATCTTCGGCGAGGCCAGCCTGCATTTCGGCAAGCTGACGCTGACTGCCGGCGGGCGGCTGTTTGAGAACCGTCAGACCCGCTCGGGCAAGCAGATATTGTTCTTCTTCCCCACCCCCAACATCACCCTGCCCCAGACGCTGCGCGACGATGGTTTCACGCCCAAGGCATCGGTCAAATACACCTTCAACAGCGATGCGATGGTCTATGCGCTGGCGTCGAAGGGGTTTCGCTTCGGTTCGCCCAATCTGGGTCTCCTGCCGCTCGCCGGGTTCGTGACGCCCGATGGCACGACATCGGACACGTTGTGGAATTACGAGGTGGGAACGCGTCTCTCCTTCCTCGACCGCAAGCTCCAGATCGACCTCACGGGGTTCTATATCGACTGGACCAACCTCCAGGTCCGCCTCGTCCGGCCCGACAATTTCACTTATGGCGCAAATGCCGGTGCGGCGGAGATCAAGGGCGTCGAGGCCAGCGTCAATCTGCGGCTCGGCGGGTTCAGCTATGTCGTGAACGCGACCTATCTGGACGCGAAGATCACCGAATCGATCCCGACCGCCAGCGGTCTGATCGCGGCGGGCAAGCGGCTGCCATCGGCGGCGGAATGGCGCATCTCGAACACGCTGAGCTATAATTTCGGCGGGGATGCACAGCCGGTGGTGACGTTCCTGCACCGCTATGTCTCGGATTCGCCGGGCTATCTCAACGACGCTACGATCTTCCCCGCTTACCATTTGTTCGATGCACGCGCGTCGGTAAAGCTGGCGGACATCGACCTGTCGCTGTTCGTGAACAATATCGGCGACAAGCGCGCGATCACCTTCGGCTATTCCGGCGGCGCGGGGGCGGAGCAATTCTATGTCCGCCCGCGCACCTTCGGCGTCCAGGCCGGCTGGTCGTTCTGACATGAACCGGCGTCAGGCATCCGCATCGCTCTTCGCTCTCACCGCCGCGATGTTCGCACGGACGCCGGACGCATTCGCGGCGGCAGGGAAATGGCCCCTGCCGCCGCAGCCCCCGCGAAGGCCGCAAAGCGTCGGCAATTTCGGGCACAAGCGCATCGACGACTATGCGTGGATGCGTCCCGCCGACTGGCAGGCGGTGCTGCGCGATCCCTCGACGCTCGACGCGCCGATCGCGGCGGCGGTGAAGGCCGAGAATGACTATACCGACGCGATGCTCGCCCCCGCCGCGCCGTTGGTCGCCAAACTGCGCGCGCGCGCCGACGCCCTCTACGCCATCGACGATCAGAAGCTGGAAGTCGAGGATGGCGGTTATCTCTATTACACGCGCAAATCGGCGGTCGACGATCAGGCCGCCTATGTCCGTCGTCCGGTCGCGGGCGGGCCTGAGCAGCTACTGATCGACGTGGGCGCAGAGGCGGCGAACAAGCCGTTCTTTGCAATCCACTGGAACGGCGTCGTGCGCAGCCCGGACGGAAAGCTGTTCGGATGGGCACAGGATCTGACCGGCTCCGGCATCTTCCAGCTGCGCGTGCGCGACATGGCGACGGGCAAGCTGGTGGTGGACGATCTGAACGAAGGTCATGGCGGGATGGCCTTCGACCCCGCCGGACGCTATCTCTATTGGGTCGGGCGCAACGCCACCGGCACCGCCAATTCGGTGTGGCGGCGCGATATGCAGACCGGCGCCGACGTAAAGCTTCATGCCGAGGACGATCCCTCCTTCTTCATCGACCTGCGCACGCTGAAATCGGGCAAGTTCGTAATGTTCCGCATGATGAACGGCGCGCAGACCGAGGCATGGCTGATCCCCGCCGGGGAGCCGGAGCGCAAGCCGATCCTGGTGGCGAAACGCGCGCCCGATCTGCGCTACGATGTCGAGCATTGGAATGACCAACTCGTCATCCTGACCGATGCCGATGGCGCGACCGACCAGAAGCTGATGACCGCACCGGTCGAAACACCAGGCAAGGCGCATTGGAAGCCGCTGGTTGCGCATCAACCGGGGCGCTTCATTGCCGCGATTCACCCGTTCCGCGATCATCTGGTGCGGGAGGAATGGCGCGATGCGCTGCCCCGGCTGGTGGTGATGGGCCGCGACGGCAAAGAGCGGAACGTTGCGTTCGACGAGCCCGCCTATGCGCTGACCATGCCATCGGGTCAGGGCTGGGACGTGGCCGCGCCTGCATTTTCCTATCAGTCGCCGCGCCTGCCCAAACGTGCCTATCGTCTGACGCTGGCCGATGGCCGCGCGTCGCCGACCCATGCGCCGAAACCCACCCCCGGCTACGATCCTGCCCGCTATGTCGTCGAGCGGATCGTGGCGAAGGCGGATGACGGCGCGCTGGTGCCGATCACCTTGCTGCGCGCAAAGGGCGCGGTGCGCGACGGCAAGGCACCGTTGTTCCTCTACGGATACGGTTCATATGGCGCGACGATCGATGCCGATTTCCGCCCCGGTGCGCTGGCGCTGGTCGATCAGGGCTGGACCTGCGCCATCGCGCATGTACGCGGCGGGGCGGAGCGCGGCAATGACTGGTGGCGGTCGGTGCTGCGCAAGGGGAAGAAGAGGACGTTCACCGATTTCATCGCTTGTGCCGAGCATCTGATTGCGCAGCGATATACTGCGAAGGGGCGCATCGTCGCGCATGGCTATTCGGCGGGCGGCCTGTTGATGGGTGCGGTCTATGTGATGCGGCCCGATCTGTGGGCCGGCGTGATCGCGCAGGTGCCGTTCGTCGATCCGCTCAACACGATGGACTATTTCGAGAGCCATCCGCTGGGCACCACCGCATTGCCGATCTGGGGCGATCCGCGCATTCCTGCCGAGTTCGCCTATATCGCCAGCTATTCGCCCTACGACAATCTGAAGGCGGCACCCTATCCGGCGTTGCTTGCCACCGGCAATGTCGCGGATGAGCGGGTGTCGTTCTTCGAGCCGCTCAAGTTCGCGGTGAAAGCGCGCCATCTGACGACCGCGGGCAACCCGGTGATGGCCAAGATCAGCATGATCGGCGGCCATGTCTTTCCGGCGGGATCGGAAGCCGCCCGCGCACAGGACGCGATGTTCGGCGGCTTTGCGATCTGGGCGGCGGATCGCAAATGGGGTGCCGTGCCACAGCGTTGACGATCACGACCGATCTCGCCATCCCCCGGCAAGCGCCTTGAACAGGTCAATCTGTGCACTTGCGATGTTCGCGTCGGTCGCCGCAAGTTGCGCCTCCGCTTCAGCAAAGCTGCGTTCGGCATCAAGCAAGACGAGGCCGTCAACCTGCCCTTCGCGCTGCTGCGCGCGGACGATGCGCGCGGCCCGTTCAGCGGCGTCGCGCGCGGCCTGAAGCGCGATGCGGCGGTCAAGCGTGCGGGCATAGACCGACAGCGCGGTTTCGGTTTCCCGAAGCGCGCCCAGCACGGCACCGTCGAACGTCGCCAGTTCGGCGCGGGTGTCTGCTTCCGCGCCAGCAATCCGCGCGCGGGCGGCGGCGTGGTCGGTGAACGACCAGTTGATCAGCGAGCCGAGCAGCCAGCGGAGGGGGCCGCCGCCGAAAACGTCGCCGATATTGCTGCCGGTCGAGCCGATCGATGCGCCCAGGGTGATGCGCGGATAGAGATCGGCGGTGGCTACGCCGATCCGTGCGGTCGCGGCGGCGAGGCGGCGTTCGGCCGCGCGGATGTCGGGGCGGCGTGCGAGCAATTGCGCACCGTCGCCGACCGGAATCGGCTGGTCGAGCCGCAGCGTGGAGACACGCTGCGCGGCGATCGGGGGCAGTTCGGACGGGGCGCGGCCGGTTAGCGTGGCAAGCCGGAACAACGCTGCGTCGCGCTCCGCTGCGAGCGCTGGAATGTCCGCCTCACGCTGGTTGCGTAGCGTAGCGATGCGCGCGGTATCGAGGCCTGTGGTCAGCCCGACTTCGCGGCGCCGATCGGTGAGGGTGAGCGATCGATCGAGCAAGGCGACGATCCGTCCCGCCACCGCGATGCGTTCGGCGGCAGACGCAGCGTCGGCATAGGCACGCGCGGTTTCGGCAACGACCGCGATGCGCACGGCTTCGACATCGGCTTCCGCCGCGCCAAGCTCGCCGCGTGCCGCCTCGACGCTGCGCGATACCCGGCCGAACAGATCGACTTCATAGGCGACGTCGAGCCCGGCATCGATCGACCAGTCTTCGCGCCGCGTACCGGGGCCGCGCTGGCTTTCCGATGCGCGCCCGTAATTCGCGCCGGCGCCGACGCCGACTTCGGGCAAGCGGTTGGTACGGACTTCGCGGAGCATGGCGCGTGCCTTGTCCAGCCGCGCGACCGCGACGCGGATATCGGTGTTGGCGGCGCGTGCATCGGCGATCAGCTGGTCGAGCACCGGATCGTCGTACAGCCGCCACCAGTCGGCAGCGACGGGCGCGAGTGGATCAACCGCCGGGCTGGTCGCCGCGACAAACTTGCCCGCGGCTGCGGACGGGGTTTGCGGCGCGGCATAATCGGGGCCGGTGGCACAGGCGGCGAGTGCCAATGCGGAAGCGGCAGTCATCAGGTTGCGAAACATGGCTTGCGCCTTTCTTAATTATTCGGCGGGCTGCAGGTCGGCGGCTGGCGTGGGGCGCGAGCGCCCCATCCGGTAGGCCAACGCGCGGCAGGCGACGTAGAAGGTCGGCGTGAAGACGAGCCCGAACAGGGTGACGCCGATCATGCCGTAGAACACCGCCGTCCCCAGTGCCTGACGCAGTTCCCAGCCCGGGCCCGATGCCGTCACCAGTGGCAGCACGCCGAGGATGAAGGCAAAGCTGGTCATCAGGATCGGACGAAGCCGCACACGTGCCGCCTCGACCGCTGCCTCCAGCGCGGTGGCCCCGCGTTCCTCGGCCTGTTTGGCGAACTCCACGATCAGGATCGCGTTCTTCGCCGCCAGACCGATCAGCACGATCAGGCCGATTTGCGTAAGGATATTGTTGTCCAGCCCGCGAATGTTCACGCCCAGCATCGCCGCCAACAGCGTCATCGGCACGATCAGGATGATCGAGATCGGCAGCATCAGGCTCTCGAACTGCGCCGCCAGCACCAGGAAGACGAACACCACCGACAGCGCGAAGACAAGCGCCGCGACATTGCCCGCCGCCTTTTGCTGAAAGGCGAGATCGGTCCATTCCGCCGCAAACCCCTGCGGCAGATCCTTGGCGATGACCTCCATTCGCGCCAGCGACTGGCCGGTCGAATAGCCGGGCGCGGTGTCGCCATCGACCTCGACCGCGGGGAACAGGTTGAAGCGCGTCACGCGATACGGGCCGGTGCGATCCTGAAAGGTCGCCACCGCGCCGATCGGCACCATCCCGCCACTGTTCGACCGCGTCTTCAACTGCGCGATGTCGGCGGGATCGTCACGGTACTGCGCGTCGGCCTGCGCCGTCACACGGAAGGTGCGGCCGAGCAGGTTGAAGTCATTGACATAGGATGAGCCGAGATAAACCTGCATCGCCTCGAACACGCGCGCTGCGGGCACGCCGAGCATATCGGCCTTGGCACGATCGATATCGGCATAGACGCGCGGAGTCGCGGTGTTGAACAGCGTGTAGACGTTGGCCAACTCCTTGCTCTTGTGCGCCTCGCCGATCACCCCACCGGCGGCCTTTTCGAGCGCCTCGTAACCCGCGCCGCTGCGGTCCTGAACCATCATGCGATAGCCGCCGCCATTGCCGATGCCCTGGATCGCGGGCGGCGGCAGGACGAAGGTGAACGCTTCGTTGATGTCGGCTAGTGCGCCGCGCATGCCCGCGACAATATTCGCTTCCGTCATGTCGGTCCCGGCACGCTCGGCGAACGGCTTGAACGTGATATAGGCGGCCGCACCGTTCGATGCCTGGGTGCTCGATGCGCCGTCGAAACCGGAGAACATGACTGCAGCCTCGGTGCCGGGCACTTCGAGCAGCTTCTTCACCGCATTCTTCAGCACGCGGTCGGTTTCCTGGATCGAACTGCCCGCAGGCAACTGGATCGCGGCGAGGGCATAGCCCTGGTCCTGCGCGGGAATGAACCCGACCGGGGTGGACCAGAAGATTGCGCCGGTTGCCAGCACCAGCCCGCCATAGACCGCGAACATACGCTTCGGGGCCGCTGCCAGACGCGCAGTGATCGCCGCATACCACTCACCGAGCCGGTCGAAGTGGCGGTTGAACCATGCCCCCGCCCGCCACGTCCAGCGCCGCCAGCCGCGCTCCGGTACCACCTCCAGCTTGGGCCGGAGCAGCATCGCGGCGAGCGCAGGCGACAGTGTGAGCGAGAGAACCAGCGAGATGATCGTCGCGCTAGCGATCGTCACCGCAAACTGGCGATAGAATTCGCCGGTGATACCGGTGAGGAAGGTGGTCGGCACGAACACCGCGCACAGCACCAGCACGATCGCCACCAGCGCCGCCGACACTTCGTCCATCGACTTGTGCGCCGCTTCGCGCGGGGAGAGGCCGTGTTCGAGGTTGCGTTCGACATTCTCCACCACGACGATCGCGTCGTCGACGACGATGCCGATCGCCAGCACCAACCCGAACATCGAGAGCGTGTTGAGCGAATAGCCCAGCGACGCCAGCACCGCGAAGGTGCCGATCAGCGACACCGGAATGGCAACGATCGGGATGATTGCGGCACGCCAGCTTTGCAGGAAAACGAGGATGACGAGCACCACGAGCAACACTGCTTCGAGCAATGTCATCGCCACCGCGTCCATCGATTCGCTGATGAACTCGGTCGGGTTCCAGATGATCCGGTATTCAAGACCCTTGGGGAAGCTCTTGGCGGCATCGGCCAGTTCGGCCTTTATGCCTTCGGCTGCTGCGAGCGCGTTGGTGCCAGGGCGCTGCGTGACGCCCATGATGATCGAGTCCTGGCCCGAGAGATAGGCGTTGACGCCGTAATCCTCGGCACCCAGTTCGACCCGCGCAACGTCGCGGACGCGCGTGATCGCGCCGGTGGCGTCGGTGCGGACGATGATGTCGGCGAATTCGTCGGCGGTCTTGAAGCGGCCCTGTGTCTCGACGCTCAGCTGCTGTGTCGCGCCGGTATCGAATGGGGGTTGGCCAACGGTGCCGGATGCGACCTGAACATTCTGTGCGCGCAATGCCGCGACCACTTCACCGGCGGTCAGGCCCAGCTGCGATGTACGACCGGGATCGATCCACACGCGCATCGCATAGTCGCGCGCGCCGAACACCTGAACGTCGCCGATCCCGTCGACGCGCGTCAGCCGGTCCTTGATTTGCGTCAGCGCATAGTTGGAGACATAGCCGCGATCGAGCGACCCGTCGGGCGACAGGACGTTGATCGCCATCAGCCAGGACGGCGACGTCTTGCGCACGACCACGCCCTGCCGCCGCACTTCCTCGGGCAGGCTCGGTTCGGCCAGCGCGACGCGGTTCTGCACCAGCACCTGCGCGGTATCGAGGTCGGTGCCGAGCTTGAAGGTGACGGTGATCGTCACCCGCCCGTCGCCGGTCGATTGCGACGACTGGTACAGCATGTCGTCGACGCCGTTGATCTGTTGCTCGATCGGGGCCGCGACCGTGTCGGCGACCGTCTCGGCCGATGCGCCGGGATAATTGGCGGCGACCGTCACCGTTGGCGGAACGACGGCGGGGAATTGCGACACCGGCAGCCCGAAATAAGCGAAGGCCCCGATGATCGTGATGAGGATCGCGATCACGCCTGCAAAGATCGGGCGGCGGATGAAGAAATGACTGAAACGCATCGGGCAAAGCCTCGGCTTGCGCCGCCCGCTTATGCGCGGGCGGCGCTGATTTCATTGATGTGCGGCGGCGTTAGCGGGCGGTGAGAGTTGCCTGCGATGCGGCCTGTTCGTTGAGCGGCGCGGATGGTGGTGCGCCGGTGCCGCGTGGCGCCTCGATCTTGCCGGCGCGTTCGGTCACCTTCGCGCCCGGTCCGATCATCTGCAGACCCTGAATCACCACCTTGTCGGTCGGTGCCAGCCCCGCGCGAATACTGCGCAGCCCGCCGATGCGTGGACCCGGCGTCACCTGCTTCGCTGCGACGACGCCGTCCTTGCCCACGACATAGACGATTTTCCGCGCCTGATCGGTGCGAACCGCTGCGTCGGGAACGAGCAGCGCGCGCTCGGCCGGACCGCCGGTGAGGCGCATATTGCCGAACATGCCGGGCGTCAGAAAATAGTCCGGATTGGCGATGACCGCGCGGGCGCGGATCGTGCCGGACTGCGCGCTCATGCCATTGTCGGTGAAATCGACCCGGCCAGTGCGGCTATAGCCACTCTCGTCCTGCAGCTTGATCTCCACCTGCTGCGCCGCATCGCCGCCCTTTTGCCGCTCACGCTGTGCCTTCAGGAACAGAGCTTCGGAACTGTCGAAGGTGAAGTAGATCGGGTCGAGCGCGTTGATCGTGGTCAACAACGTGCCGCCAGCGGCATCCGCCGTCGAAACCAGATTGCCCGCATCGACCCGGCGGTCGGAAATGCGGCCGGTGATCGGCGCGCGCACCTGCGTGAACTGAACGTCGAGCGCACGTGCACCGACGCGGGCCTGTGCCGCGGAGAGCGACGCCCGCACCGCGCGGACGCGAGCGGCGAGGCGATCATAATCGCTCTTCGACACGGCGTCCTCGGACAGCAAGCGGCTGGCGCGAGCCAGATCGGCCTCGGCCAATGCGACGTCGCTTTGTGCCTGAGTCACCCCGGCCCGCGCTTCGTTAAGCGATGCCGCGAACGGGCGCGAATCGATCGTGAAGAGCAACTGGCCCTTGCGCACGATCGCACCATCGGTGAAGTGAACGGCGGTGATCGCGCCGGAGACGCGCGGCCGCACCTCGACGCTCTTCGATGCCTCGAACCGCCCGACATAATCGTCCCATTCGGTCAGGTCGCGCGCCAATGGCGTGGCGACAGTCACCGTGGGCGGCGGCGGGGCGGCGATTGCGGGTGCTTCGCGATTGAGGAGACCGACTCCGGCCCCGACTGCGACCAGCGGCAGCACGATTGCCGACGCCCGCTGCCACAAGGGCCTGTCGGAAAAGCGCCGGTGCGGCACGGTGGTTTTCGCCACGGGGGCTGCTTCGATAGGGGAAATCATGTTCATCGTGATTTGCTCCGGACGCGCTTGGCGCGTGCGCTGACGATGCTGCCCGCGAGCAGCTCGTAATGGTGAAGGGTGAAACCGACCGCGAGAAAGGCGCGCACCGCGGACTCGGCGACGCGATAGCCCTGATGCCAGGTCAGCACCGCCAGACGGCGAAGCGCCTCCAGTTTCGGATCGGCAAGCTTGGGATTGGGCCGCCCCCAGAACAAGGTGCCGAGCGCGACCGTCATCCGGCTGGGAGCCTTGAGGGTGGACAACGGATCGCGCTCGGCAAGCGCCACGACCGCCCATTCAAGCGCGGAGAAGCGCGCGGGAACGGGGTCCGGCTCGGGGGAGCGGGTGACGGATTGATCGATGCCCGCCAATGCGGCGGTGCCGAATTCGCCAAAAGACAGATACGCCATGATGCATGCCTCCTTCGGACGAAGTGCCAAGCACCACCGCCCGTTTTTCTACGGTTTTTGGGGAGGCTGCCTGGCGAGAACGCGCATGTTCCCTACGCGACGAAGCGCATGCTCGCCGGACAGCCGTCAGTCATGAATGTCAGTGAACCGGACGTCGCCGTCCGGGATCAGCCCTTACGAAATTTCTCTGTCCGCATCGTTTCCCTTTCGATGCCGAAGCTGCGGTGACGCCGCTCCGCCTTCTGTACTGTATGGTATAGAAAGCGCGCTGCACTGCGTCAAGATCATTTTGTACCGCTCGATATGTTTTTATCGGCGGTCGGGTAAAGCGCTTATTTAGACGGCCACATCGCCATGCTGGTATCGACCAGTCGCTCCAGATCTTCGCGCGTCGCGCCGGCACCGGCCTGAACCGCCATGCCCTGAACGATCGCATAGAGAAAACTGGTCAGCCCCTCGACATCGGCAGTCGCGGGGAGGTCGCCCTCGGCCTTTGCCCGTTCGAGCCGTTCGACCAGCGCCGCGCGCGCGACCTTGCCGCGCTCGAGCACTTCGTGACGGATCGATTCGGCTTCAGCGCCGCACGCGACCGAGCTGATGACGCCCAGACAGCCATGCGGCTCGCAACTGCTGGTCTGATTCGCCAGACTGCCGCACAACAAATGGCGGGCGACTTCACGCGCGGTCGGCTGGTCGAGCGACGCGCCGATATAGCAGAGCTTCTCTTCCTGATAGAGGTCGAGCGCCTTGCGGAACAGCGCCTCTTTATTGCCGAACGCGGCGTAGAGGCTGGGGCGGGTGATGCCCATAGCCTCGGTCAAATCGTTCAGCGATGCGCCCTCATACCCCTTGCTCCAGAATACGTTGAGCGCGGCCGCCAGCGCCGCATCGACGCAGAATTCGCGTGGACGCCCTTTGGCGGGATGGGCAATAACGGTTTCCATATCGGGCGGTATATAATTCGGCTGAACGCCCAGCGCAACCACCGGTGTGAACCCGAACCGCTCAGTCGAGCGCGCGGAACCGGACCGCGACGCCCCCGCCCGGTGCCATCGCCAGACTCATCCGGTCGGCGCGCGTCACGAGTCGCGTTTCCACCGTCAGCGCCAGCGGGCTGGTGCGATAATCCGCCCCCGGCCCGTCCCGGTAGATTTGCGCCTCATAGCGCTTGCCTTCGCTCAGGAAATTGAGCGGCTGGTCGAGCGTGCGGGCGGTTTCATCGGTCACCGCACCCAGAAACCAGTCGCGCCCGTCGCGCGGCTGACGCGCGACCACAGCATAATCGCCGATCGCGGCCTGCAACGTGCGCGAGGTCTCCCAGTCGGTCGGCACGTCGCGGATGAAGCGGAAGGCATCGGGGTGCTTCTCGTAATTCTCGGGCAGGTCCGCCGCCATCTGCACCGGACTGTACAGCACGACATAGAGCGCGAGCTGAGTCGCCAGCGTCGATTGCACGCGGTGGTTCAGATCGCTCTTGCCGTGCGTGATGTCGAAAATGCCGGGCGTATAATCCATCGGCCCCGCCAACATGCGCGTGAAGGGCAGGATCGTGACATGCTCGGGCGGGTTTGTCGGGCGGCCCCAGGCGTTGAATTCCTGTCCGCGTGCGCCTTCTCGGGCGATCATATTGGGGAAGGTGCGGCGCAGGCCGGTATCCTTGACCGGTTCATGCGCATTGACCGCGATGCGGTTCGCGGCCGCGACTTCGGCGACGCGCAGATGGTGGCGGACCATATATTGATCGGCAAACCAGTGTCCCTTGCCTTCGCTGTCCCGGATCGTGCCGCTGGGATGGACATGGCCGGTCTTGACTTGCGTCACGCCCATCCTGCCATAGAGGCGCATCGCGTCCGCCAGCTGCGCCTCGTAATTGGGGACGCCGCCGCCGGTTTCGTGATGGCCGATCAGGCGCACGCCCTTTGTCCGGCCATAGGCGGTGATTCCGGCCAGGTCGAAATCGGGATAGGGTTCGGTGAAGCTGAACTTGTCGCCGTTTGCGATCCAGTCGCCGTCCCAGCCCTTGTTCCAGCCCTCCACCAGCACGCCGTCGAAACCGTATTTCGCGGCAAAATCCATATAGCGTTTCACGTTGGCGGTGTTCGCACCGTGCTTCGGCCCGCTGCCCCAGGTCGATTTCTCGAGATGCATCTCCCACCAGATGCCGACATATTTGCCGGGCTTTACCCAGGAGACATCGCCGAGCTTGTTGGGTTCGTTAAGGTTGAGAGTCAGGCGGCTGTCGGCGAGCGCGGCGGCGCTGTCGCCGATCAGGATGGTGCGCCAGGGCGTGGTGAAGGCGCCGGTTTTGCGCGCGAGCACGCCGTCGGGTGCGGGCATCAGCCACGCGGTAAGCTTGCCTGCGCCGTCACCGGACAGCAGCATGCTGGGAAAATCGACCAGCGCCGCTTCGTGGATCGACAAATGCAGACCATCGCTGCGTCGCAATGTCAGCGGCGATTCCGCCAGCGTGATGCGGCGGGCGTCGGCCTGCGTGTAGAGATACTCGTCGCGATCGGGGCCGAGCGCCTGATACCACCATGACTGATGGTCGCCGACCGGACGGAATTCGGTGCGATCGGCGGCGACCGACACCGCCTGACCGGCGGGGATGTTGGCATAGCTATAGCGAAAGCCGATGCCGTCGTCGAACAGGCGGAATGTGACCTGGACGTTTTTCGTCAACACTGTGTCGCCAGTCAGGGTGACCGCCAATTCCGTATGGCGGTCACGAACCAGCCGCTGCTCGCCCCAAGGCTGTTCCCACGTTGAATCCGCAGAATTGCGACGGGGGGTGGTGAGCGCGGTGTAGCGCGCCGCAGGTTCACCGGCGAAATCCAGGCCAAGCGCGGATGGCGCAATCACCGGCTGACCAGCGCGGCTGACGGCGTAGACCGCACGGCCATTGTCGATGGCTACGCACAGCTCGATCACCTTGTCCGGCGATTGCGCGCATTCGCGCGCCGCGGCGATCGCGGCGGCGGGCAGCAGCGTGGCGGCGAGCGTTGCAACAAGCGGGGTGAGGCGGTTGCGACGATCGCGCAGAAACAATCGGGCAACCTGTGTTGCCACGGGCCGGGCCATGATCCTCTCCCCCTGTCAGCCGGTGCCGCGCCGTTTCGGACGCTGCTTACGGGGCACTATTTGCGTTTTTTTGCGCTATAGGCAACGGCAATATGCAAGCGTAATCAGCAAATATGATGCAAAACTTTGCACTAATCGCCGATCATCATCGCGGGCGCGGGATCGTGAGCGCGACCGCAGCGGCGACAACCATGCAGGCGGCGGCGAGGATGAGCGCGAATTCGGTATGCCCGCCGAACCAAGTCTGCACCACCACGCCCAGCACCGACGCCGCAACCAGCTGGGGCAGCACCAGGAAGATGTTGTGAATGCCCATATACACCCCGCGCTTGGCGGCCGGGAGCGCGTCGGCGAGCATCGCGTAGGGCAGCGACAACACTGCCGCCCACGCGATGCCGAGCCCGAGTGTCGGGAGCCACAGCAACGTCGGATCGCCGAAACCGACGATGCCGAGCAGTCCACCCGCGCCGACCAGCAGGCACGCCGAGTAAGTGAGCCGCCGTCCGATTCGCGCGGCGAGCGACGGGAGCAGCAACGCGGCGAGCGCGGCGACGCCGTTATACTGCGCGAAGATCAACCCGACCCGGTCGGCGGCGAGCGCATAGGCGGCGCTGGCGGGATCGAGCGTGCCGAAATGCCGTGCGGCGACGGCGGGCATGGTGAACACCCATATCGCAAACAAGCCGAACCAGGTGAAGAATTGCACCACTGCCAGCCGTCGCAGCACGGGCGGCATGCGGATCACATCCTCGACGATTTCCAGCACCGGCGGCAGCGCGCTGCCGCGCAGACGATAGCGCACGACCAGCAGCACCAGCACGCCATAGCCGGCGGCGATCGCCGCAAGCACGTGCAGTTCACGATCGTCGAGCCAGAATATCGCGGTCAGCGCGACGAGCAGCGCCGCGCCCAGCCAGCCCCAGCCCCATATCGCCCAGCCACGCGGATCGACCGGGTCCATGCCCCCTTCCGAAGCCTGTTCGAGCGCCACACCGGAGAGCGGCGCGGGCGGGGATTCGCGCGTGGTGAAAACGGTCCACGCAACCGACAGCAGCAGCGCCACTGCACCTGCATAAAAGGCGACGCGGATCGCGGGCGGCAATTGCCCGGCCGCCGCCTGCGCCTCGACCCCGAACCAGTGCGACAACATCCATGGCAAAGCGGACGCGAACACGGCACCCGTGCCGATGAAGAACACTTGGATCGCAAAGCCCAGCGTGCGTTGATCCTCGGGCAACGAATCCGCGACGAGCGCGCGGAACGGTTCCATCACGATGTTGATTGCGGCGATCAGCAGCCACAACATCACGCTTGCCGCCCACAGGCTGGTCATGTGCGGCATGGCGAACAGCACCGCAGCGGAGAGCAAGGCGCCGATCAGCATATAGGGCCGCCGCCGCCCCAATCGCCCCCAGGTCCGGTCGCTGAGATAGCCGATCAGCGGCTGCACCAGCAATCCGGCGGCGGGCGCGGCGATCCACAGGAACGCCAGCTGGTCGATGTCCGCGCCGAATGTCTGGAAGATGCGGCTGGTGTTGACGTTGTGCAGCCCCCACACGATCTGAACGCCGAACAGGCCCAGGCACATGTTGCAGATCGCCCGGATCGACTGCCGCGCGAGCGGAACCTGTGGCAGCTTTTCCATCCTCTTCCCCCGCCCTCGCTTGCCAAGATCGTGGCGAGGTGCATTAACGTTCCGGATACCCCTCAACATAGTATGGCGCGATGAGCAACGGCAACGGAACCACCCGTCTGGAAGACCTTGCCACGCTGGCCGGCGTGTCGGTGTCCACGGCGTCGCGTGCGCTCAACGATCATCCGGCGATCAGCACGCGCACCAAGCAGAAAATCTGGGCGCTGGCGCGTGAGCACGACTATCCGTTTCGCCGCCACATGCCCGCCGGACCGATCGGGGCGGAGGGATCGATCGTGATCGTGACCCCGCATCTGCGCGGGCGCGCGCTGCCGCTGTCGCACCCCTTTTTCCTCGAACTGCTGGCGAGCATCGGCGAGGCGGCACGCGCGCGCGACTGCGATTTCACCGTCAGCCACACCGCCCCCGCCAGCTTCGACGATCTGGTGCTGACCACGACGACGAGCCGCGCCAATGGCGTGATCTTTCTGGGGCAGAGCATGCTGCATGACGAGCTTAACCGGCTGGCCGATATCGGTACCCGCTTCGTCGTGTGGGGTGCACAGATGCCGAAGCAGAAATATTGCTCTGTCGGGTCCGACAATCTGTTGGGCGGACGGCGCGCGACACAGCATCTTGCGCGACTGGGGCGCAAGCGGATCATGTTCCTCGGCACTACCGATCCAGAGGCGATCCTGCGGCGGCGCGGCTATCGTGAGGGGCTGGAGGAAAGTGGCATGACGCTCGACCCCGAGCTGATCGTACCGATCGACTTCGAGATGGAGCCGGCACAGGACGCAGTTGCGCGGCTGCTGCGCCGGAGCATGCGATTCGACGGCATCGTGGCATCGAGCGACTTGATCGCGCTGGGGGCGATCCGCGCGCTGCGCAGCGCCGGCCTTTCGGTGCCGCGCGACGTTTCGGTGGTCGGCTATGACGACATGCTGCTGGCGCGGCTGAGCACCCCGGCGCTCACGACGATCCGACAGGATACGCAGGAGGCCGGACGCATCCTTGTCGGCCATGTGCTCGACCCCACGTCCGACAATCAGCCGCAACTGCTGCCGACCAATTTGATCGTCCGCGAATCTTGCGGCGCCTGAGCGGTGGAGATCATGGAGGCCACCGGCGTCACGCCCGAACGCTTCCATAGCGAGATCGTGCCCGCCGGACGTCCGGTGGTGCTGCGCGGGCTGGTCGCGCACTGGCCGGTGGTCGCCGCCGCGCAGCAATCCGGGGCGGCGCTGGCGCAGTATCTCGCACGGTTCGATCGCGCGCGGGCGATGGGCGCGATGCTCGGCCCGCCACGGATCAAGGGCCGGCTGTTTTACAATGACGACGCTACCGGCTTTAATTTCCGCCGCCAGAGCGTGAAGCTCGACGGCGCGTTCGATTTCCTGCTGCGCGCGGCGGAGGAAGCGGAGCCGCCTACCTTCGCCATCCAGTCGGCCCAGGTGTGGAACGGGTTGCCGGGGTTCGAGGGTGAGAATTTGCTGCCGCTGCTGGGGCCGGAGGTCGAGCCGCGCGTGTGGATCGGCAATCGCGTAATCGTCGCGGCGCATCACGATCCGAACGAGAATATCGCCTGTGTCGTCAGCGGGCGGCGGCGCTTCACGCTGTTTCCGCCCGAACAGATCGACAATCTTTATATGGGACCGATGGAGAAAACGCCCGCCGGGGCGACGATCTCGATGGTCGATTTCGACGATCCCGACCCGGTCGCCCATCCGCGTTTTGCCGAGGCGATGAAGGCCGCGATCATAGTCGATATGGTGCCGGGCGACGCGCTCTATATCCCCTATATGTGGTGGCATCATGTGCGGTCGGTCGACGCGATCAACATGCTGGTCAATTACTGGTGGGGGCCGACCAAGGTCGATGCCAGCCACCCGACCGACGCGCTGCTACACGCGATGCTGGCGATCCGGCACCTGCCCGAGGCGCACCGCCGCGCGTGGCGCGCGCATTTCGACCATTATGTCTTTGCCGGGGAGGAACAGGCGGGTGCGCATTTGCCGACCGGTGCGCGCGGGATATTGGGACCGCTCGACGACAAGGGGCGCAGCGATGTGCGCGCGGCGGTGCAACGCGGGCTGGACCGCGAATAGTCAGCGATCGATCGGACCGCAGGGCGCGGTGGCGCGCTTGCGAAACGGCGCGGTGATACGAAAGCGGGTGTTGCAGGCAAGAATAGCTGCGGCTTTCGGCGGATCGACCGCAATCGCGTCGAAGCGCGCGGCACCGGCGCTGCGCAGCGTTGCGACAAACCCGCCGGGTCGGATGATTCGCGCATCCCGCAACGACACCCCGGAGACCGATGAGCCGATGAAGCTCACCGCCTCTTCGCTGCTGTCGATGATGTCGAGCCGGATCACCGCGATGTCCGCCGCAATCGGAGCGTCGAGCGCGTAGAACCAAAACGCGCCGACACCGAACTTCCAGTTGGGATCGAAGCTGCCTGCACGGATCAGCGCATTGTCGACGATGTCGATCCGTCCGGCCAGCGGCACCGCCTTGAACCGGTTGCCGAGATGGATGCCGCCGCCTTGAGTCAGCGTGTCGGCGACGATGTTGCCACTGACCGTAATGTCGCGCCCGCCATAGATTGCGATACCATTGGCCAGAACCGGCGCGATGACGGTGTTGTTGCGAAAGACGAGGTTGCGGTTAGGCTTCTTCTCCGACCACGCCGCCAGCCCGTCATCGCCGGTTCCGCGAATGAAGCTGTCCTCGATCACCGCATTGCTCACGCCACAATGGAAATTGAGGCCGTCGGCGGTCATGTCGAAAATGCGCAAGCCAGTGATGCGGATGCCGTCCATCGGCCCGTCGAACCACAGGCCCACCTTGTGATGCTGCAACCACAATCGCTCGATCACGCTGCCGCCACCGATCGAACCGCCGATGCCGGACAGCGCCAGATGATCCTTGCGCTCGGTCACCTCGCCGATCACCGCGAAGTCGCGCAACACCACCGCCGTGGAGCCTGTTGGCGGCGCGCTGCCGTAGAAGCCGAGTCCCTCGCCGCGCAGCACGCTGTACCACATGCCCGCGCCTTCGATGGTCAAGCGATCGACATGGACATGGCCCTCCACATGGAAATTGCCCGGCGGAATCCATAGCGGCTTGCCCGCTTCCCGCGCGGCAGCAACGGCGCGGCGCAGGGCATCGCCGGACTCGCGCATACCCGCCGGATCCGCACCGAAATCGAGCAGCGACAGCGACCCTTTCGGCTGGGCGCGCGGCGGCGGCACCAGCTCGAAATCGGCAAGATCGATCGCCGCCCAGGGGGTGCGGTCCTCCGCCTCCAGTTTCAGCGTCACGATGGTTCCGGCGGGAAGCGGACGGTCGAGCAGCAGCCGCGCATGATCGAAGAAATGGTGTGCCTTGCCGTCCTTCGGATCGTTGGTGAACGGATAGCGTCCATAGAACCAGCCGTGACGCGAGGTGAGCGCCAGCGACGCGATGCGCTTGCCACCAACGAACATCCCGATGCTAGCGTCGATGCCGCTGCCATCTGCGGCGTCGGGAATGGCATAGCGCAGGGTGATGGCGTTGGCGGGCCGATCGAGGGTGAAGGCGATGCTGTGCGAGCCCTTGTCCAGCCGTACTGCGCGACGCCCGGATGCTTCGGCGGCAAGCTGTCCGAAACGGCGGTCGGGGCCGATCTGGACGCCGTTGGTGACCGCGTTCTCGGCCTCATATTCGACGAACGGGACGGGCGCGCCGCGGCCCCTGGCGACGGCGGCGTCGGTGGCGGCAATGGTGGCTTTGGTCGGAGCCGGGATGTCCGGCGCTGCGAACGCGGCGAGGGTGAGGGCAAGTAGGGTTAGGGCAAGGCGCTTCATCAACGTCGGGCGATTGCCGCGAGCGTGTCGTCATGCGACGGCATACCCGTGACGCGCTGTTCGATCGCCGCGCGGATTTGCCGAAGCCGCTGCTCGAACAGCTCCGGCGGCATCGCGTCGGCGACGGGATGATAATCCGCCGCCGCCAGCCCCTGCCCGTCGAGGATCGCGAACCAGTTGGTGTCGCGGAACAGCTCCATGCCGCCCGCGCCGACCTCGCCACGCGTGCGGAAATTGTGGAGGCGGGCAGTGAGCGTATCGGGAAGCGTCATCGAGCGGCGGCTGCGCCAGAATGGCGTGTCGTCGCGCTCGGTCAGCACATAATGCGCGACGAGAAAGTCGCGGATACCCTCATACAGCACCGCCATTTCGCGATTGTAGCGATCGGCAAGCGCGGGATCGCAATCGCCCTGTGGGAACAGCGCGAGCAGCTTGGCAAGGCCCGCTTGCACCAGGTGGATGCTGGTCGATTCGAGCGGTTCGAGAAAACCCGAGGCAAGCCCGAGCGAGACACAATTGCCGATCCATTGACGGCAGCGATAACCGGCGGTGAAGCGCAAGATGCGCGGCTCGCCCGTCGGTTCACCCTCGATCTGGTCGATCAGATCGGCGGTCGCCTCATCCTCCGAGAGGAACGCGTCGCAAAAGACATAGCCGTTGCCGGTGCGGTGCTGGAGCGGGATGCGCCACTGCCATCCCGCCGCACGCGCGGTGGCGCGGGTATAGGGTGGCACGGTCGCAAGACGGGCCGAGGGCATGGCGACC
Source organism: Sphingomonas sp. LT1P40 (assembly GCF_036663835.1). Classification (NCBI taxonomy): domain Bacteria; kingdom Pseudomonadati; phylum Pseudomonadota; class Alphaproteobacteria; order Sphingomonadales; family Sphingomonadaceae; genus Alteristakelama; species Alteristakelama amylovorans. The sequence continues at coordinate 27,896 of NZ_JAXOJT010000002.1, forward strand.
GCGCGGTTGCACGGCAGCCACTCGCTCCAGTCGACATAGCCCGACGCCAGTTCCTGCTCGATCAGCAACGCGCGAAAACCCGAGCAGTCGATGAACAGATCGCCCGCGATCCGCTGTCCATCGGCAAGGATAACGGCGTCGATACGCTCGCCGGTGCTCGCCACGCCGGTGATCTGGCCCTCTATACGGGTGACGCCCATCCTCTCGGCATGAAGGCGCAGAAATCCCGCATAGAGCCCGGCATCGAACTGAAAGGCGTAGTTGATCTTTGGCAAGGTCGGCGGCGAACCGGGCGGAGTGCGCGCGAAGCGATTGTCGCGCGCCGCCATCGCCTCGGCATTGTAAAGATCGCGGTCGATCGCCTGCCCCTCATGTCGCGCGCGCAACAGATAATGGGTGAAGGCGATGCCGTTCATGTCGGCGCCATACAGTCCGAAACTGTGAAGATAATGGTGGCCGGGACGCAGCCAGTCGGCGAATTCGATGCCCAGTTTGAACGTCGCCTGCGTCGCGCGGATGAATTCGTCTTCGTCGATCCCGGCCAGCTTGTTGAACAGCGTGATCGGCGGGATCGTCGCCTCCCCCACCCCGATCGTGCCGATCGCCTCGGACTCGATCAGGGTGATCGACGGGCCGCGCGGCCCGAGCACGCGCGCGAGCGCAGCGGCGGCCATCCATCCGGCGGTGCCGCCACCGACGATGACGACCCGTCCAATGCGCGGCGGCGCGGTCACCGGGCGGCCTTTCGCGCGGCCAGATGCGCGGCCATGTCAGGCATCGCGCGCACCTGTTCGGCGATCAGCTGGAGCAATCGCTGGACCTTGCCGATCTGCTCGTCCGGCGGGGTGCGATCGACCGCGGGATCGGATTCGGCGGGAACCACGCCATGGCCCGCCAGCACCGCCGCCCAGCTTTGCGCCGAGAATGTCTCGTCATCATAGGGCGGGAGGATCCCGCGCGCGCCGAACAGCGCCAGACGCGCCGCCAGCCGTTCCGGCGGTGGTGCCGCACGAGCGGTGCGCCACATTTCCTCAGGACGGTCCGACAGTACGTAATGCGCCAGCTGAAAATCGCGGATATTGCCGACATGTCCTGCGATGGCGCGGTCATATTCGACCGCTTCGGGCATGGTATCCCGGTCCACCGGCCACCATGCGACAAGCGTGGACAGGGCGATCTGGAGCACTTGCAGTTCGACTGCATCGAGCTCTTCGAGCGCGACTGCCGCCTCCCCCACCGCGACGCAATTGCCGATCCAGCTCCGCCGCAGCGCGCCGCATGCGAAGGGACGCACCGTCAGCGCCTGTACCCCCGCGATCCCGGCGGCGTCGAGCATGCGATGTGCATCGGCTTCGTCGCCCGCGCCGCTGGCGGCGAAATGTCCGGCAAGGGCGATGTGGCGCTGCAACGGAAACATGCCGACCCAGCCATCGGGTGCGGCGGCGATGCGAGCGAAAGCGGGCGGCGGGTCGATCGGCGCGGCGATAGCGGTGAAGGCGCGATCTGCGGGGAACCACTGCGCCCAGGACTCGAACGGCGCGTCGCCGACCAGCACGCGTTCGGCACCCGACGCATCGACGAAGAAATCCGCCTCGATCCGCTGCCCGTCCGCGAGCTGTATGGCGGCGATGCGCTCGCCCTCGCGCTCGATCTGCACCGACGACGTCGTGTCGATCGTCACGCCCGCCGCCGCGCAGCCTTCGCGCAGCAAGGCGGCATAGGCGCTTGCGTCGAGATGATAGCCGGGCGCGGGCGCATCGCCGCCCCCACTCACCCGTCCCTGCTTTGCGGCCGCCGCGGCAAGCGAGAACTCGTCGAGCGGGACGCGCATGCCGCTGCGCCGAGCGAGCGACCAGAACTGCACGAAATCGACATCGTTGATCGCGGGACGCGCGACGTCATAGCCGTGCAGAAATGGCGTCGCCGACCAGCCGGTGAATTGCTGCGCCATCACCGGAACCCGGCCGCAGCGCGTAGCGAGCACCTCTTCGCGCAAGCCCAGCAGCGCGTGCAGATTGCCGAGCGACGGCAGCGCCGAAACGGCCTGACCCGGCCCGAGCGCCGAGGGCAGTTCGACCAGCCGCACCGCGACGCCGACCGACGCCAGCGCGCGATGCACGCCCAAAGCGATGAGAACGGCAGCAATGTCCCGCCCGACCACCGCCACGCTGCGCACCGGTGCGGCCATCAGAGACCGAACTCCGCATAGTCGGTGACGAAGCGGTCATGGCGCGGCATCGCGTCGACCGCAGCGGCGATCTCGCGGCGCATCGCCGACAGCCGCTTTTCCAGTTCGGCATCGGGCAGCGCCTTTGCCAGCGGGTGTACCGTGTCCGGTTCCAGCCCCTGACCAAAGAAGACGCTGACCCAGCTTGGCGGCGAGAACAGGCCCTCGCCATAGCGCGGGATCGCCCCGCGATGGCGGAACAGCGCGATCTTCTCGGCCAGGCTGTCTGGCACCTGCGTCTCTCGGCAATGCCGCCACATCGCCTCGTCGCGGCGGTTGGCGTGATAATGGAGGATCAGGAAGTCGCGGATGCGGCCATATTCCACATCCATCCGCCGGTTGAACTCGGTGGCGAGTATGGCGTCGTCAGCGCGTTCGGGAAAGAGCGCGGCAAGGTTCATCGCCGCGACCTGAATCAGGTAGATCGAGGTCGATTCGAGCGGCTCCAGAAAACCGCTCGCCAGCCCCACGCCCACGCAATTGCGCGCCCAGTTGTCGATCCGCCGACCCGGGACGAAACGCAGCTGGCGCGGTTCCATCAGCGCGGCGGTCGGCAATCCGGCGACCAGCGTCTCCCGCGCGGCATTGTCGTCGATAAACGCGCTGGAATAGATCAGCCCGTTACCCGTGCGGTGCTGTAGCGGGATCTGCCACTGCCACCCTGCCCCGCGCGCGATCGATTTGGTATAGGGCGGCAAGTCATCCATCCGCTCGCTCTGTACCGCCCAGGCGCGATCGCACGGCAGCCATTTCGACCAGTCTTCCCATGCGACGCCGAGCGCATCGCCGAGCACGGCGGAGCGGAATCCGGTGCAATCGACAAACAGGTCGCCCGCGACGATTTCGCCCGATTCCATCCGCACGCCGGTGACGTTGCCGCTTTCGCCGTCACGCAGCACTTCGACGAACTTGCCCTCGGTTCGCAGCACCCCGCGTCGCTCAGCCAGATCGCGCAGATAGGCGGCATAAAGGCTCGCGTCGAAATGATAGGCATAGTCGAAGGTGGCGTCGATCGCGGCGGGATCGTCGCCGGGGAAATCGAAGCGGTGCGCGCGGGCGGCGGCGATGGCGAAGCTGTATTCCTCCAGTGCGCCCGCATCGCCCGATCGCGCCGCGCGCTGCCACAGATGGTGAAAGGCGACCCCTGCCATCGCCTTGCCGTGCGCGCCGAACGGGTGGATGTAGCTGCTGCCTTCAAAGCCCCAGTCGGCAAATTCGATGCCCAGTTTGAAGGTGGCGTTGGTGCGCCGCATCATATCGGCCTCGATCACGCCGACGGCATCGTTGAAGGCGCGCATCTGCGGCAGCGTCGCCTCCCCCACCCCGACGGTGCCGATCGCTTCCGATTCGACCAGCCGGATCTTGCGCCGGCGTTCGGGCACCAGCGCCGCCAGCGCGATGGCCGTCATCCAGCCTGCGGTGCCGCCGCCCAGTATCACGACGTGCATCGGCCCGCTCATTGCGCTGACTTCCCCCTCCGCTGATCCACGTCGAACCTAGCGCGACGACACCGTTCGCCAAAGGAAAAGGGAGCGCCCGACAGGGGCGCTCCCAGGAGGACACCAATAATCAGAATTTGACGCGGACGCCGCCGATGAAGCGCCGGTCGTTGCGGAACCACCCCGCCGGCCGAAGGACGCTGCCATCCTCCGCGCTCGACACCTGCTGATCGAGCTTGGTGATCGTGTTGAGCAAATTGGTGCCCTGCACGCTCAGCTCGATATTGGGCGTGACCGCATAGCGGATCGAGGCATCGAGGAAGCCGGCCGATTTCTGCCACATTGGCAAGTAGGTGCAGCAATCGACGGCGGTCATCAGGAATTTCGACCGCCAGTTATAGGCGACGCGAACCGCCAGCCCCGACTTTTCGTACATGCCGACCAGATTATACGACCAGTCCGACAGCCCCTCGAGCGAGTTGACGGTGAGCACGGTGCCGGCCGACCCTGGCTGCGCCTGACCGCCGCCTTCGGTGCCGCTCTGGTTCTTCAGGCCTGAATTGGTGATCCCGTCATTCTTCACATAGGTGACGTTGGCCTGAACGCCGAGGCCACTGAGCGGGCCGGGCAGGAAGTCGAAGAAGGTCTGGAACGCCGCCTCGACGCCATAAACCTTGCCACCATCGCCGTTGATCGGCGTGCGCACCTCGACCGAGTTGGTCACGCCATTGTTGTTGAAATCGACGAAGCGCGAGCCGTATTGAATGTAGTTCTGAAACTTCTTGTAGAAGCCTGCGACCGTGATCGAACCCACCGGCGCGAAATAATGTTCGAGGCTGAGGTCGAACATCGTCGCGGTCATCGGCTTCAGCGTCGGGTTGTAACCGCTCGCGGTATAGCTGGCATTGACACCGGTGATCTGGCCCGCCCCGTTCTTGATATAGCGCGGATCATTGGGATCGGCACCGGGCAGCTGCGACTGAATCGTCGTGTAGTTTTTGAGCAGCCCCATGTCCGGCCGCGACAGCGCCCGCGACGCTGCGAAGCGCAGCAGCGTTTTGTCATCGAGATCGAGCCGCAAATTGAGGCTGGGCAGCCAGTTGTGATGCACTGTTTCGGATGCACCAGGCGTGGCGCCGCCATTGTTGAAGGCGACCGTGTTCGGACTGCCAGTCAGCACGATATCGGTGAAGCCAGCAGGCGGCGGCGTACTGGCGCGCAACGCGGCGTTGCCGAACAGATAACAGCCCAGCGTATAGGGAATCGGCGCGGCCGGCTGCCCGGCACCCGGCACGTTGCGCTGACAGCTGTTGGTCGCGGGGGTCAGCGCGTTCGGGAAAACGGTGGAGCCCGATACCCGATCGACCGTTCGCACATAGCGCATGCCGATATTGCCGGAGACTCCGATCCCGCCGACCTGCGCATCGCGGCCGCCGAACTTCAGCATGACATAGGCGGCGGTGGTTTCCTCCTCGACCAGGTTGATCTCGTCGGGTCGGAAGCAGCCCTGCGTTTCGCCACGGCGGGGGCTGCCCCCGCTGTTGCCGCCGCCGGAACAGGTCGGCATCCACTGATCCTGTCCGACGCCAAGCTTGTCGAAGCCCAGCGCGTTGACGCCACGATTTTCGAGCGCGTTCATGTCGAAGAACACGAACGGCTGATTGACGCCAAAGAAGGAGCTGCCGAAATTCACGGCCTCATAGGTGCCGGGATAGCCGCGAAACGCGCCGTTCGGGGTGGTTTTGTCGATGTTCCAGTAAGCGGACTGGCCGCTGCCCAGATTCCAGTTGTTGACGATGTTGCCCCAGTTGAAGTTGCTGTAGCGCACCTCCTGCTCGCGCACGGCATAGCGCGCGCCGAATTTGAGCGAGTCGAGCCATTCGCCGTCGAGATCCCATGCTGCATCGGCGCGGAAGGCCCATTCGGTCCCCCGGCTTTGCTCGACATGATCCATCGCGTGATTGTAGCGATAATTGTTGGGATTGGTCAGGCCACCGGGCGACTGGTTGATGTTGGTGGGCGGAAGGAAGGTCATGCGCGGGAGGTCGCCGCTGCCGTTAAAGCCGACATTGGCGAACGAATACTGCCCGACCTCGACATCGTAATTGTCGAGGCTCGCCTCGACATATTGCGCGTCGAGATTGACCTGCAGCCGGTCGGTCAGCTTGATCTTGGCGTTGAGGCCGAAATCCTGCGTCAGACGGTTGGTTTCGTTATAGCGGGTGACGGCGTTGAGATCGGGGCCGCGCGCATCCGCACCGCACGAACCCGGCGCACCGGGGCCCCAGCTATAGCAGGGATGCAGCATGTTGACGCCCTGGCTGTTGAGCGCGATCTGCCCGGCCTCGGCATCGCTGGCGCCCCACCACGAGAAATCGGTCTGTTGATTGACCAGCACGCCGGTCTCGAAATTGCCGTCCTCGTCAAAGGTGAAGGCGGACGTGCCCGGCGCGGCACGCGGGATGCGCGGCGAAAAGGCGCCGCCGTTGGTGAACACGAAATTCGCGGGAAAGGCGAACAAGTCGGTGAGATAGCTAATGACGCCGCGCTCGCGCCATGTTTCCTCATAGTCGGAACGGTTATACTGCGCGGTCAGCAGGAAATCGCCGCCGATGCTCTCATATTGCGCAGCAGCGGAAATGCCGAGGCGCGTGCGGTCGTAGATGGTGTCGCGAAAGCCTACGCTCGACGGGATATATTGCATCCCCGGCCCATAGACATCGCGGAACACGGCGGTGCGCCCATAGGCGATGCCCTGGGTACGGCTCTGGATGTCGGAATAGGCGACGTTGCCGAGCAGCCCGATCTCGCCGATACCGGTCTCCCAGCGATTGCTGACCAGCGCGGACACATCGGGCGTCCATTTCTCGGAAAGGTCGCCGTAATTGGCGTTGGCGCTGGCCTGGACCAGCAGCCCCTTTTGATCGAACGGCACGCGCGTGCGCAGGTTGATCGTGCCGGCGAGACCGCCCTCGATCAGTTCGGCGGTCTGGTTCTTGTAGCTGTCGACGCCAGCCATCAGTTCGGGCGAGATATCCGCCCAGCTGAGGCCGCGCGACGAGTTGGCGCTGAACGTGTCGCGTCCGTTAAACTCGGAGCGGACCTGAGTCAGACCCCGGATCAGCACGCCCGAGGGGTCGGCGGAGAAGTGCGAGGTGTCGTCGCTCGCGGCGAAACGCTGGACGGTGATGCCCGGCACGCGTTGCAGCGCCTCCGCCACCGACTTGTCGGGGAAAGCGCCGATATCGGTCGCGGTGATCGTGTCGACAACGGTGTCAGCGTTACGCTTGATGTTCTGCGAAGTTTCCAGCGCCTGACGCGAACCGGTGACGATGACATCGTCGGCCGCCGCTTCCTCAGCCACCGCAGCGTCACCCGCGCCGGTGGTGTCCTGCGCCTGTGCCGCCGTTGCAGCCAGCGCCCCGCTCAGCACCGCGACGGACACGCCATAGCGCCAAGCGGCACGCCGGGACCGGATGAAGATGCGATCAGTCATGGAAACCTCCCCAAATTTTTGCTTCGCCTGTGGCGCGCCCCTTTTGACGGGGCTTGTCGTGCAGAGTCTCGGAACTTGGTTGCGCTTGCACGATCGGCGGAATTCGGTGCCTGCCGTCATCGGTGCAAAAACTGCCTCGCTCCTCCCCTTTTCAGCCGGTAATCCGGACTCCTTGTCGAGCCTCGTGCTGCCAGTTGCGCATATCTAAATCGCGGGGTGTATGAAGGTCAATCCAGATACAATGCAAATTAATGCAAACTAGTGGCGGTTTGCACCTGTGGCGTTCATGCAACTATCGGCATGGATCGGCGTAACGCGACCGCACGATAGCGCGTCGATCAGGTGAGGCATCGTCGCGGCGGCTCTTAATCGCCCAGCGGCAATTCATGGGTCGATTTGATCTCGGACAGCGCGACCGTCGAGTTGATTTCCTGAATTCCCGGCAATTTGCTGAGCTTCTCGAAGAAGAAGCGCTCATAGGCATCGATGTCGGTGGCGACGATGCGGAGCATGAAATCGGTCTGGCCCATCAGGACATAGGCGTCGAGCACTTCGGGAAAGGATCGGATCGCCGAGCTGAATTCGTCCAGGTTGGATCGGCCATGCGCGTTGAGGCGTATCTGCGCGAAGATATGCGCGTTGAGGCCGATCTTGCGGCGGTCGATCACCGCGATGCGCGCGCGGATGACGCCTTCGCGCTCCAGCCGGTCGATCCGCCGCCAGCAGGGCGAGGCGGAGAGGCCGACCTTGGCCGCGATCTCGGCCGTGGTCTGATCCGCATTGCGCTGAAGCTCGCGGATGATCCGGCGCTCATATCGGTCGAGTTCGATCATTATGACCTCATAATATTTACGTTGCGGACAGACTGACCGACTTATGACCACTTTCCGCACATGTCAGGTGACAATCACCGCGAACTTCAAGGCATAGGTGACGCGCATTCAGCCAGGATTGTGACCGACCATGCGCCTTTCGATTACCGGAGCGGAATCGCCTGAACTCGCGCTGCGCGTGCTCAACCTGCTGGCGCAACAGGGGGTTGTGGTCGAGCGTGCGCTGATCGAGCGTGACGACGGCGGATGCCGGATGCTGCTCGATACGATCCCGGTTGCGATGGCGCTGGCCGAACGCATCGTCGACAAGCTCCGGTCGATGGTGCTGGTGAGCGCCGTCGAGAGACTAGACGAGTCGGCGGCGTAACCTGTCAGGCAGCGGCCTCGCCATGCAAACTCATCAGCGAGTCCATCAGGCCTTCGTCCGCGCTCGAACACACGCCCAGCACCAGCGCCTCGTCACATCCCTCGGCGACGACATAGGCATGGCCCATCGACGAATCGATATAGATGGTTTCGCCCGGCCCGAGCGTGACGGGGTCATAGAACTCGGTGTGAACCTCGATCCGCCCCTCGATCACATAGATGAACTCTTCCCCCTGATGGCGGACGAGGTCCCCGAACTCGCGGGCGCTGTGCGCGCGAATGCGGGTGATGAGCGGGATCATGCGTTTGCGGCGCAGATCGGTGCATAGATAATTATAGTCGTAATTGTCGGTGGTGACGCGAACGGCCTGGTCCATCGTGCCCAGGCTGCGGCGACCCGTAACGCGGGGAACGCTGTCGTCCGACCCTTCGGCGAAAAGATCGGACATGCGGATGTTGAGCCGCTGGCTGAGCTGTTGCAGCTTGTCGTAGCTGAGCGTCAGCCGGTCATGCTCGACCTTCGACAGGGTCGACACGGGTATCCCCGATTTCGCGCTCATTTCCTTGAGTGTCCAGCCATGGCGCGCCCGAATCCCGCGCATCACGGTACCCAATGTCGGCGGTGCCGCACGATCCGCCATCAGATATCACACTCCGCGTTTGACAATTTTCCAATCAGGATCATTATGTCCCCATCGGGCTAACTACTGGCCTAATGCTAAGCCCTCCGGCGACAGGCTGCAACCTTGTCGCGTGGGGAAGGCAAAAAGGGGGAAAGCGATGCGTTCGATTCGCAAGCTGATGATCGTAATGATGGCGCTGCTGACACTTCCGCTGGCGGGGCATCTGGCGGCACAGGGACCGGCGCCGCTGCCTGCCGCGAAGAAAGCCGACGCGCCCGCTGTCCCGGCCGCGCCACAGCCAGCCGGGGGTGCTGCCGTGCCGCTGGACGCGAAGGATGTCGAGGCATGGCTCGACGGCTTCATGCCCTATGCGCTGGAAAAGGGCCGCGTCGCGGGTGCCGTGGTCGTGGTCGTGCGCGGCAACGGCGCAGTGCTGGAAAAGGGCTATGGCTATGCCGATGTCGCGGCGCGCAAGCCGGTGTCGACGGACGCCACGCTGTTCCGGCCGGGCTCGGTGTCGAAGCTGCTGACCTGGACCGCAGTGATGCAGCAGGTCGAGGCGGGCAAGCTCGATCTGGACAAGGACGTCAACGCCTATCTCGATTTCAAGATTCCGCCGTTCGACGGCAAACCGATCACGTTGCGCAACATCATGACGCACACCGCCGGGTTCGAGGAATCGGTGCGCTATCTCATCAGCAGCGACCCGGCGAAGGTCATGCCACTGAAGCAACAGATGCCGCTGGCATTGCCGAAGCGGGTGTTCGCACCCGGCACGACCCCGGCTTACTCGAATTACGCAACCGCACTGGCGGGTTACATCGTCGAGCGCGTGTCGGGCATGAATTTCGACGATTATATCGAACAGCGCGTTATGGCACCGATCGGCATGACGCGATCGACCTTCCGCCAGCCGCTCCCCGCGAAGCTCGCGCCGATGATGTCGCTTGGCTATCCGACGGTTTCGGAAAAGCCGAAGCCGTTCGAGATCGTTATCCCCGCACCCGCAGGCAGCCTGTCGGCAACCGGCGCGGACATGGGGCGCTTCATGATGGCGCATCTGAACGACGGCGGCGCGTTGCTGAAGCCCGCAACCGCAAAGGCGATGCACGATTTCCGTGCGCCGGGCATCGGACCGCTCAACACCATGGCGCTGGGCTTCTATGAGTTGGACGTCAACGGCCGCCGCGCGATCGCGCATGGCGGCGATACCACGCTGTTCCACTCCTATCTGTGGCTGTTCCCGGACGCCGATATCGGCCTGTACATCTCGATGAACAGCGATGGCGAGGCGGGGGCACCGGGTGCGATCCGCAGCGCGCTGTTCCACAAATTCGCCGACCGCTATCTGCCGGGCGAAACGAAGGTCGGAAAGGTCGACGATGCGACCGCGAAGCAGCACGCCGCGATGCTGGCAGGCCATTATGGCAGCAGCCGGGGCTCGTTCACCAACTTCCTCAGCCTGCTCGGCCTAATCGGACAGGCGACCGTCACCGTGAACGAGGACGGCAAGATCGCCTTCCCCGCACTGGATGGCCTGAGTGCGGGTGCACGCGACTGGGTCGAGGTTGCGCCATTCGTGTGGCGTGATGCCAATAGCGGCGAGCGCATTGCCGCCGAAGTACGCGACGGCAAGGTCGTGCGGATGAGCGTCGATCCGGCTTCGCCATTCATGGTGTTTCAGCCGGTTCCGGCGGGGATCAACGCCGCATGGCTGGTGCCCGCATTGCTGCTGTCGCTCGGGTTGATCCTGCTGGCGGCGCTGGCTTGGCCGGTGCGGGCGCTGGTGCGTCGCAGCTATGGTACGAAGCTAGCACTGGAGGGTCGTTCGCGGCTTGCCTATCGCCTGTCGCGCGGCTTTGCCTGGGGCGTGCTCGCGGCGGTGGCCGGGTGGATGGGGCTGATCGCGGCCTTCTCCGCCGATATCGGTGCGATCGGCGGCCCGCTCGACTGGCTGATCCACCTGCTGCGCATCCTCTCGCCGCTCACCGCGATCGGGCTGGTAGCATCGGCGGGCTGGCTGCTCTGGCTCAGCTGGAAGGAAAAGCGTCGCTGGACTGCGAAGCTGGGGGCGGCGTTGCTGTTGCTCGCCGGGCTGGTCGTGCTGTGGGTGGTATTGAAGGCCAATCTCTATGGCTTCGGGATGGTCTATTGATGGCGACCGCGACGACGGGGGTGGCGCTCAGGCTGACGCTTGAGCGCTTCCCCTACCATCAACCCTTCCGCATCTCCGGCCATGTCTTTACCGAGACCGTCGTGCTGGTCGCCGAGCTTTCGGACGGCGAACATCGCGGGCGCGGCGAGGGGGCGGGCGTCTATTATCTGGGCGACGATGCCGATCATATGCTGGCCCAGGCGGAAAGCGTGCGCGGCGCGATCGAGGGCGGTGCGACGCGGGCCGAGCTGCAATCGCTGTTGCCGCCGGGGGGGGCGCGCAACGCGCTCGACTGTGCGTTCTGGGAACTAGAAGCGCGACGGGCGGGCAAGCCGGTATGGGCATTGGCCGGACTGGACGAGCCGCGACCGTTGCGCTCGACGCTGACGATCGGGGCGGATACGCCCGAGGTGATGGCGGCGGCGGCGCTGGCAATCGACCCTCAGGCACCGGTAAAGCTGAAGCTCACCGGTGATATTGTGGACGATATGGCGCGGGTCACGGCGGTGCGCGCGGCGCGACCCAAGGCGTGGATCGGGGTAGATGCCAATCAGGGCTATTCGATCGCATCACTGCGCGACCTGTTACCCGTGCTGGTGGAGAATGAGATCGCGCTGCTCGAACAGCCGCTGGCACGGGGGTGTGAGGGCGATCTGGACGGGTTGAAGCGACCCCTGCCCTTTGCCGCCGACGAGAGCGCGGTGTCGTTCGCCGATACCGCCGCGCTGGTCGGACGGTTCGACGTGGTCAACATCAAGCTGGATAAATGCGGCGGCCTGACCGAGGGACTGGCGATCGCCGCCCAGGCGAAACTGCTGGGGCTGAAGGTGATGGTCGGCAACATGATGGGCAGCAGCCTGTCGATGGCCCCCGCCTATCTGCTGGGGCAGGCGTGCGACGTCGTCGATCTGGACGGGCCGACCTTTCTGGCGCGCGATCGGGAGCCGGGTGTCAGCTATCGTGAAGGGATGATCCATTGTCCCGATGCGATTTGGGGCGGTTAAGCGAAAAATAGATAGCCTGATAGGGTTGACAATTCTCCAATCAGGACAATAGTCTCGTAATTGAAATATCGTGAAGTTGAGCGTGGGAATCGTTCCCGGCGACGTCCCGCATGGCAAGTGCGGGGCGATCGGGGACGCATGACATCTGGCCGACGACAGATCGGTTGCAGTTACCGAAATGGGGGAACGACAATGATGAAGCGAGTTCTTTGGATTGCCGGCAGCACGATCGCAATGGGCGCCGCCCTGCCCGCGCTGGCGCAGGACAGCGACGCGCAGGATATCGCCGAGGTCGTCGTGACCGCGCAGAAGCGCGAACAGGCGCTGATCGACGTGCCGCAATCGGTGAGCGTCGTGTCGCAGGAAGCGCTTGAGAAAGTTCAGGCGACCAACTTCGCCGATTTCCTGAAACTCGTTCCCGGCTTGCAGCTGACTCAGGCGACACCCGGTTTCGGGCGGCTGGTGCTACGCGGCATCAACACCGGCGGAGTCGCATCGACCGTGGCGGTTTATCAGGATGAAACGATCTTCGGGTCGAGCAGCGGTATCGCCAATGGCGCGATCCTGGCCGGCGATTTCGACACGTTCGACGTTGAACGGATCGAAGTCCTGCGCGGACCGCAAGGCAGCATCTATGGCGCCAGCGCGATGGGCGGCGTGCTGAAATATGTGACGCGCAAACCGGAGCTGGGTGCGTTCGAGGCGCGCGCACGCGGCAATGTCGAAACGACGCGCGGCGGTGACGAATCCTATCTGGGCAGTGCGGTCGTCAACGTGCCGCTGGGCGATGTCCTGGCCTTCCGTGCAACCGGCTTTTATCGTGACTTCGGCGGCTACATCGACTCGATCGGCACCGGCGGGTCGGACCGCGCGGAGAATATCAACACGTTGAAGAGCTTTGGCGGACGTGCGTCGCTGTTGTTCAAGCCAAGCGAGAGCCTCTCGGTCCAGGTCAGCGCCTATCTGCAAAATCAGGAATCGGATGCGTCGAACATCGTCGACAGCAATGCCTTCACCGGCGCGACGCTGTATGGCGGCCTGACCCAATCGCGGTTCGTGCCGGAATTTTCGGACGTTCGCTATCGCGTTTACAGCGGTGTGATCGATGCCGATCTCGGCTTTGCCAACCTGATATCGGCGACCAGCTACAGCACGCTGGAGCAGGAGTTCCGGGGCGATCTGACACCCTCGCTCGCCGCACTGGTCGCAGCGGTGTTCGGAACGCCGAACGAATTCTTTCAGGGCCAATTGACCGGTGTGAAGCGGTTCACTCAGGAAGTTCGCCTTCAATCGCCCGAAAGCGACACCTTTGAATGGTTGATCGGCGGCTATTACACGCATGAAAAGGGGCTGATCGATCAGACATTCAATGCGGTCAATCCGGGCACGCTGACCCCGGTCCCTGGCCTGCCGCTGCTGGGCGTCGCCCGGGTTGATTCGCGCTATCGTGAAATTGCCGGCTTCGCCAATGCGACGGTGCATTTTGGCGACCGGTTCAACCTGACCGTCGGGGGCCGCTATAGCGACAACCGCCAGTCCGCCGATCAGCGATCGGACGGTGCCTTGGCAGGCGGACCGAACGTGTTGCCGACGGCTCGCTCGTCCGAGAACGTGTTCACCTTCTCGGTCGCACCGCAGTTCGAAATCAACGACCACGCGACCGTCTATGCGCGGGTGGCCAAGGGGTTTCGCCCGGGCGGGCCGAACATTCTCGCGCCGGGAGCTCCCGCCAGCGTGCGAACCTATGACTCGGATTCGCTGATCAGCTATGAGATCGGCGTGAAGGCCGAAACTGCCGACCGCAGCTTCACGATCGACATTGCCGCTTTCCATATCGACTGGAGCGACATTCAGGTGTTCGGCCAGGTGCCGGTCAACAACACGACCTTTGGCGTGAACTTCAACGGCGGCAAGGCCAGGAGCGACGGCGTCGAATTCACCGCCACGTTGCGTCCTACGCGCGGCTTCAACGTGTCGTTCAACGGCGCCTATACCAACGCCAAGCTGAAGGACGACACGCCGGCGCAGGTCGGCGGACGCAGCGGCGATCGTCTGCCTTACACGCCCAAATTCAGCATCGGTGCCAATGCCGATTACGAATGGTCGCTGGGCGGCGACACCACGGCGTTCGTCGGGGCATCGATCCGCAGCCTGTCGAAACAGCCCGCCGCCTTCAACGCGGCTTTCCGTACCGCCAATGGGCGCCAGCGTTATCTGCCCGCTTATGAAGTCGTCGATCTTCGTACCGGCGTCGATTTCGGCCGCTATTCGATCGAGCTTTACGCCAAGAACCTGACCGATGCAGAGGGCAAGACGTCGTTCGAGGAGCCGAGCAACATTCCGCTGGGTGCCGCCGGAACGGCCGTCATCCGCCCCCGGACGTTTGGCATCAGCCTGACCGCCGGGTTTTGACGACGCACCGGAGAGAATTGAGATGGCCACTGCGTTGCAACGGCGTGTGAACGCCGATGGGGAGGGCGCGACAATGCTGCCCCAGCCCTATCTGCTGTTCCTGGGCGACACGACCGAGGCGGGTTTTGCCAAGACCGCGTTCGGGCTGGCGGATTGGGCAGCGGATCGCTGCGTGGGGGAACTGGGGGTCGCTGGTTGTACGGTGACGACCGGGCTGCCCCATCTGTCGCCCGCCGAAGCAAAGGCTGCGGGCGCGCGGTCGCTGCTGATCGGGGTCGCCAATCAGGGCGGGGTGATCGGCGAAAGCTGGATCGCATCGCTGGTCGCGGCGATGGAGGCGGGGCTGGACATCGTCAGCGGGCTGCACGTCCGGCTGGCGAGCGTGCCCGAGCTGGCAGCTACGGCGGCACGAACCGGGCAACGGCTGATCGACGTGCGCACCCCGCCGTCGGACATTCCCATCGCAACCGGACGCAGGCGCAGCGGCAAACGGTTGCTGACGGTCGGCACCGATTGTGCGCTGGGCAAGAAATACACCGCGCTGGCGCTGCACCGGGCATTCGTCGCACGCGAGATCGATGCGGACTTCCGCGCGACGGGGCAGACCGGCATCATGATCGCCGGAGGGGGGATCCCGATGGACGCGGTGATTTCGGATTTCGAGGCGGGGGCGGCGGAAATGCTGAGTCCCGATGCGGCGGACGGCCATTGGGATCTGGTCGAGGGTCAGGGGTCGATCTATCACCCGGCCTATGCGGCGGTTTCGCTCGGCCTGTTGCATGGCAGCCAGCCCGACGTGTTCGTCGTATGCCATGATCCGGCGCGCGAGCATGTGCTGGGGCTGGAGGGATACAGCCTGCCCAGCATTGAGGATGTCATTGACCTGACCATCCGGCTGGGATCGCGGACCAATCCGGCGATCCGTTGCGGCGGGGTCAGCTTCAACACGTCGCGCTACAGCGAAGCGGCGGCGACCGCGCTGATGGCAGCGGAGAGCGAGCGGCTGGGGATGCCCGTCGCCGATCCGATCCGCGGCGGCGCGGCGTTCGACGCGCTCGTCGACAGCTGCCTCGCATGAGCCCGGGCGGCGGGTCGAGCTGGTTCCAGCGCTTCCTGCTGCCCGGCTTCGCGCTGAAAGCGGTCATCATCGGCGGCGGCTATGCCACCGGCCGCGAGCTGGCCGAGTATTTCGTGCCCGCCGGGCCGTGGGGCGGGCTTGCCGCCATGCTGCTGGCGACGGCGATCTGGAGCATCGTCGCAGCGCTGACCTTCGCGCTCGCTCGTGCGCTGAACGCCTATGACTATCGCAGCTTCTTTCAGGCATTGCTGGGCCCGGCATGGATCGCGTTCGAGGTTGCGTATCTGATCTTCGTCATCCTGATCCTCGCCGTGTTCGGCGCAGCGGCGGGGGCGATCGGGGCGGCGACCTTCGGCTGGCCCGAAGTGGCGGGGTCGGTGCTGCTGGCGGTCGGGATCGTCGCCACCACTGCGCTCGGCACCGGCGCGGTCGAGCAGCTGTTCAAATGGGTCTCGTTCCTGCTCTATGGCGTCTATGCGCTGTTTCTGGTGCTGGCGCTGGCCAGTTTCGGCGGGCTGATCGGCGAAGGGTTCGCCGCCGCGCCGCCGCCGTCAGGCAACTGGATCGCAGGCGGGCTGACCTATGCCAGCTACAACATCGTCGGCGCGGTCGTGATCCTGCCGGTGCTGCGGCATCTGACCAGCCAGCGCGATGCGGTAGTTTCCGGGCTGATCGCCGGCCCGCTGGCGATGTTGCCCGCAATCCTGTTCTTCGTCGCGATGATGGCCTTCTATCCGCAGATCGGGGCGGAGGCATTGCCGTCCGATTTCCTGCTGCGGATGATGGGCATCCCCGCATTTCACCTGCTGTTCCAGATCATGATTTTCGCCGCCCTGCTCGAAAGCGGCGCGGGCGCGGTGCATGCGGTCAACGAACGGATTTCGGGTGCGGTCGAGGCAAGTGGACGCCCAGCGCTGGGCACCCGCGCACGCGCAGCGATCGGCGTCGGCATCCTGACCGGCTGCATGTTCGTCGCCGCGCGGATCGGCCTGATCGACCTGATTGCCAGCGGTTACCGCTTCCTCGCCTGGATGTTTCTGGGGGTCTATCTCGTGCCGTTGCTGACGATCGGCGTCTGGCGACTGTTTCGTACCAAATCCAAGGAATCGCTGCCATGAAGCCGATCCATCTGCTGGCTCTAAGCCTGCTCGCGTTTGCGACTCCGGCGGCGGCCGATCCGCCCGGCGATCTGGCGGCAAAGGTCGAGGCGCTACGCAAAAAGGTCGGCGCAACCGGCATCTCGATCGCCATCGTCGAGAATGGCAAAACCACGCTGTCGCGCGGCTGGGGCGAGCGCAAGCTGGGCGAGAGCGCCAAGGTCGACAGCGCCACGATTTTCCAGACCGGATCGACCGGCAAGGCGATGACTGCCGCCGCGCTCGCCATCCTCGTCGATGAAGGCAAGATCGCGTGGGACGATCCGGTCATCAAGCATATGCCGTGGTTCCGCATGCATGACGCCTGGGTGACGCGTGAGATCACTGTCCGCGACCTGCTGGTCCATCGCAGCGGGCTGGGGCTGGGACAGGGCGACTTGATGTTCGTGCCGCGCACCTATCTCACCCGCAAGCAGACGGTCGAGCGCGTCGCGCATTTGAAGCCGAAGACCAGTTTCCGCGCCGCCTATGCCTATGACAATATCCTCTATGCCGTCGCGGGACAGCTGATCGAGGAAGTCACCGGCAAGACATGGGAGGTGTTCATGCGCGACCGCGTGCTGCGCGCCGGAGGCATGAAGCACGCGACCAGCGACAGCGAGGACCGCTTCCGCATCGCTAACCGCTCCTGGCCGCACGCCCGCCTGTCGGGGGCTTTGCGTGGCCTCGGCCCGCAGCAAGTGCTCGACGAGCGCGACGAACTGGGCCGCAATGGCGCACCCGCAGGCGGCATCGCAATGAGCGCGGACGACATGGCCGCGTGGCTGAAAATCCAGCTGGGCTATGGCGCGCTGCCCGACGGCAGACGTCTGTTCAGCGAGAAGCAGGCGAAGGAAATGTGGAACCCGGTGGTGACGATGCCGATCACCCCCCTGCCCGCCTCGCTCGCGCCAGCCATGCCGAATTATCAGGCCTATGCGCTGGGCTGGCAGGTTCAGGATTATCGCGGCCACCGCATTGTCGCGCATAGCGGTGGCGTGTTTGGATCGATCACCCGCGTGGTGATGGTGCCGGACAAGAACATCGCTTTCGCAATCATGCTGAATTCCGAGGACAGCGGGCTGCTGCTCGGCCTCTACTACATGCTGCTCGACCATTATCTGGACGTGCCGGACTATGACTGGCCGACGAAGTGGCAGAGCTGGTACGAGGCACGGCTGGAAGGCGGCCGGGCGTTCGTGGCACAGGCCAAGGCGACACCGGTCAAGGTGGGTCCGTCGCTCGACCCGGCGCGCTATGCCGGTCGTTATCGCGATCCCTGGTATGGCGACATCGTCGTGGCATCGACCCCGGCGGGCCTGACGATCGACTTCACCTCGACCCCGCGCATGAAAGGGCGGCTGAAGCACTGGCAATATGACAGCTTCGTCAGCGAGTATGACGACAAGGCGATCGAGCCAGCCTATGTCACCTTCGCGCTCGATGCCGATGGCAAGGTGACCGGGGTGACGATGAAGGCCGTCAGCCCGATCGCGGACTTCAGCTGGGATTTTCACGATCTCGACCTAAAGCCGGTATCGGAGGCCGCGAAGTGAGGCGCGTCGCCACCCTACTTGGCGCGTGTGTCTTGTCGGCCTGTGCGACGACCTCGCAGACCGCAAGCGATCCGGCCGCACTGCACAGCCGCATGCTCACGCTCGACACGCATCTCGACACGCCATTGCATTTCGGGCGTGCGGGGTGGCGGTTCGACGTCGCGCACGATCTGGCGAGCGATATGTCGCAAGTCGATGGCGGGCGGATGAGGGCGGGCGCGCTCGATGGCGGCTTCTTCGTCATCTATACCGATCAGGGGCCGCTGACGGCGAAAGGCTATGCCGATGCGCTGGCGTTCGCGCGCGCGCGGTCCGACCTGATCGACCGCACGATTGCGACCTATCCAAAGCTGGTCGCGCCTGCGCTCACTGCTGATGATGCTCGGCGGCTGAACCGCGAGGGAAAGCTGATCGCATTCAGGTCGATCGAGAACAGCTACCCCTTGGGCGAGGACCTGTCGCTGCTCGCCGAATTCCGCGCAAAGGGCGTGCGGATGGCCGGGCCGGTGCACGGCAAGAACAACCAGTTCGCCGACAGCGCGACCGACACGCCGCGCTGGAATGGCCTCAGCGCGCTCGGCCGCAAATGGGTCGCGGAGATGAACCGGCTGGGGATGGTGATCGACGCCAGCCATGCGTCGGACGCCGCGTTCGACCAGCTGCTGGAGCTGTCGAAAACGCCGATCATCCTGTCGCACTCCAGCCTGAAATCGGCTTACGACCACCCACGCAATCTGGACGAAGGGCGGCTGCGCAAGCTGGCGGCCAAGGGCGGTGCGATGTGTGTTTCCACCATCTATATGTCGGAAATGAACCTGTCGGCCGAACGCGCCGATCTGTTCGGCAAATACGAGGCGATCGGCACGATGACGCCCGCCGAACAGGGCGACCTCACCCGTCGCTGGCGCGATCTGGATACCCGCGAGAAGATGTGGGCGTCCGATTTCGAGAAATTCATGGCGATGCTGTTGCGCGCGATCGATGTGGCCGGGGTCGATCATATCTGCATCGGCGCGGACTGGGACGGCGGCGGCGGCCTCGACGGGATCGAGGATATCACCGCATTGCCCAAGGTCACGGCACGGTTGAAGGCGGCGGGTTACAGCGACGCCGATATCGAGAAGATCTGGAGCGGCAATGTGCTGCGGATTCTCGCGGCACAGCGCGGCGCTTAAGGGCTCAACGAAGTCATTGAGGCGCCCATCGCGCCCCAATCTCGCCCGAAAAATGGTGCTGCCGGTGAGGATTGAACTCACGACCTCAGCCTTACCAAGGATGCGCTCTACCACTGAGCTACGGCAGCACTCGGGCAGGGGCGGCGTGTCCGGCCCCGCGCGGGAGCGGCCCTTTCGCGCGGGCACGGCCCATTGTCAAGGCGAAGGCGGCGGGTTTATCGGTATCGTCATGACTGACGCCGACAAAAACGCCCGCCGCGCCGCCGCGCTCCGCGAAAATCTGCGCAAACGCAAGGCGCAGGCGCGGGAAACGGCCACCGTGCCGCCGGTCGCCGAAGACAAACCTATCGAGCGGTGATCGGGCGGCACTTCGCCTCCAGCCACACCCGCTCGTCCGGCGACAGTTGCGGGCCGAGCACCTCCAGCACCTTCGCGTGATAGCCGTCGAGCCAGCGGCGCTCCTCCTCGCTCAACAGTCCCGGTTCGATCAGCCCGCGCTCGATCGGGCAAAAGGTCAGCGTCTCGAACCCCAGCATCGGCGATTCCGCGCCCGGAATGTCCTGTTCGGTCACCAGCACCAGATTTTCGATACGGATGCCGAACTCGCCCGCCTTATAGTAACCCGGCTCGTTCGACAGGAACATGCCCGCGCACAGCGGCTCGGACGGCCCACCGCCGGGATAGCTGGGCGCGGCGATGCGCTGCGGCCCTTCATGTACCGACAGATACGCGCCGACGCCGTGGCCGGTGCCGTGGCCATAATCGCAGCCGACCTCCCATAGCGGCCGCCGCGCGAACGCGTCGATCTGGCCACCCGTGGTCCCTTCCGGGAACACGGCGGTGGCAATGGCGATATGCCCCTTCAGCACGCGGGTGAAGCGGTCGCGCATTTCCTGCGTCGGTTCCCCCACCGGGATCACACGGGTCACATCGGTGGTGCCGTCGGCATATTGCCCGCCCGAGTCGACAAGATACAGCTGGCCGGTCTCGACGGCCAGGCTCGATTCGTCGGTCACCTTGTAATGCGGGATCGCGCCGTTCGGCCCGGTTGCAGAGATGGTGTCGAACGACAGATCCTTCAGCACGCCGGTTTCCTCGCGGAACGCCTGAAGCCGGTCGGCGGCGGACATTTCGGTAATGCCGCCCTTGGGCATTTCCGCCTCCGCCCATTTCAGGAAGCGGGCGAGCGCCGCGCCGTCGCGGGCCTGGGCTGCCTTGTGGCCGGAAATCTCAACGTCGTTCTTGATCGCCTTGGCCAGCACCACCGGATCGCGCACCTGCAAGAGTTTCGCGCCGCCAGCGTCGAGCGCATCGAAGATCGCCGCCACGGCGCGCTCCGGATCGACCGCCACTCGCTTGCCCGCGAATGCCGCCAGTGCGGGGGCGAACGCGCTACGTTCATGGATGCGCACGGCATTGCCCAGATGCTGCGCGACATCGTCACCCACCTTCTCGCGCGCCACGAACAGGTCGGCGGTGCCGTCATTGTTGACGATGGCATAGGCCAGCGCGACCGGCGTATGGCTGACGTCATCGCCGCGCACATTGAACGCCCAGGCGATCGAATCGAGCGCGGACAGCACCACCGCGTCGGCCTTGCGCTCGGCCAGCCAGTCGGCGATATCGGCGCGCTTGGCGGCGCTGGTCTTGCCTGCCGTGGTATCGGCCTGCACGCTCAATTTCGCGTCGGACGGCTGCGGCCGCTCGGCCCAGACGGCGTCGATCGGGTTTGCGGTCACCGCGACCAGCTCCGCGCCCTTCTCGGCCAGCGCCTTGCGCGCTTCCTCGACCCAGCCGCGCGTATGCAGCCACGGGTCGTATCCGATCCGCCCGCCATTCGGCGCATGCTCGCCCAGCCACGCCGCGATGCTGACCTGCGGCACCGGCACATAGTCCCAATGCGCACCATCGACCTGCTGACGCACCTGCAACGTATAGCGCCCGTCGGTGAAGATCGCCGCCGCCTCCGGCAACACCACCGCGCTCCCGGCGCTACCCTGAAACCCGGTCAGCCAGCCCAGCCGCTGGGCATAGCCGCCAACATATTCGCTCATATGCTCATCGGTCAGCGGCACGACAAAGCCGTCGAGGCGGTCACGCTTCAGCTGCGCGCGCAGCGCGGTCAGACGATCGGCATAGCTGGACATTCTCATAACCCTCAAACGCGACATTGCCGGGTGGCTGGCCGCCCATATGGGATACTGCGACGCCCGGAGAATAGCCGATCTCTAGGCCCACTCGCCCCCGTTTTCAAAGAGGGCGCGCGCGGAAGTTAATGGTCGGGCCACATGTGCCGGGTTGAAACGTCGCCAAATCGGGGGTGGCCACGCGCCATCCGACCCCGCATCAGGCAGGTTGAGTTATGGAGTCGTTGTAATGCGTGCGTGGATGTTCAGGGCGGCGGCCGGGGCCGGCTTCGTTGCCGCCGCAGTGGCTGTGACCACCCTGCTCCCCGCCAGCGAACCCGCGCGCACCGCCGTGCCAACGGCACCGCGCCCGACTGTCGCGGCGCCGGCAGTGGCGGTGGCACCATCTGCACCCGCCCCGGCACCTGTTACCGCACCGGCTACCCCCGAAGCGCTGATCGTCAAGCGCATCCTCGATATCCCCGGCCCGATCCGTTTCGGCGAATATTATTGGGACGCGGACACTGCCAAGACACCCGGCCCGTTGATTATTACCGTCGATCTGGAGGCCGAGACGATGTCGGTGTTCCGCGACGGCTATGAAATCGGCGCCACGGCGGTGCTGTTCGGCGCGGACGAGAAGCCGACTCCGGTCGGAATTTATCCGATCACGCAGAAAAAGGTGCATCACATCTCGAACCTGTATGGCGCGCCGATGCCGTACATGATGCGCCTGACCAACGACGGCGTCGCCATCCATGCGTCGGAGGTCGAGCTGGGCGCGGCGACGCATGGCTGTATCGGCGTGCCGCTGCCCTTCGCCAAATTGTTGTTCGCACAGGCAAAGCTGGGCGACCGCGTCATCATCACGCGCGGCAAAAGGCTGGGTGTCGGCGGCATGATCTCGGGCGGCTGACGGGCATTTTTCCGCAGGCTGCTTTGGTGTAGCATCGCCCCGGGGACGTCAGGGGGATCGACGCATGAGCCAGCTTCCGGCAGCGGTTTCGACACCGGGTCCATTGGCGCATCCTTCCCCGCCGCGCGGCATGCTGGCGCGGATCGGCGGCGCGGCCTCACGGCTGTTTCACACCGGCGCATCCGGCGCGGCGCGCGGACTGGAGGCGGCGGGCGTCGCGGCGGAGCGCGTGCGGTTGCGGCTGTTCATCGTCATCCTCGCGCTGGCGGGGCTGATCGTGCTCGGCGCGCTGTTTCGCAGCATCGGCTGGGGGGGAGCCAATTATGCGCTGATCGCGCTGGCGGGCGCAGGCGCTTTATGGGCGGCGCTCAGCCCGCTGCATCTGGCCGGGCTGCTGTTGGTCGGCGGCGGCGTGGCGGCGGTACGCGGGGCGGCGGACGCACAGGCGGCGATGCTCGGCTATGCGCGGCTGCTCGGGCGGCTGTTGCTCGGCTTCCTCGCCATCCTGTTCCTGTTCGCGCTGGCACCGGGCGATACCTCGTTCCTCGCGTCGATGCGGCTGGTCCTGTTCGGCTCCGTCGCGGTGCTGGCAATCATGCTGTTCGGCCGCGTTGAGCCGAGGATCGAGCGCGGGCTGTTCGTCGGCCTGCCGCTGGCTGCGCTGGCGGTCGCGCTCGCCAATATGCTGGTCCCCGAATCGGTGCTCGCGCGGCTGGGCATTCCGGCGTGGCTGCGTGCGCCGCGTCCGCAGGATGAGGAACTGGCGCGGATCGAGCGGGCGATCGAAACGCGCCGCAATGCCGCGCGTGCCGCCACGCTGCGGACGATCCGCGAAAAGGTCGAACGCGGCGAACCGCTCACCCCCGCCGATCAGGCGGCAATCGCGCAGGCCCAGCGCGACCGTGTGACCCTCACCGGCTGGGCCGATGCGCGTTATCAGGCGGTGCTGGCCGAGGTGCAGCGGCGCATGGCCGCGCCCGCCGACGCCGCCAAGCCGCTCCAGACCGTGGCGCTGACGGGCAGCCTCATCGCCCCCTCCCCTGGCTGGTCCGCCCCGCTGCCGGTCCCGGCCGGAATGCGCGTCTGCACCGCCAGTCCCACAGGGGAGCGTGCCTATACGACGCAATGCCATTTGACCGGCGATGCTGCCGATCGCTGGCAGCTACGGCGCAGCGGACGCTGCGTCGCAGGGGCTGTCGATCGCGTGCGGTTTGAGGGGCGCGGGCGGGCGCAGACGGTCCGCTATCGCCTGAGCGACGCCGCGAAGTCCTGCCCGACAGTATGACCCGCTATTCGCTGATCTTCACCGGCTTTCCCACCGCCGCCGCCGCGATCTGTGCCGGAGAGAATGGGAACCGCGCCCAGCCCTTCTTCGAGTACAGCCGCGTCTGATCGGCATAGAAGGGCGATGCCGGGTCGGGTGACTGCGAATAGCTCAGCACCGTATCCGCAACCGGCCCGTCTGCGTCGAACCCGACCACCTGCACATAGCTTGAGCCATGCCGCGGCGTCACGCCACCGGAGGCGGGTAGCGACATCTGAACGTTGAGTACGCCGAGCGCGCCGTCGCCGCCATGCACCGGAATCCGCTCGGCGCCGCGCTGCGCATATTGGACGTCGCCCCAGCGCGCATTGAGCGCGATGCCCGCCTTGGTCACCTCCGCCGCCGCTGCTTTCAGCGGCGCGATCAGCTTCACGCCGGTCTCGCCGCTCGTCACCAGATCGCGCGGCGTGTTGACCGGATCCTTCACGTCGAACGGCACCGCCCAGATGCCGGGGATGCCCCGCGCCTTCATCCAGAAGCGGTCGAACAGCCACGCGCCCCGGCTGTCGAGATCGTAACGGCGATCCCATTTGCCCAGCGCGGCACAGGCATCGGCCACCTCGGCGTTGCCCTTGCACGCCGCCAGCATCGGGCCGGTCGCCAGATCGGCAGCCAGGCTCTTGTTTGCGAACGCCATGGCCTGTGCGCGTGCATGATCGACCTTGCCGCCCGCGATCAGCGCGTGGGTCTCGATAAAGCCCGAACGCGTGCGCAGCGACACCTGCTTCTCCGCATCGCCCAGCATCGGCGACAGCGGCGTGTGGGGCGCGCGCGGATTGCTCAGCCAGTAACTGTCGTTCATGTTCGCCACGTAATCGCGGCGCTGCTGGATTGCCTGATCGCTGGCAGGCATCAGGCCGGGAACCGGCGTCCCCGCCGCTACATCCCAGTCGCACGCCGATCTCGACCCGTCGAGCAGGATCGCGCTGCGGGCGACCAGCGCCGAGATCGGCGTCGCGCACGCCTTGATCTTCTCCGCCGACACGTTCGGCACGGCGGTGACATCGGCATGCATCGCGTCGCCATTGCGGTCGGCAACGATGGTGTTGACCCACGGAATGCCCAAAGTCTGCGTCACCCCCGCACGCACATCGGCCACGTTGCGCGACCGCGCGATCCGCACCCATGCGCCAAGCCCGCGCTGATTGCCCTGATTGGCATCGCGCATCGTGAACGCCATTGTTTTGGTCCAGTTCGCGCCCGCCGCCGGAATCGTGATGACCGGCCCGAAGCGTGTGGAATAGAGCGTGCGCGTCACCGCCGCCGCACCGTCCGGCATCGGCACGCTGACAGTTTTCGACGTCATCTTGTGCGGCTTGCCGTCGACCAGATAGATCGTCGGATCGGTGGCATCGAGCTTCAGCTGATACAGTGTGAAATGCCGCGCCGCCGTTACCGTATGCGTCCAGGCGATGTCGCGGTTGAAACCCAACGTCGGCAGCGGCGATCCGGCGATGCCGACGCCCGCCACGTCAAGCTGGCCGGGGATCGTCACCTGCATCTGCCAGAAACGGCTGGGGCCGGACCACGGAAAATGGGGGTTGCCGATCAGCATGCCGCGCTGGTCCGCCGTCACGTCGCCGCCGAATGCCCAGCCATTGCTGCCGATCCCCAATTCGCCCGGATCGGGCAGGCGCATGCCGGTCTTGACCGCCGGAGCAGCCCCCGGCGGGGTCGCCCCCGCAATCGCCGGGGCCAGCGCCAGCGAACTTGCCAACAGCATCTGCTTTTCATTCAGCCGCAGCGTGTCGTCGGCGGTGATCGGCCGCACCCATGCCTTGCCCCGGCACTCGGCCGGAACGCCGCCCGGGCCGATATCGCGCAGATACCGGTTATAGCCCGCGACATAACCCGCGACGAGCGCCAGCACTTCCCGGCCCTGCGACCGCACGCCCTTGCGCAAGGCGGGCAGATCGACCGCGCCGCGAAAGAACACGTCCGAGGTCAAATTATCGACCGTCTGGAACCCCAGGGTCGCGCTTTCCTTCGGCCCGAAATGCAGCGAGCGTTCGCCCGCGACGGTCGCAAATTCCTCGGCGATCATGCACAGATTGTCCTGCGCATAGGCATAGCCGACGCCGTAACCCGCCCCGCGCCAGTCCCTTGCGGTGATGTGCGCGATGCCGTGCGTGGTGCGCACGATCGTCGCATCGTAACGCTTCGCCTGGGCAGCACCGCCCACCAGCGTCATTCCGACAGCCGCCGCCAACATCGCGTACTTCATTCCACTCTCCCGATCCTGTCGGGATCATGGCCCAGACCTTACGTTCGCGGCAAGCCGTTCATGGGGTAATGCCCCATCTTCGACGCTTACCGCTATCCACCGTCGCCATGCTGCATTAGGCTGACGGCATGGCGGGCAAGCGCAAGATTCTGGTGGTTGGCGGTGGGACCGCGGGCTGGCTCACCGCCGCCTATCTGGCGCGGTCGGGCGCGGACCATCTTCACGTCACCCTGCTCGAATCGCCCGAGATCGGGATCATCGGCGTCGGCGAAGGCACCTTTCCGACGATCCGCCGCACGCTCCAGTTTCTCGGCATCGACGAAGCGAGCTTCATCCGCGAGACCAGCGCCACATTCAAACAGGGGATCCGCTTCAACGACTGGGCCGAAACGCCGGTGGATGGCCGCCACAGCCATTATTTCCACCCGTTCGAGGCGCCGTTCTACACCGAGGAAGCCAGTCTGGTCTCCTACTGGCTGCTCCAGGACGAAGCCACGCGCCCGCCTTTCGCCGAAGCCGTGACGATTCAAAACCGCGTCGCCGAGGCCCGCCGCGCCCCGAAACGCCCGCATGAAGGCGAGTTTTCCGGGCCGCTCAATTACGCCTATCATTTCGACGCGGTGAAGCTGGCCGGCGTGCTCGCCGATCGCGCCCGCGCGCTTGGCGTCGAGCATAAAAAGGGCATGCTGACCGATGTCGCGCTCGACGATGCAGGCGCGATCGACCATGTCGTCACGCGCGAACACGGCGCGCTGACCGCCGACCTCTATATCGACTGTACCGGCTTCCGCGCCGAACTGATCGGCAGGGCGCTGGAGGTGCCGTTCAAGTCGGTACGCGACGGCCTGTTCACCAATCGCGCGCTGGCGTGCAAGATTCCTTACGACCGCGACGATGCCCCGCTGGAAAGCTACACCATCGCCGCTGCGCACGAAGCGGGGTGGACCTGGGACATCGGGCTGAAGGGCGCGCGCGGGATCGGCTGCGTCTATTCGAGCGATCACATCAGCGACGATCGCGCCGAGGAAATCCTGCACGGTTATGTCGGGAATGCCGAGATCGCGCCGCGCCTGATCGCGTTCGAGGCGGGGTATCGCGAGCGGCAATGGGTGAAGAATTGCGTCGCCGTCGGCCTGTCCGCCGGGTTTCTCGAACCGCTCGAATCGACCGGCGTGGTGCTGATCGAGGCGGCAATCGGCATGATCGCCGAACTCCTGCCCCGCAGCGGGCCGATCGATGCCCCCGCGCGGCGTTTCAACCAGCTGATGACCGCGCGCTACGACAATATCGCCGATTTCCTGAAACTACATTATTGCCTCAGCCGCCGGACCGAACCGTTCTGGCGCGACAATGCCGATCCGGCATCGATCTCCGAGCGGCTACGGGATTTGCTCGACCAGTGGCGCTTCCGCCCGCCAAGCCGGTTCGACTTCATCCTCGATCTCGAAAGCTTCGCCTTCTTCAACTATCAGTACATTCTCTACGGCATGGGCTTTCAGACCGACCTGGCGCCGGTACGACAGGATTTCCCCGATGTCGGCACCGCCGACCGCATCTTTGCCAAAATCCGCAACTTCAGCGAAAGCGCAACCCGCGACCTGCCCGCGCACCGCGCGCTGATCGAGGAAATCAACGCGGCGGCGTAAGCTTCAAATCGCCAAATCCACCGACAGCCACGCCTTGTCGGTGTCCGTCGCAAAGGCGTCCGCCCGATAATGGGCGTAGCGTGCCGACACGGTTGCACGCCCGTATTTGACGCTCGCCAGCAGGTCGATCTCGTTGCCGTAATGCTGGTCGAGCCGGTCGCTGGCAAAGTCGTGCCACGTTGCCGACAGGGTGACGGCGTCGAACGGCCCGGTCTTCTTCCATCCCCGCGCCAGCGTCGCGTACAGGTCATGCAGGCCATTGGGCGGCGTGGTGCCGAACTTGCCCGCCCACCCTTGAAACTTGAAATGGGATGCAAGCGGCGTCTGCACGCTGGTCAGCGCCAGTCCCTTGTCCGCGCCCAGCACCTCATAGCCGCCGGTCAGCGTAAAGCCGCGCACGCCCAGCGCTGCTTCGCCCAGCCAATAGGTCGCGGCGTAATCGTTGGGATTGCGGTGCCAGTCGCTTTGCCGCGCGACGCTGGCGACATAACCCAGCGTTACGCCCTTCGTAAGCAAAGCGCTCCCGGCGAAGCGCACGCCATAGGTCTGGCTCGACAGGCGATACCCTTGCACCGCCGCTTCGTCCTGATCGACAAGATAGACGAAGCCGGTGAGCTTCCCCGCTTTCATGCCATAGCTTAGCAGCGCGAAGGCATTGTCGCCGCCCACCGCCTGTTGCCGCGCGCCAGTGCCGTCGCGGCCATTCACGGTCAGGTCGTTCCAGGCATAGGTGACGTCCGTGCTGAACCCGACGGGCTTGCCCCATGTGAAGCGCATGGCGTCGAATGTCTGCTCGTTCTGGCGAAAGCCCGCCGATCCGACGAAGCGCTGGTCGGCCAGTTCGATCCGCTGGCGTCCCGCCGTCAGTGCCAGTCCGTTCGCACCGACATAACGCAACTGCGCGCGGTTCAGCTCGAAATTGGCGGGATCGACCACCAGCGGAAACGCGGTCCGGCCATTGGTGCCGCTGTTATAATCCTCGACGATCGCCAGCGTTGCCTCGCCCTCGACCAGCAGCGACCAGTTGCCCTTGCTCGCCTCGACCCCAGGCCGCACCCGCAACGTCAGCGCCTCGGCGTCGCGTGGCAGTCCGGCCTGATCGACCGTTTCATAGCGCAGCCGCGCGTCGAGCGTCGGCATCACCTTCACGTCTTGCGCGAGGGCGGTGCCGCTCACAAGCAGCGCCACCAGCATTGCCGGCATCGTCTTCATCGTAATCCCCCTTGTCCGGCCCGCTCGGGGAGGGGGTGCGGGCCGGACGTCTTGAATGGGATCGTCAGCCCGCGTTGGCCACCGCACCGCCGTGGAGCGACCCCAACTCGCCGCTCGCCCGGGCCTTGCGGCCATAGACCAGCTCGAACAACGGTCCCGCCATCACCGTGGTGACGATCGCCATCAGCACCATCATCGCAAACAGCGTGGGGCCGATAATGCCCTTTTGCAGACCGATGTTGATGATGATGAGCTCCATCAGCCCGCGCGAGTTCATCAGCGCGCCGATGCCCAGCGCGGTGCGGTTGTCCTCACCCGCCAGCCGCGCCGCCGCCCAGCATGCGCCGAATTTGGCGAGGATCGAGACGGCCAGGATGCCCAGCGCGATCGCCAGCAGCGACAGCGAGTTGACCATGTCCATGCGCGTGTTGAGGCCGGAGTAAGTGAAGAACATCGGCAGCAGCAGCACGACCGCGATCGGCTCGACCTTGCGCTTCAGCTCTTCCACGAACAGGCCACGCGGCATGAACGCGCCGAGCAGGAAGCCGCCGAACACCGCGTGGATACCGATCGCGTCCATCAGGAATGCGGACATGCAATATAGCATCAGCGTGATCGCCAGCACGGTGTTGCTCATCTCGCCGGCCTTTTCGACTGCACGACCCAGCGGCGCGAGCAGGCGCTTGCCGAAGAGCAGCATGAAAACGGCATAGGCCACGCCACCGCCGATCGCGAGCACCGCGACGCCGGGTCCACCGCCGAATGTCGCCAGCACGACCGCGAGCACGCACCACGACACCGCGTCGTCGAACGCGCCGGCCGTCAGGGAAAGTGTGCCGAGCGAGGTGTTGTTCAGGCCGCGTTCGTTGATGATCCGCGCCAGCATCGGGAACGCGGTGAGCGCGATGCATGCGCCCATGAACAAGGTCGCGTTGAACTGGCTGATCCCCGGCGCGAACAGCCCCGGCACGGTCAGCAGCAGCGGCGTAATCAGGATGGCGAAGAAGAATGGCGCGCCAATCCCAGCCGCGGAAACGCCGACGGCGCTTCTGGCCTTGGACTTGAAATGGTCGAGCTGGAGCGTCGTGCCGACCAGGAACATGTAAAGACCCACACCGAACTGCGCGCCGACGTAGAGGACGTTCTTGGTCTCCTTGGGAAACAGCGCCGCCTGAAATTCGGGGAAGAGCAGGCCAAGCAGCGACGGTCCGAGCACGACGCCCGCGATCATCTCGCCCACCACCTGCGGCTGGCCCAGGAATTTCTTGCCCAGCCAGCCGACCACGCGGCACGCCAGCAGGATCACCGCAAGCTGGAGAAAGAAGTGGATGCTGTAGTCGTTCGGCGCGAACGTCTTGGCGGCTTGGACCGCGGGACCGTGCGCCGACATCACGTCTCCCAACACCCGCCAGAAATCGTTCAACAGCTCGGTCACCACGAAATCTCTCCCCCATTTTCACGGCCAACGGTCTGTCTGAATCCGTTTCGGCATCGTCATCGGAGCTTGGATCGGCGTCGACACGCAAGCCGTAATTGTCATAAATTGGGCCGCCCGCATCATTTTCCCGACGTCACGGCCAATTCTGTTGCGCAGTCGCCACAGGGTAGTAATGTACCTACATGACAACCTGGACAATCTAGGTACGTAGGTACGAAATGAAGGTTATCAGCAGCCGCGATTTCAATCAGGATGTCAGTCAGGCGAAGCGACTCGCCCGAGTCGAACCGGTGTTCGTAACCGATCGCGGAAAGCCCACGCATGTGCTGATGAGCATCGCCGCCTTCCAGCAACTGACCGGCGCGACGGAGAGCGTGGTCGACCTGCTGGCCATGCCCGGCTCCGCCCCCGTCGCTCTCGACTCGTCCTTTTCCGGCGAAGGCTGGGACCGGCGCGCGAAGCTCGGCTGATGTTCCTGCTCGACACCGATATCGTCTATGAACTGCGCCACGCACGGGCCGGGCGCTCCGATCCCGGTTTCACCGCCTGGGCGTCGGCGGTATCGATACAGACGCTGTTCGTGTCCGCGCTCACCCTGCTCGAACTCGGCAATGCCGCCACCGCGCTCGCACGCAACGACAAGGTGGCTGCCAAAGCGCTGGAAAGCTGGCTCGACGATCAAGTCATCCCGGCGTTCGAGGGCCGCATCCTTGCCGTCGATACCGCCGTCGTCCGCCGTCGCGTCCAGCTTGCCCTTGCCGATTCGCGCGATGCGCTGGTCGCGGCGACCGCGCTCGAACATGGGCTGACGCTGGTCACCCGCAACACCGCCGCGTTCAGGGGTGCGCGGGTCAAATTGTTCAACCCCTGGGGCTTCGCCCCCGACAGCGCAGACGAGGAACTCGACTGGCGTCAGGCGGCGCGCGGCGGCCCGCAATGGCTGAAGAGCCTGTTCGTCCGCGCCTGAGCGGCGCTAGACGATCTCGAACAGCCCGGCGGCACCCATGCCCCCGGCGGTGCACATCGACACGACGGCGTACTGAACGCCGCGCTTGCGCGCCTCGATCAGCGCATGGCCGACCAGCCGCGCGCCGGTCATGCCGAACGGATGGCCGACGGCGATCGCGCCACCATTGACGTTGTACTTCTCAGGATCGATGCCGAGATGGTCGCGGCAATAGAGGCACTGGCTGGCAAACGCCTCGTTCAGCTCCCATAGCCCGATATCCTCGACCTTCAGGCCCGCGCGTGCCAGCAGCTTGGGGATGGCGAACACCGGGCCGATGCCCATCTCGTCCGGCCCGCATCCCGCCGCCTGGAACCCGCGATAGATGCCCAGAATCTCCCGGCCCTCTGCCTCAGCCGTCGCGCGGTCCATCACGATCTGCGCTGCGGCACCGTCCGACAGCTGGCTGGCATTGCCGGCAGTGATGTGCTGGCCTTGCTTGATGACCTGACCGTCCTCGAACACGGTGCGCAGGCCGGCGAGCGCTTCGGCGGTCGTGCCTGCGCGAATGCCCTCGTCCTGCGTGACGGTGACGGTTTCCGATCCGGTGCGGTTGCCTTCCTTGTCGAAGATCGCCTTCTCGACCGTTACGGCCACGATCTCCTCGACGAACGCGCCATTGGCCAGCCCGGCCGCCGCGCGCTGCTGGCTCATCGCGGCATATTCGTCCTGGGCGGCGCGGCTGATTCCATAGCGTTCGGCGACGATCTCGGCGGTTTCGATCATCGCCATATAGGCATGCGGCTCACGCTCCAGCACCGACTGGTTGGCGAAGCGCGGTGCGTCCCTGGTCACCGTCAGGCTGATCGACTCCATGCCCCCCGACAACGCGACATCGATATCGCCCGCGATGATCGACCGCGCCGCCAGCGCCAGCGCGTTCAGCCCCGACCCGCATTTGCGGTCCAGCGTGAAGGCAGGCACGCTTTGCGGCAGGCCCGCGGCGAACACCGCCATGCGGCCCGCATTTCCCCCTTGCGTTCCCCATTGGTTGCCCACGCCCCAGAAGACATCGTCAATCCGCGCCGGGTCGATCTCCGCCCGCTCCACCGCCGCGTTCATCACATGCCCCGCCAGCACCGGTGCCTCGGTCACGTTGAATGCACCCCGATAGGCCTTGCCGATCCCCGTCCGGGCCGTCGATACGATTGCGGCTTCACGCATTTTTGACTCTCCCAACCTGTGCAGATCCGTAAATCCGCACCGGCGGAGAATAGCAAGTCAGCCTCGCGCCAGCGACACCACCGGGCGGCTCAGCATGCCGCCATCCACCGGCAACGCGGCACCGTTGATATAGGACGCCGCGTCGCTCGCCAGAAACAATATGGCGTGCGCCACCTCATCCGCCTCGGCAAAGCGGCCTTCAGGAATTTGCGCGATCCACGCCGCGTGATAGCCGGCACCCATTGCGGCGGTCATCGGCGTATCCCCCATGCCCGGCATCACGCAGTTGCACCGCAATTTTTGCCCTGCTAGCGCGCCCGCCGCCGCAACACTTCGCGTCAGTTGCACGACTGCCGCCTTGGACGCGCCATAGGCAGCCAGCGCCGGGCTGGGCGCGACCGCGGCGGTGGAGGTGATGTTGACGATGGCCGCCGGGGCCTGCCGCCCCATTACCCGCAATGCCTGCTGACAGCCGAGCAGCGTCCCCTCGACATTAACCGCGAACACGCGCCGCCATTGATCGAGCGTGACCCGGTCGATGGCGGCTGGTCCGCCTGCACTGGCGATTCCCGCGGCATTGACCAGGATGTCGATTCGCCCCGCCCCGGCCACGACGCGGTCGACGGCGCGTTCCCACGCATCGGGATCGGTCACGTCGAGCGCAAGCGTCGCTGCGGGATCGATATCCGCCCGCCAGACCGACGCCCCTTCACGCTCGAACAATGCCGCCGTCGCCGCCCCGATCCCGGACGCGCCGCCAGTGACGATCGCGATTTTGCCCGACAGCAATGCCACGTCCTTACGCCTCCGCCGGGATCGCGCCTTCCGGTTGCTTATTCGGTTCGGCGCGACCCGGATTGGGCAGGAACATCAGGATCACCGCGCCCGCAACCGTGCCGACCGTCGATACGATCAGCGCGGTGGCATAGCCGTCGCCGATGTCGGCCAGCTTGCTGATGAGCACCGGGCTGGCCCCCGCCGAAGTGATGAGGCAGGCATAGGCCAGCGCATAGAGCCGCCCGAAACTCTCCAGCCCGAAATAGCGCGAGATGAAATAGGCCATGATGTCCAGCTCCGCGCCGATCGTGAGGCCGATGCCCAGCGCGGCGAGGCTGACCAGCAGCGGATCGGAACCGAGCAACAGCACGCACGCAAGGCCGGAAATGGTGAAGGCGACCGCCGCCACCCATTGCGGTGGCCAGTGATCGAGCGCCCAGCCCGAGCCGAGCCGTCCGGCGAGGATCGCAACGCCGATCAGCGACTGAACCTGCGCCGCGCCCGCCGGCGTGAAACCGCGCTCGCGCAACAGCGAAATCAGGTGAAGCAGGTAGCCGCCGCTGAAGAATGCCGGTGCAAGAAAGCCGAGCAGCATCGCCCAGAATAATGGCCGCCGGAGCGCGGAGAAATCGCCGGTCTTGAGCGAAGCGCTGCTCTTGCCATGGATATCGCCTTCACTGCGGATCAGCAGCACGCCGATCCCGCCCAGCACCAACACCAGCCCCGCCAGCACCAGATAGCCACCGCGCCAGCCCAGTTGCTGAATCACCCAGGTCGCCCAGATCGGCCCGCTGATCGCCATCAGGCCCAAGCCGCTAATCATCACACCCAGCGCCAGCCCGCGCGACTTGTCGAACCGGCCCGTCACCATCCGCGCGAACCCCGGCGGCGTCGTGCCGACACCCAGGATCGCGAGCAGGAACACGCCGGCGGCATAGAAGCCGAAACTCGACGGGATCAGGCCCAGCAACGCGAAGGCGATCGCCTCCCCCACCACCGCGATCGAGACGACACGCAGCGCGCCGTAACGGTCCATCAGCACGCCCGCGAACGGCGCACACACCGCCACGCTGGCCGACAGGATCAGGGTCGCCAGCGACATCTGGTCGCGCGTAAATCCGGCATCGCTGGTCAGCGCATGCGCGAACGCGCCGCTGGTATAGGCATGCAGCCCGATCGTGCCGATCGATGCCGCGATGGTGCACCCCGCCAGCGTGCGCCAATGCTGGCGGAACTCGCCCGACCCGGTCATCTGCTTCTCCCTCTCACCGCCGCGTCAGAATTTGAACGCGGCGGATGCGCCGACCACACGCGGCTTGTTCAGTCCGACCTGCGGGTAGCTGAACGTGACCGCCGCGGTGTTGATGATCCGCGCATTGGTCAGATTGGTGCCGAACAGCGAGAAAGACCAGCGCGCGCCATCGGGCTTAATCGTCAACCGCGCGCCAAGCTCGCCATTGGCCGGATCCTGCCACGGCTGCACGGTCTGGTCGGTGAAGAAGAAATAGATTTTGTCGCGCCAGCGGTAATTCGCCTCCGCCGTCAGCATCAGATCGCTGCCGATCGCGAAATCCTGTTCAGCCTGGACGAAGAACTGCCATTCCGGCGTGCGCGGCAGCTTGTTGCCGGTCGCATCGACCGGCTGATCGAGCGTGTTGCGCGCGGTCGGGAAACTGGTGAAGCTGGCGTCGGTATAGGCCAGATTGCCGGTCAGCCGCGTCATCGGACCCGGTCGCGCGACCAGCTCCAGCTCGACGCCCTTGATCCGCGCTTCCGCCGCATTGGTGATGATCGCACCACCGGTCGGCACGCCCGCGCGCAGCTGAAGGTTCGAGTAATCGGACAGGAAGGCGGCGAACGAGAAGCTGAGCGCGCGGTCGGCAGTGGTGCCTTTTGCGCCCACTTCCCAGCTCTTGTTGACCTCGGGCTGGTAGGATGGCTGCACTGCGAACGGATTATAGCCGCCCGCGCGGAAACCACGCCCGTAACCGGCGAAGAACATCAGGTCGCGCGACGGCTGATAAACCAGTTTCGCGCGATAGGAGGTGTCGGTCCATGTCTCCGAAGGCGGCGAATAGACGGTGTTGGTGGTGACGTTGGTGTCGAGGTTGGTCGGGCGGATTACGGCGTCCAGCTTCTTGTCATCATGCGTATAGCGGATGCCGCCGATGATGTGGAATTGCTCGGTCAGGCGGAAGGTCGCGTCGGCAAAGGCGGCATAGGATGTGGTGTAGAGATTGCCACGATATTTGGTGACGCCATTGGTCGGCAGCGAGAAGCGCAGATTATAGATATCGTCGTCATAATATTGGTTCTCGTCGAAGAAATAGAGGCCCAGAATCCACGAAAAGCGCTGGCTGCCCGAGGATTGCAGCCGTAGCTCCTGACTGACCTGGCTGCTCTCGGCATTGTTCTGGTTGTAGCCCATGCGCGCGGTGGCGAGGCCGTCGGAATCGTTCGTGCCGCGCACCACCGCACGCCGCCAGCCGGTGACCGAGACCAGGTCCACGTTTCCGAACGAATATTCCATCTTCGCCGAAACGCCACCGGTCCGCACGGTCGTGTCGGTGCCGGGGTTCAGCGCGATGATATTGTCCTCGAAGATCGCGGCACGGTCGGCGGCGGTCAGGGGTGCGTTGGGGGTCGCGGTGCCGGCCGGGACCAGCGCGCCGGTCGCCAGCGGGCTGAAATTGGTATTGGCATAGCGGAAGATCGCGGGCTGATTGTTGGTCCAGCTGTAATCGCCGACGACGCGCGCGTTGAAATCGCCGGCATCGTAACGCAGCACCACGCGCGACTGGAAACTCTCCGCACCGCCGATATTCTCGTCGATCACCGGGTTATACGCCCAGCCGCGATCGTTGACATAGCCCGCCGCAGCGCGCGCGCTGAAGCCGTTACCCAGCGATCCCGAAATCGCGCCCTGCGTGCGAAACTCCAACGGATCGGCGACGCTCAGGTTGAAATAGCCGCTCAGCTCGTCGGTCGGGTCGGCGCTGCGGATCAGGATCGCGCCGGCGGTGGCGTTGCGGCCCTGAAGCGTGCCCTGCGGACCGCGCACGATCTCGATCCCGCCCATGTCGAGCAGGTCGGACATGCCGACGGTGACGCCGCGCGCGATATAGATGTCGTCGACATAGACCGCGACCGGCTCGTCACCGGTGTTGAGCGCCAGACCGGTCGCACCGCGCAGCGTGATATAGGTGCGCCCGCCGCCCGAATTGCCGTGGAAGAACACGCCCGGCACCACGCCCTGAAGCTCGGCAAAGTTGCGCGCATTGGTGCTTTCCAGCAGTTCCGGGCTGACCACGGTGATCGAGATCGGCACGTCCTGAAGCCGCTCGGTGCGCTTTTGTGCGGTGACGACGATTTCGTCCTCGCGCGGGGTCGCCGCTTCCGCTGCCTGATCCTGCGCCAGTGCCGGTGTTGCCGCCAGCGCGATCGCCAGTGCCGAACCCGCACTCACCATACGGACTCGTGCCGCCATGATTCCAGATGCCATGATCCCCTCCCTTATCGTCGTTTTATTTGATCGTGGTTCTGGACAGGTGGCCGGTCCCGAAAAATTGAAACTTGCGCCCGGACCAATAGGCTCAGGTTATCGCCCATTGCCGAAACCCCCACTTCCCCTCATTATTTAATATCTGGAACAGCCGGTTGGGAGAGCAGCGATGGACCTGAGAGTCCTGCGATATTTCATGGCGTGCGTCGAAAACAAGACGATGCATGCCGCCGCCGCCGCCGTGCATGTCTCACAGCCGGCGCTGAGCAAGGCAATCAACGGGCTGGAAGCCGAATTGGGTGTTCCGTTGCTCGACCGCCGCCCGCGCGGGGTGGAACCCACCCGGTTCGGCGAAGTGCTGTTCCGCTATGCCAAGATGATCGACAGCGAGGTGCGCCGCGCGGTGGCGGAGATCGACGCGATGCGCGGGCTGACGCGCGGCACCATCGTCATCGGCGTGATCCCGACGATGAGCGCGGTGATGGGCGAGGTCGCGCGACAGGTGATGGAGACGCTGCCCGGTCTGCGTCTGAAGCTGAAGATCGCCTTTTCTGCCGAACTGACCGCCGCGTTGCTCGACGG
Organism: Sphingomonas sp. LT1P40; assembly: GCF_036663835.1. NCBI lineage: Bacteria > Pseudomonadati > Pseudomonadota > Alphaproteobacteria > Sphingomonadales > Sphingomonadaceae > Alteristakelama > Alteristakelama amylovorans. The sequence goes on from NZ_JAXOJT010000002.1 coordinate 65,313, forward strand.
CGAACTCGACACTGCCCTGCTGTTGTTGCCCGCCGACAGCGGCCCGCTGGGGCTGGGGTTCGAGCCGCTGGTGGCGACCGGCCCGCGTCTGGCCGCACGTCCGGGGCATCCGCTGGCCGGGCGCGGCGACCTGTCGCTCGCCGATCTGGCGGGTTATCCGTGGCTGATCCCCGATTATCCGCCATCGCACCGCGAGATTATCAACCGCGCGTTCCTCGACGCGGGGATGCCGCCGCCGCAAAGCGCGATCGACGTCAGCACGGTGATCCTGTTCGATACCGTCGTCCAGAATACCGACCTCATCACCGTCGTCCCCTCAACCCTGCTCAGCGCGCGCCAGTCGAATCTCGCCGCGCTCGATGTCGATTTCGCCTTTCCGCCCGAACAGGTCGGGCTCGCCTATCGCCAGCACAGTTCGCTGTTGCCGGGTGCGCGTGCGGTCATGCAGCTGATCCGCGACGCCTGTGCCACCCTGCCCGGTGCGATCGAAACGCCGCGATAATCCACGGTTATCGAAATTGGCCTCAACGGTCTTTGTCACTTAAGTCAGCCGCCGATAGCTCAAGATCAAACGGTCCCCGCCGCTCAAGCCGGGGGCATGCAGGGGTCGATGACGGGGCATGGCAAGCGCGGGTGATTACGACATCGCCATCGTCGGGATGGGGCCGGTGGGTGCCGCCGCCGCGAACCTTGCGGGACAGGCGGGCCTGCGCACCATCGTCATCGAACGCGGCGACGAACCCTATCGCCAGCCCCGCGCGATCGTGTTCGACGCCGAGATCATGCGCATCTTCGCGTCGATCGGGCTGGCGGAGCAGATCGCGGCGGTGACGCGACCGCTGGGCGGATCGGTCTATCTGGGTGCCGATCTACAGCCCATCCGCACTTTCCGTGCGCCGCAACGCGCCGATCCGCTGATGTGGCATCCCAGCAACCTGTTCTATCAGCCGCAGCTGGAGGCGTTGCTGCGCGACGGCGTGTCGCGCTTCGCCAATGTCGAGGTCCGTACGGGTCATGACGTGACCAGCCTTGATGGTGAAACGATACGCATGCGCGGACCGGATGGTGACGCGACCGTCAGCGCCCGCTTCATCCTCGCCTGTGACGGCGCGAGCAGCATTGTGCGCAAGGCGCTGGGGGTGCCGCTGACCGATATCGGATTCGAGGAACGCTGGCTGGTGGCGGACACGCTGGTCGACGGGCCGATGCGCTGGCCTGAGGATCACGGCATCCCGCCCGAGGTGCGCGACGGGCGCTATTCAATGATGGTGTGCGATCCCGCCAGACCGGCCACGCTGATCCCCGGTTCCGGCCGCCATCGCCGCTGGGAATATATGTTGCTGGCGGGTGAGGACGATGCTGAGGTCGTCACCGACCCATGGCTGTACAGCCACATCGGCAAATGGATCGACCCCGCCGATGTCGATATCGTCCGCGCCGCCGTCTATCGCTTTCGCGCGCTGATCGCGGCGCGCTGGCGCGTCGGCAATACCTTCCTGCTCGGTGATGCCGCGCACCAGACGCCGCCTTTTTACGGGCAGGGGATGTGCCACGGCATCCGCGACGCGGCGCAGCTTGTGTGGCGGCTGGCGCTGGTGCTGCGCGGCGCGGCGGGCGACGAACTGCTCGACAGTTATCAGCCGGAGCGCGAGCCGCATGTTCGCGCGATCGTGTCCGCATCGGTCGCGGCGGGGGCGGAGGTGTGCAAGCTCGACCCCGAGGCAGCGGCGCTGCGCGACGAGGCATTCCGCGAAGCCGAGCGTAACCGGAGCGGTGCGGTGGCGATGACCGATGTGGTGCCGCCGATCCGCGCCGGTCTGGTCGATCGGGAAAGCGGCGGGATGCGCCTGCCCGAATTCATCGTCGAAACGCCTGAGGGACGGCGCCATTTCGACCGGCTGCTCGACGGTCGCTTCGCACTGGTTGCAACATCGACGCTGACATGGCCGGACGGTTACGTGGTGGACGCCACCGATCCGGCCTTGCGCGACTGGCTCGCCCGACACAGCGCCGACTGGGCACTGGTTCGCCCCGACCGCTATGTCTTCGCCACCGGCACCGGCCAGCCCGCGCTCGACGCCGCGCTCGACCGGCTCGCCGATCAACTTCACCTCACACCCGCGCCGACGGAGGCAGCCCCATGACCCGCATCAATTTCGCGCTCAACCATGTCGGCATCTATGTTATCGACATCGACGCGCAGACCGATTTCTACACCAGCTTTTTCGGCTTCATCGTCACCGACGAACGCACCGATATGAACCCGATCCGCTTCATGACGATGTCGCCCAACGAGCATCACCAGTTGCTGCTGGTATCGGGCCGCGCGCCCGATAGCCCATCGACCGTTGCGCAAATCTCTTTCCTGCTCGACGATTTCCAGCAGCTGCGCGCCGTCCACGAACGCGCCCATGCCGATCCGCGCATCACCAAGATCTGGACGCTGGATCACGGCAACAGCTGGACCGTCTATTTCCGCGATCCGGAGGACAATATCATCGAGACCTATGTCCACACGCCGTGGCATGTCAGCCAGCCGCATGGCACGCCGATCGACTTTGCGCTGTCGGACGAGGCGATTTATGCCGCGACCGAGGCGGCGGTGATGACCAACCCGACCTATATGTCCGCACCCGATTACCGCGCGCAGCTGGTCGAGCGGCTGGGGCAATGAAGCTCGCATGCTATCAAGGCGCAGCGGGGTTGCGCGTCGGCGTGGTGCGCCAGGACCGCATCTTCGCCGTCGATACGCCGTCGATGGAGGCGCTGCTGGCCGAGGGCGCGGCGGGCATGAAGCGGGCGGACGCCGTTGGCGGTTCGGGAGACGCGCTGGCCGATGTCCGCCTGGCCGCACCGGTCATGAACCCGCGCAAATTTCTGGGCATCGCGTCCAATTATCAAAGCCATATCGACGAGGTGCTGAGGTCGATGCCGGGCTATGTACCGCCCGGATATCAGCGCTGGTTCGTCAAGCTGCCGACGTCGATCAATGGCCCCTATGACCCGATTTTGATGCCGCCGCAGAGCGAGCAGCTCGACTGGGAGGTTGAGCTGGCGGTCGTCATCGGCCAGCGTTGTCGCCGCGTTACCCCGGAGCGCGCGCATGAAGTCGTCGCGGGCTACACCATCTGCAACGACGTGTCGGTGCGCGACTGGCAGAAGCGCAGCCCGACGATCATGCTGGGCAAGTCGTTCGACACGCATGGTCCGCTCGGCCCGTGGATCGTCACGCCCGACGAGATCGGCGATCCACATGCGCTGCGCCTGCGCTGCCTGGTCAATGGCGAGGTGGTGCAGGATGGTTCGACGTCCGAAATGATCAACAATATCTGGGAGCAGATCGCCTATCTCTCCACCGTCTGCACGCTGGAGCCGGGCGACGTGCTGGCCACCGGCACGCCCAAGGGGACCGGCGGGTCGATGAAGCCGCCACGCTTTCTGAAAGTCGGCGACAAGGTACGATGCGAGGTCGAACATATCGGCGCGATCGAGGGCGAAGTGCGGGCGGAGGGCGTGGCGTGAACGAGCTTGAGCGATATGCGGCAAAGCAGGAGATCCTCGACCTGCTGAACGCCCGCGCGCGCGGTGCCGACCGCTATGACCCCGTACTGATGAAGGCATGCCACCCGGTTGACGGCACCGACAATCACGGCACTTATCAGGGGCTGATGCACGGCTTTATCGACAGCCTGGAGGCGTCGCGGCTGAACGGCCCCGAATGCTTCTCGAAGCTGCACATCGTCGGCAATGCGCTGTTCGATTTCCGCGACGATAGCGACGTGTTCTGTGAAAGCTATCACGTCGCGCACGAGACGTTTGCGGATGGTGACGGCGGCAGGGTCTTTTTCCACATCGGCGGGCGCTATCTTGATACCTTCCGCCATGTCGCTGGCCGCTGGCTGATCCAGCACCGTGATATCGTCTATGACTGGTCGCGCGTCATGCCCGGCACGCCCCCCTTCTGGAATCCCGAAACCCAGCCCGCATATCTGATGGGCAGCCGCACATCCGACGACCCGCTTTACGCGACCGGCAGCGCGACACGCGGTGCCCTGCTCTCCATCCGCAATATCAAGGAACCCAACGACATGGACGCCGCGATTCAGCAGTTGCTCGACAAACAGGCCATCGCCGAAATCCTATACAACCGCGCGCGCGCCGGGGACCGCAGCGACGCCGAACTCGCCCACACCTGCTATCATCCCGGTGCGACCGAGCGGCATGGCGAATTCGACGGGCTGGCCACCGAGTTCATCGACGTGGTCTCCTTCACCCGCCCCAAGCCCGGCTCGCCGATCAAGGGCATGATGCACATGGTCACCAACATCCTGAGCGAGTTCAGCGATGCCGACCATGCCTTCGTCGAGAGCTATCACGTCGCCTGGTGCCAGATGACCGACGGGACGGACGCGGAGATCGGCGGGCGCTATCTCGACAAGTTCGAACGGCGCGACGGACGCTGGGGCATCGTCCACCGCGACGTCATCTTCGACTGGAGCCGGATGGAGCCGGAGACCGCGAAGTTCTGGGAACGCCACCCCGCCAAACCATTCCTGTTTGGGAAGCGTGGCGCGGAAGATCCGCTCTATACTTACATCGAACGGGCGGTCTGATCGTGACGCGGCGCTTCGTCGATATCTCGGTTCCGCTGGAGAATGACGTGGCGTCGGACCCGGCGCCTTACCGTCCGAAGATCGAGTATTTCAGCCACAAGGACCAGGTCGGCGAACTGGCGAAATTCTTTCCCGGCCTGACCGCCGACCAGCTGCCCGACGAGGAGGCGTGGTCATATGAACGCATCGATCTCATTACGCATAACGGCACGCATCTTGACGCCCCGTACCATTTCGCCTCGACCATGAATGGCGGCCAGCGCGCGATCGCGATCGACGAGGTACCGCTCGACTGGTGCTTCCGCCCCGGCGTAAAGCTGGATTTCCGCGACTTCGCCGACGGCCATGTCATCACCGCAGCCGAGGTCGAAGCGGAGCTGGACCGTATCGGTCACACGCTCCAGCCGTTCGACATCGTGGTGGTGAATACGCGCGCCGGACGCCGTTATGGTCATGACGACTACCTCGCCGCCGGGATCGGCATGGGGCGCGAGGCGACGCTGTACCTCCTCAAACGCGGCGTGCGCGTGACCGGCACCGATGCGTGGAGCTGGGACGCGCCGTTCAGCCACACCGCCCAAATTTATGCCGAAACCGGCGATGCCAGCGTGATCTGGGAAGGGCATAAGGTCGGCCGCGATATCGGCTACTGCCACCTGGAAAAGTTGCACAATCTTGAGGTGCTGCCGCCTACCGGCTTCACCATCTCCTGCTTCCCGGTGAAGATCCATGCGGCCTCCGCCGGGTGGACGCGCGCGGTGGCGATTTTCGAGGACGGCGCATGAAACTCGCAACGCTGCGTACCGGCGGCGATGGACGGCTGCTGATCGTTTCGCGCGACCTGCAGCGCGGCACCTTCGCCCTCGGCGCAACCACGCTTCAGGCCGCGCTCGACGATTGGGGGCGGGTCGCGCCGATGCTGCGCGAACAGGCGGGACAGCTGGAGGCAGCGACCGAGGAGGGCGTCGCGGTCGATCCCGCCGCGCTTGACGCGGTACTGCCGCGCGGTTTCCAGTTTCTCGATGCCTCCGCGTTCCTCGCGCACAACCATATCCTTGCCGATGCCTGGGGGTTCGAGAAGCGTGGCGAGCACGAACCGCCGCTGATGTATCAGGGCATCTCGCACCGTTATTTTTCGCCGCACGAAGACGTGGCTTTCGTCAATGCCGCGCATGACGTGGATTTCGAGGCGGAGATCGGAATTATCACGGACGCCGTGCCGATGGGCGTTACGCCCGACGCCGCGCTCGCCCATGTAAAGCTCATCGTCATCATCAACGACTGGAGCCTGCGCGCCTTTGGCCCCGGCGAGATGAAGGGCGGGTTCGGTTTCATCCATGCCAAACCGCCCAGCACGCTCTCCGCATTCGCCTTAACGCCCGACGAGCTGGGTGACGCGTGGCACGGCGGGCGGGTGCATCAGCCGCTGTCGGTGTGGCGCGGCGAAGCGCTGTTCGGCGCACCACAGGGTGGCGCGATGCATTTCGGTTTCGGCGAGCTGATCGCGCATGCCGCCGCCACCCGCGACCTGTGCGCGGGCACCGTCATTGGCTCCGGCACCGTGTCCAATTACGATGCGGAAACCGTGGGATCGGGCTGTATCGCCGAACGCCGCGCGCTCGATACCATCGCGGGTCGCCCGGTGACGCCCTATCTGGCCGACGGCGAGCGGGTTCGCCTGAGTCTTGGCGATCCAGGCCTGCTTGGCGTGATCGATCAGCGGGTGCGCGTGGCTATGCCTTGACCGCGATCACGGTCGCTCGCGTGACGTCATAGGGTTTCCGGAACAGGCATCGACATTGATCCGCGCCATCCGGTCGAACAGGTCGGATGGTCGGCGCGCTGCTCCCGCTGATTTCCCGCGCGCCGCCGTTTCAGCGCAAGGCGTTTCACAACGCATCGCAACGCGCGATTTCCTATCCGGCGGGTGCATTCGTCGGCGGCGCATCGAATGCAAAGGTCGGCCCCGGCATGCGCGCGCCCGAAGCGCCGCTCGACATCGGAAAATCGATCTATGACCGGATCAGTGGCTATGGCTTCACCGCGCTGATCCTGTCGCGCCGTCCGCTGTCGTCCGCCGAAACCGAACAGGTCGAGGCATTGGGCATCCCCACGCACAGCCTGCGCGTGCGGCGACCCGCGCGCGTTCCTGCTCGGTCATGAATTCGCGCATGTCCATGTCGAGGATGACGGCAGCCTTCACGCGATCCTGCCCGAGCCGTTGCGCAGCGAGGCGATGGCAGAGCGCTGGGCCGAATCCCACCCGTCGCCGGACAGCCAACCGTGTCGCTCGACACGGTGATGCTCTATGCGCCGCGCGACGCGAGCGAGGCGGCGATCATTGCCGCCCTTGTCCGCCGATCATGGCGCAATGCGCGCGCCTGACCGTTCAGGCGTTGGGTAAATGCAGATAGGCGGCATCGAAGTCGCCCGCCCGCGCCAGACCGTCCCAGTCGAGGATCGATACCGCGCGCTGCTTGCGCGAAATCAGCCCCGCCTGCTCCAGCGAGCGCAACATACGGTTGACGTGCACCGGCGTCAGCCCCGTACAATCGCCCAATTCCTGCTGCGACATCGGCAATTCATAGGCGGTATGATCGCCCAGCCCCGCCGCCGCCATCCGCATGGCGAATTCGCACAGGATATGCGCCAGCCGGGTGCGCGCGTCGCGCCGCCCAATATTGGTGGTCCATTCCCGGAAGATCGCCGCATCGACCAGCGTGTCGTACCACATGGCCAACCCGACATTCGGTCGCCGGAACGCCAGCTCGATCACCGCCTCGCGCGGGATCAATGCGGTATCGGCGCGGGTCAGGCATTGCACGCTGTGGTCCGCGACGATCAGCAACGAGTTTTGCAGATCGACCATATCGCCCGGCAGATGGATCGAACAAATCTGTCGCTCCCCTGTCCGCACGATCTTTTGACGGTAGGCGAAACCGGTGCGCAACAGGCATGAATGCGTCGCTATGTCGCCTTCGCGCACGACATAGCCATCTGCGTCATGCGATTTCAGTCGATACGGCAGCGCCAGCACCGCCGCGCGGTCCATATCGTCAAGCGTGCCCCGCGCGTTCAGCTTGGCCAGCATCGGTGCCAGCGGTTCATTGCCCGAAATCATCGTCATTCCCTACCCATGCCACGGCGCAATCGCGCATAACATCGTTCTTTGCGAGCACGCAGGTTAAAGCTGTCGTCCGATCAAGACGTTACGACGCCGCCATGCACAGTTCGACCGATCAGGACTATTATCGGCGACGCGCGGCAAAGGCGCGTCAGCTTGCCGAGCAGGCGACCGATCCCGGCGTGCGTTTGATCCACCGACAGATGCTGGCGCGGTACGAGGCGCTTGCAGCGGGCGATCAGATCCGTCTCAACCGCGCTGGCGACTAACCCTTTCGCCGATAATCGCCCGGCGTGATCCCCGCGCGTTGCATCTTGTCGTACAATGTCTTGCGCGGCACCTGAAGCAACGCCATCGCGCGGGTCACGCTGCCCCCGGTCAGCCCCAATGCCTCGCGCACCAGCATTTCCTCATAACGCCCGACCCGCTCGGCCAGCGACGGCGTCTCATCCCGCCAGTTTTGCGCATCCGCCACATCGAGCACGGCTGAGAAGGCAAAGTTGCGCAGTTCGCGGACATTGCCCGGCCAATCATGTTCGACCAGATGACGGCGCACGCCGTCGGTGATGCGGAATCCGTCCTGCCCGGTCTGCGCAATCGCTTCCGCCACGAACGACGCGAACAGCGGCGCGACATCGGTACGCCGCTCGCGCAAGGGCGGGATCGACAGCCGAACTACGTTCAGCCGAAAATACAGGTCGCTGCGAAACCGCCCCTCGGCGATCAGCACGTTCAGATCGTACTTCACCGATGCGATCACGCGCAGGTCGAGCGGGATCGGGCGCTGCTCGCCAATCGGCAGCACCTCGCGCTCCTCGATCACCCGCAACAACCGCGACTGCACCGCCAGCGGCATGCCATCGATATCGTCGAGAAACAGCGACCCCCGGTTTGACGCCTCGATCCGGCCGGTGCGCGCGAAGCGGCCATTGGGGACCGCATCGGCGGCATGGCCGAACAGTTCGATTTCGGCATAAGTCTCCGGCAACGCCGCGCAGTTAACCGCTACGAAGGGACGCGCGGCGCGCGGCGATCCGCGATGGAGCATTGCCGCGACCAGTTCCTTGCCGGTCCCCGTCTCCCCCTCGATCAGCACATCGATATCGGCGCGGGCGACTTGGGCGATCGTCTCGCGCAATCGCACCATCGCCGGGCTGTCGCCGATCAGCGGGCTGTCCTGTGGCGCGGCAGCCGCCTCACGCAACGCGCGATTGTCGAGCACCAGCGCACGGTGCGCCAGCGCGCGGTTGACCGATGCGACCAGATGATCGCCGGCAAACGGCTTCGACAGGAAATCGAACGCGCCGTCGCGCAACGCACCCACCGCCATCGGCACATCGGCATGGCCCGTAATCAGGATCACCGGGATTTCAGGGTCGATCGCGCGCAGCCGGGCGAACAGCTGCAATCCGTCCATGCCCGGCATGCGGATATCGCTGACCACGACACCCGCGAAAGCCCGAGTGACCGCGCCCAGCGCCGTCTGCGCATCGGCAAAGGCCCGCACCGTGAGGCCCGCCAGTTCCAGCGTCTGAACATTGGCTTCAAGCAGCGCCGCGTCGTCGTCGACGAACAGGATTTGCGGATCAGCCACGCGTCGCTTCCCGCAGTTCGATCCGGAACGCGGCACCGCCCAGCGGCGACGGCACCAGCGACAACTCACCGCCGAAATCGCGTGCGATGTTGCGCGCAATCGCCAGCCCCAAGCCCAGCCCCTCGTCCCGCCCGGTGACGAACGGCATGAACAATTCGTCGGCCAGCACAGCGGCGACGCCGGGGCCGTTATCGGCAACCTCGATCGCAACACCGTCCGGGTCGCGCGCCACGGCAATGCGGATCGCCGCACCATCGCGCCCCGCAAGCGCGTCGAGCGCGTTCTGGATCAGGTTGATAAGGATCTGCTCCAACCGTACCCGATCTGCGACCACGGCCACACCCTGATCGCCCGTCCGCTCCAGCGCCACGCCCTGTGTCCGCACCCGATCGCCGATCAGCAACAGCGTCGAATCGATCGCGTCGCCCACCTGCACCGCGCCGATTTCCGGCGTCCGCCGCCGCGCAAAGCCGCGCAGTTCGCCGGTGATCGTGCCGATCCGCTGGGTCAGTTCGACGATGCGGTCGAGGTTGCTGCCCGCCCGGTTGGCATCGCCCCGGATCAGGAAGCTGCGCGCATTCTCGGCAAAGCTGCGGATCGCCGCCACGGGCTGGTTGATCTCATGCGCGACACCCGCCGTGATCTGTCCCAGCGATCCCAATCGGCTGGCCTGCGCCAATTCTTCGCGCGCGGAACGATAACGTTGGTCGGCGCGCGCTCGCTCGGCACTCTCGGCCTCCAGTTGCGTGTTGCTCTCGCGCAGTTCCGCCGTACGCTCCGCCACCTCGACCTCCAACGCGCGTTGCGCCGCCGCTTGCAGCATCCCGCGTTCGCGTGCGCGCCACACCAGCAGCAGCACGCCCGCAATTGCGATCAGCGCCGCCAGCATCATCAACCGCGCATTCGCATTGGCATTGGCCAAAGCCGGTGCCAGCGGCATCAACACGCGCAGCCGCGCCCCGGCCATCGGTGCCGTCGCTTCTGCGATCCGTCCTTCGGGCTCGCGCACGCCGCGCCCGTCCACCGTCAGCGGCAGGGGTTTGAGCGGAAGGTCGCCATATTGCCGCGTCGCCCGGATCGCCTCGCGCGCCGTGGCGCTCAGCGGCCCCAGCGTCAGGAACCGCCAGTCCGGGCGGCTTGTAATAATCGCCACGCCGTGTCGGTCGGTGACGATCGTCGTCCCCGGTTGCCGCGCCCAGCCCGCCTGAATCGCCTCGAACTCGATTTTGACCACGATCACGCCCAGCGGGCGTGCGGCGTCGCCCACCCGCTGGGCAAGGTAAAGGCCGGGTCGCCCACTCACCGTCCCCAGCGCGAAAAGCTCCGCCTGTCCGCTTTTGAGCGCATCGCGGAAATAGGGCCGGAATCCGTAATTCTGGCCGACAAAGCTGGACGGGAGGCGGTAATTGCTCGCGGCGACCGTCAGCCCGTCCGCACCGATGACATAGATTGCGGCGGCATCGGTGCGCGCCGCCAGCAGTTCCAGCCGCGCATTAATCCGCTCCGCCGCTGCCGAATCGCGCGATTCCAGCATCGCGCGCACGTCGGGATATTGCGTCAACACCAGCGGCAGCAGCCGGAATTTCTGAAGCTCGCTCGTCAGCAGTCCGGCATTGCCCTGCGCCAGCTGCGTTGCCGCAGCGTCAGTCGCCGCAATCGCCTGCCCGCGCGCCCATCGTGTTGCACCGAAGGCGACCGCCGCCATCAACACGAGAGCAATCGCGGCCATCACTGCCAGCCTGTTGCCCAAGCGAGTCGGTTCGCGTTGCATTTGTGCGGAATACCACACGATCGACAAATTGCACGTGCGGATATTCGCACAACTTAATGTGGCAAGATCACGCATTAAACTCATTATGTTATTTTATATCAGGTACTTAGCTTTATTCTCCGCAGAAACTTGGGGCGCAACGCACTTATCCACGATAACCCTGCTGTCGCGTGAACCGCGGCCAGATGACGCCGCGAACGGCGCATCGGAGGGGACTGAAATGGCGATTGCACTCGATTATGCGGCGGAGCCCGCGCCGCCACGCGGCGGATGGTGGACGCAGCTCTATGTTCAGGTCCTGATCGCCATCGCGGCTGGGGTCACGATCGGCTATTTCTGGCCCGGCGTGGGTGAATCGCTGAAGCCGCTGGGCGACGGCTTTATCAAGCTGGTCAAGATGATTATCGCCCCGGTGATCTTCCTAACCCTCGTCACCGGCATCGCGGGCATGAGCGAGCTGCGCTCGGTCGGCCGCGTCGCGGGCAAGGCGTTCGCCTATTTCCTGTTCTTCTCGACCCTCGCGCTGATCGTCGGCCTGATCGTCGCCAATGTCATCCAGCCGGGCGCGGGGATGAACATCGACCCCGCCACGCTCGATACCGGCGCGGTCGATAATTATGTGCAAAAAGCCAAGGACAGCAGCCTGGTCGAGTTCGTGATGGCGATCATCCCGACGACCTTGTTGTCAGCGCTGACCGGTGACTCGCTGTTGCCCGTGCTACTCGTGTCGATCCTGTTCGGCATTTCGCTGTCGATCGTCGGTGAGCCCGCAGCACCCGTGCGCGACATGCTGGAGCGCGTCGGGCTGGTGGTGTTCAAGCTCGTCGGCATTCTGATGCGCGCGGCCCCGGTCGGGGCGTTTGGGGCGATGGCCTTCACCATCGGCAAATACGGGATTGAATCGCTCGCCAATCTCGCCGGACTGGTGGCGACCTTTTACCTCACGTCGCTCATCTTCGTGCTCGTCGTGCTCGGCACCGTCGCGCGCCTGTCGGGCTTCTCGATCCTGAAGCTGATCCGCTATCTCAAGGCCGAATTACTGCTCGTGCTCGGCACCTCCTCATCCGAAAGCGCGCTGCCCAGCCTGATGGACAAAATGGAACGCGCCGGGTGCAAGAAATCGGTCGTCGGCCTCGTCGTCCCGACCGGCTATTCGTTCAACCTCGACGGCACCAACATCTATATGACGCTGGCGGCGCTGTTCATCGCACAGGCGTGCAATGTCGACCTGTCGCTCGGCGACCAGATCGCGCTGCTGCTGATCGCCATGCTGTCGTCAAAGGGCGCGGCGGGCGTCACCGGCGCGGGCTTCATCACATTGGCCGCGACGCTGTCGATCGTGCCGTCGGTGCCGGTCGCGGGCATGGCGCTGATCCTGGGCATCGACCGCTTTATGAGCGAATGCCGCAGCCTCACCAATTTCATCGGCAACGCGGTGGCGACGATCGTCGTCGCGCGCTGGGACAATGCGCTCGACCGCGATGCGCTCGCACGCGCCTTGAACGCCGAGCCTTCACCCGCCCCGGCAAGGGTCGCGGCGGAAACCGATCCGGACTGAACATTGGGCGCGGGACGCAGAACCCGCCCCGCAACTGGGGAGTATGAGATGACCGACCGCAACAGGCAATTCGCACTGCGCACCGGCACCGCGCTGATCGCGCTGATGATTGCGATTCCGGCGGCGGCGCAGGATGGCGTTGCCACCGAGGCGCAAGCCGAAGAACCGGTGCCGGCGGAAATCGTCGTGGTCGGAAGCCAGATCAAGGGCGCCGACATCACCGCCCTCCCCGTATCGGTGATCGACCGCAATCAGATCGATGCCACCGGCGCGCTGTCGGGCGACGATCTTATCCGATCGATTCCGCAGGCAGGCGACGTCACCTTCAACGAAGCGAACAACCCGCAGACCAGCAACGCGGCGCGCGGCGACGTCAATTCGATCAATTTGCGGAATCTGGGCGTCGGCAACACGCTGACTTTGCTCAACGGCCGCCGCATGGTCAATCACCCGACCAGCCAGGCGGGCGACGGCAACGTGCCGGTGCTGGGCTACAATTCCAACGCGCTTCCCGTCGCCGGGCTGGAGCGGCTGGAGATCCTGCGCGACGGTGCGTCGGCGATCTATGGCTCCGATGCCGTAGCAGGCGTGGTCAACACGGTGACGCGCAGCGACTATGACGGCGCGGAGCTCAATTTCCGCTATGGCTATGCCGAAGGCACCAACCGCAAGGAATATGAAGGCACCGCACTGGTCGGAAAGACGTTTGACGAGGGTCGCGGCAATTTCTCGCTGTTCGTCAATTACGTGAAGCGCACCGCGCAATTCGCCGAGGATCAGGACTATACCGCGACTGACAATCTGATGTCGTTCTTCGCCAACGACCCGGCATTTGCCGGAAACCTGACCGCCGACGGGCGCGCCACGCAAAGTCCGTGGGCAAACCTCGCGGTGGTCGGCGGCCCCGGCACGATCCGCCGCAGCCCGGGCAATCAGGCGCTGACATCGTCGGCGGGCGCGTTCCATACGCAATCGGCGCTCAACCCCGGCTGCGCGGTCACCATCAACACCGACGTCTGCTATGGGACCGGCACGCGCGCGACCGCGACGACGTTGCGGTCCGAGCGGTTCGACACGCGTCCCGGCACCACCGTCACGCCGTCGTTCAACCGCTACAACGCGTTCTTCACTGGCCGATACGAAGTCAGCGACAAGATCGAGCTTTATACCGAGCTCGGCTATTATCTCGCCGACACGCAACGCATTCAGCCGCCGACGATCAACCTCAACGCGATCGTCATTCCGGCGTCGAATTACTGGAACCCGTTCGGCCCGGTGACCTTCGCCAACGGCCAAGCGAATCCGAACCGCATTCCCGGCCTGACCAACGTGCCCGCCGCCGGCCTGCCGGTGCGCCTGTCCACCTATCGCTTCGTCGATGCCGGCAATCAGGTGGTGGATGTCGAAAACTGGCAGTCGCGCTTCCTGATCGGTGCGCGCGGTGAGATCGGCATCTTCGATTATGACAGCGCATTGCTCTATTCGGAGGCACAGGCGCGCGACAGCTCGAACGCGATCGATATGACCGCGCTTCAGCGCAATCTCGCGCTGTCGACGCCGGACGCGTACAACCCGTTCAGCGGCGGCTGTTCGGCAACGCCTTCGCTCGGCGATTGCTCGCCCGCGAGCGCGGCGACGATCGACGCGATCAGCTTCAACCTCGTCCGCACATCGAAGACCAGCCTGCTGCTCGGCGATTTCAAGCTGTCCAGCAATCGGCTGCTCGAACTCCCCGGCGGCAATCTCGGTATCGCCTTCGGAGTCGAGGGACGGCGCGAGACGCAGCAGGATATCCGCGATCCCAATCTGAATGGCCAGATTACCTTTACTGACATGGTGACCGGTGAGACCAATTTGTCGAACACCGCCGCCGTCAGTCCGACCCCCTCGACCAGCGGCAGCCGTACCGTGCTTTCGGCCTTCGCCGAACTGGCAGTCCCGGTGATCTCGCCCGAAATGAACGTGCCGCTGATCCACCGGCTCGACGTGCAGCTGGCCGGGCGGTTCGAGAATTACAGCGACTTCGGATCGGTGGCGAAGCCGAAGATCGCCGCCGCATGGGACATCGTCGATGGGCTGCGTCTGCGCGGTTCGTGGTCACAGGGTTTCCGTGCGCCGAATCTGGAGCAGACAAAGACCGTCGCTTATTCCCGGCTCGGATCGAACACCGACTTTTACCGGTGCGAAGCCGATTTGCGCGCCAACCGCATCGCCAACTACTCGGCATGCGCGCGCGGCGTCAGCTACTCGATCTTCATCAGCGGCAACCCCGATCTGAAGCCGGAAGAAAGCACCAACTGGACCGTCGGCACGGTGATCGAGCCAAAGTTCATTCCGTCGGAATATGGTCGCCTCACCCTCACCGCTGATTTCTGGTCGATCCAGCAGACCGGCATCGTTGGCCAGTTCGGCGCACAAAATGCGCTGGTACTCGACTATCTGTTGCGGCTTCAGGGATCGAGCAATCCCAACGTCATCCGCGCCGCACCGACCAGCGACGACACCCCGGTATTCGCCGGGACCGGACTGGCAGCGGCGGGCGCGGTGACGCGCATCAACGACCAGTTCACCAACTTGCTGCCACAGACGGTACAGGGCGTCGATCTGGCGATCCTTTATAATGTCCGTACCGGCTTCGGCCGGTTCGACGTCGCGCTCAATGCCGCGCGCCTGACCAAATTTTCGCGCCAGACACCGCCGGCGGTACAGGCGCTGTTCGACGCGCGCAGCGCCGGGACGATCAACCCCGCCACCCCGCTGACCGACGCCAGCGACCTGATCGAGGATCGCGGCAAGCCCAAATGGCGCGTCACCGGATCGCTGACGTGGAGCCACAAGGGGTTTCAGATCGGCGCGTTCGGCAATTATGTCGGGTCGGTGGATGACACCAACTTCCTCGATGCGAACGGCAATCCCTATCGGGTCGAGGGCAAGGCGTTCTTCAACTTGTACGGCCAGTATCGCGTCCGTTCCGGCCCGCTGGCGGACACGCGCTTCCGCATCGGCGCGCGAAACGTCTTCGATACCCAGCCTCCGATTACCGCCGATGGCTATCTGGGTTCGCTCTACGTGCCCTATGGCCGCTATCTTTATTTCTCGGTTGGCAAAAGGTTCTGAAGGCAATGACGATGCGCTGGTTCATCGCTCTGGTGCTGTCGTTCCTCGCCGCCCCGGTGGCGGCGAAGGACGCGCCCGTCGAGACTTTCAACCTGTGGGCGAAGGCGATGCCGGGGTCCGGCGCGCCGACGGGTCCGGAGAAGGTCGGCAAAGCAGGTGCGGGCGAAGGTGCGGTGACGAACGTCACGGTGCCGCGCATGGCGATCTTTCGGCCCGCCAAGCCCAATGGCGCAGCCGTGCTGGTGATCGGAGGGGGCGGCTATTTCCGTATCCAGATCGCCAGTGCGGCAGTGCCGACCGCGAAGTGGCTGGCGGCACGCGGGATCACAGCAGTCGTACTCTATTACCGCCTGCCCGGTGACGGGTGGAACGCCGATGCGCCGTTTCAGGACGGGCAGCGCGCGATGCGATTGCTGCGCAGCAATTCAAAGCGACTGAGTATCGATCCGAAGCGGATCGGCGTGCTGGGTTTCTCGGCGGGCGGGCATCTCGCTGGCACGCTGGCAACGCGCGGGGCGTTTGATTTCTATGCCCCCGCGGACGCCACCGACCGGATCAGCGCGGTGCCCGATTTCACCGCGATGATCTATCCGGTCGTCTCGATGCGCACGCCGATCGACACAACGCGCACGGCGCGTGAGCTGAAAGTGCTGCCCGCTTATCGCAATGCCTTCTCGGTCGAGGCGCATGTCACGCCCGCGACGCCGCCGGTTTTTCTGGCGCACGCAATGGACGATCCGATCGCCAATGTGGAGCATAGCAAGCGGATGCAGGCGGCGATGCAGGCGGCGGGGCGACCGGTCGAAATGCATCTGTTCGAGTCTGGCGGGCATAGCTTCGGACTGGGCAAGCCCGGCACCCCGGTGGCGGCATGGCCGGGCCTGTTCTACAGCTGGGGCGTTAGAAACGGCTGGTTCGCCGCGACGTCAGTCAAGCCATAGCAAGGGCTGGCGTACCGGGAAGTTGCGGACGACTTCGGGCACCACCGGATCGGCATCGAGCCGTTGCCAGAGCGCGGTCCAGTCCGGTCGCTTCGCCGCGATGCCGCCGAACAGCAGCGCCGGATGCCGCACCGGGAAGTCGTCGAAATATTCGATGTCCCTGGCGAACGGCCATTTGCGCTTGTCCGCGATATAAGGCGCCATGAAAGCGATGGCCCCGGCGATCGAGCGGCCATCGGGCGTGCGCCAGCCGATCAGATCGCCGTCACGCTGCGACAACAACCACGCGCTCGTCGTCAACACATCGAGGTTGAACAGCGAATAAGCATAGGGTTTGGTCCGCGCCAGTTCGAGCGGCTGGCGACCATTCGGCGCGATCTGCGTCGGGATGAGCGTGGTTTTGAGGCGCGTTCGTGCGGCATCCAGGGTGGCTGTGTGGCGCGTTGCGCTGGCGAAGGCGGCCGCTTGCAACAGCCAGCAGCTACCGTGATTATTCTTCTCGTCGCGCTCCGCAACCCCGAACGGCGATGTCGTGAGCCAGTCGAGATAGCGCGCGAACCAGTCCTCGACCCCTGCCCGGATGCGGGCATAACTGGGTGCCCGTCTTTCAGCGAACAACGTCGCGGCGCGCGCGACCTCAATGATCTGGAGCGTGTCGATCACGCCGATTGCGCGACCCGTGTTGACCCCGATCACCGCCTGGCTGTGATTGAGGTGCGGGTTCATCCGCGTGGCAGGATCGACGAACCATGTATGCAGGTGCCGCATCGCAGCGGTGGCGAAGCGCGCCTCGCCGGTCAGCTTCCAAGCGACCGCGAGCATCGGCACGATGCGACCGAAAGCGATCAGCGCGTCGCGGTGACCATCGAACTTGTCGGGGTTGGAACGCCCATCGCGGCGGATGTATGGGCCGCCCGGGTTCTTCGGATCGGGCCACCAATAGTCGCCCTCGGAATAATAGTCTTGCCGCCCGCCGGGGCTGCGCGGGGCGGGGATCGCGGCAATCGTGCGCGGCATCGCATCGAGCAGCGCGAGGGCGCGAGGGATGACGCGACGACGTTCGATTGCGGGGATGTCGAATCTGGCTTTCCCCGCGATTGCAGCGGTTGGCACAAGCAGCGCGGCGGCCAGCAATTCGCGGCGTGCGATCCTCACCGGCGATAGCGGAGCACGACATCGCCCTTCGCCGCGCGCGGATAGACACCCGGTCCCCATGCCGCATCGGCGCGCGTCAGCAGATCGTCGAGGCCGTCGGCGGGCCAGGTCATTTCCTTGTAGCGCCACTCGGCCTGCCGCCCGCGATAGGGTGCAACGAAATCGGTCGCCTTGCGCAGCGAGCGCCCCTTCGGATCGGCATAGCCATAAAGATCGACGCCGAGGCACGCGGCGCTGTCGGCGACGTGATAGGCGGCTTGCAACGTGTAGAGCGAATAATGAAAGCTGCGGGTGCGAGCGAGTTCGTGCGGCAATGCACCGGTCGGTTCGATCTGGCGCGCGATACGGTCTTTCGGAAATGCATCGACCGTGTGCATTGCCACATCGGGCCGCCGCGCGAACAAGGCAAACCGCGCGATCTGTGCATCGTACCACACCCCGTGATTGTTGCGGGCGGCGGCTTCCGCCTTGCCATTGGGGCTGCTGCGCATCCAGTCGATATAGCGCGAAAACCAGCTTTCGAGCACCTTGATCTCATCCGCCGTCAGCGCGCCGGTCGGGCCGATCAGCCCCGCCGCGTCGATCACCGCGATGAACGCGCTGGTATCAAGCACCCCTTCCGCGCGACCATTCTCACGCCCCGGCACCGCTTGCGCATAGTTCATATTGGGGTTCATCGCGGTTTCGGTCGTAATGAACCATGCGCGGATCACCGCCGCCGCCTTATCGGCGTATTTACGGTCGCCGCTATAGAAATAGGCCAGCCCCAGTGCATCCGCATCGCTCGCCATCCGCCCAAGCGCGGTGCGATCGAAACGGTTGGTGTCGCGTTCCGGATTCACCTGTCCGTCGCGGCGCACATAGGGACCCTTGGGATTAGCCGGATCGGGCCACCAATAGGGGCCGATGCTGAGATAGTCGCGGCGGTCGCCTGAGATCGGGATGGTGCGCTTGTCCATCACCGACCCAGGTTTGCGTGCCAATGCCTGATCGGCACGGGCGATCAGTCCGCGATAGGCTTCGGTGAGCGCCGGATCGCCCGGCAGCGCCGCCTTGATCGCGTTGAGCGCGTCCGGACGCAGCGTGAAGGTGCGGCGACCGTCGAATGCGGCGGCATAGCCCTCGCTACCCTTGCACACGCCAACCGGCGCAGAAGGAAAAGCCGCCGCCACGGGCGAACCCATGGCGGCGGTGGCGGCAAGGACCGAGAGAGGGGTGGTCCAGCCAAGCTGCATTACAGGCGCACCCGGAAGCCGGCGAAGTACTGGGTACCGCTGTTCGAGACTTCGGTGATGCTGTCGAACCCGCCCTTGTACATCACGTCGGGCGTGCCGGTGACGTTGAGCGCCTGCAGCTTCAGCTGGACGTTCTTCGTCAGATTATATTGCGCTGACAGGTTCACATAAGTGCCGTCGCGGATCTCGCGGTTGGTGCCGCCATTGGGCTTGTAATAGTCCGAGCGGTAGCGGAGGTTTGCGCGCAGCGAGAGGCCCCATTTCTCGAAATAGACCGATCCGCTCGCCGTCCATTTGGATAGGCCGATCAGGTTCGCCGGATCGAGATAGGCGGCAATCGGCGAAGTATCGGGATATTCGAAATTGGCGAAGGCGCGGTTGACCGACCCCTGAAACCCAAACCCGTCGAGCGGCGAGGGCAGCCAGGTCAGGGCGTGGCTCACCGTCGCCTCGACGCCATAGAGATGGCGCGTTTCGAGATCGTTGGCCGGGCCGACCGGACTGATCGTGAAGGTCTCGGTCGTCGGTGCCCCGCCGTCACGGATGGTGGTGACGGTGATGTCGGTCGGGCGGGGTTCAGAGCGGCCGATCACGGTGCCGGTGACCCATTTATAATAGCCCGCGATCGAAACCAGCGTATCCTTCGACGCATAGAGTTCGAGGCTGGCATCGGCATTCCACGCGCGCAACGGCTTCAAGTTCGGATTGCCGGTGGTGGCATTGAAGATGATGTTGTTGACGCCGGCGGCATCGACCGTGGGGGTGAGGCTGATACCCGCACCAAAGCTCTCGATGCCCGAACGCGCGATCGCGCGATAGGCACCGAGGCGCAGCTTCAGTTCCTGTGACAGATCGAACGCGATATTGGCGCTGGGCAGGAAGTAGTTGTAGCTGCCCCGCGTGGTATTGGTGAACAGCGGCTGCGTCGGATCGACCGCGATCGAATAGTCGTCGCCGACCGTGTCGATGGTCAGACGATAGGCCTGACGAAAGCCGACCGAGGTGATGTCGGTCTTGACCCAGCGCAGCCCGACATTTCCACTGAACGGAATGCTGCCCTCGTCCGACCGGAAATTGGCCATCGCATAGGCGGCATAGATGCGTTCCTGCACGTCGATGTCGCTGGGATCGCGCCCGTCCGCAGGGACCGGCAACGCGTCGTCGCTGCCGGTAAAGGTGCGGAACAGACAGTCATTGTCGAACGTCGCCCAGCTCGTGACGTTGGTGCCGGTATCCGCCATGTACGAGCTGGTCGTGAAAGGCACGCGGCATTGCAGGTTGGCCTGACTGATAATCGCCGTCACCTGTGCCGCGGTGCCGGGGATCGTGTTCAGATCGTTGTTGCGGGCATTGTCGTTGGTGCGCTTGTGATCTGAGAAGCGCCCGCCGAACTTCACCGAGGTCAGGAACCCGTCGAACTCGCGCGTGATGTCGAGGCGGCCTGCCAGAATCTCGTCCTGGCGGTCGGTGACGAAACGGCGGCGGGCATAGACCGAGTTGTTCGCGGTGGTGATGAAATTGGCGTGGTTGGTGATGTCGTAATTGTCGAAATTGACCACCGGCACGACATTGTCGTCCTCATAGGTCAGCGTATAGGCGACGCGGCGGTTCGATCGCATGCGCGTCTGCTTTTGCAATTCGGTGCGGTGGCTGCGTGAATAGGAACCGTCGAACGCGACGTTCCACCGATCCGGCGACCAGATCAGGCTGACGCCCCCGCCCATATATTCCTCGTCGCGCTGCCGCGTTTCGAGTTGGTTCTCCAGGTTCGAGTTACCGCGATAGCTCATCAGCGCGCCGGTGCTGTAACCGTTGCTGCCATTGCCGACCACGAGTGGTTGCAGACCGCGCAATCCCTCGGTGATCTGCAGGACGTTGCGGTCCTCCAGGCTGGCACGATTCGAATATTGCCCGTCGATCGAGATTTCAAAATCGGCATGCGGCCGCCATTGCAGCGCACCGATCAGGCCGTCGCGCACTTCGGAGGTCTGCTGCGTGCGGAAACTGCGCGAGGAGTTGGCGAAATACACGTCGCCGCGCGTCTCGCCGACCACAACCGGCGTTGCCCCGGTGCTTGGCGCGACCGACCGTGGACCCGTGGCAAGCGCACAGTTGGCGCCGGCCCCCGACGCGACCAGCGCCGCCGCAGTACCGGTCACCGCCGAGGAGTTGTTGGCAATGGTGTTGCACGGCTGAAACACCGAATTGGTGTTGTAATAATCTTCCGGCGCGGTCGTGTCCTGCCGCTGATAGCCGATCGTGAAACCGATATCGCCAATGCCGGTGGAGAAGGTGTCGGTGTAGGAGAAATTGGCGCGATAGCCGAGGCCGTCATGCTGGTAGACGTCGTCGTCTTTCGGCTGGAAGTCGCCACGAATCTCGAACTGGATGCGCTGCTTGCCGTAATCGAGCGGTTTCATCGAACGCAACTCGATGATGCCGCCGACGCCGCCTTCAAGGAAGTCGGCGCGCTGCGTCTTGTACACCAGCACGCCGTTGACCAGCTCCGACGGGAACTGTTGAAACGCGACCGAACGGTCGGGACCAGCGGTCGAGACTTCGCGTCCGTTGAACGTCGAGAAGCTGAGCGTGGGACCCAGGCCGCGAACCGACAATTCATTGGCATTGCCCTTGAAGCGATCCGCCGAGACGCCGGTGATCCGCTCCAGCGTGTCGCCGACCGAATTATCCGGGGTCGCGCCGATCTCGTCGCTCACCAGACCATCGACGACGACGTCCGCACTGCGCTTGAACTCGATTGAGGTGCGCTGCGTCGCGCGGGCACCGGTAACGAGAATTTCCTCGCCGCCCGTCGTCTCGTCGGCTGCTGCCGCAACCGGGTCAGCCGGCGCATCCTGTGCCCATGCCGGCGCGACCGCGACCAGCGCCGCCGACGCGAGCAGGCTTCCCCGGACCATCATCTTCGTTTGCGACATTCTTCTTCCTCCCCTCGGGCGTTCCGCAGACCGCCGGTTTCACCCGGCTGATACCGGTGTCATTTAATGTGTAATACAACTCTGTTCGGGTGAGTCAATCGTCAACCCGTTCAGTTGTAGGACAAATCCCATGTTAGCGCTATGATGCTGCCGGTTGCAGCGGGCAGGGTTCGGCCGCAACGGACCAATGTGGCAAACGCGCCGGTCGGTGCCCGATAGACTGCATTATCCGGCTTCTGCGTTCGGCATGGACCATAGCCCTGCGCCGCGAAACGCCGGACTTCGCCGCGTCCAAAGCGCACTTCGCCAGCCTGTAGCTTCGCCGCGCCGGAGAAGCTCGCAAACTCCATATCGATGCGTGCAATGCGCACGCCCGGTGCGGGCCGCAGCCGATCGCTGCGGACGATGCGGCCGGGGGTGAAGGTGTAGCGCGTTTCGATGCTGGCGCGGCGATCGGGGCGCGCGTCGTTCTTGCCCATCAGGTCCAACGCATCCTGTCGCCAGCTGACGGTCGTGGTCGCGCCGCGCCGAACGATCCGCACATCCTTGAAGAAGGCGAGCGGCATCAGCACGCCACCGTCCGCCAGCGTGATTTTCGGCACCAGATGCGGATAGGGTGCGTCCGCCGACCCCTGCAACATGCCCGGCGCGAACGGCACGGGGAAATAGGGGTTGTGCATATGCTGCCCCTCCGCCCCGTTGATGATCGGCAGCCCGATCACCTTGCCGCGATCGCGCAGCGTCACCACCGCGCGATCATATTCGCCACGCGCGAACCAGGTGGTGGTCACTTTCGGTAGCGTGTTCAGCCAGCGGGCATAGCCAGGATCGGGGGCCTTGCCGCGATAGCCTAGCCGGCTCCAGATCGCGCTGGTATAGCCATATTGGCGAGCGAGGCTGAGATTCTCGCCGAAGATGCGGTGGATGCCGCGATACGCATCGGTGCGCCGCCCCTGCGCCCACAGATCGACCGAACCGGTTTTGGGGTCGACCCAAAAGTCCATGTAGCGCGCGGCAATGCGGCTGGAAAAGGCATAGGCCATGCGCTCCTCCTGCGGCGTCAGCACCTTTAGCAATGCAGCGGCGGTGAGCACTTCCAGGAACGCGGTCTCGCCGTAAGCCCCGATGCTGCGACCATATTCAAACCCCTCGCCGGTCAGGTTGAAGCGCGGGAGCAACACGTCGATTGACTTGCGCAGCCAGCCCTTGACCTCCGCCGAGGGGGTCATGCCGGTCTCGATCAACCGATGCGCGATCTCGCCGATCAGCAGGACCGAATAACGGTCGAACCGACCCTTGCCTTCGGTCTCGTCGGCAAAGCCATATTCGCCGGAATATTTGCGATAATGGTCGAGCGTGCGCGCGAGCAGCAGGTCGCCGCCGGTGGCATCCTCCCAGCCCATCAGATGCCGCAGCCGCGCGATCGAGAAGGCGACCCCGTAGTAATTGTTGGGTAGGTCGATCAGGGTGAGGTCGCTACGCACGAAGCGCCGCCAGTCGAGCTGCTGGCGCAATTTCGCCAGCGTCGCGGGACGCACGGCGCGGGTCAGCAGACCGCGTTCGTTGAGATCGTGCAGTGCGGAGACATAATAGTAGAGGCCCCAGCTTTCGTTGACGTCGCCCAGCGTGAGTTCGGCGATATCGGCAAAGTCGCGCAGCCGCTGATCCAGCCGTGCATCGCCCGGCGGCAGCGCGGTGATGCGCGTCGCCATCGCGGCGGCGATCTTGCCCGGCAGGAACTTGTCGCCGCTCTTGAACACCTCGACCCCGCCCAGTTTCATGCTGCGTTTTTCGCGCAGCAATTGTTCGAGCAACGCCTCGACTTGCGGCATCATCCGCGTGGTGACGGTGCGGTCCATCGGCGCGACCCTCGTGGCATAGACCGGCCCATGCGGCTGGCTGGCCCAGCGATCGGCGGGTGCAGCATTTCCGATGAGAAGTGCAGCAATTACGGGTACGCAAACATATTTTATCATCAGTTTTTCGCCTTGCGCGCCAGATCGACCATCGCGGTTCCGGCGAGCAGAAATGCGCCGGAGCCGTAGAATTGCGTTTCCTTTGCCGACACACTGTCGGGCCGGTCGCCGACCTGCTGCACCCAGCCGAGCATGCCGTCGGGCTGTACCGCACGAACCGATGCGTTCCAGCCCTTGATCGCCGCCGGTTGATACATCGCGCGATCGAGCAGCCCCGCATTGACGCCCCAGGCAAAAGCATAGGTGAAGAAGGCGGTCCCGCTCGATTCCGCCGGGGTGCCGGGATCGCCGTCGAGCAGCGACGCGGGCCAATAGCCGTCCGCCTTTTGCAGGGTCAGCAGCTTCGCCGACATGTCGCGGAACAGCTTGGTGTAATAAGGCCGCTTGGGGTCCTTGCGGTCCATCACTTGCAGCATGCGAACGAGGCCGCCCATCACCCAGCCATTGCCGCGACTCCAGAACAGCTTGCGCCCCTTGCCGTCGCGCATGTCGAAGAAACGGCTGTCGCGGAAATAGAGCTGTTCGCTCGGGTCGAACAGATAATCGGTCGTCGCCTTGAACTCGGCATGCGCGAACTCGGCATAGCGCTGGTCGCCGGTTGCTTTCGCAAGTTGCATCAATGTCGGCGGCGCCATGAACAGCGCATCGCACCAGCACCAGCGATCGGTGCATTTCGACGTGCCCTTGCCCGGCGCGACGGGAATGAATTCGAGACTGCCAATTGGGCGGTTGGCGAGCACATTGTCGAAATAGGCCACTGTCGGCGCGATCACCGACTTCCCCGCCCCGTTGCGCGCCGCCCACAGCCACGCCTGCGCGATCAGTTGATCGTCGGCGTGAAAAGGATTGTCGCCGAGCTTCCATGAAACGTCGCGGCCAAGATCGAGCAGCGGCTTCGCATAACGCCTGTCGCGATTGGCCAGTTCGCTTAGCGCGATCCAGAAGGTCGCCTGTTGCCAGTCGCGCGGGTTCTGCACGCTTTTTCGCGCGGCGGGCATCGTCGCCCAGTTGGTGCGGTTGGCCAGCTGCCAGTCCGCGACGCGCCGCGTCTCGGCGAGGATGGCGGCTGGGCGCGGCATTGATGGCTGTACCTCGACGATGGCAGCAGGCGCAGCGGTGAGGGCGAGGAAGATCAGGGACATGTCGATTCCTTTGTCGGCATGAGAGCAACGGTGCCGAGCGTCAGGCGCAGGCGACCGCCGGTGGAAAGCACGAAGGGCGCGGTGACCTTGTTCAGCCGCGCGTCGCCCAGACAGGCCAGCGGCACGCTCACCGTCTGCCACCCCTTGCCGACGATCGCTGCAAGACGGGTGGTAAGGTCGAGCCGCGCAAGGCAGCCCGGCCCGCATTTGATCTCGACCATGACCGGCGCGGCGGGTGCTTCATCGACCTTCAGCTCGATCGTCAGCGCCAGTGGCCCTGCGGCGGTGAGGTCGGCGGCACGCGGGCTGACGATTTGAAGCGTACCGCGCGACTTGCCCGACCAGACGATCTCGCGCGCATCCTCCTGCGCGTCACGATCGACCGGGCGCACGGCGATGGCACCGTTATCGGCGGCACCGGTAATCACCTGCGCACTGTCGTTCGCGCCGTCGATCTGGAGCAAGCGAGTGCCGACCGCGCGACCGCGCGCGAAGATCGGGCCGGTGGCGGGCTGCTCGGTGACGATGCCGGGGTCTTCAGACAGGGCCGCAGCGCCCCCGCGATCCTTAAGCGTCAGGCCATAGCCATAAGCGTAAAGCGGCTTGCCCCCTTCGCCGATGTTGAGCGGCGCGCCCTTGGCATCGGCAGGCCAGGAGAAGGGCAGTTTGCCCCGAAAATCCGCCTTGCCGAACAGGACATCGGCAACGCCGCCGCCCTCCGATCCCGGCAGCCACGCCGTGACGAATGCATCGGCGGCATTGATGTGGCGGTTCACCCATAATGGCCGCCCGGTCAGGAACACCGCGACCACCGGCACGCCCGCCGCCTTCAACCGCTGCATCGTCGCCAGACTGCCACGCGGATCGTCGAAATACAGGTCGGTGCGATCTCCCTGAAACTCGGCATAGGGGTCTTCGCCGAACACGACGATCGCGGCGTCGGGCTTTTGCGTGAAGCTGCCCGCGACCGACAATTTGGCGCTCCCGCCGCCCGCCTTCACGGCATCGCGCACGCCTGCCCAGATCGTGGTCGCACCGTGGAAATGTTCGGGCTTCGTCCCGGTCCCCTGCCACGTCAGCGTCCAGCCGCCCGATTGCTTGGCGACATCGTCCGCCCCGTCGCCCGCGACCAGAATGCGTGCGCCGGCCTTGAGCGGCAGCGTCCCGTTGTTCTTCAGCAGCACCAGCGATTCGCGCACCGCCTGTCGCGCCACCGAGCGATGCTCTGGCGCACCGAGTAATTCATAACGTCCGGCAAATTCGCGAGTCGATGGCTTGGCTGCGTCGAGTAGCCCCGCACGCGCCTTCACCCGCAGAATGCGGCGCACCGCATCGTCGAGCCGCGCCATCGGTAGCGTGCCCGATTTCACCGCCGCCAGCGTGGTTTCGTACAGCCCCTTCCAGCTCGCCGGACCCATGAACATGTCGAGGCCCGACGCGATTGCCGCCGGGCAATCGGCCGGTGTGCAACCGGTGACCTTGGCATGTCCGTCCCAGTCGCCGACGACGAAGCCGTCGAACCCCCACCGCTGCTTCAGCACGCCGGTCAGCAGGCTTTGGTTGCCGTGCATTTTGACGCCCTGCCAGCCGGAGAAGCTGGCCATCACGCTTTGCACCCCGGCATCGATCGCGGCGACATAGCCGGGGGCGTGGAGGCGAATCAGCTCGCTCTCGGGAATTTTCGCATCGCCCCGGTCGCGCCCGTCCAGCGTCCCGCCATCGGCGATGAAATGCTTGGCGGTGGCGATGATGTGCGGCCCGCGCAACCAGTCCTTGTCACCGCGCCGCCCCTGCAACCCATGTACGAACGCGGTGGCATAATCCCGCACGATCGCCGGGTCTTCGGCAAAACTTTCATAGGTGCGGCCCCAGCGATCGTCGCGCGCGACCGCGATGGTCGGGGCGAAGGTCCAGTCGAGCCCGGTGACGCGCATCTCGATCGCGGTCGCCTGTCCGATCTTTTCCATCAGCGCCGGATTCCGCGCCGCGCCCAGTCCGATATTGTGCGGAAACAGCGTGGCGCCGACAATATTATTGTGGCCGTGAACCGCGTCCGATCCCCACATCACGGGAATGCGCGGCAGACTTCCATTGGGCCGCATCGACGCCTCGTAATAGGCGTCCGCCGCCGCCACCCAGGCCGACGCCGGACCGAATTCGTCGCCGCCGGGGGATGAGCTGCCGCCATTGAGCACCGATCCGAGGTGGTATTTGGCGACATCCTCCGGCGTGGTGCTCGCGATATCGCCCTGCACGACCTGCCCGACCTTCTGCTCCAGCGACATCGCGGCGATGAGCGCGTCGACCCGGCGTTCGATTGCGGCGTCTGGTGTCGGCGCGGTCAGTGCGGGCCAGTTGGCCGGATTTGCGACACCCTTGTCCTGCGCCTGCGCGCTGACAGCCATCGCAGCCAGCGCGGCAAACCCCGTAAACGCCAGCAATGCCGCTCGCCGCACACCCATCTCCTGAACGATTCGATTGCGTGTCATGCTTGACACCGGTGACATAGCTCTTTCCTTTTCCGGCGATCCTGTCAATAAGGTTGTCACACAACTAATCGTTGTACTGAGGGGATGGAATGCCGAAGATCGTGTCTGCACGGGTGATCGTGAGTTGTCCGGGCCGTAACTTCGTCACACTGAAGATCGAATGCGACGATGGCACCACCGGTATCGGCGATGCGACGCTGAACGGGCGCGAACTGGCGGTGGCGAGTTACCTGTCCGAGCATGTCGTCCCCTGCCTGATCGGGCGCGATGCGCACCGGATCGAGGACATCTGGCAGTATCTCTACAAGGGCGCTTACTGGCGCCGTGGCCCGGTGACGATGACCGCGATCGCGGCGGTCGATATGGCGCTGTGGGACATCAAGGGGAAAATCGCGGGCCTTCCGGTCTATCAGCTGTTGGGCGGTGCAGCGCGCGATGCGTGCATGGTCTATGGCCATGCCAATGGCGCGGACGTTGACGCGACGATCGCGGCCGCGCTGGACTATCAGCGACAGGGTTACAAGGCGATCCGGCTGCAATGCGGCGTGCCGGGGATGCCGTCGACCTATGGCGTGTCGAACGACAAATATTTCTACGAGCCCGCCGATGGCGCGCTGCCGACCGAGAATGTCTGGTCGACCGCGAAATATCTGCGCGTGGTGCCCGAATTGTTTGCGGCGGCGCGTGAGGCACTGGGCTGGGACGTGCATTTGCTGCACGATATCCATCATCGTCTGACCCCGATCGAAGCCGGACGACTGGGCAAGGATCTGGAGCCGTATCGCCCCTTTTGGCTGGAGGATGCGACCCCGGCGGAGGATCAGGACGCATTTCGCCTGATCCGGCAACACACCACCACCCCGCTGGCGGTGGGCGAAATCTTCAACTCGATCTGGGATTGCAAGGCGCTGATCGAGAATCAGCTGATCGATTATATTCGTGCGACCGTGGTGCACGCCGGCGGGATCACGCATTTGCGGCGGATCGCCGCGCTGGCTGATCTCTACCAGATCCGCACCGGCTGTCATGGCGCGACCGACCTGTCGCCGGTGGCGATGGCCGCGGCGCTGCATTTCGGGCTGTCGGTGCCCAATTTCGGCATTCAGGAATATATGCGGCACACGCCGGAGACCGACGCGGTGTTCCCGCATGCCTACAGCTTTGCCGAGGGCATGCTGCATCCGGGCGATGCACCGGGGCTGGGCGTCGAGATCGACGAGACGCTGGCCGAGGGTCATCCCTATAAGCGCGCTTACCTGCCGGTGAACCGGCTGGAAGACGGCACGATGTGGAACTGGTGATGCGTATCGCCGGTCTCTTGCTGGCGTTCGTTGCGAGCGCGGCGCTGGCACAGGAGCGCACGCCGATGCGGGCCGCAACAGACGTGGAGAAGCAGGCCCGCACCGCCGTAGTCATCGCCGATTACCGCTATGGCGATCTGCTATGGGAAAACGATCGGATCGCGCACCGCATCTACGCGCGGGCGCTCGAAAAGGAAGAACCGCCCTCCTCCTCGGGCGTCGACGCCTGGGGCAAGCGGGTTCGCTGGCCCTATATGGACCGTCAGTTGCGCACCGGCGACCAGCATGCCGATCATGGCGAGGGGCTGGATTTTTATAATGTCGGCACCGGGCGCGGAACCGGCGGCCTGGGCATCTGGCACGACAACAAGCTGTGGGTGTCGCGCAACTACACGCGCCCGCGCATCCACAATTCCGGGCCGCAAGTAGCGGATTTCACCGTCGATTACGACGCCTGGCCAGTGGATGTGGCGCGCACGGTGTCGGAGACGCGACGCTTTACCCTGCCCGCCGGCACCAATTTCACGCGCATGACGTCGACGCTGCGATCAAACCGCCGGGGCGTCATGATCGTCGGGATCGGCATCTCCAAACGCCCGATCCCGCCCGGACAGCTGGGCAAGATCACGAAGGACGCCGCCCGCGCCCGCTTAAGCTGGTGGGGACCGACCGATCCGGCCAAGGGCACGATGGCGGCGGCGGTAGTCGTCGATCCGGCGGCGTTCGCGGGTTTTACGGAGGATGCCGACAATTATCTGATCCTCGTCCGAGTCCAGCCCGGCAAGCCGTTTGTCTATTACAGCGGCGCGGCATGGGATCGCGGCTCTGATTTCAAAACCGCCGCCGAATGGCAGAACTATGTCGATGAACAGCGCCCCGATTTCAGGCCCTAGCCAGCATCCGCACCGCAATGGTAACGCTCACGTCATGGCGGTAACCAAGGCGGCGTCGCTGGCAGATGATCTGGTCCAGCGTTTCGAGCAACAGATAGAACGGGGCGAAATGCCCCCCGGATCGCGCTTCCCGACGGAGAAGGCGATCACGGAATCCTTCGGCGTCAGCCGAACCGTGGTGCGCGAGGCGTATTCGCGACTGGCTGCACGCGGCCTGCTGGTGTCGCGCCGGGGCTCGGGTGCGTTTGTTGCCGACGGCGCGCAATATCGCGCGTTTCAGGTGATGCCGGACGAGATCAGCGAGATCGACGACGTGCTGGGGCTCCTGGAGATGCGCATGGGGCTTGAGGTCGAGATGGCCGAACTTGCCGCGCTTCGCCGCACAGAGGCCGATCTTGCCGCGATCCGGCGCGCGCTGGCGGCGATGGATGCCAGTATCGAGGTCGATACGTCGGTGTCGGCCGACGCCGCGTTCCACGCCGCGATCGCGGGCGCGACCGGCAATCCCTATTTCCTGCGCTTCACCCAGTTTCTCGGGGTCCGGCTCGTCCCCTCGCGGCGGCTGTATCTGCAGGGCAGCGACGCGCGGCGGCATCAACGCTATGCCCGCACGATCAACCGCGACCATGAGGCGATCTATGCCGCGATCGAGGCGGGCGACGCCAACGCAGCACGCCGCGCCGCGCGCAAGCACATGATGAAATCGATCAAACGCTATCAGGATCTGAAGGCTGCAGGACTGTCGACGACGATCCCGGACAGCGAATGAAATGAGCCGCTCGGCGCGCAGGACTCAGGGGGGCGCGACCGTACAGGACGTGGCACGCGCGGCGGGCGTGTCCGCCATGACCGTATCGCGCGTGGTGAATGGCGGCAGCAATGTCCGTGAGGCGACCCGCAAGGCCGTTCTCGCCGCGGTCGCAGAACTCAGCTATCGCCCCAACACCGCCGCACGCTCGCTCGCGGCGGGCGGCGCGACCCAGATCGGCCTGCTCTATTCCAACCCTTCGGCGGGCTATCTTGGCCAGTTCCTGATCGGCGCGCTGGAGAGCGCCCGCCGTGTTGGCTGTCACCTAGTGCTCGAGGCATGTGCCGACGACAGCCCCGCCGCTCAGACCGAGGCCGTGCGCCAGCTGATCGATGCTGCGGTGGGGGGTGTGATCCTGCCCCCGCCCTTGTCCGAATCCGCCACGGTACAGGCCGCGCTGGCCGATGCGGAGATCCCGTGGGCGGCCATCGCGATGGGGGCGCAGGGACCCGGCACGCTTAACGTGCGGATCGACGATCATGCGGCGGCGCGGGCGATGACATTGCACCTGATCGATCTCGGTCACCGCGACATCGCCTTTATCAGGGGGCATTCAAACCAGCTGGCGAGTGCGAAGCGCGAACGCGGGTTCCTTGCCGCGATGGCCGAGCGCGGTATCGACACCGCGGACCTGACGATCGAGCAGGGCTGGTTCACTTATCGTTCGGGCATCGACGCCGCGACCCGGATTCTTGGCGGCAAGCGGCGGCCGACGGCGATCTTCGCGTCCAATGACGATATGGCGGCGGCGGCGGTCGGCGTCGCGCACCGGCACGGCCTGCACGTGCCGGACGACCTCAGCATCGTCGGCTTCGACGACACCGCCATCGCCACCAGCATCTGGCCCGAGCTGACCACGATCCGCCAGCCGATCGCCGACATGGCGGAAGCCGCCATTACCATGCTTCTCTACCGTTTGCGCGAGCGGGACGGTGAGGATCGCGCGGCAGAGGAAGAAGTGCTGCCCCATTTGCTGATCATACGCGATTCCTCGGCACCGCCTCCGGCGCGATAGCCCCCGACCGGACCTAGCCAGACGACCAAATGACGCGGCATGGAGGGCGGGATGAACGAGGCAATCGACAGCCGTGCGAATTTCGGGCTGAT
The DNA here is from genome assembly GCF_036663835.1 of Sphingomonas sp. LT1P40. Taxonomy (NCBI): domain Bacteria; kingdom Pseudomonadati; phylum Pseudomonadota; class Alphaproteobacteria; order Sphingomonadales; family Sphingomonadaceae; genus Alteristakelama; species Alteristakelama amylovorans. Next base: position 97,073 of record NZ_JAXOJT010000002.1, read on the forward strand.
CGTCGCCATCGTCGCGGGGGCGACGATCGGCGGCCTGTTGTTCGGCTATGACAGCGGCGTGGTGAACGGCACGCAGGACGGTCTGAAATCGGCATTCGCGCTGAGCGAAGGGGGTCTTAGCTTTACCGTCGGCTCGCTGCTGATCGGCTGTTTCATCGGCGCGTTTCTGGCCGGGCGGCTTGCCGATGTCATCGGCCGTCGCAATGTGATGATGCTCGCCGCCATCCTGTTACTGATCGGCGCGATCGTTCAGGGTTTTGCCGACAGCCAGTTCGTGTTCGTCGCGGCACGCATCGCGGGCGGGATGGCGGTCGGTGCTGGCGGCGGGGCTGGGTCTGGCCGTCAGCTATAGTTTCTTCGCCGTCGCTGCGGTCGTCAGCTTCATCCTCGCCCGGAAATTCATTCACGAGACCAAGGGTAAGGAACTGGAGGAGATGCAGGGGTAAAGTCAGCGAATAGCGAGCGTCATTTCTAGCGTCATGGTTTCGTCGGGTTGAAGCAGTGTCATCCCGCCACGATTGATCGCATCGGGCAGGTGACTGACCGCCTCGAAGCAGAAGAAATCCACACCGGGCGGGCGGTAGAGATGAAACACCGGTGCGCCGCGTGCGGTCAGGTCGATGCTGCCCCAATGCTGATCGATCCGGGCGAGGCCGTCCCAGCCGTCATAGGCATTGTCGATCAGCGTCTCGCCCGCGACCGCCGCGCCCGTTCGCCAGTCCCCGAACTGCGCCGCATCGGCTGGTTCATCCGGCAGTAGTGTCTCGTCCGTGCGCCACACGCGGTCGGCATATCCCGTCAGCCGCGTTGCCGCATCGCACGGGAAATAGGGATGCAGCCCAAGCCCGCCCGGCACAGGCTCGTCCGCCAGGCTGGTCAGCGAAATCGCCAGGGTCGCAGCACCAAGCGCTAGTGTGAAGCGCTGTTCCGCGCGATATGGCCAGGGCCAGCCCGCACCACCATCATGGCCATGCGCCAGCGTCACGGCGCTGTCCGAAATGTCAGTGACCGCCCATACCGCCTGCCACCCCAGACCGTGCAGGCTGTGCGGATGATCCGCAAAATTGAGCGGCAGCGAATGGACCTGCCCTCCAAAGTGGAAGCGGCCACGCGCGATGCGGTTGGCATAGGGCACCAGCGGGAAACAGGCAGTCGCCAGCGGATCGGTCGTGCCGTCCGGCGCAGGCCGAAGCATGTCGCGCCTTTCATGCCGAAGCGCCCCGACCGCCCCGCCGAGTTCGGGTAGCACCACCAGCTCCCAGTCATGCGCGGCAACATCCATCAGCGCCAGCCCGCATCCACGAAATAGCTGTGTCCGGTGACCAGCCGGGCATCGTCGGAAGCAAGGTAGAGGATCATCGCCGCAACGTCCTCCGGCGCGAGACGCCCGTCCAAGCATTGCGCCGCGACGATATCGGCCTCGCCCTCTGGCGTGTACCATTTCCGTTGCCGGGGGGTGCGGACATTGCCGGGGATCACGCACGTCGCGCGAATGCCGTCGCCGCCCAGATCGCGCGCGAGGCTGCGCGTCAGCCCCTCGATCGCTGCCTTGCAGGTTTGATAGAGGATCAGGTCGTTGAGCCCCAGATGCCATGAGATCGAACCCAGATTGACGATCGCCCCGCCGCCCCTGGCGCGCATCGCCGTGACCACTGCCTGCGCAGCGAAGAACATATGCTTCAGGTTGACCGCGAAACGCTCGTCCCAATAGACTTCGGTGACGTCGTCGATGCTGTGGCGTTCGTCATTGGCGGCATTGTAGACGAGGATGTCGAACCCGCCGCCGGTCTCGATCAGCCGCGCAATCGCCGTTTGCAGCGCCGCGATATCGGTCAGATCGACGCGCTCGAACGCGGCCCCGCTCGTGTCCGCCAATGCGCGCGAATCCGCCTCGGCAATGTCGAAGAACACCACATCCGCGCCCTGCCGCGCAAACCCCTCGACAATCCCCGCGCCGATTCCCGATCCACCGCCGGTAACCAGCACGCGCTTGCCCGCAAGACTGGGATAGACGGCGCGCAGGTCCATCAAACGGCATGCCGTCCGGCAAGCGCGCGATAGAGATCGCGGATGCCAAACGTCCACGGCTCGGCTTCCTTCGAGGTCGTTACCGGGTTCAGCAGTGTGCCCAGCTTTGGTGAATGGATGCGAACGGTGTCGCCCACTTTGTGCGTGAACCCGCGCCCCGCTTCGTCACGATCCTGTACCGGCGCGAACAGCGTTCCCAGAAACAGCGCGAAGCCATCGGGATATTGATGTTCCGACAGCGTCTGCGCGACCAGATCGAGCGGGTCGCGGCTGATCTGGTTCATCGAACTATGCCCCTCCAGCCGATAACTCTCCGGCCCGTCGATGGTCAGATCGAGTTCGGCATTTCGCACATCGTCGATGCCGAAACCCGCGTCGAACAGCCGCACGAACGGGCCGAGCGCACAGGCGGCGTTATTGTCCTTCGCCTTGCCCAGCAACAGCGCGCTGCGCCCCTCGAAATCGCGCAGATTGACGTCATTGCCGAGCGTCGCGCCGACCACACGCCCAAGCGCATTGACGATCAGCACGACCTCCGGCTCGGGGTTGTTCCAGCTCGAATCCGAACGGATGCCGACCGGATCGCCCCAGCCGATCGAGGACAGGACCGGCGCCTTGGTGAACACTTCCGCGTCGGGGCCGATCGCAACCTCAAGATATTGCGACCACATGCCCGCCTCGATCAGCGCAGCCTTTAGTTTCGCCGCCTCGTCGCTGGCCGGAACCACCGACCGGATACCGCCGCCGATCTTGTCCTCAAGCTCGGCACGGATGGCTGCCGCCGCGCCGGAATCGCCGCGCGCGCGCTCTTCGATCACCCGCTCGATCGCGGATATGGCAAAGGTCACGCCACATGCCTTGACGCATTGCAGGTCGATCGGCGCGATCAGCCGGTAGTCACCGCCGCCGATGGTCAAGTCCTCGACGCCGCACAGATCGCGGCCCGAAATCGCGGCGGGATCGGGCAGGTCGAACCAGTCGGCGGTCGTCGATGCGCTGCCCGACACATCGAACACACGGCCATTCCGAACGAGCACCGGTACGGGTCCATCGGCGAGCATCACCCGCCCCGCCAGCACCGCCCGCGCATGGTCGATGGGAAGTGCAGTGGTATCGAAAGCCTTCACAGTCTCTCCCTTCCCGCCGGTCGCCGCATCGCGCCGCCCACGGTTGATGATAGCGCTATCATTCAGTCATCCCGCTCGCAAGCGGGACGATCCCTACAGTTTCCAGTCGCCGTCTATCCGCGCGACGACGCCGCTTTGCCCGCCCTCGCGCAACGCCTGGGGCAACAGCGCCTCGGGCAGATCCTGATAGCTGACCGGGCGCAGGAAACGGTCGATCGCAAGGCTGCCGACCGACGTGCTGCGCGGGTCCGAGGTCGCCGGATAGGGGCCGCCATGCACCATCGCATGCCCGACCTCGACGCCGGTCGGCCAGCCATTGGCGATCACGCGACCGACGGTGCGCTCAAGCACGGGCAACAGCGCGCGGGCAGCGTCGTAATCACCCGCATCGACCTGCAACGTCGCGGTCAGCTGTCCCTCGAGTTCGCCCAGCACCGCGCTCAGTTCGGCGATATCGGCACAGCGCACGATCACCGACGACACCCCGAACACCTCATGCAGATGCACCGGATCGGCGAGGAAATCCTTGCCCGCCACGCTGAACAAAGCGGCACGACCGCGGTTCGGACCCTCAGCCTCGGCACCCTGTGCCAGCGTCGTTACATGTGCGCTGGCGGCGAGCTTCGCCTTGCCGCTCTCGAACGCGTCCCAGATACCGTCGGTCAGCATCACCTGGGCGGGCTGCCCTGACAGCACTTCGCTGGCACGCGCGACGAAGGCGTCGAGATCGGGGCCGTCCACGCCCATCACCAGACCGGGATTGGTGCAGAACTGACCCGCGCCCATCGCCAGACTCGCGACGAACCCCTCGGCCAGCGCGGTCCCGCGTGCCTTCAGCGCTTCGGGCAACAGGATGACCGGGTTGATCGCCGACATTTCGGCATAAACCGGGATCGGGCGCGGACGTGCGGCGGCGATCTTCATCAGCGCCTCGCCCCCGCCGCGCGATCCGGTGAAGCCCACCGCCTGAATGCGCGGATCGGCAACCAATGCTTCGCCGACCCGGCGCGAGGTGCCGTTGACGAGGCTGAACACGCCCGCCGGCATGCCGGTCTTTTCGGCGGCGCTGGCAATGGCGCTGGCGATCAGCTCGGCGGTGCCGGGATGCGCGCGGTGCCCCTTCATCACCACCGGACATCCGGCGGCGAGCGCGGAGGCAGTGTCGCCCCCTGCCGTCGAGAAAGCCAAGGGGAAGTTGGACGCCCCGAACACGGCGACCGGGCCGACCGGCACCATCCGCAGCCGCAGATCAGGCTTGGGCGGGGTGCGTGCGGGATCGGCATGGTCAATGCGCAGTTTCTGCCACTGGCCGTCGCGCACTTCCCGCGCGAACAGGCGCAGCTGGCCGGTGGTGCGACCGCGTTCGCCAGTAATGCGCGCGGACGGAAGCCCGGACTCGCGGCATGCGCGTTCGATCAGCTCGTCGCCCAATGCTTCGATTTCGTCCGCAACGGCGTCGAGAAACGCGGCGCGTTCGGCCAGCGGACGAGTCGAATAGGGAATGAACGCAGCGTCGGCCGCAGCACAGGCATCGGCGACATCCTGCTCGGTCGCCCCGGCGAATCCGACATCGGCAATCTCTGCCCCGGCGGCGGGATCATAGGCGTGAAAGCGGTCGGCGGCGGCACGGCGTTCGCCGCCGATGAACAGGTTTCCGGTCAATATCATCGTCTTCTCCGCAACCGACAATACAGGCGATTGCGGGGGCGCGCGCCTGATCGTTACGCGCCCTACCTAGAAACATCATACAAATTTACAAGGGCAGCGAAGCCGCGACTCAGCTCAACCGCGCACTCATCAGAAAGCGTTCGCGGCTCTCCGCCGACTTGCGCCGAAGCTCCAGGATTTCGCGCTCCTCGGTCGCGTCCAGCATCGCTTCCAGCAACCGGTTGAAATGCTGCCGCATCGCAATTCGCGCCGCCGCCGGATCGTTGGCGCGCAGTGCATCGACGATCGCGCCATGTTCGCGCCGCCGCGTGCGTCCGTCATGCTGACACACGCTGGCATAGGTATGGCGCACTTCGGGCACCTCGGTGCGCATCCGCCATAGCGACTGGATGACGTGAATGATCGCCTGATTGCCCGACGCCGACGCGATCAGCAGATGGAACTCCTGATCCGCCTCGGTCGATTTCTCATCGTCGCTGTCGTCGCGCCCCATGATTTCGAGCAATTCGCCGAGCCGCGTCAGCATTTGCGGCGTCACCGTCGATGCCGCCAGCGCCGCCGCTTCCGATTCGAACAGCGAGCGCGCCTCGGTCAGCTCGAACGCGCTGACCGCTGGCGGTTCGTCGGTCCGTACCGCCGTGCGGTCCGTCACATAGACGCCGGATCCAGTCTTGATGCGAATGCGACCGATCGCCTGAAGCGCGATCTCCGCCTCCCGGATCGTCACGCGGCTAACGCCGAACTGCTCGGCCAGCTCGCGCTCGCCGGGCAGGCGCGATCCGACCGGGAACACGCCCTGATCGATCAGGTCGGTAATCTGATCGGCGATGCTCTGGTATAGCCGGTCAGCCATTGCGGTCCTCACCAATTCCTTTGCAGCCGATCCTTATTGGCTTCGCTCCAAAGCGCAAGCGCCGGACAGCGGTTGGCCCGCACATCCGACCGATCGCCCTTGGGGAGGGGGGAGCGGCGATCATCGGATCTGCGGGCCGGTCGCGGACGGACTAGAGCCGGAAGCGCGCGCCGAGGAAGTAGCGCGGCCCGTAATAATGATATTGGCGGCTGCTGCCGACCACCGGCATGTCGGTCACCTTTGGCGCATCCAGGATGTTGGTCGCCTCGAATCGCAGCGAGATGTTGCGGTTGACGTCGTATGACGCACGCATGTCGAACGTCTCGTTGCCACGCACATAACGCAGCTGCGAATTGCCGCCGACGAAATCCTGATAATATTGCGAGCGGTAGTTATAGATGCCCTGGATCGAGAAGCCGCCCAGCTGATAATAAAGCTGTGCCGAGACGACGTGCTTCGAAAAACCCGACATGCCGGCGGGCGGGATGATCCCCTCCGTCGTCGTATCGGTTACCGGATCGTAGAGGTCGCCGAGCAGAATGTCCTCATTCTCGAAATTGGTGTCGGCGTAGTTATAGCTGAGCTTGCCGCCGAATCCGTCGAGCGGCCTGGGCAGCCACGAGAAGCGGTTGGCGAGCGTGATTTCGACGCCCCACAACTGACTCTTCGTGTCGCTATTAGCGGTCTGGATCACCGGGACGCTGACATCGCGCCCGCCGATCGAGAAATTCTCGTTGGTCACGAACGGGATGAAGCCGCCGCTGAACTCCTTGAAGTACAGCGTCGCCGAAAACAGTGAATCCCGGTTGGGATAATATTCCAGCGCGAGGTCGCCGTTCCACGACATCAGCGGCTTCAGATTCGGGCTGCCATTGGCGCGGATTTCGTTGATCGAATCCTCGATCGTCGTCCCGCTGGTGTCGAGCAAAAAGGTGCGACCCGCACCCAGCGCGCTTGGCGCGGGACGCGACATTGCGCGATAGGCGGCGGCGCGCAGCAACAGGCGATTTGGCTCCAGCTCGAAGATCGCGTTCAGGCTGGGCAGAAAGCGGGTATTCTCGCTGTCGATCGTCACGCTGTCGAACGTGCCGGGGGTCGGCGTCAGCGAGATCGAGCCATCGGGATTGTTGACGACGGTGAACGCGCTGCGCAACCCGATCGAGCGCACCTTCGTATTCACCGCGCGCACGCCGAAATTGCCGCGCACCGGCATGCTGCCCAGATCGCTGCCATATTCGGCCATCACGTAACCGGCCAGCACCCGTTCGGTGACATCGCGGTTCGCAGGCGAGCGGAGTTCGGCGGGACGACCGGGATCTTCCGAACCGGTATATTCGCGGATGAGGCAAAGCGGATCGAACGTCGCCCAGCTGGTGATGTTGTTGCCGGGGGCATGATCGAGGAAATCGGTCTGCGGGAATTGCGTCCGGCACAGCTGGTTGATGCGCGCATCCTCACGGCCCGCGGGCGGCGCGGTCGGGTTGAGGTTAAGCTCGTTACGCGCATCAAAATCGCGATAGGTCTGTTCGGACCAGCGCCCGCCGATAGCGATGTTCTTCAGGAAACCGTCGAGCTTGTAATCGGCATCCAGCCGCACCCCCATAATCTCGTTTCGGCGCTCGCTCTCGTCACGCCGCACGCGCGCATCGTCCCAGAACAATGCGTGGTTGTTCGGGTCGAATCGCGGATCGAAGGTGACGGTCGGCGCAAAATTCCCCGGCAGAATTTCATAGGTATAGGGGATGCGCATATTGTTGATCGCGGTGCGCACGCCGTTCATGTCGAGCGGGTCGGTGCGCAGGCGAACCTGGCGCTCGATCTCGGTGCGGATCGTGCGCGAATAGGAGCCGTCGAGGCTGAGCGTCAGCCGCTCGCTCGCGTCCCAGCGCAGATTGGCGCCACCGCCCAGATATTCCTCCGAACGGGCGAGATTGACTGCGGTCGATTCGACCGAGCTGATCCCGTTCATCCGCGTGATGATGTGGTTTTCATCATATTGAACGTTGGTCAGCCCGTACCGCAGCTCCGACAAATTGAGGTCGCGGCGATTCTCGACAAAGGTGCGATCCGAATATTGCGCGTCGATGTTCAGCTCGACCCGGTCCGAAAAGCGCCATTGCAGCGCACCGAACACCGCGTCGCGGCGATCGGTCTCACTGATCTGACGATAGGTCAGCGAATTTGGGACGAGGTAGAATGGCGTGCCGGCATTGCCCTGTTGTCGGGTGATCGCCTGACAATTATTGTTGGCGACGATGATTGTCGCGTTGCACGCAGTCCAGGTGGTGCTGGCGGCGACGGTTTCCTCGGGATTGCTGACGTCGTTGCGCTGGGCGCCGATGGCGATGCCGACTTCGCCCAGCCCGCCCAGATCATATTGATCGACATAGCTGATCGTGCCGCGCAGCCCCCAGGCCGACGATCCGATGATCTTGTCCTGATAGGGGCTGTAATTGGTCTTGATCTCGCCCTGAATGCGGGTCTTGCCGAAATCGAGCGGGCGCAGCGTGCCAATGTCGATCGATCCCGCAACGCCGCCCTCGACCAGATCGGCCTGCTGCGTCTTGTAGATCTTGATGTTGTTGACCAGCTCCGACGGGAACTGGTTGAAATTGACCGAGCGGTCGCCCGAGCCATTGGTGGCTTCGCGCCCGTTGAAGGTCGAGTTGCTCAGGAACGGACCAAGGCCACGCAGCGCGATTTCGGAGGCGCCGCCCTTTTCGCGGTGTGTGGTCGCACCTGTGATCGTCTGGATCGCCTCGCCCACCGACAATGCGGGCAGGTCGCCGATCTCGTCGGTCGATAGCGCATCGACGATCGCGGTCTCGCGCTTCTTGACATCGATCGAGGTGCGCAGCGTCTCGCGGATACCGCTGACGACGATTTCCTCCTCGTCCGCCGGGGCGGCTTCGGGCGCGGCGTCCTGCGCCATCGCCTGCGTCGCAACGAACAGCGCCGCGCTGCCCAGCAACCATTTGCGGATCATACGCGCCGATCCAACGACACCAGCCGACTTTGTCATTCGCCCTCTCCCGAGTCCAATTCTTATGCGATCACCTTGCCGCTTGACCACAAGTTGTCAACCTAAGTCTTATGCCTTTATTAGATAATTGGTCCTACCAATTTGTCAGGGCACAAGCTGGGCTGCCAGTGGCGGCACGGCGCGGGCGAGATCTTCGGCGACCAGTTTGGCGAACACGGTCGCGCCGGTGTCACCAACATGGGTGTAGTCGAACTTCAGCGTCTGCTGACCGCGCGGCCCACCGGGCTTGGTCGGTGCAGGCGGAAGCCGGGCCTCTTCGGCAGAGCGGGGTTTCAGCGTGGTGCCGGCCTTTGCCGCCGCCCGTTCCTCCGCCGTCGGCTCTGCCTGGGCGAGCGCCATCGACTCCTCCGCACCCAGCCGCTGCACCACCGCCGCGCTGCGCCGGTTGAGATCGACCAAAGGCACCTTCAGTTCGGTCGCGACCTTGCGCACTTCGTCCGACCATTCGGCCAGCGTGTTGTCGAGCTTGCCGTCCTTGAACTGGCGGCGGGTGAGCGGGGTCACCAGCACCGGGACGGCACCCGCCGCACGCACATCCTCGACCATCTTGCGCAAATTCGCCGGGAATTCGGTGGTGCGGTCGGTCCAGCGTTCGGGATTGCTCGACTGGTCGTTATGCCCGAACTGGATCAGCACATAACTGGCCTTGTACCCCGGCACTTTCGCCTCGGCGAGCGCGATCGCCCATGACCTTTCCTGAACGTAGCTGCGCGTCGATCGCCCGCCACGCCCCAGATTGAGGCAGGCGACCGACGATTTCACATGCCGCGCGCAGAACATCGATGCCCAGCCGCTGGCCACCGCCATCGTCGAATCGCCGACCAGCACGATCTTGTAAGGCTCGATCGGCGGTACGTCGGTGCGCTCGCGCGCCGTCTGCGCCAGAGCGGCGGGTGCCAGCACGAGCGCGGCGGCGGCGAGCGCAAGGCGGCTCATGAGAAAGCCAGCCCGCCATTGATGTCGACATTGGTGCCGGTCAGGAACGACGCATCGCCCGAGGCGAGGAATGCCACCGCCGCTGCGACCTCGTCCGGATGCCCTTCGCGGCGCAACGGCGTGTTGCCGGCCACGGCGGCGCGCCCCTCGGGCTTCGAGAAGATGTCGTGGAACGACGTGCCGATCAGGCCGGGGTTCAGCGCGTTGACGCGGATGCCCTGCGGCCCCAGTTCCTTTGCCCAGCTACGCGTCAGCGTCATCAGCGCGCCCTTTGACGCGGCATAGATGCTGGCACCCGGCCCGCCGCCGTCGCGCCCGGCCTGTGACGCGATGTTCACGATAGCGGCACCCTTGGCGAGATGCGGCAGCGCTGCCTTCGTCACCAGAAACGCGGACTTCAGGTTCAGGTCCATGACCGTGTCGAAGAACGCTTCGTCCATCTCCGCCAGCGTTTTGCGGGCGACCATCCCGCCCGCGCAGTTTACCAGCACGTCGATCTGCCCGACCGCCGCCGCCGCTTCGATCAGCCCGGCGACCTCGGCCGCCTGCGTCACATCCGCGCGGTACAGCAGCGCGGTGCCGCCCGCGCCCTCGATCTCCGCCAGTGTGGCCTGAGCCGCTGCCTCGTCGCTGCGATAATTGATGACGACCTTCGCCCCCTCGGCGGCGAGGCGCACCGAGATCGAACGCCCGATGTCACGTCCGCCGCCGGTGACGATGGCGACCTTGTCCTTGAAACGCATGAAAGCCCCTTAATTCTGTTTGGGTTGAACGGGCTCGATCCGGCCACCCAGCCAGATCGATATGAGCGAGAGCGGCACCAGCGCGGCACCCAGAATGAAGATCGGCGCGAAGCTCACCGCGGTCATCGACGGCACCAGCCAGGTGGTGATGAGCGTCCCCGCCACCGCAGCCGTGCCGCTGATCCCGGCAAGCGATCCGACCGCGCCGCCGCCGAACCAGTCGCTGGGCAAGGTCTGGATATTGTTGATCGCCACCTGAAAGCCGAACAGGATCGCCGCGATCAGCAGCACCGCATAGAGCGGGGTCGCGGCGGTCGCGGTGAGCAGCAAGGCGGGCAGCATGATGACGCAACCGATCGTGATCGCGGTCTTGCGTGCCTTGTCGGTGCTCCAGCCACGCTTGATGAGCGCGCCCGACAGCCACCCGCCCGACAGCGATCCGGCCATCGCGCCGACGAACGGCACCCATGCGAACATGCCGATCTGCTTGACGTCGAAGCCGAAGCTTTCGTTGAGGTAGATCGGCAGCCACGACACAAACAGCCACCAGATCGGGTCGAGAAAGAAGCGCCCGGCGAGCAGTGCCCAGCTCTGACGATGGCGCAGCAACTGACCCATCGTCGGCGCATAACCATCCGGCTTGGCGTTGGCATCGACGCGCTCGTTCGCGCCCGCGATATGCGCGCGCTCGGCCTTGCTCAGCCATGGATGCGCGTCGGGATCGGATTTATAGACCCACAGCCACGGCAACAGCCACAGGAACCCCAACACGCCGATAATGGCGAAGGTCATGCGCCAGCCGACAAAGCCGAACAGGATGGCGATCAGCGGCGCCGAAACGATCGCGCCCATCGACGCGCCCGCGTTGAAGATACCCTGAGCGAAGGCACGCTCGGAACGGGGAAACCAGGTCGCATTGGCTTTCGCAGCGCCGGGCCAGTTGCCTGCTTCGCTGACGCCCAGCAACCCGCGCAGCGCGCCCAGCACCAGCATCGACCGTACCAGCGAATGCGCGGCGATCGACAGCGACCAGACCACGATCGAGATGGCGAACCCCATGCGGGTGCCGACCACGTCGAAGATCTTGCCGAACAGCGACTGGCCGATCGCGTAGAAGACCATGAAGATGGTCACCAGCAGCGCATAGTCTTCCTTGGTCGCGCCGATGTCCTTGGCGACTTCGGGCCACATCACCGCCAGCGCGTTGCGGTCGATATAATTGATCACGGTGGCGAGCGCGATCAGCGCGATGATCCACCAGCGGAAACCCGATTTCATTTACCTGCTCCTGAACCGGCGTCGAAGCGGCCGACGGCTCCGCGCCATTCGAGCTTGCGCCCGTTCACGGTGACGCTGTGCGCCTTGTCCGCTGTCGTGTCCGCCGCGATGGCAATGACGATCTGTCGCCCGCCGGTCAGCGCGATCGTGGCAATCCGCGCGCCGCCAGCTTCGGCCATCGTCAGGCCGGTTACGGCGCTGCGACTGTTGGTGGTCGTCTCGCTCGATGCGTCATAGCGGCCATGCGGCTCGATCAGGCTCAGGAAGGCGGCGTCGCCCGCGCCGGTCAGTCGCTGAATCATCACCGGTTCGCGGCGCAAATTGAAGCGCGGATCATTGGCACCGCTTTCGGCCAGAATCACCTGTGCTCCGGCCGCCGCCATGCGATAGGTGTAGAAGCGCCCGTCATTGATCCACGTCACCCGCCCCTGCCCGTTTACGAGTGGCGCGGTCGCATCGACCCATAGGTGCTGATAACCATTGGCCTTGCCCAACACCGGACGCGTGGTGACGTTCGGAGCCAGCTTCAGATCGGTGTCGATGATGTGCCCGCCAAAGTGCAGCGGCAGATCATAAGTCGCCTTGGCCCCGCCCTTCACGGTCAGCAGGTCGAGCACGAGCGGCGACGCCTTCGTCCCCATATCGATCTGCACCAGCGCACGGCGAAACACGACGCCCGGATAGGCCCCCGCCATCTCACCGATCGAATATCGGGCCGGTCCTTCGCCCTGAAACGCCAACTGGACCGGCGCGGCTTTTTCGGCCGGCGCGAGTTTCGTGTCGAAATGACTGGTCTCGTTCACGACCAGCGTGTTGTGCGCGACCGTCTGCTGCGCCCAGCTGTCATTCTCGGGCAGATAGCGCCCGCCGTCCTTCGCTTCGATATTCAGGAAACGCGCCGCGCCGTAGTCGGTGACGATCGCGTTGCCATTATCGTAGAGCAGCCAGTTGAGCTTGTCGAAATGGCCATGGCCCATGCCCTGGGCGGTGTTCTTGGCGACCACCACCTGGGCCTTGTCCTGCGGTCCCGAGCGCAGAATGGCGAGCGCACCGTCCCTGCCGTCCGGCCCGTCGCGCAACAGCGTCGAGGCGAAGGCGAACGGCTTCGCCTTGCCCGCTGCGAGGTCGCGCGCGACCGCGAAACCCTGTGGCGAGAGCGCGACCTGACCCTGCCATTCGGCGATGGCGAGTAGGCCCGTATCGCCACTCGCCGCATAGCCAATGGCGACGCCCTGATAGAGCTCCTCGGTGCGCAACGTCTTGTCCGGCATCGCGTCATTGATCGGGAAGAATGCGCCGGCATAAGTGGTCTGGATCGCGGTGCGGATCGCCTTCAGCACGATGCCGTCACGGTACTCGAAGATCTTGCGGCTCGGCTCATTGTCCGCAATCGCCTGCGAGAACACGACGAAGGGCTGGAGCGCGTAACGCTGATAGTACGGCCCCTCGGCATAATAGCCGTCTGGCGAGAAGAGGAGGTCGAGCTGGCGCAGGAACCCGACCTTGCCGCTGCGGTCGCTGCCCTTTAGCGCCTGTTCGACCAGAATCTTGTCGCGCAGGACATATCCGGTCATGCCGACCCCGGCATTGGCCCAGGTCGAGTGATTGTGGATGCGGTCGAACGTCGTCGGCTCGCCGGTCAGGAACGCGGCCATGCGGCGAAAGACATCGTCGTCGATGGTCTTGCGCTCGGCGGGCGTCAGGTCGGCGCGGACTGCATCGTAACCCTGAATTGCGTGGACCAGCCACACGCTGTCGTTGAGCGATTGCCAGAATAGTCGCCCCGGCACCTGATTGGCGGCGGCGGGATGCTTGCCGAGCGTGGGGTAGAGCTTGGCATAGGCCAGCAGCATATCGCGGACATAGCTCGCGTAGCGCTTGTCGCTGGTCAGGCGATAGAGCGCGCCCGCGCTTTGGATCAGCTTGTAATTCGCCTTGTGCCGCTCATGCGTCGGCCCGCCGCCGCGATCCTTGGGCACCGGCGCGTCGATGCCTGCGCGGATGCCGGCATCGACCATGCGGCGTGCGGATGCGAGTTCGCGGGCAAATAGCGGCGCGCGCGCGCCTCCGCTCGCCATCGTGCGATAGGCATCGGCGCTGGCGAGAACCGGGGCGGCGTTCTGGGCAAAAGCCGAGGTTCCGAGGAGCAACGCGAGGGCGAGGGCGATATATTTCACGGGCGGCCCTCAACGGTGTTTCCGGCCAGCTCGACCACTGGCGACCCTTGTGGATACAGCTTGGCGATGCGCGGCTCCGGCGTCGCGGCAAAACGGTTGCCGGTTATCCGCGTGACTGGCGCGCCAACGCTGTGCGCCACCTCGATTCCCCCCGCGCGATCAAAGCGATTGTCGGCGATCGTCGTGCTCTGGACGCCCGACAAGCGCACCGCTGCGCGGCCCGCGACGCCGCCGGTGACGCGGTTGCCGGTCATGACAACCCACGGGCCGAACGTGCTTTCGTCGGTGCCAAGCCGCGCGACATCGGCAATCGTCCCGACATTGGCGAACTCGCTGTCGGCGATCTCGACCCGCTCGGCGCTGTAGAGGCCCTTGCTGCCGGTTTCGGCTGCAGCGGCAATCACGGTTCCGGAGATATTAGCAAAGCTCGCTCCCCGGATTGCGATGCGATCGGCAAAGGTCGCTGGCGTGGTGGCGATCACGTCGAAGCCGGGCGCGGTCAGGTTGCGCACCGCGACCTTGTCCAGCGTCACGGCATAGTTGGTGGTGCTGACGGCCAGCGGCGCACGGACCAGCGCGTTGCCCGCGATCGCCGGTGCCGCACTGCCCAACAGGCTGACGCCGCGAACGGTGAGGCTGCCGCCCGGAAGGAGCTGGAACAATGTCGGCGTGGCGGCCTCGATCACCGCGTCACGCGGCCCCGCGACGGTGAGTGCATGGGCAACCGGAATTGGCTGTGTCACACGGTGGGTGCCGGGGGCGACTTGCACGATGTCGCCAGCCGCCGCCGATGCCACTGCATCGGCCAGCGCACCCGCGCGTGCCAGGGCGTTGATCGTGCGTCCGGCAGTCGGAGCGGGGGCATCCATGGGATACCAGGCGGGACCGGCTTCGTCGCGCTTCAGCGGCTTCAAGTCGCGCGGCGCGCCGACATTCAGTGCAGGATCGGCGGGGTAGAGCAGGCCATTTGCAGCGCGAACCAGCTTAACCGGTGCTTGCGTAAACCCGCGCGCTACATCGGCGGCGACCGGCGCGGTCTGCACGTTGCCGGCCATCGCAAGGCCCGCAATATCGCCCTCGGCGCGCACGATGCCCCTGCCCGATCCGTTGACGATCAGATTGGCGTCGAACCGGCTGTCCACTGGCGACGCACTGCGTTCGGCATCCGCGCCCGCACCGAACGTGATCCGCGCCGCTTCGACGATCGTGTTGCGCTCGATCACCGTGCCACTAACCTGATGATAGCGGTTCACCTTCGAGTTCGGCACGCCGTTCATCACCGCGACCGCACTCAGGAACGACGTCCCGGTGACACCCTCCAGATAATTGTGGCGCACGATCTGGTCGCGGTTGATGACGCGGATGCCGCCGGTGCTGGGCTTGCCACGCCCCATGAAGATGTTGCGCTCGACCCGATTGCCGTTGCCGTGGCGCAGGACCAGCGAGCCCTGTGACTCCACGAACATATTCTCACGGACGATGTTGCCGCCCGATTTGACCGAGACGATCTCGACCTCGCCGTCGCATTTCTCGAACCAGTTGCGCTCGATGATGGTCTTGGAGTCGCTCAGCGATTCGTCGCTGGTGCCAATGCGGATGGTCTCGCCGCCGTTCGAGCCAAGCGGGGGGCGGGGGCCGAAATAATTGTGATCGATGCGCGCGCGGTTCTCGCCTGGCTGACCCTTGGGCCGGATCACCGCGAGCGTGACGCCGCCATTGCCCTTGCCCGCGAACCAGCTGTGATCGACGCGGTTATCGGTGCCATAGATCGCAACCCAGATATCCTCGGCGCGGCGATCTGGGTTGGTGAAATTGTCGATCACGATCTGCGTCAGCCGCACGTTGCGCGACACGGTTTTCGAATCGCGGCGGAACGAAATCAGCTCCTTGGTCGGCGACCACCCGCCCCGGAACACCAGGCCCGACACGATCAGATGCTCGCCCCCGATGCGCAGGTTCGACTGGCCGGAAATGACGACCTTGCCCGGTGTCTGCGCGGCAAGCGTGATCGGCTTCGCTACGGTTCCCCGTGTGTGCAGCACGATCTGGAAATCGCGCCACTCGCCATCGGCCAGCAGGATGCGATCGCCGGGCGCGGCTTTCTTGACGGCGGCGGCATAGCCGGCCTGATCGCGGACCAGATGATCGGCGGCCAAGGCAGGCATGGGGATCGCCAAAAAGGCGACAGCCATCATTCCCAGCCCACGCATCCGCCACTCCCACAATTATCGTTCTACCCATTGGACTAATCAATTGGCATGAATGATTCAAGTGGTGATTATACCAGTCAGCGAAACTGGTATGATCCATGGTGTAGCGTCAGCGTGCCAACCGCACCAGATGGCTGCCGCCCGCCTGCTCGAACACCCAGCGCTGGCCGGTGAAACGCTGAATGATGTCGGCAGCGGTACGGGCATGCTGGCTAGGCTTGACGGTGGTAAAGCTGCCGCCGCCCGCCCCGCCATTGCTCAGCGCGAACGGCAGCAGCAGCTGATCCGCCAGATACGGCCCGGCAAACGCATCGCTGGCGAGGAACCCCGCCATGCGCTGCCCCGCCTGTTTCGCCAACGACTGGGCCGACACGCCCAGCCGCCCGAAACCCGTGACGATCTCGGTCGCATGCTCGAACTGCGCCTCCAGCAACAGCGCATTGCCGGGTCCGCATTCGGCGGGCAGCTCGCGGATGGCGAAAGCGCGCTCGGGCCAGTCGAACAGCTTTCGCACCGTTTCGATCTCGCGCTCGGCAATATCCAACTGAAGGCCCGCGATCAACGCAGTCGCCGACACGTCGGTCAGCGACCCGCGATCAACGCAGTCGACCGGCGTCAGTTCACCCGGCACGATATCGACCTCGATCCGCCCGCCGCCGCGCGGATAGAAGCCGTGGCGGATCAGCCGCATCTCGACCTGCGCACCCATGCGGCGCAGCACCGGCACGAACGCACGCGCGATGAAGTCGAACGGCGGCGCCAGCATATTGTGCGTGCCACCCTCCAGCACCAGCCGCGACGGTCCATCCGCCAGCAACAGCGGCATCAATACGGTTTGCAGCACCAGCCCCGTGCTTCCAGCCGTCCCGACCGCAAAGCGATACTCGCCCGGCGTCACCCGCCCCGGCGTGAAGGCGATCTCCGACGACCCGACCGCCACCCCCTCGGCATGTGCGCCACCGATCGCCAGCGCGGCCTCGATCGCGGTAACATGCTGACGCATCAGCCCCGGCTTTTCGCGCTTGCCGCGTACATTGGTGATGCGAAACGGCTGCCCGGTGACGAGCGACAGCGCGCACGCATTGCGCACGACCTGCCCCCCGCCTTCGCCCTCCGATCCGTCGATGATAATCACAATCGTTTCCCGTCATAATAATTGATGTCCGACATCCACCAGAACATCCAGCTTGCCGCTTTCTTGGCGGGCGATATCCCGAAATCTCCGTCACCAACTTCCACAGCGGCGACAGCCGCTGACAAAGCATGCGCCCGTCTTGCATCCGTAGTCAGGATCAGCGCGTCGCCGTCAGGCTCAATGTGCAAATTCTCAAAGGTCGGAAAATACTCAATCCGTACTTTCTCAAAGTGGCCGTGAGCTTTCTGACCATAATTGGGCACATTGAGTATCGTGTCGGTCACTGCGTTCAGCTTCAAGGTGCGATAGCAAGGCTCTCCGCCCCGCATTCGATCAAGCAGATTTCGGATTGAGCGACACCCAACAGGGTCGGCGCTGAATTGCCAGCCATGCTTCGGGTTAGCGTAGCGCCAAAGGTAAAGACGGCCCTCCTGACGCCATTCATTGACTCCATGCATCATGGTGTTTTCCGGAATGGGACGGTGCGCGCCAAGGGTCACCCCTTGACGCACACTACCTGCTTCAGCGTGTGGACGATCTCGACCAGATCGGCCTGCGCGGCCATCACTGCCTCGATCGGCTTGTACGCGCGCGGCGTCTCGTCGATCACGCTCGCGTCCTTGCGGCACTCGACGCCCGCCGTGTCGGCGATGTGTTCGTCGAGCGTCACCAGCTTCTTGGCGGCAGTGCGCGACATCACGCGCCCCGCACCGTGCGAGCAGCTGTCGAACGATTCCGGGTTGCCTAACCCGCGCACGATGAAGCTCTTCGCGCCCATCGAACCCGGGATGATCCCCATCACGCCCTTGGCCGCGCGCACCGCGCCCTTGCGCGTCACCAGCACATTCTCACCGAAGTGATTCTCGCGCTGGACGTAATTGTGGTGGCAGTTCACCGCCTCCAGTTCCGCGTCGAACGGCTTGGCGATCTGGCCCCGCAGCGCGCGGATGACGTTGGTCATCATCATGCGGCGGTTGAGCGCGGCGAAATCCTGAGCCCAGCCGACCGCCTCGACATAGTCGTCGAAATGGTCGGTCCCTTCCGGGAAGTACGCCAGATCCTGATCGGGCAAATTGATGTGCCACTTGCGCATGTCCTGCTTGGCCAGTTCGATGAAGAACGTGCCGATCGCATTGCCCACGCCGCGCGACCCCGAATGCAGCATCACCCACACGCGCTGGTCCTGATCCAGGCACAGCTCGATAAAGTGGTTGCCGGTCCCCAGCGTGCCGAGATGCACGAGGTTGTTCGTGTTCTTCATCCGCGGATGCTTGTCGCACAGCCGGTCGAAGCGCTGGACGAGCGTCGCCCATGCCTCGACGATCGCCGGGGGCGGATCGCCCCACGAACCGGTGTCGCGCTTGTTGCGGTTCATCGATCGCCCGTGTGGCACCGCCCGCTCGATCGCCGAGCGAATGCCCTCTAGATTGTCGGGCAGATCGCTTGCCACCAGCGAGGTGCGCGCGGCCATCATGCCGCATCCGATATCCACGCCCACCGCCGCTGGAATCACCGCGCCCTTGGTCGGGATCACCGAGCCGACGGTGGCGCCGATGCCGATATGCACGTCGGGCATCACCGCCACATGCTTGAACACGAACGGCATCTGCGCCGCACGGGCGAGCTGGGCGCGTGCGCCATCCTCGACCGGTACGCCGCGCGTCCACATCTTGATCGGCACGCCGCCTTCGACATGCTGGTAGTCGTAATTCACTTCGGTCATCACGACCTCCTCTTCGCTATTCGTATCAGTGCAACCTCGGCACGGCGACGATGGAGTGACGGGACGTTTTCCGGCGTATGCGGCCGGCGAGGGAGTCGAACCCTCCATTACCCGTGTAGTCCCGTTGGCATTCGCCGCGCTTCGGTCAGTATCTGGCGACGAGCGGTGGCGAGACATTTTACTGAGCTACGCGGTTTCCCGCGGGTGGAGTCGAACCGCCGACCTCCTGCCTTTCGGCAGGTGCTCTCTCCTGTAGTCCCGCCGGCATTCGCCAGCATTGAGTTTGGTCATGGCGACCAGTATTTTGACGGACATTCCCGCTCTAACCGCTGAGCTACGGGTCCGAAAACCCGGCGGGAGTCGAACCCGCGACCTGGTGATTAGCAATCAATGTAGTCCGTCAGGCATTCGCCATGATGTTGTTGGCCACGGCGACAAGATGTTGGAGGACATGCTCTACCACTGAGCTACCCGCTTGCGCGGAGCGGGACTCGAACCCGCGACACCATGTAGTCCTACCGGCATTCGCCGTGATATTCTCGCGGGTCGTGGCGACAAGGTTTCGGTGAGACATTCACCGACGCGGGCACAACCCGCAGCTTCGGTCCCTGGATGTAGTCCCACCAGCATTCGCCACGACCCTTGTTCTTCATATCTCCACTTGCTTGACGACCTCGACCCAATCGCGCGTCTCGCCGGTGGCAAAGCGTGCGACGGTGTCGAACACCGCGTCGGAGAAACCCCCGACATTCAGGATGTCGGCACGCCCCTTGGCCTGCGTCGTCCCGTAGGGCTGAATGTCGATGCAGACGAGCTTCGCATCCGGATTCCGGCGCTTTAGCTTGTCCCATTCGCGCATCGTCGCCGTCGCGCCGTAGCGAGTGGCATCGACCCAGGACTCATTGTCCGAAACGATGACCACCAGATCGACCTTCGCGCGCTCCGCATTCAGCATCGCCAGCGGTGCCGAGACATTCGTCCCGCCCCCGCCGACACCCGCCAGCTTCGCCGCATTCACGGCGACACGGGCGTTGGCATCCAGCTTCATCCGCACGACGTCCTGCTCGAATGGCAGCACGCGGGCATCGCGGTTGGTGCGCAGCATCGCGGCTGCGACCAGTGCCGCGACATCGATGCACCGCACCTTCGACGAGGCACCCTTGCGGTACCCGGTCGCGGGCGAAGTCATCGACCCCGACACGTCGGGGCACACGACCACCCGGCCCGGCACCGTTGGTACGTTCCGGAGCGAGAACTCCAGCGCGTCCTCTAACGCCTCCTTCACCGCCAGCGGCACACCCTCGCCAGCCTGACCCAATGCCACCATCAACTGATAGGGCATCGGGCCGACCTTCGCGATCGCGTCACGATCCGTCAGCCGCGCGGCAACCGCCTGCGTCACCCCCTCCACCGCAAACGCGCCATTGCGCGCCAGCGTGTTGAGGTTCATGCGCAGCGCCTGCCACCCGATCCGCATCGCCAGCTCAGCCCAATTCTCCGCCGAAAGCGGGAATGCGGTGAACCACTCGAACGGCACCGGCGGCAGCGGCAGCGAATTGTCCGCCTTCCACGCCTCGAACGCGGCGATCTCGACTGGCAGCGCGGCAACGTCATAAGGACGCCCGATCAGCCAGCCATAAAACGCCTTGCGCGACGCATCCGCCGGACGCGGGTGAACCATGCGCACGATGTCCGCCAACGACGGATCCTTGCCCGTCGCCGCCGCCATCAACTGAGGCATCGAGGCCTGCTCCAGCCAAAGCTGGACCAGTCGCTTCGGCCGCGAGCCGAGCGAGGTGCGCCCGACCTGCCCCGAACGCATGATCTGCACAAAGTTGCGCAGCATCCGTCCATTGTCGATCACCCGTCCAAAGACCGGAACCGCCAGATCGGGATCGACGACCGTCAGATACGCCGCCAGCAATGCCGGCATGTCCTTCATCGCACCGGATGTGCGGGCGTAGATCGCCGCCTGCGCCACGAAATACGGATCGACCGCCTTCGCGGCCTCCAGCACATTGGCCAGTTGCGTCTCCGCCGCGCCATAAAATGTGTCCGCCAGCGTGCCGGTCGCGGCCAGCTGCGCCAGCTTCGCCTCCGGCCCATAGCCATAGGCCGGAGCGCCTTCGCGATTCACGCTGTCCGTGCGCGGCAGCAGCTTTGCGATCGCCGAGGCGAAAAGTCCCTTATTGGCCATGATCTTCCCTTTCTCATTCGGGGTGGCACCGGTGGCTGGAATCGAACCAGCAGGTGGTGGATTTGGAATCCAGACCGCGCCCATGCGCTCACCGATATGCAACCACGACAATTCACTGCGGGTTCGGGGGCGACCGGCCCATTCCGGCCGCCCCTGCTCCGCCTGTCGGACAGTGGTTCGACCGCACCGCCTGACATCCAACCCTATCGCAGGAGGCGTGCCAATTTGAGGGGATAGGCAATGATATTCTTTTATATCATTGTTTTAATGTGATTTTATACACAATCGCATTGCACAGCGGTAGGCAACAAGAATACAGAGGCACAATTTTACTATCGTCATAGATCGCTTCTTATCCTATGATCTAACCATGAAACCACTAACCGTCATCGGGTTCCTTGGCTCCACGCTCGACGCCAGCAAGTTCGGACCGTCACGCTGGAACAAGTGGCGGCCCTCGGTCGCGCTAACGATGCATGAGGATTTGCGCGTCGATCGCTTCGTGCTGCTCCACGGCACCCCGCATGCCCGGCTCGCCGACTCGATCGCGGCGGACATCATGTCGGTGTCGCCCGAAACGACCGTCGAACTGCGCCTGCTCGACTTCGCCGATCCGTGGGATTTCGAGGAGGTTTACGGCAAGCTGCTGGACTTCGCCCGCGCCGAGCCGTTCGATCCGGAGGTCGAAGACTACCTCGTCCACATCACCACCGGCACGCATGTCGCGCAAATCTGCATGTTCCTGCTGACCGAGGCGCGCTATCTGCCCGGCCGCCTGCTCCAGACCCAGCCAGCCAAACGCGCTGACGATGGCGGCGCGCCGGGGCGCTGGACCACGATCGACCTCGATCTCTCGCGCTATGACAGCATCGCCACGCGCTTCGCCGTCGCCAGTGCGGAAAGCACCTCGTTCCTGAAATCGGGCATCGACACGCATAACGCCGCGTTCAACCGCATGATCGACGAGATCGAACAGGTCGCGCTGCGTTCGAAAGCACCCATCCTGCTGATGGGGCCGACCGGCGCGGGCAAGAGCCTGCTCGCGCGCCGCATTTATGAACTCAAACGCCTGAAGCACCAGATCGCTGGGCCGTTCGTCGAGGTGAATTGCGCGACGCTGAAAGGCGACAGCGCGATGTCGGCGCTGTTCGGCCACCGCAAGGGGGCGTTCACCGGTGCCGCCGCCGACCGGCCCGGGCTGCTGCGTGCCGCCGACAAGGGCATGTTGTTCCTCGACGAGATCGGTGAGCTTGGGCTGGACGAACAGGCGATGATCCTGCGCGCGATCGAGGACAAGCGCTTCCTGCCTGTTGGGTCGGACAAGGAAGCGGCGTCCGATTTCCAGCTGATCGCCGGCACCAACCGCGATCTGGGTGAAGCGGTCGCGGCGGGGCGGTTTCGCGACGACCTTTACGCGCGGCTGAACCTGTGGACCTTCACCTTGCCGGGATTGGCGGAGCGGCGTGAGGATATCGAACCTAATCTGGACTATGAACTCGACCGCTTTGCCGAGCGCGAGGGCGACCGTGCGAGCTTCAACAAGGAAGCCCGCCAGCGCTACCTCGCCTTCGCCACCGCGCCCGACGCGCGCTGGCCCGGCAATTTCCGCGACCTCGCCGCCAGCGTCACGCGCATGGCCACGCTCAGCCCGAAAGGCCGCATCGACCTGGAATGCGTCGAGGCGGAAATCGTGAGACTGAAACGATTATGGTCGGGACAGGTCGACGACGGCGCAGGCGTGCTGGCCGAAATGCTGAGTGAGGTGGCACTCGCCGACATCGACCCGTTCGATCGCGTCCAGCTCGCCGAGACGATCCGCGTGTGCCGCGCCAGCCGCTCGCTCTCCGAAGCGGGCCGCACGCTCTTCGCTGCCTCCCGCACCCGTCGCAGCACCGCTAACGATGCCGACCGGCTGCGCAAATATCTCGCGCGGTTCGGCTTGGACTGGAACGGTGTCGCAGCCCGCTAGGTGCCGCAGGTCACCGACGGCGTGTCGGACCGGCCAATCCGCACATCCGACAGCGTCAGCGTCAACGCGTCTGCCGTCGCCAGCCTGAAGGGGCGTTCGACCGATTTCAGATCGAATCCGCCCGATCCGAAACGGCGCAGCGGAATACTGATCGGCTGCCATGCTCCGAACGCGTCGGCGGCGTTGATCTCGGCATTCGTCCACATCGGCCGGCCCGACAGAAAGACCGCGACGACCGGCGGCGAGCGTCCGCAGGAACGCGTTGCGCGCGGGCGAATCGGGTGTCTCGTTGGCAATGCTCCAGATCGCGATCGAGGCGCGGTTGCGGTCGCGCACGATATTCTCCGCGAGCATCCGGCGCACGGCCGGCAGCGGGCAGCGGGCAGCGGGCAGCGGGCAGCGGGCAGCGGGCAGCGTCGCGGGATTGTCCCACGCGATCAGCCAGTAAACCGAAATCTCGCTCCACACCTGTCGCATTTGCATCGCGCCCGACTTTCCGCGCGGATGACTCGAAATTCCGGCTGCGTCGTACAGCTTTCGCTGATCGCGCCGCACAGGCCCGCGAAGCGCCTTCGCAGCATATTGCTCGATCCATCCGACCGTCTTCGCCAGCCCGCCGAACGGATAGAAATGGCGCCGCGCGGCACCATGGTCCTGCCTCAGGCCAGCGTGCGACATGCGCAAACATCGTGAACGCAAAGCTTCTAGCCTGGTCGAGCGGTTTGAGTCCGAATGGTGTCGATGAGCCAGCGCAGGCCCGGATCGTTGGCCCGGGTCACGTGATATTGCGCCATCTCGATCAGGGGCGGAATGGATACCGGCGGCGGTATGAGCGCAATGGCGAAATTGCGGGCCATCAATCGCGCCAGTCGCCCCTGCATCAGCGTAAGCCAATCGGTTTCCTGAAGCAGCCACGGCAACATCGCAAAATTAGGTGCAGTCACTGCAACGCGCCGCTGAACCCCGACCCGTTCCAGATAGGCATCCCCGAAGCTGGGCAGTCGCTCCTCACCGATCGCCACAACGACATGTTCATAGGCCAGCATATGTTCCAGCGTGACATCGGTGACCAATGCCGGATGGCCCGTACGGCCGACGAGCCAATATTCATCCTCCAGCAGGAAATCGGATGGCAACTCGGGCGTCAGATACGCTTGGAGCGTGATGAGCAAGTCGATACCGCCGCTGTCGAGCAATTCGATCCGCCGCTGGCTGGGAAGGAGCAGCTCGATGCGGACGCCGGGCGCGATGTGGGCCAGGCGAGTGATGATCGGGAACAGGACTGCCGTCGCGATATAGTCAGAAGCCATCACGCGAAACGTGCGGCTTGAACTCGCGGGGGCGAAATGACGGGACGTTGCGACCACCCCCTCCATCGTCGCCAGCGCCGCCTGAACCTGGGGCAGCAGGGTTTCCGCAAAGGATGTCGGGTACATGCGTTTGCTGTGCGCGATCAGAAGCTCGTCGCCAAAATAAATGCGTAGTCGGGCCAACGCATTGCTCATGGCGGGCTGACTCAAATTCACGCGCTCTGCAGCACGCGAAACGCTGCGCTCATTCATTAGCGCATCGAAGGCGACGAGCAGGTTGAGATCGAGACCCTTGAAACGCACCGTACTCTCCATTCACGCAATGAATGAAAATGGATCAAAACAATAACTTTTTCAATCGAAGGCGCGGTGGCTATCAGGATCGGATACCGCCGGCTGCGAACCGGCCAGATCGTTCTGGAGCAGGATTGCCAATGAGCCGCGTCACCGAAATCCGCTTTGTCGGCTATGCCGTTACCGACCTTGCCGCCGAACACGCCTTTTACAGCAACGTGTGGGGGCTCAAAGAGGTCGGCCAACAGGATGGCATGATCCATTTCGCCGCAGAAGGGCATGACGAACATCACGTCATTCGCTTGCGCAAGGCCGATGAAAAGCGCGTCGATGTGATCGCGCTCGCCGCAGACAGCCGCGCTGATGTCGATGCGCTGCACGACAAGGTCATCGGCGCTGGCTGTCGCATCATCTTCGCGCCGCGCGCCCTGACCAGCTTCGGCGGCGGCTATGGCTTTCGCTTCTTCACGCCCGACGGCCTGCCGTTCGAAATTTCGAGCGATGTCGCACGTGGCACCTCGCGTCCGATGGTGCGCTGGGACGGGGTGCCGCAAAAGATCAGCCACATCGTCCTCCACTCGCCCGATCACAAGGCGATGGTGCAGTTCTTCGTCGATGTGCTCGGCTTCCGCGTCAGCGACTGGCTGGGGGACTTCATGTGCTTCCTGCGCTGCAACAGCGCGCATCACCGGATTGCATTTTTGCCTGGGCCGCCCTGCCTCAACCATGTCGCCTATGACATGCTGACCGTGGACGACATGATGCGTGGCATCAGCCGGCTGCGCAAACGCGGCACCGACATCCTCTGGGGCCCCGGCCGGCACACTGCGGGCAACAACACGTTCAGCTATTTCACCACACCGAATGGCTTTGCGGTCGAATATACGTCCGAGCTGGAGGACGTGGATTTCGAACATCATGTCGATCAGGTGCATGTGCCCGGACCCACCGTGATGGACCAATGGGGCGTCGGCATCGGCGGCCCGCAGACGATGCCGCATCCCGAGGCCGATAAGGGCCTGTTCCAGCCGGTCGAGGCATAATCATGGCGCTGTTTGAGTATTTCCCGAACTATATCTGGAACCTGTCGGTTGCGATCGCGCTCGAAAGCGGCGGGCGGATCGGCGAGATCGTCGATATGTGCCAGCCGATCAAGGATGCCGCCGCGTCGGGATCGGATGCCGGCACGCCGCAATTCATGGCGAAATGGGTCGAGATGGCCGACCGGCTGATCGGCCTGGCGGACGAGGACGATGCCGCCGGACGTGGCTTCTCGGCCTCGGACAAGCTCGAGCGCGCCGCGCTCTATCTGCTCGTCGCCGAGCGGATGCAGGGTCATGGCCATCCGGGGCGTCAGGAAACCTATGCGCGGGCGCTGGCGACCTTCGCTCGTTCGACCCAACTCGGCTCGATCAACCGCGAACGCGTGGAAATCCCGCTCGCGACCGGCACGATGCCCGCGCTGTTCACCCGCGCCGCCGGACCGGGGCCGCATCCGGTCGTCGTCTATTGCAACGGGCTCGATAGCTGCAAGGAGCTGCTCTACTGGTCGCGCCTGCCCGAAGCGCTGGCGCGCCGTGGTATTTCGACGCTGAGCGTCGACCAGCCCGGCAGCGGCGAGGCGCTGCGTCTTCAGAACCTCCCCGTCGACCCGCATAGCGAGAATTGGGCGAGCAAGGCGGTCGACTGGCTCGAAACCCAGAGCGACGTCGATCCCGCACGGATCGGCATGACCGGCATTTCCCTCGGCGGGCATTTCGCCCCGCGCGCGGTCGCCTATGAACCGCGCTTTGCAAGCGGCGCCTGCTGGGGCGCGAACCACAATTGGGCAGAGGTGCAGCAAAAGCGGCTCAATCGCGAGGGCGAAAACCCGGTGCCGCATTACTGGGCGCATGTCATGTGGGCGTTCGGTGCCGAGACGATGGAAGAATTTCTCGCCAAAGCCGACAACATGAACCTTAACGGTCATATGGGCGGCGTGAAGGTGCCGTTCCTGGTCACGCACGGTGCCAAGGACCGCCAGATCAGCGTCGACTATGCGCATGACTGCTACGATCAGCTCGTCAATTCGCCGCGCCGCGAACTCAAGCTGTTCACCGAGCGCGAGGGCGGGGTCGAGCATGTCGGCGCCGACAATATGAGCTTTGGCCGCGACTATATCGCCGACTGGTTCGCCGATACGCTGGGCGGGCGGCTCGCCTGATGCGCCTCGCCACGTTGAAGCGCGGCGGCCGCGACGGTACTTTGGTCGTGGTCAGCGCCGACGGCGCGCGCGTCGCCCCGGTTCCGGGCTATGCCACCCTGCAATCGGCGCTGGACGAGTGGGATGCGGTGCAGGATGCACTGCGGGCCGCCGCCCACGCTGCCGAATCCGGCGAAACCGTCGCCCCCGATGACTTCGCCGCCCCGCTACCGCGCGCGTGGCAATGGCTCGACGGCTCGGCCTTCGCCAATCACGGCGCGTTGATGGAGACGGCGTTCAACATGCCGCCGATCGAGACCGAACTGCCGCTGATGTATCAGGGGATGAGCCACTTGTTTCTCGCCCCGACCGCCGATGTGCCGTTGCCGAGCGAAGCCGACGGGATCGATTTCGAGGGTGAGTTCGGGATCGTCACCGGCGACGTCCCGATGGGCTGTTCAGCCGAAAAGGCGTTGCAGCATGTCCGCCTAGTGCTGCTCATCAACGACTGGTCGCTCCGCGCGATTGCGCCAGTTGAAATGAAGACAGGTTTCGGCTGGATCCAGGCCAAGCCCGCGTGCAGCGTCGCGCCCTTCGCAATCACCCCCGACGAAATGGGCAATGCCTGGCGTGAAGGCCGCGTCTGCCTCCCGCTAACGGTCGAGGTCGATGGCCAATGGTTCGGCAGCCCCAGCGGCGCGGCGATGGGCTATGGCTTTCACGAGCTAATCGCCCACGCTGCCCGCTCGCGCTCGCTCCCCGCCGGGACGATCATTGGCTCGGGCACCGTGTCCAATCCTGAGCATGAGACCGTCGGCTCGACCTGCCTGTCCGAGCGCCGCGCGATCGAAATCATCGCCCATGGCGCGCCCAGAACGCCGTTCCTCTCATTCGGAAGCCGCGTGGCAATGCGTGCAGGTGACGGCGTCTCGCCCTTCGGCGTCATCGATCAGCGCGTCGTCCCGGGATAACCAAAGCCCCTCCCTTTCAGAGGGGGGTGGGCTGGAGGGATGTCCCCCGGCGTCAAAGCTCGGCGAACACCGCTTCCACCAACTGCTCCAGCGACCCGTCATGCCGAAAGCCCAATGCATCGGCGCGCGGGGTTGCCAGCGGCGGATAGCTGCCGAACATGGCGCGGATCGCCTTATCCTCGACGAAGGTCAGCCCGCTGGTATCGCCATGACGGCCGAGTTCATCGACCAGATCGCCGATCCGCACGCGCAGCGCCGGAAACGTCACCGCGTCCCGAACCCTCGCCTCGCCCAGCGCCGCAGCCACCAAATTGGCGGCGCAGGTGCGGACCGACATCAACCAGCTGGTCGCATCGGGCGCGACCGGCACGCGATAGGGTGTTCCGGCCCTCGCCGCGTGAAAGACATCGCTCAGAAACGCCGAACCGAACCCGCCCGCCGTCGCAGGCCGCGCAACGATGCCCGGCAACCTCACCACCATCCCGCCAATCGCACCGCGCCGCATCGCATCGGCGAAGGCGAGTTCGACCATGCGTTTATGCGTGCCGTATACGCTGGCTGGGGCCGGCATCGTTTCATCATCGACCTGCGCAGGGAGTTGCCCGCCGAATACGCCGATCGACCCGGCAATGACGAGCCTGCGACCGTGCATCGCCTCGATCAGTGCCAGCGGCACATCAAGACCGATCGCACGCGACGCCCGTGGATCGCGCTCCGCCGCGCCGCCGGGCAAGGCCGCGAGATGAAGTACCGCGTCGATCCCGTCGCGGCAAAGCTCGCCGATCATCGCCGGATCGGTCAGCTCGCCGGCCAGCGTCTCGAAACGCTGTTGCACGTCGAACGCCCGGTCGGCCAGCACCAGCTGAATCTCTGGATGATGGTCAGTGACGTACCGCGCGACGGCCAGGCCGACAAACCCCGCCGCGCCGGTGATCGCAATCCGCATTTACGGTTTCAGATCGGCGTCGAACTTGCCGTCGATCAGGATGAACGCGATCCGACAATTGCGATCCGAACGGTTCGACCAGCCATGATTGGTACCGCGCTGGATCACCA
The DNA here is from genome assembly GCF_036663835.1 of Sphingomonas sp. LT1P40. Lineage (NCBI taxonomy): Bacteria > Pseudomonadati > Pseudomonadota > Alphaproteobacteria > Sphingomonadales > Sphingomonadaceae > Alteristakelama > Alteristakelama amylovorans. Next base: position 125,973 of record NZ_JAXOJT010000002.1, read on the forward strand.
TATCGCCTGCGCGGACGGTCGTTTCGCCTTCGTCCACGATCAGCACCACTTCACCTTCCAGCACGATACCGTAATCGATCGTTTCGGTGCGATGCATCAATGCGTGGCGGCTGCTCTCGATGTGATGCGCGGATGCGTCGCCCGCGCCGACTTCGGCAAAATGCGCGCGTGCCTCCTCGGGCGACATCATACGAATTTCGTCATTCTCGGGCGGAATGTCGAGGACCCGGATGCGCGTGCCGCCCTTGGGGGGCGCAAGCTTGATATCGTGTTCCGCAGGTTCGCCAGAGGCTGCGTCAATCGGTGCAGGAACAACCGGGGTATTCCAGATTTCGTGAAACATCGGCCCCGACGGGCCACCGATCTGTTGCACGCGCGGCGCCGGGCCGTCTTCCTGAATGATCGCCTGACCGGCAGAATTATGGCCGGTCACGACACGGCGAACGGGTGGGGTCATCAAATCGCTCCTTAAGCGTCGTTGGTCGAGGGGCTGCGGCGCAGCAGCGCGAACCCCGCGCCGAGCGCGGCGGCTGCGGCGAAGAACAGGAAGGTGCCTGACAGCCCGCCGAGCACGCCCGACAGGGCTGCGGCGGTAATCGGAGCCACAAACTGTGCGAGGAAGAAGGCGCCGGTCCATATCCCGGTGCCGCGCCCGCGTGTTTGCGGCGGCAGCCGTCGCAGCACCCAGGCCAGCATGGTCGGCAGCATCAGCCCGTTGCCGGTACAAATCACCACCGCCGACGCCGCAGTCAGGAAAAACTCGCTCGACAGCGCGATACCGACATAGCCCAGCGTCACCAGCGACAGGCCGATGGCCAGCAGACACTGGCCCGGCATCGCCTTCAATCGCCCGAACAGCAGCGATCCGACCATCACGCCGAGATTGGCCGCCGCACCGGCCAGGCCGATCATCGCCGGCGATGTGACGCCGGTCGCCTCGATCACCGGGCCGAGCTGAACGATGATCGTGTAGAAGAGCAGCCCGACGCCAAAGGTTATTGCGACCAGTCCGGCAATGCTGCGCGTCGCCGCCGCCTGTGCTGCAGTCGGGCACGCTGCGCTGGCCTTGGCCGGTTCGAACAGGATGATCGCGCCGCCGAGCGCCACCGGCAGCGCCAGCAGATACAGCCAGAACGGCCCGCGCGAACCGAGCGCCTCGCCCAGCGCGCCGCCGGCGGCGATCAGCACGATCGCGCTGACGCTGGCGGTGGCGATCTGGATCGAAACCCAACGCTCGCGCCGTTCGCCCACGAAATAATCGCCGACCAGCGCGGTGGCGACGGTCATGATCACGGCCTCGGTCAGCCCGAGCGCGACACGCGCCGCCAGGATCGCATGCAAGCTGTCCAGCAGCAGCGGCAATAGGCCGAAGCCGGCATAGCCGATCAGCGCGCCGATCAGCAGCCGCTTGCGCCCGACTTTGTCGGACAGCCACCCGGCGAGCGGCGAGAATAACGCGACGCACAAAGCCGGTATGGTCAGCGCCATCGGCACCAGCACAGCCGATCCCGGCACGTCTGCAAATTCGCGCAGCAGCAATGGCAGGATCGGCACCAGCGCAATGATCGCCATCGTCGGCATCACCGCCGTGAGCATCAGGATTACCCCGTGCCGCGTGGTGGCTTGCATGGTCATGCCCTGCTCACTTTCCAAATCTAGATCGGTTCCGCGACGATTTCGAACATTTCATGTGTCGCTTTGGCATTGTCGACCGGCGGTCCCTTGCCGATCTGGCCCATGCAGATCGCAAGGCTCGAGCGCACGATATAGGCGCAGCGGTCGAAGCGACGGTCATGATAAGCGTTGAGCGCGGTTTCGATATCGTCATGGCGAGAAAGCTCCTCGGCCAGCACGAGGCTGTCCTCGATCGCCATGCCCGCGCCCTGGCCGAGATGCGGCGTGGTCGCGTGCACCGCGTCGCCGAGCAGCGCGATTCGCCCGCGATGCCACGGCCCCTCGATCAGCAACGCCTCAAGCGGACGATAAACGACGCCATCATCGTCGGTCACCTGCTCCGCCAGGTCGCGGACCAGCGGCGCGCAACTGGCCATTTTCGATCGCATCACCGCCGCGAGGCCTTTGCGCGTATAGCGCGGATTTTCGGGCTCGGGCGTGGTGACATAGATGTACATGAGGGTGTCGGAAATCGGCACCAGCCCGACCCCCGTCGGGCCATTATAGGCGTGAAGCGCGTCAAGATCGGTCGGGCGCGGCAGATTGTAGCGCCACACCGCCTGGCCGGTATATTCGGGTCGCGGCGCATCGGGAAACAACATCGCGCGCGTTTGCGAATAGACCCCGTCCGCGCCGACCACCAGATCGTATCGCGCCGAGGTGCCGTTCGACAGGCGAACATCGACGCCGTCGCCATCGTCCTGCAAGTCGGTCGCGGTCACGCCGAGCAGTACCTGCGCGCCGCTCGCGATGGTGCGATCGCCCAGAATCTTGTGCAGCGCCGGACGACCGATGCCCATATTCGCCGGATAGCCGTCGACCAGCCGCGGGGTGGGTACCCGCGCGACCTTCATGCCCGTAGGGGTATAGATCTCGACCGCGTCGAATCCGACCCCGGATGCGACGTACTCGTCGATCAGGCCAAGCTGGAACATCGCGCGGATGACGTTCGACTGCTGGATGATGCCGACGCCATAGACCGACCAGTCGGGATCGCGTTCGATCACCGTGACGGCAAAGCCGCGCGCGCGCAGGGCGATGGCGGCGGTCAGGCCGCCAATGCCGCCGCCGATGACGAGAATGCTGCCGGATTGCATGATTGGTCTTTCAGAAACGGTCGAGATCATTGGCGAGGGTGACGGGTCCGCTGAACTGGTCGCGGATCCGGGCGATATAGCGGCGCGTGCGAACCGGGTCGGGCGTGCCGCCGGCGAAATGGGTGACGACCACCGCCTTCACCCCGGCACGCGCCGCCAGCTGGCCGACCGCTTCGGGCGTGAGGTGATGCGTCGAAAGATGCTGTTCGAGCTGCTGCTTCGCCGCTGCCGGCATGTTCGGCGAATTGCGCGCGACGAGCGCCATGGTGCCGCCCATATCGATCATTTCGCTGACCAGCAGGTCAGCGCCCTTTGCCAGCTTCTCGACGGCTGTGCTCGGGCCGGTATCGCCAGTATAGACGATCGACCGGTCCGGCATGTCAAAGCGCAACGACAGCGATTTGTAATTGCGATCCTCGACGCTGCCTGGGGCAAAGTCGTAGTGCGTGTTCTGCGCAGCGGTAACGGTCATGCCGCCGACCTTGAAGCGCTCACCATCGGTCAGTTCGATCACCGTAACTGTGTCGGCAGGGGGCAGCCACGACTTGCCCGGAATGCCATAGCCAACGCGGGCAGCTGGCTGCATCGACGCGACGATCCCGGCGACCAGCACGCGCGTCCCCGGCGGACCGTAAACGGTCAGACGCTCACCGACATTGGTCTGGTTGCGCAGGCCGAGCACGGCCGACAGACCACCGGTGTGATCGACATGGAGGTGGCTCAAAAATACCGCCTTGACCCTGGGCAATGTGATGCCAGCGCGCGCCAGTTGCTGCACCGCTCCGTCGCCCGCATCGACCAGATAGACCTGTCCAGCGTGGATCAGGGCATTGGCCGGTTGCGATCGATCGACGCTGGGGACCGGTCCGCCCATCGTGCCGAGCGTGACAAACGCATCTCCGCCGGCTGGCACCTGTTGCGACAGCGCAGGCGATGCCGCGATCAGCGCCGCAAGTGCCAGCCGGGAGCAACACGCGTGCATCAGAAGTCGAACCCGACCCGAACGCCATAGGTGCGTGGCGGGCGCAGCGTGGCGACCGGAAAGTCGAGGATCGGCCGCGTGCCCGCGCGTGCCAGCACCACTTCATCGGTGATGTTGTTGACAAAGCCGGTGACGCTCCACCCGCTCTGACTTTCCAGCGTAAGGAACGCGTCGGCCATCGCAAACCCGTCCTGGCGCTCTTCCGGCCGGTAGTTCGAATTCATGAACCGGCTGCTTTCAATGTTGGCACGCGCGCCCGCGATCAGCGCAAGATCACCCGACAGCTCTAAGGTCCGCTCGTAACCGACGTTGATCGCCCATTTCGGCGAATTGACCGTCGGCTTCCCCGAACAGTCGATGTCATAGAAGCGGGCATTGTTGACGCCCGGGTTGGCAGCACGGCTGCCCAACGTGCGACATCCCGTCGTGACCGGCGCGCCGGTCGGCGAGAAGTTCGACGTCTGCAGGCTGTCATATTTACCATCGAGATACTGTACGTTAAGGTTGAACAGGTCGTTGCGGCTGGGCGCGAAGCGCGCCTCGAACTCGGCACCATAGATGCGCGATTTGCCCGCATTGACGGTAATCGATCCCTGCGCAAACAACCCGTTGCCGGTCGGCACGCCACCGACGAAGGTGATCTGCTGATCGCGATAGTCCCAATAGAATGCCTCGAAATTCAGCTGCAGCTTGTTGTCGAAAAAGCGGTTCTTCGCACCCACCGTATAGGCAGTCAGCGTTTCCGGTCGAAACGTATTGTTGGGCGGCTGGGCGACGAAGAACCCACCCGATTTGAAGCCGGTTGCGACGTTCGCATAGATCAGCGAAGCCGGGCCTGCGTCGAATTCAACACCCGCTTTCCAGGTGAATTTCTCGAAACTCAGGCTGCCGGTGAACGGCGCGCTCAGCGGTGGCTGGATCGGACCGGGAAGGCCACCCGATGCCGTCGAAGTCAGCTGCTTCTTGTCCTCGCGCGTGTAACGCCCGCCGCCCACCAGCCGCAACGCATCGGTGACGTTGAACGTCAACTGTCCGAACGCCGCAACGCTCTCGGTATTCAGCCGGGGCGTGAAGCGGGTGGTCGAGATATTGCCCTGGCGGAAAAAATTCTCGGTCGCCTGGTTCTCGCCGAAATAGAATGCGCCCAGCACATAGCCCAGCCGCTGCCCGTCATTCGACGCCAGCCGGACCTCGACCGATGTCTGCTCGGCCAAATCGACGAAATCGCCCGCAAAGCCCGGCAGATAGGTGCGGAAATTCACGTCCGAACGCCGCCAGGCCGGAATCACCGTAAGCGTGCCAAAGCCGAGATCGCCGACAACGGTTGCGCTGACGCCATAGAATTTATTGTCGAGAAAGCCGTCGGTCCCGGCGAGCGCCACGCAGCCGCTGGTCACAAAGCCGCCAAAACCGCCGCAGAAAGGCGGGGCGAACACCGTGGCGGCATAGCCACGGATCGCGGCGTGCGCGCGCGGGTCGGATACGCTGATCCGATCCTCCAGAGGGGGTACCGCGAATGCGGCGCTTGGAAGCAGAACCGCGCCCGACCCCTTGCCATGCTGTCGATAATAATCGGCGACCAGCGTCATCGACCACAGTGGCGAAGGCTCGATCAACAACGACGCACGCACCGCCTCGCCCTTGTCGTCGTCATAACCGTCGGAGATATAGCCGTCGCGATCGACGACCTGCCCTGCCACACGCAGCGCTACGGTGTCGCCGATCGGGACGTTCAGCGCGAGAAAGCCCTTCTTGCTGTCGTAATTGCCATATTCGAACAGCGCTTCGCCGCGGAACTGGCCCAACACAGGCCGTTTCGGAAGCACGTTGATCGCGCCGCCGGTGGCGTTGCGACCATAAAGTGTTCCCTGCGGCCCCTTGACCACTTCGACCCGTTCGAGGTCGTAAAAAACGCCCGCTGGCGCTGTCGGACGACCGACATAAACGCCGTTGAAATTGAACGCGACGGCGTTTTCGGAGAAGGAGTTCTGCGAGTTGGTGCCAACACCGCGCAGGAAGAAGCTGGTGGTACCCCCCGTTGGCTGCACGACCAGCGATGGCACCAGCTTGCCCAGATTGGATGTTTCGGTAATGCCCGATTTGGCCAGATCGTCACCGGTTACCGCAGTGACGGCAACAGCCGCGCGCTGCAGCGATTCTGAACGTCGCTGGGCAGTGATGACGATATCGGTAAGGCCATCCGCGCTTTCGCTGTCAGCAGCCTCTGATGCTTGCTGCGCGCCGGCGTCTGCTTGCTGGGCCGCAACCGTTGGGACGCTAAGCGCCAGAACCGCCGCCGTTCCGGCCAAAAGTGCTTGTTTCATATATCCCTCCCGATGGGCGACATTTCGATGGACGCGCCTCGCCGAACAGGAATGGCAAATTTGCTGAAATTATTATAATGATTTGTTTTGATATGAATGAACAAATGGAATTGATGGATGCGGCTCGATCAATTTGATCTCAACCTGTTGATTGCATTCGATGTGTTGATCGAGGAGCGCGGGGTAACCCGCGCCGCGGAGCGCCTGAACCTGACCCAATCGGCGATGAGCGCGGCGCTGAAGCGGCTGCGCGAGGCATTTTCGGACGACATTCTCGTTCAGCATGGCAAACGGATGGTGCCGACGCCCGGTGCCTTGTCACTTGCACCCCATGTCGCCGCGGCTGTGCTCAACCTGCGCGGAATTCTCGCCAGCGGGATGCGCTTCGATCCGCAGCAGTCGCGTCGCCGGTTCCGCATCGTAGCGTCCGACTATATCACGACGGTGCTGATCGGTCCGGCACTTCGATCGCTCCAACGCGAAGCCCCGGGGATCCAGATCGAAATAACCCTGCCGGGGTCCGACATTCTCGAAATGCTCGACGACGGCGAGATCGATCTACTCATTTCCCCCGAACAATTTCTCAGTCCCGATCACCCGCGCGAACTGGTGTTTGAAGAGCGCCATGTCGTTGTCGGTTGTGCGAACAATCCCGCCCTGCAAAAGCCGCTCGATGCCGAGACATTCTACAATAGCGGGCATGTGGTGGTCAGCGTCTCTCGGGACGGAACGTTCATCGACAATTTTCTGCGCGGACAAAGTGAGCAACGGCGGGTCGAGGTGATTTGCGCGGCGTTCACGCAAGTCCCCTGGATGCTTCCCGGGACCACGCGCCTCGCCCTGATGCACGAGCGCCTGGCACGCGAACTGGCACCGCAATTGTCGCTCGCGATTCAGAACCCGCCATTCGAGCTGCCCATCATGCGCGAAATGATGCAATTCCACAGCGCGCGCGCAGCCGACCGCGGACTGTCCTGGCTCCGCGAACGCCTTAGTGCCACCGTTTCCCTCGCAACCGCTTGCTGAAGACGTTCAAGCGCTGATCGGTACCATCAGGCCCCCTGTCACCAGCATTGGCCGAGATAGCGCCGACATTGAGTATCTAAGGACGGATCAAGACAGGCTGCGAGCTAGCAGGGCTGCTCAACAAGCGCCGACTAGAAACTGAGGTAGGGGCCATTCGCTGCCTGCTCATGGATGCCGTTTTCGAGAGATCCGCAAGCGTGCCGAACAACCGAGTTCGGGGGAAGAACTGCCGGAGCGTCGCCATTGCCGCGCGCACCGACAGCGACCGAGCAGCGTCTCTCGCAACCCCTGAGAAGGGTGACCGGAGACGGAGCGAGGAAAATACAGGTTGCGTGCTAGCTATGTGCGAACATGCCCCTGTTGAAGGTCGGTAATCACGCTGCCTAAGAAACTCCTGCTGCCGGGGCAATCGCATATCCCCGGCAGCCAGATCAGTGAATCATTCAGCAGCCACCGCCAGCGCTTCTTCCGGCTTGAGCAATCCCGACATTTTCCATTGCTGCTCAAGCACGCCAGGACCATAGTTCTTCGCGCCACCCAGCGTCTCGGCAATCGCCTGAAACCGAGCGCCTTCGTCGATCAGCACGATATAGCTGGCGAGCGCGAGCAGCCCCTTGCGGCCCCACGCCGTCGATCCACCATTCGCCTCCAGGATCGCCGGAACCTGCGGATCGCGCGCGAGCGTTTCGAGGATGAAATCCGCCTCGGCCTGACGCCGGTCGATATAGATCGGCAGCTCGCGCGCGCGGGTCCAGCGCTGGACCGGGACATAGCGGATCGGCAATGCCCGGTGGCTTTGCGACCATGCCCCCAGATAGACGGTATGGACATGACTCACCGTTGTGATGTCGGCATGCGCACGAAAGATCGAAAGGTACCGCCCCCCGCCGAGATTGGCGTTGGGCGGCCCCTTCAGCACTTCGCCGTCCAGCGCATAGATCGTCGGGTGAATCTCCGCATCGGGTGCGAACGGGCCGGGATAGCCGATCGACACGACCGCTTCCTCGCCCGGCACACGCTCGACGAAATTGACCGTGCCGCTCGGCGCGATCGTGCCGGTGGCGGCGAGCCCGCGAAAGGCGATGGTCGCGTCCCGCACGACGGCGGCAGCGAAATCGGTAATGGTGGAATTGAGGATGGTCATGGGGGTTCTCCTTATTCTGCTGCTTCGAGCAGGAATTGTTTGGCAGCGGTGCGACCGAGCAGCGGCAGCACCTCCTCACCGATGCGATAGGCTTCCTCGAGATGTGGGGTGCCGGCGAGAATGAAGGCGTCGGCCCCACGCCCGATCAGTTCGTCGAGCTGTTCGGCGCATTGTTCGTAGCTGCCGACGATGCCCAGCGACGGCCCTCCGCGCAGCAGGTTGAACCCGCCCCACAGATTTTTGCCGACGATCAAATCGTCCCAGCGCTTTGCTTCGGTCGGACGCAATGCCGCCTGCCGCGATGCGCCGATCGAATCGGTCGGCTGCCCGCGCCACTGCGCGCGCGTCTCGTCGGTGACATTCTCGAACCCGATGCGCACGTCGCGCCACGCTTCTTCCTCGGTCGGGCGCGCCACCAGATCGACCCGAATCGCGCATTTCTGTTCGCCGCCCAGCTCTGCCGTGCGTTGCTTCACCCGCGCAAATTTGTCGGTCAGCTGCTCATAGGGTTCGAGCCAGGAAAGATAATAGTCGGCGTGTTTCGCTGCCGACTGGAGCGCCGCGTCGGACGATCCCGAGAACCAGATTTCCGGCACTTCCTCGCGTGCGAGCAGCGGCGACAAGCGCTCGCCCTCGACCTGATAAAAAAGCCCCTGATAGTCGAATGGCTGGCCGCTCCAGACGCCTCGAAAAACGTCGAGGAATTCGGTGGTGCGGCCATAGCGGTCGTCATGCGTGAAATCGTCGCCCCACCACAATTGCGACGGACCGCCGCCGCCGGTGATGATGTTGAACACGGTTCGCCCGCCGGTTGCGCGTTGCAGGCTGGCGGAGAGGCGCGCGGCGTGGACCGGGTCGAGGAAACCCGGCTGAAACGCGATCATGAAGCGGAAGGTCTCGGTCTCACGCGCCAGTAGCGGCGAGATCGCCCATGGATCGTCGGTGTTGGGAAAGGACGGGATCAGCCCGCCGATAAAGCCCGACAGTTCGGCCGCCTTCGCAATTTCTGCTAGGTGATCGATGTAACGAAAGCCGTCATCCTCACCTTCAGCGGTCAGGCCCGGTGTCTGATTACCGGGCGCGAGTGGGGACCAGTCGCCGCGGTCATAGGAGCCGTGGCGGATCGTCGAGTGGCAACCATGCGTGGGCAGGCGCCAGTAAAAGTCGATGGACATGGTGCTTTTTCCTTCAGGCGGCGGTGCGCAGCGCGGACGTGCGCGCGCGGACGAGCGGCAGGACGAACTGGCCGATGCGATATGCTTCCTCCACCGATTGCGGGGCGCTCAGCACAAGGTGGGTGACGCCCGCCGCGTGGAGCGCGACGAGCCGGTCGGCGACGGCCGCATAGCTGCCGGCGATACCTTCGCCGCCCGCGCCCGCCGCTTCGTCGTCGGTCTCGCGTGCCGTCACCCTTGCGACGACGCCGATGGCGACATTGCGATCCGCTGCGAGCGTGAGACGATCGAGCGTCTCGGCGCGCTCACGCAGCCGGTCGAGATCGACATCATCGAACAAGTGAATGTCGGCGGCATGGGCGGACAGTTGCAACGCGGCTTCGTCCGCGCCGCTCAGGAACACCGGCGGAAATGGGACATTGGCCAAGGGTGCCTTGAACCCGCCGCCCTGTACGGCGAAAAACTGCCCTTTGTGATCGAATGGCTGCTGGCCATGCACGCCGCGCGCGACATGGAGGAACTCGCGGATACGCTCGGCATCCTCCTCGTCGGCGGGGTTGCTCACGATTGCCCAGCCCAGTCGGTTATGTGTGGCGCGCTGAAAGCTCACCGCCTGTTTGGCGGCATAGACGGCGGAGCCGACCGTGCTGGGAAATTCGGGAATGAGCCGCAGCCGGGGTGCCCCACGCGCGACCGCTGCCGCGACGATCTGGCTGTCGTCGCTGTCGGGGCGATAGGCGACGAACAGCCCGTCGAAGCCGGTGATCGCGGCGGCGCGCGCCACCTGCGCATAATAGTCGTAGCGCGTGAGCGAACGCGTGCGGGCCTCGCGTGGCAGATAACCTGTGGCGGGTCGTTCGTGCGGTTCGCCCCGCGCGGGTTCGGCGGCGGGGTCGAGCCGCCAATAGAGGTTGAGGGTCATGCGGCACTCCTTTCATGGGGGTGGGTGCGGACGCCGAAGCGGCCATCGAACACGAGGTCGCGCTGCGGCAGGCGCGTATTGGGCTGTTCCTGCGCGTGAAAATCGGCGTGCAGGGTGTCGAGGCCGGCTAGACGCCCCAGCGCGACGATCGCCTCGACGGCGAAGTCGGCGGGAATCGCCAGACGCTCGCGCGCGGCGTCGCGGTCGAACCCGCCAATGCCGTGGGTATGCCAGCCGAGCAGAAACGCCTGATGCGCGAAGTTCGCCCAAGCCGCACCGGCGTCGAAACTGTGGTTGCCATTATCGACGATCTCGCCGCGCCGTTCGAGCTTAAGCGCCGATATGATCACGACCAGCGCCGATGCCTGCGCCGCCCATAGCCGGTTGCGCGGTGCCAGCAGGTCGAGGAAATCGGTCCAGGCCGCATCGCCATTACGGGCGACGATGAAGCGCCACGGCTGGGCGTTTGAGGCCGATGGCGCCCAGCGTGCTGCCTCGAACGCGCTGTGCAGCACCGTATCGGGGATCGGCTCGCCGGAAAAGCTGCGCGGCGACCAGCGATCCACGAACAACGGCTCGACCGGGTGATCGGGAACCCGGCTCATGCCCGCATCTCCCGCACCGGCAGATGCACCAGCTTTTCAGGGGGCGGGCCGGTCAGTTCGGCCAGAATCTCGTCGCGGATGCGGTGCACCACCGGCGACGAACGCTTGCGCGGATGCGGCAGATCAATGTCGACGATGCGGCGGATGCGCCCGGGCTTGGCATCCATCACAATCACGCGATTGCCCAGATAGACGGCCTCCTCGACATCGTGCGTGACCATCACCATCGTCGATCGCTGCGCCATCCAGATGCGCTGAAGCTCGCGCTGCACATGCACGCGGGTCAGTGCGTCGAGCGCGCCGAGCGGCTCGTCGAGCAGCAGCAGCTTCGGCTCGGTCACCAGTGCGCGGGCGATCGCTGCGCGCTGTGCCATCCCGCCGGAGAGCTGGTGTGGATAAGCCTTCTCGAAGCCGGTCAGGTTTACCAGCGCGATATGCTCTGCGACGATCCTCGGGCGCTGCGCTTTCGGGATATCGGTGTTGAGGAGGGCCAGCCCGATATTGTCCTCAAGCGTCAGCCACGGGAACAGCCGGTGGTCCTGAAAGATCAGCCCGCGATCGAGGCTGGTGCCCGCGATGCGGCGGCCATCAAGCCGAATTTCCCCTGCATAATCCGTGTCGAGGCCGGCGATAAGTCGCAGCAATGTCGACTTGCCGCAGCCCGAGGGGCCGACGATGCTGATGAACTCGCCCGCGCGAATATCGAGATCGATCCGATCCAGCACCGGCAGCGTATCCGCACCGATGCGGAAGTCCTTCGACAGGCCGTGAACGGTGAGCGCACCATTGGCGTGCGCGTCGGCGGGGTTCGGCGGCGTGTCGATCCGGGTGTGCAATGTCATGACCGGTCCTTCAGTCGATCGTCGGTTGCCAGCGCAGCAGGTGGCGGCGAAGGCGGGCGAAGAGGTGGTTGATAGAGAACCCCAGAAGGGCGGCGGCGAGGATCGCGACGAGGATGATGTCCATTCGCTGCTGTGCTTGCGCGACGCCCATCGTCGCCCCGAGGCCCGCATTTGCGCCGAGCAGGATTTCGGTGCCGATCGTGGCGATCCAGGCGAAGGCGAGCGCCTGTGTGAAGCCGGTGAGGATCAGCGGCAGCGCGGCGGGCAGCAGCACATGGACGAAGCGCTGCCACGGGGTGAAGCCATACAGCGTGCCGACCTCGACCTGTTTGCGATCGACCGCCGTCACCCCTTCATAGCTGTTGAGCACCGTGGGATAGAAGGCGGCGAGGCTGACGATCAGCAGCTTCGCACCGTCGCCATTGCCGACCCACAGGCCGATCAGCGGCAGCCAGCCGAGCAACGGCACCTGACGGATCGCGTGATAAAGCGGCCCGACCAGCCGGTCGACCGGGCGGAACATCGCCATCGCCACGCCCAGCGCGGTGCCGGCCACGCCGCCGAGCAGCAACCCGGTGACTGCGCGCGAGAGTGTGGCGAGCGCGTCGTTGAGCAGGAACCCGTTGCCGAGTTGCGTGGCGAGGGTCGCGCCCACATCCTGCAACGGCACGAACGCCAGCGCGCGCGCGCCGCCCAGCGCCGATTGCGCCTGCCACCAGAACAGGATCAGGACCGGCACGATCAGGCCGAGCAGGATGCGCGCGGCGGGGGTGTTCAGGCGGGCCATTCTCATGCCTCCTTCCAGCGAACGAAGTGGCGTTCGACGAGTTTGACCGAGCGATCGAGTGCGAAGCCGACAAGACCGCTGACGAAGACACCGGCCAGCACGACGTCGATGCGGAACATCTGGCGGCCCATCTCCATCATCTGTCCGATGCCGCTGTCCGCCGCGAGCAGTTCGCAGGCGACGAGGACGAGCCAGCCACGCGTGAGGCCGAGGCGAAGGCCGGTAAGTATCGGCGGGATCGCGGCGGGCAGCAGGATGCGTGTGACGAAGGGGAGCGGTGGGGTGCGGTAAAGCCGGGCGACCTCGAAATATGCGCGCGGGATCGACTTGACCCCGTCGAACGTGGCGAGCGCGACCGGGAAGAACACTGCGACGGCGACCACGACGATCTTGAAGCGCTCCTCGATCCCCAGCAGCAGCACCAGCATCGGGATGAAGGCGAGTACCGGCACCTGTCGCACCGCTTGAAACAACGGCGCGAACAAGGTCTCGACCAGTTTCGACAGGGCGATCGATGTGCCGAAGGCGAGGCCGATCGCCGCGCCCGCAAGGAACCCGAAGACGAGGCGGAACAGGCTGGTGCCGAGATGCCCGCCCAGCTCGCCGATGCGCCATAGTTGCGTGAGCGTCGCGGCCACTTCGCTGGGCGCGACCAGCACTTGCGGCGGGAACAGGCCGCTGGCCGAGGCGATTTGCCAGACGAGAAGCAGCGCGAGCAGCGGCGCGGTCCCCGCAGCGATGGCGGTGAGGCGCTTCATGGCAGAACCTCCTGCGCGGTCAGCGGACGCGCAATGCGATGGCGGGCGAAGGCGAACGCGGCACCGGCGAACAGGATCGGCAGCCACAGCAGGAACACCGATTGGAGCGGCACGAATTTGGTCAGCAATCCGCCGCCGAGCGCCCCGACCGACGACCCGGTCATCGACGCGAGATTGTAGAGACCCGCCGCCTTGCTCTTCACGCCGGGCAAGGCGGCGAGCATGCGCACGTTGATGAGGTGGACGATCGCCGCGCTGGCGCTAAGCAGCACGGCTCCGGCGGCGAGCGCGGCAAAACCCTGCGCCAGCCCGAGCGACAAGAGCGCGCTGGTGGCAAGGGTCAGTGCCAGCGTATAGGCCGTGGCACGCCCCAGCCGCGCGACGATCGTGCCGCTGAGGAACAGCAAAGCGACCGCAGCAACGCCCTGGATCAGCAGCAACGTGATCCCGTCTTGTGTCGTGAGCAGCGGGATCGTCGGTGCGAGCAGCAGGATAAACGTGCCGAACAGCGCACCGGTCGCCGCACTCAGAAATTCGATGAAACAGCTTTCAGCGATGGCAGGATTGGCCAGCAGAGTGCCGATTTCGGTGAGAAAGGAGGCTCCGCCCTCCGCGCTCTCGGGCTGACGCGCAGGCAGAAACGACAGGCTGAACACCGCCATGATCCCGAACAATGCCGCGACGATCAGAAAAGCCGTGGTGATCCCCGCCCCGGCAATCAGCAGCCCCGCCGATGCCGGCCCCAGGATCGCCATGCCCGCCGTCAGCGCACCGCGATACCAGCCGCCGCGCGTCTCGCCGCGCCCGCGCAGCCGCTCAAGGAACGAGCTGTTCATCGCCACCATGCGGAACGGGATGCACAGGCCGATCAGCCAGCGCCCCGCAGCCAGCGCGGCCCAGCCCGCCGCGAACGGCATTGCGATATTGACCAGCATCGGCCCAAGGCTCGACGCGAAATAGATGCCGCGCGCGCCATAGCGGGCGATGATGAAACCGGCCGGCACCGTCACCAGGATCATGCCGATCGATTCCATCGACGCGATCACCCCGACCTGAAACGCAGTCGCGCCCAGATCGATGGCGAAGATCGTCGTCACGACCTTGCCCAGCCCCACCGTCAGCCCGCTGACCAACGCGAGCAGCAGGAAGTTCGCCATGAAGCGGTTATCGGTCACCGCGCGGCGCTTTCGACCGGTGCGGCCTGCCACTGGTCCTGAAGCTTCAGCCGTTCGAGGGCCTTGGTGGCGAAGCGGCGGTCGAGCAGTTTGTCGACATCGACCTGTTTGCGGACCAGCCCCTGATCGAATGTGTAGGCGGCGGCATCGCGATAATGGCCGACCATGAAGTCGTCATAGAGCGGCGAGTAGCGGTCCTTCCACGCGACGCGCGGTTCGTTCAATTCGGCCTCGACCACGCTGCGCGGGGATTCGGCACGCGAGGTAATCTCGATCACCGCCTCGCGGTTCGCGGGGTCTGACGACCAAGCCTGGGCGCGGACATAGGCGTCGGCGACCAGCTGGGTCAGTTCGGGATGGCCATCGACGAAGTCGCCGCGCCCGAACAACTCGGCGCGCATCTTCCACGATTGCGGTGCCTGTTTGGTCGACCAGATGATACGCCCGACCTTCTTCTCGACCAACAGATGCGCGTCGGACAGCAGGAACACCGCATCGACATCGCCCGAGGCCAGCGCCGCGTGACTTGCGGGCGGGTTGATGTTGAGGATGCGGAAATCGCTGAGCTTCAGCCCGTTCGCCTCGGCCAGCTTGGCGAAGGGCAATTCCCACGGACGCCCGCGGTGCAGCGCGATACGCCTGCCCTTCAGATCGGCGATGCTGTTCGCGGCGATGCCGTTGCGCACGACCAGATACGCATTCTGCCCGCGCCCGACCGGCACGACCAGCCGCAGATCGACGCCGCCAGCAACCGCAATGATCGCCGGGAAATCGCCATAGCTGGCGAAATCGATCCGCTTCGCCGCGAATCCTTCGTTGATGACCGGGCCGCCGACGGCGGTCGAGACCGGGAACCAGTTTAGCTTGACGCCCTTCTTCGCGAGTTCGGCCTCCAGCCAGCCCTGTTGCTGGATGATCGCGGTCTGGCCCTGGTAACGCTGCTTGCCCTCATGCGGATAGGCGATGCTGGCGATGGTCAGCGTCTTGGTGCTTTCGCCCGCCGCGGCGTCGCCCGCCCCGCCGCGAAACTGATAGACCAGCAGCGCGCCGAGAATGAGAACCGCGCCGATGGCGATCAGGATCGTCTTGCGGCTCATGCGGCGTCCAGCGCTTCGAGGAAATCGAGCGCCTCAAACGGGCGGCGATCGACCCAGGCGGCGACATCGACCGGCGCGGGCAGGAAACCGCGATCGAACAGGAAGTTGCTGAAATCGACCAGCGCCGCGACCGATGCGGGGTCAAGGTCGGTCTTCAGCCGCCGGTGCAGCGTATCGCCGCCATAGGCCGCGCGGACGAATTGTTCGGGCGATCTGGTTTCGCGGGCCATATAGGCGAGCGTTTCTTCGGGATGTTCTTCGGCCCATGCCCCGGCCGCAACGACATGGCCGAGCAGGCGGCGCGCTACCGTTGGATGCTTCTCCAGCGTCGCGGCATCGACGGTGAGCGGGCGCGGTGCGCCGTTGTTGACGCGGATCTTCGGATCGGGATGAAAGCCGGTGTCGATCACGACATGCGCGCCGGCGAGAAGTGCGAATTCGTGGCCCAGCGATCCCTTGACATGGATCGCATCGACTTCGCCGCGTATCAGCGCATGGAACTCAGCGGTGTAGAGCGGACGCCCGCCCCAGTTTCCACGACCGACCGTCTCGAAGCCGTCGGGATCGGTCGCGTCGACATCGACCCACTCGACCTCGTCTTCACCGACATTGCCCAGCGACAGGCCCGCGAGCAGTGCGCGAAGAGCAGTGGCGCGGAAGATGTCGATCTTTGCGTTCGCGCGGCGCGGCAGCGCGATGCGGCGGCCCTTCAGATCCTCGACATTGTGGATGCCCGAGTCCGGCAAGGTCAGGATCAGCTGGCTTTCATCGACCCAGCTGAGCCCGATGACGCGCGTATGCGCCCCCGTCGCCTGCGCCCAGATCGCAGGCACGCTGCCGCCCTGACGAAAGCTGTGCGCGAGATGATGGTCGTAATGGCTGGCGCGCACGTCCGGGTCGGTCGTGTCCTGGATCGAGCGGACGGTGATGCCCAGATTGCCCAGATCGCGGTCGATCACGCCCTGATTGATGGCGATGCCGAGCGGCGTCGGCACCGGGCAGCGGGTATACCAGATTTCGGTTGGAAAGGCGGTCATGCATGCCTCCTGAAGTTCGGGATGAGTGGAATGCGGGTCATCAGAAGCGCGCCACGAGCGCGGCGCCCCAGGTCCGCGGATCGCCCCATTGGATGGTGTCCCCGGTAATGCCGGTCGCGGCGTTCGCCTGGGGCAGCGCGTGGTTGCGATAGGCCTCGTCGAACAGATTGTTGACATAGACGCTGAAGGTGAAGCGATCGTCGGGCGTGGTGTAAGCGACGCGCGCGTTGGCCAGCGTGTAGCCCGGCTGATTTAGCAGGAAGCGGTTCACGCGATCCTGTGGCGTGATGTAGTAGAATTGATGCGACTGATAGCGCGCATCGGCGGCGATCTGGATGGTCCCCGCATCGGCCAGATCGAAGCGGTAGGACGCACCAAGGTTGAGCGTGACATGCGGCGCGCGCACGAACTCCGCGCCGGACAAATTGGCGCCGCCATTCACCACCTGAAGCCTGTCATATTTGGTGTCGAGCAGGCCGAGCGCTGCGTTCAGCTCCAGCCCCTTGAACGGGCGGGCGGTCAACTCGAACTCGGCGCCGTTGACATGCGCTTCGGCGGCATTCTGGAGGTAGGAAGTGGTGGTGCCCGCAACCGCGCCGGGGTTGGGGCCGACAACGTTGATCTGCACATTGTCGTATTGATAGTGGAAGGCCGTGGCGTTGAATGTCACCGCGCCGTCGAACCAGGTCGATTTATAGCCGATCTCGAACGAATCGAGCTCTTCCGGCTCCACCACCTGCAATGCCGCCGGAACCTGAGCCGCGGTGTTGAAGCCGCCCGATTTCACGCCATGCGCATATTTGAAATAGAGCAGATGATCGGGCGCGACCCGCCATGAGGGCGTCACGTCATAGGTAAAATTGTCCCAGGTCCGTTCGAGGTTGCCGGCGAAGGTGCCGAGCCCGCCAAAGCCGCCAGTGTAGCTGTTCCACCACTGCGGATAGCTGCTCCAGGACGGCGGCAGTGGCGCTGTGGCGGCGGACGAGAAGCGGCGAAAATCGAGCGTCTTCGTCTCACGCGTGAAGCGCCCACCGACCGTGAGGTTCAGCGTATCGGTCAGGTCGTAACCGACATTGGCGAAGGCAGCACCGCTCTCCGCGCTGTGGGCATAGCGCGTGAGGCTGAAGGCATCGGGGGCGGTATCGCCAGGACGCGCCGGAACGGTGCCGTTGGGCAGGGTCGCGGAAGCGGCTTCGGAGTCGATCTTTTCGTTGAAATAATAGAGGCCGACGATCCATTTGAGCGGGCCGCCACCGTTTGAGGCGAGCCGCAGTTCTTGGCTCCATTGCTTGCTCACCGCATCGGTGTGGCTGCGCGCGATCTCGAGCGGCGTATAATCGCTGTCGCCGAAGGAGGTGGATGCGTAGCGTTCATAGCCGGTGATCGACGTCAGCGAGACGCCACCGAAATCCCAGTCGAGCTTCAGCGAGCCGCCAAACTGTTCGGCGTCGCTATTCTCCGGCGCATTGGTATTGACCGCGTCGCGGTCGGTCGGCGGGGCATAGCCGTTGCGATAGACGCCGTCGGCACTATAGCTGCCGATCGTCCAGTATCCGCCAAACGTCTTGTACTTGCGGTAATGGACGCCCAGCAGCGCCTCGAAATTGCCACCGGCACGCGCGAGCAGCTGGCCGCGGATGACGCTGTCCTCGATCGCATTGTCTTTTTCGCCGGTGAACAGGTTGGTGTAGCGGCCGTCGCGGTTCTCGATATGGCCGGAAATGCGGGCGGCGAGCGCGTCCGGCGCGATGACGAAGCCGACGCCAGCCTGGACGATCTTGTCGTCATAGCTGCCATAATCGAGCTTGACGTAATTCTCGGCGCCCTCGGTCGAGAAACTCGGTTTCTTGGTGACGACGGCGATCGCGCCGCCGGTGGTGTTCTTGCCCCACAGCGTGCCCTGCGGACCGCGCAGCACCTCGACCCGTTCCAGATCGAACAGCGGCAGGCCGGTGGCGCTGGCGTTGCTGATATAGACTTCATCGAGATAGAAGCCGACCGGGTTAGCAAGGTCGATCTGCTGCTGCCCGGCGCCGACGCCGCGAATCCACCAGCGCGGGCGGCCATGCTGCTGCGTCCCCGCCGATGCGTTGGGGACGAGGCTGAGCACTTCGCTGGCCGAGCGGCCGACGCCCTGAAGCGTGAAGACATCGGCCCCCAGCGCGGTGATCGCGGTGGGCACGTCCTGAATATCCTGCTCGCGCTTGCCTGCCGTGACGACGATTTCCAGCGGTTCGGCATCGGCGGGGTCAGCGGGATCGGCGCCTTCGACGACCGCCTCGCCGTCGCGGGCATAGGCGGCAGGGGTCAGGCCGACGTTGAGCGCGGCCAGTGAAATTGCGGCGGCAAGCGCCTTCTTGCGTGTCGTGTAGATCGTCATGGTAACTCGGTGTCCCCCGGGATCGCGCGCGGGCGTCGATCCGTGCAGTGCGATTGTCGTGAAGTGGTCAGGCGGCCTGACGCGTGCGTGCCTCGACCGCAGCAAGCGGCGCGGGATCGATCCACGCCGCGGCGTCGAAATCGGCCGCCAGGAAGCCATGCTCGAACAGGAAATCCTTGTACCGCGACAGCGCGTCGATCGCGTCGGGCGCAAGGAAGGTGCCCAGGCTCGCAGGCGCGTTCGGGCCATAGGCTTCGCGTACCCAGTCCGGCGTCGATCCGGTCTCCCGCGCGATATAGGCGATGGTCTCGTCGGGATGCGCGCGCGCCCACTCGCCCGCCGCAACGACGCGCGACAGGAAGCGCTCGACCAGATCGGGCCGGCTTTCGATCAGCGCGGCATCGACGGTCAGCGTGCGTGGCGTGCCATTGTTCGCGCGCACCCACGGATCGGGGTGGTTGCCGAGCGACGCGACGATGTGCGCCCCCGCCAGTCGCGCGGTTTCCAGCCCCAGCGCACCCTTGACGTAGATTGCATCGACCTCGCCGCGCACCAGCGCCAGCACTTCGGCGCGATAGCCGTGGCGCGTGCGACCGCGATTGCCCTCGCCAGTCGCAATCCCCTCGATCCCGCTACGCGCCGGATCGGTGCTGACCGTGTCGATCCGCTCGACATCGCCAAGCGAAAGCCCCTCCAGTTCGAGCGCACTGGCAAAGCCCTTGAGCGCGGTGGCGCGGTTGAAGTCGATCGAGATCGGGTTGACCGGAAGGCCGATGCGGCGACCGCTCAGGTCGCGCGCGGACCGGATGCCCGATCCGGGAAGCGCCAGAATCGCCTGAAACTCGTCGGTCCAGGACAGACCGATCACGCGCGTGTCACGACCGTTCGCGCGAGCCCAGATCGCCGGAATGTTGCCGCCCTGCCGAAACGAGCTGGGCAGATTATGGTCGAAATGGGATTCGCGGGTATTGGTATCGGCGCTTTCCTGAATCGATTTCAGGCCGATCCCGTCTCGCCCGAACTCATCGGCGAACCAGCCTAGCTGGACGGCGATGCCGAGCCCGGTCGGAACCGGGCAGCGCGTGTACCAAAGGTCGTTGATCGTATCGGTCATTGCGGAATTTCCTTGTCAGCAAGGCAAGCAACCGCCGGGTCCGGCACGCATCAGGCGCAGCCGTCCGTCGCGCTGAAAACAGCGCACAGGGGATGGACCACGGGCGTCAGCCCGCAGCGGTCACTTGCAGAATTTGGGTGGCGTCAGCGCTCGGCTGAACTGAGTATTCCCAATGCGGGAGGCGGGGTTGCGGCGGAGATACACTTGCTCATCGTCGTTCCTTTTATACTCGGAAACACGAGGCAGCCGGGCTCCATCGGCAACACCGTGCGCTTTAGCAATTGGTGACGCGGCGCAATCTGCATTCCGTCAAAAACCGCGGGTCGGATCGGCTATTCACCGCACGGCCTGACCAGTGCCGATAAGCAATACATACTCGTTTGATAGGAATTGAGTCGATAGCTTTATTTGGTGGGCGGAAACTCTGGCTACGCAACCAAGGGCTGCCGGGATCGGACTAGAATGTCGCGGTGATATTGAGCGAGAAATAGCGCGCCCACCCTCCGGCCGGTGCATTCGGCGCTTCGCGTAAAAATCGTCCCTTGGCCAAGAACACAGCGTTCGCTTCAAGGCGCAGCTTCTCCGGCACCATCCACCAGCGAAACCGGGTGTCGATCTGTTGCCCCGCGAAACGCCCCGCGCGGCCGGTCGCATCGCGCACGCCGGTCGTGGCGAAACTGTCTGTCTGCTCCGCCAACCACATCGCATGATAGGTCGCTGTGACGTCGATCCGCTTCGACGGCGCCATCTCAATGCGCGGCCCGATCGAAACCAGGTTCGCGCGTCCGATCGCATTATAGAGTCCCGCCGGGGCCAAATCCGCGCGACGCATCCCGAACAGCGTATCGAAGCGGCCATAGCGCCCCCCGGCGCGATCCCCGCTCGCGCGATCATATTCCAACGACAGTCTCGTTTTCCACGGATCGGTCAGCGTGTAGCCGACATCGGCATGAACGAAACTGGCATCGACCGGAATCCGCGCTGCGTTTGCCGCCGTCGATGCGCTGATCCGGCCGGATTGATGAAATGCTTCGATCTCGAAGTCGATCGCCCCGGCCTTGGGATCACGCATGATTCGACCGCCATAGGTATTGATCGAACGGTCACGAACCGGACGGCCAGGCGTGTCCCGCTCCCCTAGATGATAAAAGTTCCCCTCGATCGTCACGGCCCCGATCGCCTTTGCCTTGGCAAGGGTGCCGCCCCACAGCACCTGGTCGAACCCTTCACGGTCCCATTCGGCCCGGGCATTGCGCAGCGACGCTGCATCATCGGGTCGGCGCTGTTGTGGCAGGACATAGACCAAAGTGCCCGACACGCCATTTGGCGCAGCAAAGTCAGCCCTGATCCCCGTATATCCGTTGGTAGTATTGCGGTAATCGTCGGCAGCCACCAATCGGCGCGACCCGATGTTGAGCGTGAAGCGGCCCCCTTGCAGCGTCAGCCGGGTCTTTCCCAATTGGGCTCGGTAAGCCGCATAGACCTGCACCAGTTCAAGGGCATTGACCTCGCCCGTCGAAACCGGCGTGCCGGGGTCCGCGCCCCATATACGGCTATCCCACAGTTCTGCCGCCAGCGTGAGCGGCCCCTCGCGGTAGCTCGCCGACAGCGTCGTGCGCAGGTTTATCAGGGCGTCGTCGCGGTCGAACCCCGCGCGCGGTTGGTTTTCGATCGACTCATGGCGAAGGCGGATCGATCCCGAAAGGTCTAAGCCCTCACTCTGTTGGGCGGTGGCAGGGACGGCAAAACTGGCGACCAGGCAAAACGACAACGCAAAACGCAGCATGAAGCATCCTCGAATGACGATTGATGCGATGCTTCGGCTGACGCCTCATGAGAGGAATCGCCGCCCCCATGGTCCTTTTCAGCCCTTTCAGGGCGCTCTTGTCAATTCCATGCAGCCATTAAGGATGCAAGCTGGAGCGTATCAGCCCTGTGTTGGCCAAGCTCCAGCCAAAGGGGAGCGCAGACTGGAGACGACTATCCATTTCATTGTGGAAAATGGTGCCCGGAGACGGATTCGAACCGCCGACACTGCGATTTTCAGTCGCATGCTCTACCAACTGAGCTATCCGGGCCCAACCGGACGAAGCCGGAGGATAGGATCGCGGCTTGCGCCGGAAGCGGGGCTATTAGTCGCGGTCCGGGTCGCTGTCCAGCCTGCTTTGCGCGCCCTCGGCATCATCGGGGTCGATCGCGGCACCCGGCAGGCGATAGCCCTCGCCCAGCCATTGCAGCAGGTCGCGGTCCTTGCAGCCGCGGCTGCAAAATGGCTTGAACGCCGGGTCGGGGGCCGTGCCACAGATCGGGCAGCCGTTGCGCTTCATGTCTGCTCCGTAAAGGTTGTGCGCCCACCGGTGCGACGGTGGAGTTCGGCGAGCCAGGTCTGCTCGCGCTCCAGCCGCCGCAACAGCGCCGCCGGCAGCATATGGGTATCCGGCGCGGGCGGGGGAACCCGCTCCAGCCTGCGCAGCTCCGCCCTCAGCGCTGCGCCCGCCGGATCGGCGGCGATCAACTCGGGCAGCGACATGCGCGTGCGGCGGCGCACCACCTGCATAAAACCGAAGCCGTTCATCGCGGTGCGCTCAAACGGTTGCGGCAGCGCGGCGTCGATCGCCTCGGCCACGGCATTGCGTTCGTTCTTGTTGGCGAGCGTCGGAAAGTCGATGCCGACCGATCCGGTGATATCCAGCCGCTCCATCGCCGCCGCCACAGCGTGCGCCGCATCGATCGACAGCGGCCCCAGCGGTGCCGAGCCATCGACGTCAAACAAATTCATCGCGGGCGTGAGCGACAGCCGCAGCGCCCCGCTGCCGAATGCGATCTCGCCGGTCCATGCCTCCTCCAGCACTTCGGACCAGCCCACTTCCTCCAGCGCATCCGGCTCATGCGCCCGCAACTGCCGCACCGGCAGGTCGGTGGCGGTAATCTGTGCCAACAGGTCGGGGCCGGGCGCAGGGCTGATGTCCAATGCAGGCACCGCTTTTGGCATCTTGGGTCGCCCGCGCTCCGGGATCGGCTCGCGCACGATGCGCACGGTGAACGACGCGCCCTGAGTCACCCCCGGCGGCAACGGGTCGCACAGTGCCTCGATGCCGCCTTCCAGCGCGATCTTGCCTGTCGATTTGTCGATCAGTTTCGCCCGCGCGATTGTCCCCGCGCGCAGCCCCGGCAGCTCGATCCGCGCCTTGCGGATCGTGCCCCGCGCGACCAGAGCCGCACGGTTTTCGCCGATCCCGGCCTCGTACAGCCACTCAGCCAAGGGGGTAGCCTGCGCTCTCCAGCAACGCGCGCGTGTCGAACAGCGGCAAGCCGATTACGCCTGAATGCGTCCCCGACAGGAACCGCACGAACGCCTCGGCCCGGCCCTGAATGGCATAGCCGCCGGCCTTGCCCAGCCCCTCGCCGCACGCGATGTAACGGTCGATCTCGGCGTCGCTCAGCCGCTTGAACGCCACCACCGTATCGGCGATCCGCACCCGCACCCGCCCGTCCAGCCCGATCAGGCACACCGCCGACAGGCAATGATGCCGCCGCCCGGAGAGCTTTGTCAGCAGTTCACGCTGCACGGCTTCGGTTTCGGCGGGGGGCAGGATGCGGCGGCCGAGGGCAATGGTGGTGTCACCCGCCAGCACGATCTCGTCTTCGGCGCGCTCCACGGCGCGCGCCTTCGCCTCCGCCAGTCGCGTCGCATAGACGCGCGGCAGTTCGGCTTTCAGCGGGTTTTCGTCGATATCGGGCGCGGCGATACGATCGGGCACGACGCCGATCCGCGCGAGCAGGTCGAGACGGCGGGGCGAGGTCGAGGCAAGCACCAGCCGCATGTGCCTATCCATTTTCATAGTGCCCGCCTGCGCGAGCACGCCGCGCTGACGCGCTGAGCCTTACTTGAAGCGATAAGTGATGCGGCCCTTGGTCAGGTCATAGGGCGTCATTTCGACGAGCACTTCGTCGCCGACCAGCACGCGGATGCGGTTCTTGCGCATTTTGCCCGCAGTGTGGCCCAGAACCTCGTGGTCATTCTCAAGTTTCACACGGAACATCGCGTTGGGGAGCAACTCCACAACGCGGCCGCGCATTTCAAGCAGTTCTTCCTTGGCCAAACAAACCTCATTGGGACATGCAGTAAAAGACGCGGTGCCTTACTCGCTGTCGGCCCAAAAGAAAAGCATGGTATCCGCTACTTATTCCAGCGCTGATAAGCGTCGGACGATGTCATCGCCGGATCGACCGGCGGCAGGTCTGCCCAGACGAAGCGCCCGCGTGCGGTTGCCGACAGATCGGCCCTCTCCCGATATTGAAACCACACGCCCATCGCGCGCCGGTCGCGCTCGGCCACGCCACAGGATCGCGTCAGCGTCACCAGCACTACGCGCCCGTCCGGCCCCACCAGCGCGCGCAACCGGATCAGGTTGCCCGGTGCCGGTTTCTCCGCGCCACTGGTGCCCAGCGCCCAGCCATACTCCCAGTCGATGGCTCGCCCGATCTTCTCCGCGTCCCCCGCCGCCAGCGCTACCACCGGCACGCGCCCCAGCCGCTTGACCAGCGCATCGCGCTCGCCGTTCCGGTCGGTCTCGCCGCCGAGTGTCGCCCCGAACAATAAATTGATCGCCAGCGCGCGTTCCGCCGGGGTCCGCGCCGCCGCCGCCGCCAGCCGCGCCACCACCAGCAACCCGCGCCGATGCACCGCGCCATTCTCACCGTCGATCGTCGCCATATAGCGATAGGGCACGGCGGCGCGGGCATAGTCGCGCGGCAGATGCACGCCATCGGTCCACATCGCCGCTGTCTGCGCGCGCGTCTCGGGACTGTTCATCACCAGCGCGTCGCTCAGCAGGTTGGCCGCTCGCGCCGGGTCGTAGAAGGGCGTGTCGCGGCGCAACCGCATGGCGATTTCCAGCACCAGCGACTGACGCGTGCGTGCACGCTTGTCTTCATTGCGCGCGGCGAGCAGCGCCACCGCCTCCGGCGTCTGCGCCCATGCTTCCCATTCGGCCTTTGGATATTCCTTTAACCGGCGCGGCCCGTCGAACAGCCAGATGATCCGGGCATAGCGCAGTTCGACCGCGCGGTCGGCGCGCACGAACCGACCCTCGCGCACCAGTTTCCACGCGCGCTCCAGCATCTCGATATCGACATCGCCTCGCTCCGGCGCGCCAACCGACCGCGCGATCCACGCCGCCGCCTGTTGCGCCACGCCCGGGCAGGTCGGCGGATCCTTCAGCATCGCGCGCAGATTGCGCTCGATCTCGTGCCGGTAATTGATGCCGCGCGTCGGCCCGGTCTCATAGTCGAGCTCGCACCCCTTTGCGATGATGCCAAGTTCGGCCGCAGCGGCGCGGTCGCGCGCCCAATCCTGCTGGGGTGCGACCGCCAGCGCGGCGGCAATCAGATAGGTCAGCATCGGCGTTTCTCCCGCTTCACCGGGTGCGCCGTCGATGCTGGCGCGTGGATGAACGCGCTTCGGACAGTTTCGGTCGCCCTCTCCATATGTATCCTTGCTTGATGCGGAGCCGGATCGCCCCCAAATGCAGATCATGCTCATTGAAACCGAATCCACGCCGAACCCGGCCACGCTCAAATTCCTGCCCGGTCGCCCGGTAATGGACAGCGGTACGCGCGACTTCGCCACGCCCGAGGAAGCCGAAGCGTCGCCGCTGGCAGACGCGTTGTTCGGACTCGGCGATGTGACCGGCGTGTTCTTCGGCCGCGACTTTATCTCGGTCACCGCCGGTCCCGGCGTCGAATGGTCACAGCTGAAGCCCGATGTGCTCGGCATATTGCTCGATCATTTCAGCGCGAACATGCCGCTGTTTCGGCAAGGGTCCGCCGGCTTCTCCGTCCCCGCCCCGGACAGCTTCACTGACGATCCGGCGGACGAGGACATTATCGTGCAGATCAAGGAACTGATCGAGACGCGCGTCCGCCCGGCCGTCGCCAATGACGGCGGCGACATCGTCTATCGCGGGTTCGACAAGGGGAAGGTCTATCTCCAGATGCAGGGTGCCTGCGCCGGTTGCCCCTCGTCCAGCGCGACGCTGAAGACCGGAATAGAACAATTGCTCAAACATTATGTCCCCGAAGTCACCGAAGTGCGCGCCGTCTGATGGGCACGCCACTCAACGACCTCGCGCTGGACACCATTTTCCGCACCGCGCGCAGCTATAATGGCTATACCGACGCGCCGGTGACCGAAGCGGACATCCGCGCCATCTATGACCTGTTCAAGATGGGGCCGACCGCGACCAACCAGCATCCGGGGCGCTTCGTGTGGTGCGTCAGCCCGGAGTCGAAGGAAAAGCTGGCGGCGCTGTCGTCCGGCAACAATGCGCCGAAGATTATCGCCGCGCCCGTCACCGTCATCATCGGCATGGACAGCGAATTTCACGAGCATTTGCCGCAGTTGTTCCCGCACGTCGATGCACGCCCGTGGTTCGCCGATCCTGCGGGCCGCGAAGTCTCGGCGTTCCGCAATTCATCGCTGCAGGGTGCCTATTTCATCATCGCCGCGCGCGCGCTCGGGTTCGATACCGGGCCTATGTCGGGGTTCGATAACGCGAAGGTCGATGCGGCGTTCTTTGCCGACACGCCGAACGTGAAGTCGAACTTCATCGCAACCTTGGGCGTCGGCGATCCCTCGACGATCTTCGGACGGCTCCCGCGGCCCGAATTCGGGCAGTTCAACACGATTGCCTGAACCTGCGCCTCTCACGCTCGTCATCGAAACTTCGACCACCACTTGCTCGGTCGCGCTGATCCGGGAGGGCGCGGTCGTCGCGGAGCGCTATGAACTGATCGGGCGCGGCCATGCCGAACGGTTGATCCCGATGATCGCCGAATTGCCCGACGGCGGTCGCGCCGACCGCATCCTCGTCGATTGCGGCCCCGGCAGCTTTACCGGCATCCGGGTCGGCATCGCCGCCGCGCGCGGGCTGGCGATCGGCTGGGGCGTGCCGGTCACCGGCTTCTCGTCACTTGCACTGACCGCCGCCGCCGCGCTCGCCGCCGATCCGGCGCTCGACGATCTTGCCGTCGTGCTCGAAGGGGGACATGGTGAGGTATTCATGCAGACATTCGGGCGTCCGCTTGCCGCAAACGGCCCCTTCGCCTCGTTGAAGCCCGAGGCGGCACTGGCGATGCTCGGCGACCGCGTCGCCACCGGCAACGGCGTGCATCACCTCGCCGCGCTCGACCCCGCGCTCGACCTGCGCGAAACCCTGCCGCGCGCTGCCGACGCCTGCCTGCTCCCAACAGACTTCACCGCACTGCCGCCGCGCCCGATCTATGGTCGTGCGCCGGATGCCAAGCCGATCGCGTCATGAGCACCGCGCCGGTCCTGATCGAAATCGTCCATGGCGGCCCCGCCGACCTGGCCACCGTCAACGCCATCATGGCCGACGCCTTCGATCCGCGTTACGGCGAAGCGTGGACCAACAGCCAGTGCCTGGGCATGATCGCGCTGCCCGGCGTGTGGTTCAGCATCGCGTGGAGTGGCGCGAGACCCGCCGGTTTCGCACTTGCCCGCACGGTCCTCGACGAAAGCGAGTTGCTGTTGCTGGCGATCCGTCCGTCGATGCGTCGATGCGGGATCGGGACCGCGCTACTTCGTTCGGTGATGGCCGACTCGCGCGAACGCGGCGCGACGAAGATGCATCTTGAAGTTCGCGCGAACAACGATGCGATCCGGCTTTACCGTGCCGAAGGGTTCGACAAGATCGGTGAACGCCGCGATTACTATAGAGGAACCGACGGCAAACTGTTCGATGCCCACAGCTTTTCTCGAAAGATCGCCTGACGCTTGCGGAATTTACTCACGCTGGACTTGCAATCGATCCATTCCCGATCAATAGCGCGCGCTTGCGGCGTGTAATGTTGCGGCCGCAGCACCCGCTTGAAAGGATTATCATGGACGCCCAGAACGACCTGCACGAAACGCTGGTCACGCTGACCGCCGACATCGTCGCCGCGCATGTCAGCAACAACAGCGTCGCTGTATCCGACCTGCCCGTTTTGATCTCGAATGTTCACGGCGCGCTCGCCGCGCTTGGTGAAAAGGCACCTGAGCCCGAAGCCAAGAAGCAGGAACCGGCAGTTTCGGTGCGTTCGTCGATCAAACCCGACTTCATCGTCTGTCTTGAGGATGGCAAGAAGCTGAAGATGCTGAAGCGCCATTTGATGACGCATTATCAGATGACCCCGGACCAGTATCGCGCAAAGTGGAATCTTCCCGCCGACTATCCGATGGTCGCCCCCAATTATGCCGAACAGCGCCGCACGCTGGCGAAAAAGATCGGCCTGGGCACCAAGCGCCGCAAAACCGCGCGCTAAGCATTTTTGATCTGGTAGTCGGTGCCAGCCCGCTCCCCCACCCGGCCACCCATTCAGAATACCCTGTGGGTGGCCGGGTGGGGGAGCGGGCTGGCACCGACTACCCAACACCAAAACGCTTTCTTGGTCCCCTTCCCCCCCGCCACCGATGTCGCTACATCGGCTGCATGAGCAGGAAGATCGACCTCGAAGCACTCTGCCACGAAAAAGGGCTGCGGATCACCGAACAGCGCAAGGTGATCGCGCGCGTCCTGTCCGACGCGGACGATCATCCCGATGTGGAAAAGGTCTATGCGCGCGCCTCGGCGATCGATCCCGGCATCTCGATCGCCACGGTTTATCGCACCGTGCGCCTGTTCGAGGAAGCGGGCATCCTCGACCGCCACGATTTCGGCGACGGGCGCGCCCGCTATGAGCCGGCACCGGAGGCACATCACGATCACCTGATCGATGTCGAGACCGGCAAGGTCATCGAGTTCGTCGATCCCGAGCTCGAGCAATTGCAAAAGCAGATTTCGGAACGGCTCGGCTATCGCCTCGTCGATCACCGCATGGAACTCTATGGCGTCGCGCTCGATCGCAAAATCTGACCGTGACGACCGGCGTCGATAACCGGCGCGCCGACGCCGCGAAGGGCGTCGCCACCCGCCTCGATTTCGACGAATCCTTTCGCCTCTGGCGGCGCGTCGGCCTGTTGCTGCTCCTGCTGCTCAGCCACGTCCCCATGCATTATCTGTGGCGGCTGTTTCGCCTGCCCTCGCCTTGGCCGCGCTGGTTTCTCGGGCGCGTCGGACGCATCGCTGGCGCGCGGGTCCAGGTCATCGGCACGCCGCTGCGCCGCGACGTCTTTTACATTTCCAACCACATCTCGTGGATCGACATATTATCGCTGGGCGGGGCAAGCGGCACTGCATTCATCGCCAAGTCGGAAATCGGTGAGGCACCCATCGTCGGCTGGCTCGCGGGCCTGAACCGGACGGTTTACGTGAAGCGCGAGAACCGCATGGGCGTGGCCGAACAGATCAACGAACTGCGCGACGCGCTGGCCGAAAACTGGGCGATCACCGTATTCCCCGAAGGCACCACGACCGATGGCAAATCGCTGCTGCCGTTCAAGACGCCGATGCTGCGCGTGCTCGAACCACCGCCGCCCGGCGTGATGGTTCAGCCGGTGATGCTCGATTACGGCGCGGTCGGCGAAGAAATCGGCTGGGTCGGCGACGAAAGCGGTCTCAACAACGCCCGCCGCGTGCTCGCGCGGAAGGGCAACTTCCCGCTGCGCATCACCTTTCTCGACCCGTTCGACCCGCGCGACTTTCCCGGCCGCAAGGCGATCGGTGCCGAAAGCCGTCGCCGGATCGAGGATGCGCTGGTCAGCGCGCTGGGCGGGCCGCTGCGCCCGTTCGCCTACACCGTCGCACCGGTGAATTACGCCGCGCCACCGGCCGAGGGCTGAACCCGCCCGATCGCCAGCACCACCGGCACGCCGCCGCGCAACTCGACCCGCGCCTCGACCCCGTAAACCTCCGCCAGTCGCGCGGGCGTCAGCACCGCTTCCGGCGACCCATCCGCCACCAGCCGCCCGTGATGCAGCATCAACAGCCGCGAGCAGTATCGCGCCGCCATTGTCAGATCGTGCATCACCGCGATCACCAGCGCGCCGCCGCGCGCTTCCGTCGCCAGCAACTCCATCACTTCGATCTGGTGCAGCGGGTCCAGCGCCGCCAGCGGCTCGTCGGCGATCAGCACCGGTGCCTCCACCGCCAGCGCCCGCGCCAACAGCGCACGAGCCTTTTCACCCCCGGATAATTCCGTCGCCACCCGGTCGCGCAGATGCAGCACGTCGGCCCGCGCCATCGCCCGCTCGATCGCGTCAGCGTCCGCCCCCGATATCCGCGATAACGGCCTCAGATGCGGTAATCGCCCGAGGCCGACCAGTCGCTCGACCGTCAACGGCCAGTGCAATATCTGCCCCTGCGGCAGATACGCCATCGTCCGTGCCCGCGCCGCGCGCGTAATCCCGGCGGCGTCCGCCCCGTCGATCGTGACAATGCCCTGATACGGCACCAGCCCGGTAAGCGCCCGCACCAGCGTCGATTTGCCCGCCCCGTTCGGCCCGATCACCCCGATCAGCCCGCTTGGCGCCAGCGACACGTCGATGCCGTCCAACACAGGACGCCCGCCCAGCGCCACGCCCAGACCCTGTGCCGCCAGCATCACCACAGCCGCCGCTCCCGCATCAGATGCGCCAGGAACACCGGCACGCCCAGAAACGCGGTAACTACGCCCAGCTTCAACTCGCTGCTCGCCGGGATCAGCCGCACGCCCAGATCGGCGAAGGTCAGCAGCGCCGCCCCCGCCAGCGCCGACGGCAACAGGATTGCGGAGGGGCTGCGATCAGTGAAAGGGCGTACCAGATGCGGGACGATAAGGCCGACAAAGCCGATCGACCCGGTCACCGCCACCGCGCCACCCACGCCGATTGCGACGCCCAGCATCATGCGGATGCGCGTGGCGCGCAGATCGACGCCCAAAGCCGTCGCGCCATCCTCGCCCAATGCCAGTGCATCCAGCGCGCGTCCGTCCCACAGCAACAATGCGCCGCCAACCGCGATGCACGGCAATGCCACCGCGACATGCGCGAAGCTGCGATCCTCCAGACTGCCCATCAGCCACGTCATGATCTCGATTGCTGCGAACGGATTGGGCGCAAGGTTGAGCGCCAAGCTGATGCCCGCCCCCGCCATCGTCGCCACGGCAATGCCCGCAAGGATCAACGTCAGCGGACTTTCCGAATTGCCCGCCAGCAGGAACAACAACCCTAGCGCACCCAACCCGGTGAGGATCGCCAGCAACGGCAGCACCGCCGGATGAATCGCGGCCAGCCCGAAATACAGCGCGATCACCGCCCCCAGCGCCGCCGCGTTCGACGCCCCCAGCACCGCCGGTTCGGCCAGCGGATTGCGCAGATAGCCCTGCAACGCCGCCCCCGACACCCCCAGCATTGCCCCGACCGCCAGCCCCAGCAGCGCGCGGGGCAGCCGCAGCTCGAACAGGATCACCCGTGCGATTTGATCGCCGCCGCCCGTCAGCGCAGCGAACAGCCGCCCCAACCCGATCGGCGCGCTCCCGACCAGCAGCGACAATATGCCCGCCACGCCAGCCAGCATCGCCAGTCCGCCGATCAATACCGGGCGCGACACCACGCTCACTTGCGCGCGCTCCCGACCCGCGACATGAGGACAGCGTGATCCGCCTGCCCCTCCTCGCCGCCGCACTGGCCTTCACCGGCAGCGCTGCCCCGATCGTCGTCACCGGCGACGCGGTCGCGCAACCGACGCGGATCGTCTCCGCCAATCTCTGCGCGGATCAACTGCTGCTCGCCGTTGCCGATCCAGCGCAGATCGCTGCGCTCACCCGCAACGCACGCGACCCGTGGATGTCCGCTGCTGCGAAACAGGCCCAGCCCTTCCGCATGATCCGTGGAACGGCCGAAGAAATCCTGACCCTCGACCCCGATCTGATCGTCGGCGCACCCGAATTCCGCACAACCCAATGGCGTGGCATGGCGCGCAGGAACATCGCTGCGCTCGACCTCCCCTTCGCCAACAGCCTGTCCGATATCCAGACCCAGCTGCGCGCCGTCGCCACCGCGACCGGCCACCCCGCGCGAGGGCAGAAGATCGCCGCACAGATGGACGCCGCGCTCGCCAAGCTCCGGCGTACCGGCCAGGGCCGCGTCGCCGCTTACTATCAGCGGCGCGGCTATGTCACCGGCACCGGCACGCTGGTCGATGAACTGATGACCCGCGCCGGTCTCGTGAACCTCGCCACCCAACTCGGCAAAGGACCGCTCGCGCGTCTGACGCTCGAAGAAATGGTCGCCGCCAATCCCGACATTCTCATCGTCGAAACCGACAGCCCGACAGTGACCGATCAGGGCGCGGAAATGCTCCAGCATCCGGCCCTGCGCCACATTCCGCGCGTGTCCCTGCCACAGGCGTGGACGGTGTGCGGCGGCCCGGCCTATGTGCAGGCCGCACGCAGCCTGACCACACAACTCGCGGCCATCCCGGCAAAATAAGGGGGCAGGCATCACGCCCGCCCCCTGTTTAGATTAGAAGCGGACACGCACGCCGCCATAGGCCGCGCGACCATAGACGCCGTAGCCGAACGCGGTCGCGTAATTCGCGTCGAACAGGTTATCGACCCG
Organism: Sphingomonas sp. LT1P40; assembly: GCF_036663835.1. Taxonomy (NCBI): domain Bacteria; kingdom Pseudomonadati; phylum Pseudomonadota; class Alphaproteobacteria; order Sphingomonadales; family Sphingomonadaceae; genus Alteristakelama; species Alteristakelama amylovorans. Next base: position 158,653 of record NZ_JAXOJT010000002.1, read on the forward strand.
GCCATAGACCTCCAGATGTTCGCCCAGCGGCAATGACGCCCGCACGCCTGCAAGCGCATAGCCGTCCAGCCTAACGGTGTTAGCCGAATTGTCGAAGCTATCGCCGACAACCGTCACCGTCGCGCCGGTCGACAAGCCGAACGACCAGTCATAATCCACCGACACGCTCACCGTCTGCTCGGCCCGCCGCGCCAGCCTTTTGCCAAAATTCGCTGTTCCGGGCGAGCGGTCGCGCGCGTCGATATAGCTGTACGCGGCGACGAAACTCAGCGCTTCGACCGGTTTCAGCGTCAGTGCCGCCTCGACGCCCTTCGCCCGCGTGCGGTCGATATTGCCATAGGTGAAGGTCGTATTGTCATAGTTGATCTGTTTCTTCGTATCGCGGTGGAACGCGGTCACCGACAGGATCGCGCGATCATCGACGAGGTTCTGGTCGAACCCGACCTCATAGCTTTGCGACCGCTCCGGACGCAGCAGATCGTTGCCGCTGAAGCTGTCGTATAGCTGATACAGCGACGGTGCCTTGAACCCCTCGCCATAGCTGGCGCGGATATTGGTCGCGCCGCCATTGGGCGAGAAATTGGCGCTCGCCCCGAACGTCGTCGCGCCACCGAACTGGCTGTGATCGTCGTGCCGCAGGCCAGCGGTCAGCGACAGGCCTGCGAACGGCTGAACGAGGGCCAGCGCATAGACGCTGTCGATGTTCGCACCCTCGTCCGCGGTCGAGCCGAAGCCGAAAAAGGTATATTCGGGCCGCTCATGTTCATAGCCGAACACCAGCTTGGCCGCTTCGACCGGCGCGACCACGCCCTGATACTCAAAGCGAAGATTGGTGCCGCTATAGCCGTAATCCGGCGCGTTCCCGCGCGCGAAGAAATAGTCGCGGTCGTTGCGCAGATAGGTCACCGATGCGCGGTTGCTCAGCGCCCCGTCGAACAGCGCCAGGTTCAATCCGGCATAACCGACATATTGGTCGAGCTTGGCAACGTCGCCGCTGTCGGCGGGCGCACCGAAGAAGCTGTCATAGTTCAGGTCGGAATTGATGTAATAGCCACGCAGATCGAGGCTCAGCGCATCGCTGAACGTCAGCTTCAGCCGCGCGTTCGCCGACAGGTTTTTATACCCGTCGCGCTCGGTTCCGCCCGCTGCCGACGAAATCCCGTCGGTGCGGAAATAGGCAACGCCCGCACCGCCCGATGCCAGCCCGCTGGTTCCCGACACATCGGCGCGCGCGCGGATTGTGTCGCTATAGCCATAGTCCGCCGACGCATTCGCCGCGAACCCTGCCACCGGCACGCCGGTCATCACATTGACCACGCCGCCGATCGCCTGACTGCCATGCACCACGGAGTTCGATCCGCGCAGCACTTCGATCCGCTTGATATTGCCGGTCAGCAAATGGCCGAAATCATAGCCGTCGCCGATGCCACTGGTGTCGTTGACTTTTACCCCGTCGATCAGGACCAGCGTCTGCGTCGTCTCCGCCCCGCGCAGCGACACGCCGGTCACCCCGCCGGTGCTGCCATTGCGGCTGAACCGCACGCCCGGCGTGGTGGCGAGCAGATCGACCACGTCGATGGTCTGGCGCTGCTCGATCGTCTCGGCATCGATCACGGTGACGGTCTGACCGACCTCGTCGCGCGGCTGTTCGATGCCGGTCGCGGTAACGACAACATCCTCGTCGGCAGACTCAACGGTCTGGGCATAAGCGGGCGCGGCAATTGCCAGCGCAATCAATGAAACAGCGGTCTTCATCGGGAAATCCCCCGGCGCCTGAGCAACGTCGGGCCGGATCTGCCGACATAAGTCAGCCGGGTCGCCGGTCGGGATGGGCGCTTGTCACCCGTCGCGGCGTACCCGTGCGGTCCGGCCGCATGGATCGTCGCTCAGACGGATCACCGTGCCGCGGCCTCACCTGGGCCTCAGCAAGAGCGACACCACGCTGGTCGGTCTCCTGGCTCGCGGGTCATCGCACGATGCACACCTTCCCGGACGTTGCCGTCCAGTGGCTGTCTCCTCAGGGGAGACCTGCGCATCGCACTCACCGCTTACAGTTGCAGGGACAGCTACGGCATAAGACGGTCACCCGTCCGCACCGCATTCCCGTTTAAGTCCCGAAGGACACCGGCGCGATCGTTTCGCGGGTGCAGCATGCCGCCCCCACGCGCCGCCCTTCGTTCCGGACGAGGATTTCGTCAAGCCATATGTTGGACGCCGCGTCCTAACGCCGTCGGCGCGGCACCTTTTGCACCACCGCCTTGGCCGGGGCGAGCACCACGCCATCGCTTCTCGTTTCCCGCGTTTCCACCCCCGGGATGATGACGTCGTTGCTTGCGGTCACGATGTCGAACTCACCCGTCCGGAACGCGGCAAGCTCGGCGCGCAGGAAGGGTGGATCGGCCCTTTTGGCGATCTGCTCCGACGGCGCCAGTCGCGGCACACCCCGCCGCACGCGCGGATCGTCAATTTCATAGGTCACCACCGACACCGCCGTGCCCATTTCGGTGATCGCGTACAGCCGCCGCGCAAACTCGCGCGGAAAGCGGATGCAGCCATGCGATGCCGGATAGCCGGGCAGCGACCCGGCATGCAGCGCGATCCCGTCCCAGGTCAGCCGCTGCATGAACGGCATCGGCGCGTTGCTGTAGAGGTTGGAGCGGTGATGCACGCGCTTTTGCAGGATCGTGAATTCGCCCGGCGGAGTCGATTTACCGCGCTTTCCGGTCGACACCGTCGATGCCGCGATCAGCACGCCGTCACGATAGACATAAGCGATCTGGCCGGGGAGGCTGACGATGATCGAAACCAGGCCCAGCCCGCCCGCGGGCTGATACGCCGCTTCCTCGATCCACGTCCATTGACCGTTGCGCAACAACACTTCGCTGGCACCCGACGCCGCCACCTGTTGCGCCGACGCCGGGACTGCCAATGCGAGAGCCAGACCGACCCCAATTGCCAACACCGTCCGAACCCCCATCAGGGACATGCACGTCTCCATCGCCGCGCCGGAGGTCCGTCGCCCCCGCACAAATATGGTTAACGCCGTCATGCGCAAGTTGGTGCCATGCCGAAACAGGCTTTAAAAGCGAAATCGGGACACTTGCCTTTTGTCCCGGATTTGGCCGCAACTTCGACAAAGCGGGCCGCACATGCGATGAAACGGGCAAATCACTTAAACTTGTTCAGGCGAATCAAGCGCATCTTTTGCTATAGGAAAGCGGGGCGAATTTTGTGGGGCGACAGAGGACGCATGAACGAATTGATTGAGGCGGCACGTTCGCGCCGCTCGTTTTTGAGGACGGCAGCAGCGGTCGCGGGGACGGGTTTTCTGGCCGGTTGCGCCTCGCGCAGCGTCACCACGGCGGTTGCGCCGCCACGGATCCCGGTACCGCCACCGGTCGCCACCCCGATCGAACCCGGCGTGCGCGTCGCCGTCGCCCCGCGCGGCGTGCGGCCCGAGCTGTTCCAGCGCGCGATGATCGCATTGCAGCGCCACGGCAGCCGCATCCGCCAGCAGGACCGCATCGCCATTGCCGATTTCTCGCTGGCATCATCGCGGTTGCGCTTTCATCTCGTCGATCTGCACAATGGCGCGACGCGCTCGATGCTGGTCTCGCACGGCATCGGATCGGACCCAGAGCATACCGGCGAGCTTCAGCGCTTCTCTAACGAGGTCAATTCGGAAGCGACCAGCGAAGGTGCGTTCCTGGCGTCCAACTATTATGTCGGCAAGCACCAGTTGTCACAGCGGCTGATCGGCCTCGATCATACCAACAACAACGCACTCGACCGCGCGATCGTGATCCACGCCGCCTGGTATTCGAATTCGGAAATGATCGCTAAACACGGCAAGCTCGGCCGCAGCCAGGGCTGTTTCGCGGTGGGTGAGGGCGAGCTGGACAAGGTGTTCGCGCTACTCGGCGAAGGCCGCATGATCTACGCGGAGAAATCGGCCTAGATCGCGTTAGTGGCGCGTTCGTTCCTGTCCCGCTAATAGCGGGGCATGGCGAAACATCCCTTCTATTCGATCCATTCGCATGGGCTGGTGCGCATCGGCGCATGCACCCCGGGGGCGAGCGTCGGCGACGTCGCGGCCAACACCGCGTCGCATATCGATCTGGCGAAAGAGGGTGATGCTGCTGGTGCCGACCTGCTGCTGTTCCCCGAACTCAGCATCACCGGCTACGCGCTCGACGATCTCCACCTCCAAGATGCGATGTTGCGTGCCACCCGCGACGGGCTGGCCGACCTGATCGAGGCGAGCGCGAAGTTGAAGCCGGTGCTGGTCGTCGGTGCAGCGCTCGAACGCAATGGCCGCCTGTACAACACCGCCGTCGTCATCGCGCGCGGCATGGTGTTGGGCGTCGTTCCCAAAAGCTATTTCCCCAATTACCGCGAATATTACGAGAAGCGCTGGTTTGCGTCGGGCATCGGGCTGTCGAGCGAGATTGAAATCGCGGGGCAAACCGCGCCGTTTGGCCCCGACCTGATCTTCGCCGCCAGCGACCTGCCCGATTTCGTCTTTCATGCCGAGATTTGCGAGGATTTTTGGGGGCCGCTCCCACCTTCTACGCATGGCGCGCTCGCCGGCGCACTGATCCTGTGCAACCTGTCCGCCTCCAACATCACCATCGGCAAGGCGCGCGAGCGGGCGCTGCTCTGCGCCGCGCAATCGGTCCGCACCGCCTCGGCCTATATCTTCTCCGCGGCCGGGCCGGGGGAAAGCACGACCGATCTCGCGTGGGACGGACAGAGCCTGATCTACGAACTCGGCGAACTGCTCGCCGAATCCACCCGCTTCGACCTGACGCTGGAAACGATCATCGCGGATATCGATGTGGGACGGTTGCGGCAGGAGCGGATTCGCTTTGGCACGTTCAACGACACCGCCGTCGCCACCGGCCACCCCGAAACCCGCTTCCGCCGTATCGTGTTCGAGCACCAGCCCACGACCGACGACATCGGCTTTCAGCGCAAACTCCGCCGCTTCCCTTTCGTCCCCAACAACCCCGACAAGCTCGACGCGGATTGTTTCGAGGCGTTCAACATCCAGGTCGAGGGGCTACGCAAGCGCATCGAATCGACCGGCCTGCAAAAGCTCGTCATCGGCGTGTCGGGCGGCATCGACTCCACCCACGCCCTGATCGTCGCGGCGCGGGCGATGGACCGCATTGGGCTGCCACGCACCAATATCCTCGGCTTCACCATGCCCGGCTTCGCCACCGGTGAGGGCACGAAATCCAACGCCTGGGCGCTGATGAAGGCGATCGGCATCACGGCGGAGGAACTCGATATCCGCCCCGCCGCGCGCCAGATGCTGACCGACATGGGGCATCCGTATGCGGACGGCGAGCCGATCTATGACGTGACGTTCGAGAATGTGCAGGCTGGCCTGCGCACCGATTACCTCTTTCGCCTCGCCAATCAGCGCGGCGGCTTCGTTATCGGCACCGGCGACCTGTCCGAGCTTGCGCTCGGCTGGTGCACCTATGGCGTCGGCGATCATATGAGCCACTACGCCGTCAATGCGGGGGTGCCCAAGACGCTGATCCAGTATCTGATCCGCTGGTGTGAGCGAACCAACCAGTTCGATGCAGAAACCGACCGCGTGCTCGAGGCGATCCTGGCTCAGGAAATCTCCCCCGAACTCGTCCCCGCCGGTAAAGACGGCGCGATGCAGAGCACCGAGGCGCGGATCGGCCCCTACGCGCTCAACGATTTCTTCCTGCATTATGTCGTCCGCCACGGCCTCGCCCCGTCCAAGATCGCGTTCCTGGCCTGGCATGCGTGGAAAGACGCGGCGGCGGGCGAATGGCCGCTGGGCCTGCCCGCCGAAGCGCGCGTGGCATATGATTTGCCAACAATCCGCCACTGGCTCGAAAAATTCCTGGTCCGTTTCTTCCAGACCAGTCAGTTCAAGCGCAGCGCGATTCCGAACGGCCCGAAAGTCTCCTCCGGCGGTGCCCTCTCCCCGCGCGGCGACTGGCGTGCGCCTTCGGACGGGACGGCGAAACCGTGGCTGGATGAATTGCAGGCCAACGTCCCGCAGGGCTGACCCCCTTATCGTCACCCCGCGTCAGGCCCGGGATGACGGGTCAGCTCACCAGCCGCTTCAGCCCTTTTATGGTATCCGCCTCAGCCGCCGGCTTGTCCGTCCGAATCCGCGAAATCCGGGGAAAGCGCATCGCCAGCCCGGACTTGTGCCGCTTCGATTCGTGCAGCGAGTCGAACGCAACCTCCAGTACCAGCGTCTTCTCCACCTCCCGCACCGGCCCGAACCGCGCCGTCGTATGGTTGCGCACGAAGCGGTCAAGCCATTTCAGCTCCTCGTCCGTGAACCCGAAATAGGCCTTCCCCACCGGCAGCAGCTCACCCTCTTCGGTCCACGCGCCGAAGGTGAAGTCGGAGTAGAAGGACGACCGTTTGCCCGACCCGCGCTGGGCATACATCATCACGCAATCGGCGTTCAGCGGGTCGCGTTTCCACTTATACCACAGCCCGACGCGGCGTCCGGTAACATAGGGCGAATTGCGCCGTTTCAGCATGACGCCCTCGATCGCCGCATCCCGCGCACCCGCCCGCAATTCCTCCAGGCCTGCGAAATCCGCCGCCTCGATCAGCGCCGACACATCGAACCGCTCGGCATCCAGCCCCGTCGCAAACGCCTCCAGTCGCGCCCGCCGTTCGCTCCACCCCAGCGCGCGCAAATCCTCCAGCCCGTCGAACAATATGTCGTAAAGCCGCACGAACGCCGGATAGTCGGCCAGCATCTTCGCCGGCACCACCTTGCGCCCCAGCCGCTGTTGCAAAGCATTGAAGCTCGCCGCACCCCCGACACCGCCCTGCGCCTCGCCCTTCACCAGCAACTCGCCATCCAGCACCCCCGGCGTCACGAAAGCCGCCGCAACCTCCGGAAAACTTGCCGTTATGTCGTCGCCCGCCCGACTGTACAGCCGCGTCTCGCCCGCGACATGGACGATCTGCACGCGAATGCCGTCCCATTTCCATTCGGCGGCATAGTCGGCCAGATCGACCTGCGTCTCCTCCAGCGGATGCGCCAGCATGAACGGGCGGAACACCGGCACGTCCGCCGCCGTCGGCTGTGCGCCCCGCCCCTCGGCCCAATCGAACAACAAAGCATAGGGCGGCTGCAACCCGTGCCAGACCTCCTCCACCGCATCGACATCAAGCCCGAACGCCTCCGCCAGCGCCGTCTTCGCCAGCCGCGCCGACACGCCGACACGCAAGCCGCCGGTCGCCAGCTTCAGCAACGCATAGCGCTCATCCGCCTCCAGCCGATCGAGCATCTCGCCCAGCACGGCGGGCGCATCCGACCGCGACAGCCGTGCCAGCCGATCCACGACATTGGCCAGATTAAGCGGCTCGCCGGTCGGCGGCGCGACCAGCGGCTCGGGCCAGATCAGCGCCACCGTCTCCGCCGTATCGCCCACGAAATCACGGCTCAGCCGGAACAGCACCGGATCGACCCGCGTGTCGACCAGCGCGCGGATCGTCGCGGATTTGACGGCAGGCAGATCGAGATCGCCGGTCAGCGCCGCCATTGCCCAACCACGGTCGGGATCGGGGGTCGCCTTCAGATAATCGCCGATCAGCCGCAATTTGGCATTGCGCGACCGCGTGTAGATCAACCGGTCCAGCAAATCGGCAAATGCGCGCATGACAGGTGCAACATGGCGCGGCGCGTCCGGTTCCGCTAGTCGTGCGCCAGATGAAGCGCGTCGCCCTCGTCCTGCTCGTGATTGCGCTCGCGCTTCCCCTGCTGGGGTATCGCAATGCCGTTACCGATCCAGTCGTGCGGCATGGCAATGTCGGTTTCCAGAACTGGCCCAAAGGCACGCCGCCGATCGGCGTCGCGTTGCTCAGCGACATCCACGTCCAGGGTCCGGACCTGCCGCCCGAACGCATGGCGCGGATCGTCGAACAGGTTAACCGCGAACGCCCCGACCTGGTCCTGATCGCGGGCGACTTCAGCGGCGACCGGACGCTGCGCACCCGGCTCTATGCCGAAACCGAGATCGCCGTGTCGCTCAAAGGCTTGAAGGCCCCGCTTGGCGTCTATGCGGTGCTCGGCAATCACGACCACTGGCGCGACGGCCCGGCAATGCGACGCGCAGTGAGCGCGGCGGGCATCCCCGTGCTGGTCAATCAGGCGATCCGTGCCGGGCCGCTGACGATCGCCGGTGCCGACGATATCCACACCGGCAATGCCGATATCGAGGCCCTCACGCGCGCCGCCGCCGCGCTGCCGGGACCGACGGTCGTGCTCAGCCACAGCCCGGATATCGCGCCCGCTCTGCCGCCGCGCTTCGGGCTTGTACTGGCGGGTCACACGCATTGCGGCCAGATCGTGCTGCCGCTGATCGGCCGGCTCGCCACCGCCTCACGCTATGGCGAGCGCTACGCCTGTGGCATGATCCGCGAACCCGGACGCACCACCATCGTCTCCGCCGGAATCGGTAACAGCGTGCTGCCGTTCCGCTTCGGTGCGCCGCCCGATTTCTGGATGATCCGCATGGGGCCGCTCCCCCGATGAAGCGCGCGCTGATCGCCCTTGTCCCGTTGCTGTTCGCAGCAGCGGCGCTGCTCTATCACAACGCCGTCGTCGATCCGGTCGTGCGCCACGGCAATGTCGGTTTCGCCAGCTGGCCAAAGGGCGCGCCGCCGCTGCGCGTCGCATTCGTGACCGACCTGCATGTTCAGGGGCCGGATATGCCCCCGGCTCGACTGCGTCGGATCATCGCGCAGGTGAACGCACAGCGGCCCGATGTCATCCTCCTCGCCGGGGATTATCGCGGCGACCGGCTGCTGACGACGCACCGCTATTCCGACCCACAGATCATTGCGCCGCTCGCCGGTCTGCGCGCGCCACTCGGCATCTTTGCGGTGATCGGCAATCACGATCATTCAGGCGGTACCGCATCGATCGTCCATGCCATGCGCGCCGCCGGCATCCGGATGCTGTGGAACGAACCCGCTCGCGTCGGACCGCTGGTAATCGTCGGCAACGACTATCGCCGCGCCGCGCCTGCCGATATCGCCGCCATGAATCGGCGAACTCCGCACGGCACGCCACTGGTGATCTTCGGACACATTCCGGATCTCGGCCCGGTGCTGCCGACCCGCTTCCGTCTCGTCCTCGCCGGACACACGCATTGCGGTCAGGTCGTGCTGCCGGTGATCGGCGCGGTCTCGACCGGATCGCGCTATGGCGAGCGTTTCCGCTGCGGCATGGTGCGTGAGCCATCGCAGACGACGATCGTCTCCGCCGGTCTTGGCACCAGCATCATGCCCGCACGGCTGGGCGCGCCGCCCGATTTCTGGATGCTGACGATGGGGCCTCTCGCATCGGGAAAATCCCCGCGCTAGGGTCGACGCCGCCCGCCACGGGCCGGTTGCGATTCGCGCGCCGCTGGGAGGATAAATTTCCATGAAGATTGCCCTGTTCGCCGCGCTTGCGGTTGTCACGCTCGCGCCCGCCGCCGTCGCCCAGACCGCACCGGCACCGGCACCGGCACCGGCCCCCGCCCCCGCCCCCGCCGCAGCGGCCGCCAAGTTCAATCTCGACACGCCCGTACAGGACATCGTCGCCGACCCGGCGGCAAAGGCGGCGCTCGACGCCAGCCTGCCCGGTGTGACCACGCATGCAGCCTATGAGATGTTCAAGGGCATGAGCCTGCGTCAGCTTTCCGCCCAAGCCCCCGATCAACTGACCCCCGAAGCGCTGGCCGGCGCGGAAAAGGCACTGGCTGCGGTGAAGTAATGCCCCGATTGACCCCGGGCCTGTGCGCTCGGGGTCAGTCCTTCGACCCGAAATTCAGGAATCGCGTGACCCGATAGTCGATCACTGCGACCACCAGATACACCGCCGCCTGCTTGATCCGCGTCCACAGGCCGGTGCGCTCGCGGTGCAGTTCCGGCGTCACATCCAGCGATCGCCGCACCTCGCCATCGACATAGGCACGGACATGCGCGGCGAACGCGCGATCCTCGATCCGCAGCATCACCTCCAAGTTCAGGTACAGGCTGCGCATGTCGAAATTGGCCGACCCGATCTGTACCACATCGTCGATCACGAACAGCTTCGTGTGCAGCTTGGTCGGCAGATACTCGAAAATCCGCACCCCGCGCCGCAGCAGCCCGCGATAGGTGAAGCGTGCCGCCCATAATGTCAGCGCATTGTCGGTGACCGAAGGCAGCACCACGCGCACTTCGCCCCCGCGCCGCGCCGCGCGGCCCAGTCGCCGCAACATCGCCGGGTTCGGAAAGAAATAGGCGGCGAGAATGTCGATCCGCCGCGCGCCCTTCAGATCGCGGCGCACCGCCCGTGCCCATGGCGACAATCGCCGCGTGGGTCCGCCCAGCAACCAGCGCAGCCTGCCCTCCGGTTCGCTCCAGTGCGACAGCGCACGGCGCAACCCGCGCAGCGGCGCCTTGGGTCGCCGTGCCCAGCGCCACAGCGCGTCGAAATACCCGCCCAGCCGCGCCGCCGCCGGCCCCTCGACCAGCAATCCGAGATCGCGCCATGCATCGGGTCCCGGCGCGCCAAAATAATCGTCCTGGATATTGAACCCGCCGATGATGACCCGCGCATCCGGAGTTTCGGCATCGGCCAGCGCGATCTTCTGATGATTGCGCAACAGATAGCGGCGGCCCAGCCGCGGCTCGAAGAAACAGACATTGCCCCCCGCTTCGCGCAGCGGGGCAAAGAAATCGCGGTCATGCGCCGGATCGCTGCCCAGCGCATCGGCGATCAGCGTCACCGCGACGCCGCGCCCCACCGCCGCCACCATCGCGTCGCGCACCCGCTCACCCACCGCATCGTCGGTGTAGATATAATAAAGCAGCCTGAGCGACTGGCGTGCCTCCGCGATCAGGGCGAGCAACGCATCGAGACGGCGCGGGCCGGTGTCGAGCAGCGTCAGGCGGTTACCCTCGATTCCGAATACCGGTTGCGGCGGCGGTTCGGGCACGATGTCGTGCGGCGCAGCGGGCAATGCACCCGGTTGCGCGACAGGTTGGATCGGTTCGGCCTGCTCCATGCACCCCGCTTGCACGAGCCGCCGTCCCGCGAACAGCCCCGAAACGCCGATTTTCTTGACTCGTCCGGCCACCCTCCCTAAGTCGCCCCCTTTCCCATAGTGTTGCCGAAGGAAGCGTTTCATGGCGCGCGTCACTGTCGAAGATTGCGTCGACAAGATTCCCAATCGTTTCGACCTCGTCCTGATCGCCGCTCAGCGTGCACGCCAGATTTCGGGCGGTGCCGAACTGACGATCGACCGGGACCGCGACAAAAACCCTGTGGTCGCCCTGCGCGAGATCGCGGAGGAGATGGTGCGTCCGGATCATCTGGAAGAATCGCTGGTCAACAGCCTGCAGCGCGTCCAGATCGACGACGAGGAAGCGCCCGACGAGGTCGGTTCGCTGGCCGCATCGGCAGAGGCGCTGCGCCTCACCGCCGCCGCACCGCCGCGCAACCAGAATCTGGGTGCTGATTACGACGGCTAATCCCGTCCGTTCGTTAAGAATTTGACGCCGGTCCTCGTTGCGGGCCGGCTTTCTCTTTTCGAGTATAAAACAAGCGCTTGAACATGCCTTGTCCGTAACAGACACTATCGTGTCCGAATCGGGGGAAACGGCGTGCCGGCCATCGACACCGTGCTGTTGGTCATCGACGCGATCGCCCGCGAAGCGATGCTGTTCGCCGCGATCGGCTTCCTGATCGGCGGGATCGACGATCTGGCGGTTGATCTGGCCTATCTCTGGTGTCGCATATGCAACTGGTTTCGACCGGAGCCGCCGCGCGCGCTCGACAAACCAGCAGGCCGCATCGCAATATTCATCGCTGCCTGGGATGAATCTGCGGTGATCGGGCAGATGCTGCGCGCCACGCTCGCTCGCTATGACTATCCGGATTATCGCCTGTATGTCGGGGTGTACCCGAACGATACAGCTACTATCGCGATCGTCGAAGCGGTGGCAGCGATCGATGCCAGGGTCAGGCCGGTGATCGGCCTTAACCCCGGCCCGACCACCAAGGCAGATTGCCTGAACAGCCTGTGGCGCACCCTGCTCGATGACGAGAGTCGCGAGGGGGAGGCCCACGCCGTCGTTCTCCACGATGCGGAAGACCTTGTGCATCCTGACGAACTGCGTGTTTTCGCCGCCTATCTGACTGACCACGCCGCCGTGCAGGTGCCGGTGCTGCCGCTGCCTGATCCACGGTCACCGCTGATCTCCGGACACTATCTTGATGAGTTTGCGACGGCTCACACGGTGCATCTGGCGGTGCGTGAAACGCTGCGCGCCGGCATTCCCTTTGCCGGCGTCGGTTGCGCGATTGACCGCAAGATGCTGGCGCGCATCGCCGACGCTCGTGGCGGCGATCCGTTCGACGACACCAGTCTGACCGAGGATTACGAACTCGGCCTGACCGTTGCCGCTCTGGGCGGACGCACGAAATTGGCGCGCGTTCGCGACGGCGACGGCGAACTCGTTGCCGTCCGCGCCTATTTCCCGGCGGCGCTTTCCGCGGCAGTGCGTCAGAAGGCGCGCTGGATGACGGGTATTGCGCTTGCCGGTTGGGATCGCGTCGGCTGGGGCCGGGCGGGTGCGATCGGCGATCACTGGATGCGGATGCGCGATCGGCGCGCGACGCTCGCGATACCGGTGCTGGCAATCGCCTATCTGGCGCTGGTGGCATGGGGGCTGTCGCTCGCCGGGCATGGGGTGACGGCAACGGCCATGCCGCTTCCGGAAGGTGCCATGCGCTGGCTGCTCGGGATCAATGCCGTTCTGCTCGGCTGGCGCGTCCTGTGCCGCGCTTTGTGTACCGGTCGCGCGCATGGCTGGCGACAGGCGGCGTTGTCGGTCCCGCGCATCTTCGTCGCCAACCTGGTGGCGTTGCTGGCCGCGCGGCGTGCGCTCAAGATCTATTGGCCGACGCTGGACGGCAAACGCCCGCACTGGGAAAAAACCGCGCATCACTTCCCCGATCAGAACGAGGGGACCGCCGGGTGAACGGGCGTGGCCGCCCGATCCGTTTCGTCGCACTGGTCGCTGCAACGTGGGCCAGCGCACGGGTGGTCTTGCTCTGGCCCGAGGGCGGCACGCTGGGTGAGGCGATCGAGGCTGCCTTCCCATTGCAACAAGCGGAAGCCGCCATCGTACCGGCCGGTGTCAAGCGCGCCGCGTCTGCGCCACGCGTTCAGGCACGCCCCGAGATGCCGTTCCGCGCCGTCGCTACGGCACTCGCGCCGACTGCCCGTGCCGGCGATCCGGCACGCGTGAACCTCGCCATGCTGGGACTCGTCTCGTTCGGTAGCGAGGAGGTGCTGGGCGCACCGTCCGGCGCGCTTCCCCGCCGCGCTGCGCCGCCCGCAATGCTGCCGGAGCGCGCCCAGCCGTCACGCTGGTCGGGCAGCGCCTGGTTCGTCACGCGGCGCGGCGCGTCGGCGGGCGGGCCGCAGCTTGGCGGCGATCAGGCGGGCATCCGCGTCGCCTATGCGCTGGGCGGCAATCGCCGCCTCGCATTCTATGCGCGAGTCAGCGGCGCTCTTGCACGACCCGGCCGCGAACTCGCACTCGGCGCGGAATGGCGTCCGCTCGACGCGCCCGTGCGGTTCGTCGCCGAACACCGTGTCGGTCTCGACGGCACGGCCGGCGGGCCTGCTATCGGGATCGTCGGCGGTGTCGATGGCGTCGCGCTACCGCTCGATTTCAAGCTCGAAGCCTATGGGCAGGCGGGCGCGGTCGCGCGCAAGCGGATCGACCCGTTCGCCGACGGGGCGCTCCGCGTGGTGCGTGAGGTCGCCTCGACCGGTCGCGCGCGGCTCGATCTCGGCGCAGGCGGCTGGGGTGCCGCACAGCGCGACGCGACACGCCTGGATGTCGGTCCCACTGCCGTCGCCACGGTACCGCTGGGCGACCGCGCCGTGCGCCTCGCGGTCGACTGGCGCGAACGCGTCGCGGGCAATGCCAGTCCGGGTTCCGGCCCCGCGCTGACGCTGGGGACCGATTTTTGACGACGCTTCCTGCGTTCAGGCGCGGGATCATGACGCTGTTGCGAAACGCGCCTGAGACGGTCAGCATCGATCGGCATGTTTGACGATATTCCGGTTCAGATCTGGCTGCTGCCGGTAATCGCGGCCGTCACCTTTTTCCCTGCCCGCCACCTCTACCGCCAGGCCATCGATTCGCGCAGCACGCCCTCGAACTGGCGCGCATCCGGTCGATTCTGGGGAAGTCTGATCGCGCTCATTGCCCTGGCCGGCTTTGCCATCTTCATCTTCACGCCAGCCGCAGGCCGGTTCGCCCAATCGCGGCATTTCTGGCCGTTGCTGATCGTGGCCGGCGGGATCGCGATGCTCGCGGCTGTCGCCCGCAGCGTGTCAAAGGGCCGCATCCGCCCCTTGGCCAAGGGCTTTCCCGACAGTTACGAGCGGGCGGGACAGCCCGCGCGATTCTGGCTCTCGGCAGGGTGGAATTCGTTGCTCGGCCTCCTGTTTCTCTGGCTCGGCGTTCACATGCATTTGCGAGTCCCGCTGCACGCCGCGCGGGAGCGGTGCCAGGATGCGACCCGCGCTTATCCGGCGCGCGAACGGCTGGCGGCGTGCAACGCGCTGATCGAAATGCGCGAGGAGACGAGCGAAGCCGAAGGCTATGTAAATCGCGGACTGATCTTCCTCGACCACGGCAAGCTCGATCGCGCCGTGGCGGATTTTACGGAGGCGCACCGGCTTGCGCCCGACGATCCGGTGCCGCTCGCCAATCGCGGCATTGCCTATGCCTGGAAACGGCAAGAGGCGGCGGCAAGAAGCGACTTCGCGGCGGTTCGCGCGCTTGAGCCGTCGAACCTTGTCGCGTTTCGGGGAGAGGCGCTGCTCAGCCTCAACCGCGGCGATCCGCGTGGCGCGATCGGTTATCTTTCGGCGGCCTTGCGCGTGGATCCCGGCGATAGATGGTCGCTGGCCATGCGGGCCGACATCTACAAATGGCTCGGCGATGAGCAGAAGATGCGCGCCGACACCGCCGAACTGCAACGTTTGAAGGCTGAAGACAGGTAAGCCTGCGACTTGCGCGGCGTTTGATGAGGACACCGTCATGCGCCTTCCGCCCGCGTGCGCAAGCGGCTAGGCAGGGCAGCGCATGGACCTGTATCTCCCCATCGCCAATCTCTCGGTCAACGCGCTTGTCATCGTGTTGCTGGGTCTGGGCGTCGGCGTGCTTTCGGGCATGTTCGGCGTCGGCGGCGGGTTTCTGACGACGCCGTTGCTGATCGTTTATGGCATCCCGCCGACCGTCGCCGCCGCCTCCGCCGCCAGCCAAGTGACCGGGGCGAGCGTATCCGGCGTGTTCGCGCATCTGCGCCGGGGCGGCGTCGATTATCATATGGGATTCGTGCTGATCGGGGGCGGTGTACTGGGGTCGGGCGCAGGTGCGATCCTGTTCACGCTGCTGCAGGCCAGCGGCCAGATCGATACCGTGATCGCAATCCTGTACGTCCTGATGCTCGGATCGATCGGCTGGCTGATGCTGTCGGAATCGCTGGGCGCAGTCCGCAATACGCGAGAGGGGGCGACGCCCCGCGCCAAGCGGCGACGGCATCATCCGATGGTCGCGGCGCTCCCGTTTCGCTTTCGCTTCTACCGCTCGGGCCTTTACATCTCGCCGCTTGCGCCGCTGCTGCTCGGCCTTGCCACCGGCATCCTGACGATGCTGCTGGGCGTCGGTGGCGGCTTCATCCTGATCCCGGCGATGCTCTATTTGCTGGGGATGCCGACTCAGGTCGTCGTCGGCACCTCGCTGTTTCAGATCCTGTTCGTCAGTGCGACCGCGACGATGGTCCATTCGGTGACGACCAAGGCAGTCGATATCGTGCTCGCCGTGCTACTGTTGCTCGGCTCGGTCGTCGGCGCACAACTCGGGGCGCGCTTCGCCCAGCGCGTGAGACCCGAATATCTTCGGCTCGCGCTGGCGGTCATGGTCCTGCTCGTCGCGCTGCGCATCCTGCTCGGCCTCGCCTGGCAGCCTGACGAAATCTTCTCGGTCGAACTCGGGTGAAACGCGCCGCCCTTCTCCTCGCGCTCGCCGCGCCGCTCCTCCTCGGTCAGGCCAAGCCGGTGCTGGTCCCGGATGTGTCGCAGCGCGAGATCGAAATCGCCTATTCTTTCACCGGCGCGGACTTGCTGCTGTTCGGCGCGATCCTTCACGCCGGGGGCAGCGGTCGTCAGCCGGGCGAGCCACCCGCCGACATCGTCGTGGTGGTGAAAGGGCCGACCGAATCGGTGCTGGTGCGCGAAAAGCAGAAGGTCGCGGGGATCTGGGTCAATGCCGATCGCACCCGCTACCGCTCGGCACCGTCCTTCTACGCCATCGCCTCGTCGCGCCCGATCCGCGAGATCGTCGATGCGCGCAGCCGGGCGATCTACGAACTCGGCCTCGACAGCCTTCAGCTCTCCCCCGCCTCGGGCGCAGTCCCGGCGGTGCAGGCGCGGTTCGATGCCGGGCTGGTCGGCCTCAAACGCCGCACCGGCCTGTATTACGAAGCGCCCAAGACGGTCGAGATCACCGAAGACGTGCTCTACCGCGCGCGCATCAACATTCCCGCACGGGTCCCGGTGGGCCGCTTCACCGCCGAGACCTTTCTGATCCGCGACGGCCGCGTCCTTGCCGCCGCCGTGCGCGACATCGATATCCGCAAATCCGGGTTCGAGCGCTGGATCGCGCATGCCGCGGAACGATCGTCGGTGCTCTACGGCCTTGCCGCCGTGTTCCTGTCGATCCTGTTCGGCTGGGCCGCCGGGGCGATCTGGAGAAGATTCTGATTGGGGCATCGGTGCGAACCAACGGTCTCACACACGCTATCTTTACCTTGTCTGCTCCATAACGGTCGCGTTTGGTGCCAGGAGCGACACGGCTTGATGACTGAAGATCTGGGCGGACACCGGTTCGATCGTATCCGCCCCGCTTCGGAAGCGGTGGTGCCGGCTGCCGCGAGTGGTGCGATTTCGGGCATCGGCGCGGTTTCCGCGATCGGCGGCGCGTCCAGCGAAGTAGTGCTCGATCGCGCCGCGCTCGAATCTCTCTCGACGAGCGCCGATCCCGCCATCGCCAATGCCGGTACCGTCGGCAGCCAGATCAAGATGCGTTCCGGCTCCGCCTGGCTGATCGCCAATGTCCGCGCACTGCGCCTCGACGACGCGACCGGCCGCATCGTCGCTCAGGTCGATTTCCTCGGCGAAGGCGATGAGGAGCGTCTGACCGGCAAGCTCTATAGTTTCCGCCGCGGCGTCACCCGCTATCCCTCGCCCGGTACATTGGTTTTCCCGGTCTCGACCGCCGACCTCAAGCAAATCTATGCCGCCGACGATCGCGCGCATATCGAGGTCGGCAATGTCTATCCGACCAAGGATATTCGCGCCGCGCTTTATATCGACGCGATGCTGGGCAAGCATTTCGCGCTGCTCGGCTCGACCGGCACCGGCAAATCGACCAGCGCCGCGCTGATCCTCCACCGCATCTGCGATCTGGCACCGCAGGGTCACATCGTGATGATCGATCCGCACGGCGAATATTCGGCGGCGTTCAAGACCAATGGCGCATTGTTCGACGTGTCGAACCTGCAAATGCCATACTGGCTGATGAACTTCGAGGAGCATTGCGAGGTTTTCGTGACGACCGAGGGGTCGGATCGTCAGGTCGATGGCGACATCCTCGCGCGCTGCATCCTGATGGCGAAGCAGAAGAACCGCCTCGCCGCCGAATTCGGCAAGCTCACCGTCGATGCGCCGATCCCCTATCTGCTGTCCGATCTGACCACCATCCTGCAAAACGAGATGGGCAAGATGGACAAGGCCACCGACACCGCCCCCTATCTGCGGCTGAAGAGCAAGATCGAGGAGATCAAGGCCGACCCGCGTTATGCCTTCATGTTCTCGGGCATGCTGGTCGCGGACACGATGGCCAGCTTCATCGCGCGCATCTTTCGCCTGCCCGGCGACGGCAAGCCGATCTCGATCATCGACGTCTCGGGCGTGCCGAGCGAGATTACGTCGGTCGTCGTCGCGGTGCTCAGCCGGATGGTGTTCGATTACGCGATCTGGTCGCGCGGCGAATCGCAGCGCCCGATCCTGCTCGTTTGCGAGGAAGCGCACCGCTACGTTCCCAACGAACGCAACGCCGATGGCTCGTCGGTCGGCAAGATTCTAAGCCGCATCGCCAAAGAGGGCCGCAAATACGGCGTCTCGCTCGGCCTGATTACCCAGCGCCCGTCCGATCTGGCCGAAGGCGTGCTTTCGCAATGCGGCACGATCATTGCCATGCGCCTCAACAACGACCGCGATCAGGCGTTCGTGCGTGCGGCGATGCCCGAAGGCGCACGCGGTTTTCTCGATTCGATCCCCGCGCTGCGCAACCGCGAGTGCATCATGGTCGGCGAGGGCGTCGCCACCCCGGTGCGCGTTTCGTTCGACGCGCTGGAAGAGATCAAGCGTCCCGCCTCGGCCGATCCGCTATTCTCCCAACTCTGGCGTCATGCCGGCGGCGAAGAGGTTATCCTGGAGCGCACGATCAAACGCTGGCGCGCGCAGGGGCGTTAAGTCAGGCGGGTGTCGTCAACGCGAATTCGCCCGGCATTCGCGCCCGACCGCGGGTAAAGGCTGCCGCGCGCACCGCGCCGCGAAACGGGCTGACCTTGTTCATCCGCATCCCCACCGACGCACGACCCGGCTCCTGCGGCGTAAACGTCAGCGCCGCCTCCGCCTGCAGCGCCCCGTTGACGTAAGCGCGATAGGTCGTCCCGTCATAGCTTTGCGCGACATGATACCAGCGGCCCAGCGGAAACCGCTTTTCCGGCACGATCAGCGGCTGGCGATAGCCCGGCCCCAGAATGAACGTGTCGAGATACCATTCGTCCTGCTCCACCCGGATCTCGAACAGCATCCGCTGCCCCGTGCGCGCGGTCGGGTCGGCCCCGTCGCCACTTTCCAGATGGAACCAGCGCTGCTCGAATGCCCCGCCATCGGGGCGGAACAGCGCCTCGAACGTGAATTGCGCCGCACCGGCCAGCGGATGCCGGTCGATGAAGATCACGTCCTTCGCACCGTCGAATGCGACCGCGCGGCCCAGCGGGCTGTCGATCAGCTTCGGCGCACCCTCGATCCGCGGCCGCAAGCCACCGATCCGCTCAAGCGAGTCGAAGGTCCAGATTTCGGTCGATGACGCGTCTCCGCGCCCCATCGGCACGCACGCCGCAACCGTCCCCGCCGCACCGATCAGCAATGTTCGCCGGTCGATCGGCTTCATTCCGCTTCGGTTTCGGCCGGCTTGCCGCGCGTGCCCCCAACCGGCACCGCCAGCAGCCGCGACAGCTTCGCCTTGAACTCGCGCAAATCGCTGCCGCCCAGCTGCTGGACGACCGAAAAGGATACCGAACGCGGGTTGATCGCCACGCCGTTACGATACAGCTCATAATGCAGATGCGGGCCGGTCGAGATACCGGTCGACCCGACATAGCCGATCACCTGTCCGCGCGCGACGCGCTGGCCATTGCTCACCGCGATCCGGCTCATATGGCCATAGCCGGTGCCCATGCCGCCCGAATGGTTCAGCCGCACGAAATTGCCATAGCCGCCATTGCGCCCGGCAAAGGCGACATTGCCGTCATTGGCGGCGCGGATCGGCGCGCCGTAACCGGCGGCGATGTCGAGCCCTTTGTGCATCCGCGTGAAGCGCAGCACCGGATGACGACGCAGCCCAAAGCCCGAACTGATCCGGCCCGATGCCGGCATCGCCATCTGCCCCTTGCGTTCGCCGCTGCCGCTGCCGTCATACCAGCTGACCCGACCGTCTTCCTCCCACCGCACCAGCTGCAACTTGCGCGACCCGCCGTTCAGTCCGGCATAGAGCAGGGTGCCCAGTTGCACCTCGCCGGTCGCGGCCTTGGCTTGCTCGACGATGATGTCGAACTGGCTGTCCGAACCGACATTGCCGATCGGCATGCGCGTGGCGACCGAACGGATATAGGCTTCGACCGCCTTGGCCGGAGCACCCGCCGCGCGCGCCGAGCGATACAGGCTGTCGCCCACCCGCCCGCGAATGCGTAAGGGGGTGTGGTCGATAGCAATCGGAATTTCGTTGAGCGCCAGCGCATTGCCCGCGCGCACGAGTTCGAGGGAAAGATCGAAGCGCGCCCGGAACGCCATTTTCTCCAGCGGCCGCGGCTGCGACTTGTCGACACGGCGGCCCAGCGTCAGATCGATCTGCGTACCGGATTTGAGATCGTTCAGCGGCACGGCGGCGGCGATCAGGTCGGCGGCATAAGCAGCATCGGACTTGCCAACCCCGGATCGCACCAGCGCCGCCTGAAGGCTGCCGCCGCTCAGCGTAACGGTGTGCTGCAAGATCGGCCGTTCGGGCGTGTCGGTCAGATTGGCGACCAGATTGGTCGCACCCAGTTTCGTGCCGGTCTTCGCGCCCATCGTCAGCGGCGCGATCGCCTGCGCGCGCGCGACATCGGCATCGCTGCCCTTCAGCGCGCCGGGCACGCTGCCATAGATCGGTCGCTCGAACCCCGGCGACAACAGCACCACGCCAGCGCACAGCACCGCACAGGTCGCGGCCCCGCGAAACCATTCGCCGCTGCCGATACGCGAGCCCAGGTCGGGAATGGCCTCGAAATCGGGATAAAGTTCGCGGAACCGGTCGGCGAGGGTGCGTTTGCGAACGGCGAGCGAACGACCGAAGGAGAGCGCGGTGGTGCCACCCGCTTGCTCGAATCCATGATCGGTGCGCAGAAACAAGGTGCGCCGCCCCCCAAAATCGCAATTCAATGCCGACCCCCGGCACGGGTGGGATCGTTGTGGATGCGAGTCCCTAAAGTCAAATTAAGCAGCGGGTGGCAGGCGTCTCCTTGCGGCGAGTCGTGCGGGTGCGGAGACGGGACGTGAACTTAACCATCCCGCAGTGAAACAGGTCACGCAAACGCTTGCGTCGCGCCCGACTCGGCACGATCTTGTCCGGCGTAATGAATGGCTTCTCCAACGGTCCAGTCACTGCGGTGCTCGGCCCCACCAACACCGGCAAGACGCACCTCGCGATCGAGCGGCTGTGCGGCCATTCGAGCGGCATGATCGGTTTCCCGCTGCGGCTGCTGGCGCGCGAAGTCTATGACCGTGTCGTCGCGATCAAGGGACCAAAGGAAGTCGCGTTGGTCACCGGCGAAGAACGCATCATGCCCCCCGGCACGCGCTGGTTCCTGTGTACGGCGGAATCGATGCCGACCGATGCGGACGTGGGCTTCGTCGCGCTCGACGAGGGGCAACTGGGCGCGGACATGGAGCGCGGCCACATATTCACCGACCGCATCCTGCGCGCACGCGGTCGTGACGAGACGATGATCCTGGGTTCCAACTCGCTCCGCCCGGTCCTGCGCCAGCTGGTGCCGGAAGCCGAAATCATCTCGCGCCCGCGCTTCTCCACGCTCAGCTATGCGGGTGCGAAGAAACTGTCACGCCTGCCCAAACGCTCGGCGATCGTCGCCTTTTCGGCCGAGGAGGTCTACGCCGTCGCCGAGGCTTTGCGCCGCCTGCGCGGCGGCACCGCCGTCGTTATGGGGTCGCTTTCGCCGCGCACGCGCAACGCTCAGGTGGCGATGTTCCAGTCGGGCGAGGTCGATTATCTCGTCGCCACCGACGCGATCGGCATGGGCCTCAACCTCAATGTCGATCATGTCGCCTTCGCATCGCTCAACAAGTTCGACGGCCGCCGCCAGCGCCGCCTGACCATCGCCGAAATGTCGCAGATCGCGGGCCGCGCCGGACGGCATCAGCGCGACGGCAGCTTCGGCGCGCTGAGCGAGGAAGGGCCGGGCGCATTCACCCCGGAAGAGATCGCGGCGATCGAGGGCCACCATATCCCCCGACTCGACCACCTCTTCTGGCGCAACGGCGACCCCGATCATTCGACCATCGATGCGCTGATCGAGAGCCTCGAACAGAAACCCGATTCCTCCGTCCTGCGCGCAGCACCCGAAGCGCTCGACCTCGCGGTGCTCAAACGCCTGTCGGGGGAGGACTGGGTGCGTCAGCGCGTCCGCTCGCCCCGTGCCGTTGCCCGCCTCTGGTCCGCCTGTGGCCTCCCCGATTTCCGTAAGCTCGGCATCGACCCGCACACCCGCTTCGTCGCGCGCATCTTCGGCCATCTCAGCGAGGGGACCTTGCACTTGCCCCACCAATGGTTCGCCGACGAGATCGCCCGGCTCGACCGCGTCGATGGCGATGTCGAGACGATTGCGGGCCGCATCGCCGCCGCCCGCAGCTGGGCCTATATCGCACAGCGCGCCGACTGGCTCGCCGAACCCGAACATTGGGCGGCACGCACACAGGCGCTGGAGGAGCGGCTGTCCGACGCGCTCCACGCCAGCCTGACCCAGCGCTTCGTCGACAAGCGCACCACCGTCCTGCTGCGGCGCATCGGTGCCGACGCATCCAACCTGCCAGTGACGGTTGCGGCCGATGGCGCGGTCAGCGTCGAGGATCATGTGCTGGGCCATCTGCGTGGCTTCCGCTTCGCGGTCGCGCCCGATGCCAAGGTCGCCGACAAGCGCATGCTGCTTGCCGCCGCCGAAAAGGGGCTGGCGAGCGAAATTCGCGCGCGCGGTGCTGCGCTCGCCGATGCGCCAGCCGCCGACCTCGCGCTTGCGGATGCCGCGATCATCTGGCGCGACCACCCGGTTGCGACGCTTGAGGCGACCGGCAACCCGGTGCGTCCGCGCATCCGCCTCGACAAGTCGCTCGACGTGCTCGATGCGAAAATCCGAGTGAACAGCCTCGCGCGGATCGAGCGCTGGTTCGCGGATCGCATCGCTGCCGACTTGCCCGATATCGCCACGCTCGACTCGCTCAGCCGCGATGCCGGTGCCAGCGGGCGCGTCCGCGCGCTTGCAGGATTGCTGGTCAAGGCGGGCGGGCTGCTGCCACGCCGCGCGGCGGGCAAGCTCGTCGAAACGCTGGAGCCGGACGAGCGCAAGCGCCTCCGCGCCGCCGGGCTCGTCATCGGCACGCTCGACATCTTCGCCCCCGGCCTGCTCAAGCCCCGCCCCGCCGCCGCCCGCCGCGCGTTGCTCGCACTCCCCGACACGCCGCGCGACGGCGCCACGGTCCTACCGCGCGATGCCCCCGGTGCCACGCTTGAACATGGATTTCGTCCGCTCGGCGCACAGGCCGTCCGCATCGACCTGGTCGAGCGCGTCGCGCGCGCGGCGCATGACGCACGAAAGGGCCGCACGCCGTTCGCGCCCGACCCCGCACTCGCCACGTCGATCGGCCTGACGACCGACACGCTCGCCAGACTGATGGCGCAGCTCGGCTTTCGCGGCGTCCGCGCGCCAACCGGACAGCCGCCGCGCTGGATGTGGCAAGGCCTGACCCCGCTGGCCAAGGCGAAGCCCGCCCCGCGCGACAATGCCTTTGCCGCGCTGGCCGAGCTGATCGATGAGTGAGCCGGCCATGCGGCTCGACCGGTTCCTGTGGTGGTCGCGCATTTCGGCGTCGCGCAACTTCGCGCGCGCGCTGGCAGAGGGCGGCCATCTGCGCATCGACGGCCGCATCGTCGATCGTGCGCATGTGGCGGTGCGGCCCGGCAACATCCTCGCATTCCTGACACATGGCGGACAGGTTCGCGTCATCCGCATACAGGCATTGCCGCACCGGCGCGGTCCACCGGCTGAGGGAAGCGCCTGCTATACCGACCTTCGCGCAGGCACCCCGCCGCCTGAACCCGCTAAAGATTGAGAACGTATCGCAGAAAGAGCCTATTGATTGACGCGTTCGGTCGGCGGGCATAGCAGAAACGCAGAAATAGCCCGGACGGGCGCTTTTAGGGGCCAGACCTGCCATGACCTACGTCGTCACCGACGCCTGCATCCGCTGCAAATATATGGACTGCGTCGAGGTCTGCCCGGTCGACTGCTTCTATGAGGGCGACAATATGCTCGTCATCAATCCCAGCGAGTGCATCGACTGCGGCGTGTGCGAGCCCGAATGCCCGGCCGAGGCGATCCTGCCCGACACCGAAAGCGGGCTGGAAAAATGGCTTGAGCTGAACAACAGCTTCTCCGCGCAATGGCCCAACGTCACGCGCAAGGGCGACCAGACCCCGGCGGACGCCGATGAGCACAAGGGCGAAGAGGGCAAGTTCGACAAATATTTCTCGCCGGAGCCCGGTGCTGGCGACTGATCCTCAGTCGCCCTTTTCGAGCGACCGTAACATTTCCTGCCATTTTGCGCGTAGCGCCGGGTCCGGCTCCTCGGTCGCAGCGATCCTGACCCACCGCATCCATTCGGGAATCAGCGAACGATCCGCGATGGTCTCGCCGTCCGGCGCGATCCGCGCATAGATCGCGTTCGAGACATGGATCGCCGCGTCCGCGCGTCCGCCCTCATAGGCGACGCGCCACCAACGCTCGGCCTGTGCCGGGTCGCGCGGCGTGCCGTCGCCCTTCATGTGGATTTGCGCGAGCAGGAAGGCGGCATTGGCTTGCTTCCTCTCGGCTGCGGCAGTCAGCCATTTGCGCGCCTCCACGGGATCGCGGGCGATGCCTTTGCCCGTCAGCAGAAACCCGCCATAGTCGGTCTGCGCGTTCGCGTTACCCGCCTCCGCCGCCTCGCGGCACAGCGCCACGCCACGCGCGGCATCGACTGCGCCGCCGCGACCGGCGACCAGCATCGTGCCCAGCGCGCATTTCGCCTGCACCCAACCCTTGGCGGCGGCCGCCTGATAAAGCGTGCGGGCACGCACCATGTCCTGCGGGCGACCATTGCCAGTCTCGAAGCAGAGCGCCAGATTGTGCGTGGAATCTCCACGCAAGGCCGAACCGCGCTCATACCAGTCACAAGCCATAGGCAGATTTCTGGGGACGCCCAACGCGCCTTGCTGCGCCATTTCCCCCAAGGCCTGCGCTGCCGAAAGATCGCCACGATCCGCCAGCGCCGCCAGCCTTTTGGCGAGTTCGCCCGGTGCCAGCCGAGCATGGTCGGCAATCAGCGTTTTGACTGCAGGTGAATAGCTTTGCGCGGCGGAATCTGCCTGAACGGCGAAAAACAGCAAAAGCGACAGCATCGTCCGCGTTATGACGTGAAGCGGGTATCGGGACAATCGTAGAGATCGCGCCGCTCAAGTCACTGACATCACCGGATGACGGTGTTTCAAGGGTGGTAATTTTATTGCAACTATGTTAAACAAGCGCACGGACGCGAGGATTCGTGACCTCGTACTGGAGACCGTAAAGCATTTGCCCCGATCGCGTCATCATCCCGGTAACCGCACCGGACGAACGGCGCAATCCCCGTTGGGCATGGTTCATTAGAAAGGCTTCCCGCACATGGCTGTCAAGGCGCTGTCCTTCGATGTCGGCGATTATGTCGTTTACCCAAAGCACGGCGTTGGCCGTGTAATCGAACTCCAGAAATCGGAAATCGCGGGCATGCAGCTCGAGCTGTACGTGCTCCGTTTTGAAAAAGAGAAAATGACGCTGCGCGTGCCCACCAACAAGGCCGAGAGCGTCGGCATGCGCAAGCTGTCGAGCGACAAGACGCTGCGCGAGGCGCTCGACACGCTGAAGGGCAAGCCCAAGGTCAAGCGCACCATGTGGTCGCGCCGTGCGCAGGAATATGAGGCGAAGATCAATTCGGGCGACCTGGTGTCGATCGCCGAAGTGGTCCGCGACCTGTTTCGCGCCGACGACCAGCCCGAACAGAGCTATTCCGAACGCCAGATCTTCGAGGCTGCGGCCAGCCGCCTCGCCCGCGAACTCGCCGCGATGGAAGAGATCGACGAGAAGGCGGCGCTGGAAAAGCTGCTCGACATTCTGCGCGCTTCGGCGGCGATCTATAACAAGGACAAGGTTACCGCCTGATCGGTCGCATTGCCTGACGAATCCAATTTGATGAATGGGGGGCGGCCGGCAACGGCCGCCCCTTTTCGTTTGCGTGCCGCTGATCAAGAGTGTATTATCGTGACAACACACATGGGAGAGTCACGATGAACCTCGCTCTGATTTTCGCCGCCGCACTGCCGCTTGCCGCGTGCAACTTCGCTAACGGGATGAGCGGCGATGTCGTCCAGCCCAGCGGCACCGGCGGCACCCGCAGTTTTCAGGTCACCGATTTCACCGGCGTGTCGCTGCGCGGCTCGGACGATGTCGAGGTGAAAACCGGCGCGACCTTCGCGGTCACCGCAGAGGGTGACAGTGCGCTGCTCGACAAGCTCGAAATCCGCAAGGACGGCAGCACATTGCGCATCGGTCGCAAGGACGGCGACTGGAAATGGGGCGGCAACAAGGGTGCAAAGATCACCGTCACCATGCCCAAATTGGCCAGCGCCAGCGTTGCCGGATCGGGCGACATGACGATCGACCGCGCCGAGGGCGATTTCGACGGTTCCATCGCGGGTTCGGGCAATCTGACCGTCGCCGCGCTGAACGGCGGTAAGGCGACGCTGTCGATCGCCGGATCGGGCGATTTGCGCGTCGCGGGCCAGGCGACCGAAATAGGCGCTTCGATCGCGGGATCGGGCGACATCGACGCCGCCGCGCTCAAGGCGGCAAAGGGCGACATTTCGATCGCCGGGTCGGGCAACGTCCGCGCCCAGCTGACCGGTCAGGCCAGCGTGTCGATCGTCGGATCGGGCGATGTCGAGGTGACCGGCGGCGCCAAATGCTCGGTCAGCAAAATGGGATCGGGCAGCGCACGGTGCAGCTGATCGCTTGATGACCCGGGGCAAGGGTGCGATGCGTCGAGCATGCGCACCCTGATCCCCCTCGCCCTTCTCGTCCTCGGCGCTGCCCCCGCGCCACAGGCGAAGAATATCCTGCTCACCGGGTTCGAGCGCATCCGCATCGACGGCCCGTTTGTGGTGCGCGTGATCCCCGGCTCACCGTCCGCCATCGTCACCGGTGCGCGTGCCGCGATCGACCGGGTCAGCATCCGCAACCAAGGTGGCACCCTGGTCGTCGGCGCCGATCGCTCGACCTGGGAAGGCTGGCGCGAGCAAGACGGGGTGGCGACGATCACCATCGCCTCGCCCCGGCTGCGCGGTGCCAACATCAACGGCGGCGGCAAGCTCGACATCGACAGCATGAGCGGCCAGCGCATCGACCTCGGCGTCAATGGCGCGGGGTCGCTGACCGTCGGCACGCTCAGCGCCGATCAGCTCGTCACAACATTGACCGGCACGGGCAACGTCAAGGTCAGCGGCGGCAGCGCGCGCAACGCCCGCTTCATGAACTATGGTGCCGGATCGATCGACGCGGGCGGGGTTTCGGTCAACGACCTCACCGTTCATTCGCAAAGCGCCGGCGACAGCCGCTTCACCGCCCGCTTCACCGCCGCCGTCTCGACGCTCGGCACCGGCACGGTACGGATTGAGGGCAACGCGACATGTCGTCTCGCCGGTCCGGGACCAGCGACCTGCGCGGGGAAAACGGAGCGGCGTTGAGTGGTGCGGCACCGGCCCGCTCCCCCACCCGGCCACCCATCCAGAATACCCTGTGGGTGGCCGGGTGGGGGAGCGGGCCGGTGCCGCACGGTTGAGCTATGCTGAACCCGAACTAAGCCGCGATCGGAAACCGCAGCAACCGGTCCTCCAGCGCAACCAGCGCTTCGGCCCCGCGACCCACCGCCCGCACGATCTCCGGATGATGCGCATCCAGCCCGCCGGTCAGCGCGCCGAAAGCGGGCAGGATCAGCTTGGTCGGCGTCGCCACGAAACAGCGCCGCGCCACCTGTCGCCCGCGCAGCCGCACGCGCAGCTTGGGATGGAAATGCCCTGACAGCTCAGGTCGCAACTCGCGCGGCTCCGCCTCATGCCGCATCAACAGGCCATCGACCTCCGCCTCCTCGACGATCTCGCCACCGCAGTGATCCGTCAGCGCGGCGTCGTGATTGCCGGTAATCCACACCCAGCGCAGCGACCCGGTCAACCCGGTCAACGTCGCCCGCGCATCCGCCGACAGCCGCTCGCACCCCGCCGAATCGTGGAAACTGTCGCCCAGACACCACAGCTCGCGCGCCCGTGTCCGCTCGATCAGCGCGCCCAAAGCCGCCAGCGTCGCTTGCGTGTCGTAAGGCGGCAGCATCTGCCCCTTCAGCGCGAACCAGCTGGCTTTCTCGAAATGCAGATCGGCGACGATCAGCGCCTGTCGCGCGGGCCAGTAAAGCGCGCCTTCGGGCAGCGCGCACAATTCATGACCGGCGAACGAAAAGGGAACCATGCCCCGCTATCGTCGCACCGCCCGCGCGCGTCAACCACGCGGCAACAGGAACCGCACCTTGCGATCGGGGAAATCGATCTCGACCCGGCGGAACGCGCGCAGCGCATCCATGCCCAGCATCAGCGCGGGCCGTTCGATCAGCCCAAACCGCTCGAACGGCGGGATATCGGCGAACGCGACCGGCAGTCCGCGCATCGAAATCCCGCCCAGCTGCACCCGGCTGGCGACATGATAATTCACCGTCAGCTGCTCACCGGTAACGCTGGTCAGCGTGATCGGTCCCTTCATCGGGATGCGCCTTAGCCGCCGCTGCAACGCCAGATTGCCCATGCTGATCTGCGATCCGGTGTCGAGGATAACGGTGATCCGCGCCCCCTCGAACGTCGCCTCGGTCACGATCAGCTGGCCGAACAGGCTTTTGGCGGTAATCACCACCTCGTCGCGGTCGCGCGGTGCCATCATGCGCACGCCCGACCGGCGCGACGGGCGCAGCGCCATCTCGCCCCGATCGAAATCGATCGCCACCATATGCGTGCGGAGCTGCTCGATCCCCAACAGGCCGTGCGCGCCCATATGCGCCGCCTCCAGCGCGGGCGCGTTGAACGCGCGCTGGTCGCGTACTGGCCCGACGGTCAGCGACGGAATCCGTACCGTCGGCACCTTTGAACTCCCCGTCATCGTGGTCAGCGTGATCTGCGGACCTGCCGATAGCCCCAGTGTCGCAGCAAGCTGACGCGAGATCACCGACCGCTCCGCCCCGGTATCGATGACGAAGGGGTGCGGCGCGCTGCCGTTGATCGACACCGGCACGGTCATGCGGTTGGCCAGCGCGCCTAATGCCAGCGTGCCACTGGCATCCTCACCGATGGCGGGGGCGGGCGCGGTTTCCTGTGTCGCAGCGGGGGCGGCGATAAATGCGATCAGCAACAGGGACAGGCGCGACTGCATGCCACGGATGATACGCCTCATCATGCTGCGCAGCAAATGCCGTTGGTCGAATGATATACGCGCTCAATCCAGCCGCATCGCCTCCGCCGCCAGCGCCTCGGCCTCGATCAAAATCTCGTCCTCCGCCGTACCCTGTGCCACGACTTCACGCCCGATCATCACCAGCACCGGCACCGCCAGCGGGGTCACGCGCGGCAAATCGACATGCAGCATCGTCCCCGCCGCGCGGTCGAGCAGATCGGCCAATCGTCCGACATCCGTCATCCGCGCCCGCGCATCCTCCCACGCCGCGCGCAGCAGCAGATGATCGGGCTCGTATTTGCGCAGCACGTCGTAAATCAGGTCGGTCGAAAACGTCACCTGCCGCCCCGATTTCTTCTTCCCCGGATGCTGCCGCTCGACCAGCCCGCCGATCACCGCGACCTCACGGAACGCGCGCTTGAGCAATGCCGATCCCTGCACCCAGTCGACAAACTCGTCTTCCAATATGTCGGCCGAGAACAGCGCCGCCGGATCGGTAATCGGCTCCAAGCCATAGACCGCCAGCGCATAATCATTGGCGACGAACCCGATCGGCTTCAGCCCCAGCGCCTCCATCCGCCGCGTGATCAGCATCCCCAGCGACTGATGCGCATTCCACCCCTCGAAACTATAGGCGACGAGGTGATAGCGCCCCTCATGCGGGAACGTCTCGACCAGCAGCCGGTCGGGGGGCGGCAGCTGCGAGCGCATGGCCTGCACCTCCAGCCATTCGCGCACATCATCGGGAAAGCGCGACCACTGACTGCGGTCCCACAGAAACTCCCGCACCCGCCGCGACAGGTTCGTGGTCAGCGCCAGCCGCGCGCCCATGTAGCTCGGAATCCGCGCCGGTTTCGACGTCGCCCGCACCACCACGTCCGACGTGTCGATCCGCTCGACCTCCAGACTCAACCCAGCGAACGAGAAGGTATCCCCCGGCGACAGCGACGCCGCGAAATTCTCCTCGACCTTGCCCAGCCGCCGCCCGTTCTTGAACCGCACCTCCAGCATCGGTGCCTCGACGATGATCCCGGCGTTCAGGCGATGCTGCGCAACAAATGCGGGCTTGGTAACCCGCCACAGCCCGTCCTTGCCCAGCGTCAGCCGCTTGAATTTGTCATAGGCCCGCAGCGCATAGCCACCATCGGCGATGTAGTTCAGCACGCGCTCGAACACACCCGCGTCCAGCGCGGAATAGGGCAAGGCCGCCCGCACTTCGTTCAGCATCACCGCCGCCTCGAACGGCGCGGCGCACGCGCACGCCATCACATGCTGCGCCAGCACGTCCAGCGCGCCGCTGCGAAAACTCTCGGCATCCAGCTCGCCCGCCGCCACCGCATCCAGCGCCGCGCGCGCCTCAAGATACTCGAAACGATTGCCCGGCACGATCACCGCCTCGCTCGCTTCGTCCAGCCGGTGGTTCGCCCGCCCGATCCGCTGCAACAACCGCGAAGACCCCTTCGGCGCGCCCATCTGGATCACGCAATCGACATCGCCCCAATCCACCCCCAGATCGAGCGAAGCCGTCGCCACCAGCCCACGCAGCCGTCCCTCTGCCATCGCCGATTCCGCCTTGCGCCGGGCCTCCTGCGACAGCGACCCGTGATGGATCGCGATCGGCAGCCCCAGCGTGTTCGCCTTCCACAAATCCTGAAAGATCAGCTCGGCCAGCCCGCGCGTGTTGCAGAAGATGATCGTCGTCTTGTGCGTCTCGATCTCCGCCATCACCTGCGGCATCGCATAACGCCCGCTATGCCCCGACCACGGCACGCGCCCCTCGGGCAACAGGATCGCGATATCCGCCGCCGCCCCCGGTTCGCCCAGCACCAGTTCGACCGACTCGATATCGCCATAGGGGGCGACCCAGGCGCGATATTCGTCCGGGTCGGCCACCGTGGCCGACAGCGCCACCCGCCGCATCCCCGGCGCAATCGCCTGAAGCCGCGCCAGCGCCAGCGACAACAGGTCGCCGCGCTTGCCACTGGCAAAGGCATGGACCTCATCCACCACCACCGTCCGCAACCCCGCGAACATCGTGAAGCTGTCTTCATACGACAGCAACAGGCTCAGCGACTCCGGCGTCGTCAGCAATATCTGCGGCGGCCGCGCGCGTTGCCGCGCCTTGCGGTCCGATGGCGTATCCCCGGTGCGCGTCTCCACCCGGATCGACAGCCCCATCTCCGCGATCGGGGTCAACAGATTGCGCTGCACATCCACCGCCAGCGCCTTCAATGGCGAGATATACAGCGTGTGCAACCCGTCCGCCGGGTCCTCGATCAACTCGGTCAGCGTCGGCAGAAACCCCGCCAGCGTCTTGCCCGCCCCCGTCGCCGCCACCAGCAACGCATGGCTCCCCCGCTGCCCCGCCGCCAGCATATCGGTCTGGTGCCGCCGCGGTACCCAGCCACGCGACGCGAACCAGTCGGTCAGGACGGTCGGAAGGCTCAAAGCCCACCCTCTCTTCCGTCATGCTGAACTTGTTTCAACATCCACCCCTCCCGCCACGACGCAGCTGCCTGTGGCGCGGTGGATGCTGAAACAAGTTCAGCATGACGGCGGGAGTAAGGGGGAGCAAAACAGAACTGGGAACCATGATCCATCCCAACCATATAGGAAGCATGGCAAAGCTCGGCGACTGGGTCCAACCGCATCCGGAGGGGATTTACATCCCCGCCGCCGACGCATGGGTCGATCCCTCACAGCCCAAGGCGCGCGCGCTCGTCACCCACGGCCATGCCGATCACGCGCGCGGCGGCCATGGCGAGGTGTGGGCAACCCCCGAAACGCTGGCGATCATGGACGCGCGCTACGGCGAACAGACCGGCCATCCGGTCGCCTATGGCGAGACGATCAGGATGGGTCCAAAGGGCAATGACGTCGAAATCGGCTTCGTCCCCGCCGGCCACGTCCTCGGCTCCGCTCAGATCGTGCTCGATCATCGCGGCGAGCGCATCGTGGTCTCGGGCGACTACAAGCGCCGCCCCGACCCGACCTGCGAACCTTTCCGCCCGGTCAAATGCGACGTCTTCATCACCGAAGCAACCTTCGGCCTTCCCGTGTTCCGTCACCCAGAAACCAGCGACGAAGTCGACAAGCTGCTCGCCGCGCTGCGTGCCGAGCCCGACCGCTGCGTCCTGGTCGGTGCCTATGCGCTGGGCAAGGCACAGCGCGTCATCATGGAATTGCGGGCCATGGGCTTCGACGATCCCATCTACATCCACGGCGCGCTGCAACGGCTGTGCGACCTCTATATCGACCACGGCGTCCAGCTCGGCGAGCTGCGTCCCGCGACCGGCCTGCCCAAGGCGGAGCTGAAAGGCCGCATCGTCATCGCCCCGCCCGGTGCGCTCAACGATCGCTGGTCGCGCCGCCTGCCCGATCCGATCACCGCGATGGCCAGCGGCTGGATGACCGTTCGTCAGCGCGCCCGACAACGCAACGTCGAACTCCCGCTCATCATGTCCGACCATGCCGACTGGGACGAACTCACCCGTACCATCCAGGAAATCGCCCCGCGCGAATTGTGGGTCACGCACGGACGGGAGGACGCGCTCGTCCACTGGTGCCAACAGCGCCAGATCAAGGCGCGCGCGCTCGAACTCGCGGGTTACGAGGATGAGGACGATTGAGCTAAGACGGGGGCCATGACCCTCCCCGCCTACCTGCTCGCCGCGCTCGCCGAAATCGCCGGCTGCTACGCCTTCTGGGCATGGCTCCGCCTCGGCAAATCCCCGCTCTGGGCGATCCCCGGCATCGCCGCGCTGATCGTTTTCGCCTGGGCACTGACGCTGGTCGAGACCACCCACGCCGGCCGCGCCTATGCGGCCTATGGCGGCATCTACATCGTCGCCGCGATCACATGGCTATGGACCGTCGAGGGCGCCCGCCCCGACCGCTGGGACATCATCGGCGGTTTCGTCGCTCTTGTCGGCACGGCTATCATCCTGCTCGGACCAAGGGCTACGCCATGACCACCAACATCGTCATCCTCACCGGCGCGGGCGTCTCCGCCGAATCCGGCGTCGCCACCTTTCGCGGTCCCGGCGGATTGTGGGAGGGGCACCGCGTCGATGATATCTGCACCCCCGAAGCGCTCGCCCGCGACGTCGATCTCGTCCACCGCTTCTATGACGAGCGCCGCGCGAAACTCGCCACCGTCGAACCGAACGCCGCCCACCACGCGCTCGCCCGGCTCGATGCCGAATGGCCGGGCGAATTGCTGCTGGTCACGCAGAATGTCGACGACTTGCACGAACGCGCCGGATCACGTCGCCTGATCCACATGCATGGCGAACTGAACTCGGCCCTGTGCGCCGAATGCGATGCCCGCACGCCGTGGACGGACTCGCTCCCGCCCCGCACCCGTTGCCAGGCCTGCGGTGCGGCAACGCTGCGCCCCGACATCGTCTTTTTCGGCGAAATGCCATACCAGATGGAGGCGATCGACGCTGCCATCGCCCGTGCCGATCTGTTCGTCTCGATCGGCACCTCGGGCGCAGTCTATCCCGCCGCCGGCTTCGTCCGCACCGCGCGCTATCACGGCGCCGACACGCTGGAACTCAATCTCGACCGGTCGGAGGGCAGCGCCTGGTTCGGCGAAACCCGCCTCGGCCCGGCAGGCACACTGGTGCCCGAATGGGTCGCGTCCCTACTCGACTAAGCCCGGGTAAACCCGTCCTCATCCGCATCGACGATGCCCTCGCGCGGTCGCCGATCCACCCGCAGCTCGAATACGTCGGGCCGCGCATAATGGCCATCGCTGTCCAGCGCCGCCAACCCGCGCCCGATCGCGCTCATATCCAGCTCGGCGGTCAAAATATCCGCATCGCCATCGCTCGACACGATCACTTCGCCATCCGGCCCGATGATCGCCGAATGCCCGAATTGCAGCTGCCCGTCCGGCATTCCCAAAATCAGTTTCTTCGCCTCGGCGTCGCCGCCCGCGCGCTCCAGCCCGTCGAGCAACTCCGCCCGCGTCTGGATCGTCCCCGCCGCCAGCACGAAACACCGACCCTCGAACGCATAATGCCGCGACGCCGTCAGATAAATCTCGCGCACGCTCGGCCATGCCGCAACATGCACCGCCTCGCCCGCATGATGCATCGCGGCACGCGCCAGCGGCATCCAATGCTCCCAGCAGATCAGCTGCCCGACATTGCCCCACTCCGCTGGATGCGTGTGTAGCGTCGATCCGTCGCCGCGTGCCCAGATCATCCGCTCGCCATGCGTCGGCACCAGTTTCCGGTGGATCAGCGGCGGTCGCTCCGGCCGGAACAGGAATTGCGTGTTGAGCAGGCTTTGCCGCACCCGCTCATGCCCGCCGATCGACACAATCACGTTTGCGCGGTCGACGATATCCTGAATCGGCTCCAGCCGGGGGTCGCGAATCCCGCGAATCGCCTGCGCCATCAGAATCGCGTGCAACGCCTGCGTCCCCGGATGGTCCCAGATCGCGGCATTGGGCGCTTCGTCCAACCACAGCGGGTATCCGCCCAGAAACGTCTCGCCGAATGCGATCATTTCCGCACCGACATCGATAGCGTCGGCGATATGCATCACCGCCTTGTCGATGCCCGGCGCGATCGCCAGCGGCACCGGCGCATCCTGCACGATCGCCGCCTTTACGCGTGCGTTCATTCCACCCAGTCCAGTCCGATGTCGCGATACAGCCCGCGATCATCTTCCCAGCCCGGCCTTACTTTGACGTGAAGATACAAATGCACCTTCACCCCCAGCAAATTCATCAGCTCGGCCCGCGCCTTGCTGCCGATGTCCTTGATGCGCGCGCCGCCATGCCCCAGCACGATGGCGCGTTGGGTATCGCGCCCGACCAGTATCTGCTGGTGGATCTCGACCGATCCGTCCTGTCGCTCCTTGTAAAGCTCGGTCTCGACCGCGCTGGCATAGGGCAGTTCGGCGTGCAGCTGCAGATACAATTGCTCGCGCGTAATCTCCGCCGCCAGCATCCGGTCGGTCGCGTCGGACACCTGATCCGCCGGGAAATGCCACGGTGCCTCGGGCATCTTCGCCGCCAGATGCGCCTTCAGCTCAGGCACTCCGTCCCCGGTCGTCGCCGACACGAAATAGGTATCGTCGAACGCCATCAGCTGATTGAGCATGTCGGCATGCCCCAGCAGACGCGGCTTGTCCGCCACGTCGACCTTGTTGAGGATCAGCAGCTTGCGCCCGCGCTGGCCCTTCAAGCTCTCGGCAATCGCCCGCACTTTCGGCCCGATCCCGCCCTTGCCGTCCACCACCAGCGCAACCAGATCGGCGCCCTCCGCCCCCTCCCACGCCGCCGCCACCATCGCGCGGTCCAGCCGCCGGGCGGGGGCGAAGATACCGGGGGTGTCGACCAGCAACAGCTGCGTGTCACCCTCGATCGCAATCCCCATCAGCCGCGTCCGCGTCGTCTGCGCCTTCGGACTGACGATCGCGACCTTCTGTCCGACCAGTGCGTTGACCAGCGTCGACTTGCCCGCATTGGGCGCGCCGACGATGGCGACCAGCCCGCAATGTTGTTCCGCGGTCATTTGTCCAATTGCTCCAATAACGCCACCGCCGCCGCCGTTTCCGCCGCCGCCTTGCTCGATCCCTCGCCCTCGGCCTCGGCCAGCTTGCCGATCGACACCCTCACGCGAAAGCGCGGCGCATGGCCGGGGCCGGAGCGGTCCAGCAATTCATAGTCCGGCGCGCGACGATTGTTCGCCGCCGCCCATTCCTGCAACGCCGACTTCGGGTGCTTCGGTGCCGACGCCTGCGCATCGATCCGGCTGTCCCACAATCGCCGCACCAGCGCGCGTGCCGCGTCGAACCCGCGCTCGATGAAGAACGCCCCGATCAGCGCCTCCATCACATCGCCCAGCACATTGTCGCTGCCCGCCGCGCCATCGTCGCGTGCCTGCTTGCCCAGCTTCAGATAGGCCGGCACGCCGATCTCGCGCGCGACGTCGGCGCACACCACGCCGGTCACCAGCGAGTTGAACCGCCGCGACAATTTCCCCTCGGGTTCGTCCGGAAAGCGCTGATACAGCCATTCCGCAACCGTCAGCCCCAGCACCCGGTCGCCCAGAAACTCCAGCCGCTCGTAATTCGCCGCCGCCTGGCTGCCATGCGTCAACGCGCGTTCATAGGTCGTCAGATCCGCCGGGCTTTCCTTCAGCACCCCGGCCAGCCAGTCCGCCAGCGGCTCGTTCAAAAGCCATCCCCGACACGCTCGAACCGCGCCGCGCTTACCCAAGTCCACGGCTTGACCCATTCGGCGCTGCCATCGGTCGACCAGAAGCCGACCACGGCCTTGCCCTGCAGATTCTCCATCGGCACGAACCGGATACCGCCACGGTTGACGCCGTCGCTGCCGACCGATGGCAGGAACCGGCTGTCGCTCGAATTGTCGCGGTTGTCGCCCATCAGGAACACATGCCCCGCCGGCACGATGAACAAGTCGGTGTTGTCGGCAAAGGTTTCGCCCGAATCGAGCACGTCATAGGTCTTGCCACTGGGCAACGTCTCCCGAAAGCGGGGGATGCGGCACACGGTCCGGCCGTCCGCCTGCTGCACGAACGCGGGTTCGCAACCCCCGTCCGTACCCGGTCCCGCAATCGGGAAATTGGGGCTGATCGGCAGCACGAAATCGGCGATCCGCTGTTTCGGGATCGCCTTTCCGTTCAGGATCAGCTGGCCGCCGCGCATCTGCACCGTATCGCCGGGCAGGCCGATGACGCGCTTGATCCAGTCGGTATCGTCGGTCGGCGGTGCCTTGAACACCACCACATCGCCGCGCGTCGGATCGTCGGCAAAGATGCGGCCGGGGATCAGCGGCAGGCTCCACGGCATCGAATGCTTCGAGTATCCGTAATTCCATTTGGTGATGAACAGGAAGTCGCCGACCAGCAATCGCGGCAGCATCGAACCCGACGGGATGCTGAACGGCGCGAAGATGAAACTGCGCACCACGAACACCAGGATCGCCAGCTTGACCAGGAATGTCAGCGTCTCGCGCAACTCCGAACGCGGCTTGACGGGCTGGGTCTGCGGCACAGGCGCGGGCGTGGCCGTGGAATCGGCGGGGGCGGTATCGTCCATATGCGTGCCTTGCGCGGCCACTATGGCAGCGTCAAGGCGGCTTTCTAATCCTCCCCGGCACGAG
Source organism: Sphingomonas sp. LT1P40 (assembly GCF_036663835.1). Taxonomy (NCBI): domain Bacteria; kingdom Pseudomonadati; phylum Pseudomonadota; class Alphaproteobacteria; order Sphingomonadales; family Sphingomonadaceae; genus Alteristakelama; species Alteristakelama amylovorans. The sequence continues at coordinate 196,059 of NZ_JAXOJT010000002.1, forward strand.
CAACGGGTCGGATCGTCCCCCAGACGATCCTTGACCATGCGGGGCATGGTCAACCCGTTGCTGGGGACCGCGAAGCGGTGGAGGGGGCGTGAGGCAACGGAGTCCCGTGAGGAAGCCCCCCTCCGTCAGCGCTGTGCGCTGCCACCTCCCCTTGCCGGGGAGGATTTAACGGCACGGGTAGCGATGCCCCATATGGCACGCTACATGCGCCGCGACGCGAACCGGAGACACACCATGGCGACCCCCGACTGGACTGCAATCGAGGCGCTTCCCCGTACGCCGCTGAAAGACCTGTTCGCCACCGACACCAGCCGCCTCGCGCTGCTCAGCACCGATGTCGCGGGCATCCATTTCGACTTCTCCAAGACGCATCTTGATGCGGCGGCGCTCGACGCCTTCACCGCCCTCGCCAAATCCGCCAACCTCGCGGGCAAGCGTGAAGCGCTGTTCGCGGGCGATATCGTCAACGTGACCGAAGGGCGCGCGGTCGAGCACACCGCCGAACGCGGCGAAGGGTCACCCGACAGCGTCGCCCGCGCCGCCGCCTTCCACGCCCGTATGCGCGGCCTGATCGACGCGATCGAGGCCGAAGCGCTTGGCCCCGTTGCCCACGTCGTCCATATCGGCATCGGCGGCTCCGCGCTTGGCCCCGAATTGCTGATCGACGCGCTGGGCCGTGAGGAAGCGCGCTACGACGTCGCCATCGTCTCCAATGTCGACGGCAGCGCGCTGGAGGAGGCGATCTCCGCCTTCGATCCGCACGCCACCCTGCTGGTGATCGCGTCCAAAACCTTCACTACAACCGAAACGCTGTTGAACGCCGAATCCGCGCTCGACTGGATGCGCGAACATGGCGTCGAGGACCCCTATGGCCGCGTCATCGCGCTCACCGCAGCACCCGACAAGGCGGTCGAATGGGGCATCGATGAAACTCGCGTGCTCCCCTTCGCCGAGAGCGTCGGCGGACGCTATTCGCTGTGGTCGTCGATCGGCTTCCCCGCCGCGCTCGCACTCGGCTGGGACGCGTTCGAGGCGATGCTGGACGGTGCCGCCGAAATGGACCGCCATTTCCGCCTCACCGATCTGCGCAGCAACGCCCCGGTCCTCGCGGCGTTCGCCGACCTTTACTACACGCAGAACAGGGGCTGCGAGACGCGCGCCACCTTCGCCTATGACGAACGCCTGCGCCTGCTCCCCAGCTATCTGCAACAGCTTGAGATGGAATCGAACGGCAAGTCGGTGACGGCCGAGGGCGCGCCCGTCGGCCGCGCCACCGCCCCGATCACCTGGGGCGGCGTCGGCACCGATGCCCAGCATGCCGTGTTCCAGCTGCTGCATCAGGGTACGCACCTCGTCCCGCTCGAATTCGTTGCCGTCATCGAACCCGGCGACACGCTGGCCGAGGATCACCACCGCCAGCTGCTCATCAACGCCTTTGCGCAGGGCGCAGCGCTGATGGCCGGTCGCGCCAATGACGACGGCGCGCGCAACTATCCCGGCGACCGCCCGTCCAGCACCATCCTGCTCGACGAACTCGACCCGCGCACCCTCGGCGCGCTGATTGCCTTCTACGAACACCGCACTTTCGTCAGCGCCGCCCTGCTCGGCATCAACCCGTTCGACCAGTTCGGCGTCGAACTGGGCAAGGAAATGGCCAGGGCAGCGGACCAGGGTGGACAGGATTTCGACCCCTCCACCGACGACCTGATCCGCCGGGCATTCGGGTCTTGAGCGACGACGATTACGTTTATGATGAAGCCAGCGGCGAATGGGGTCCAGCCTCCCAGTTCGCCGCCGCGTCCGACACGCTCGAAGTCCGCGATTCGGTCGGGAATATCCTGACCGACGGCGATCAGGTCACCCTAATCAAGGACCTGACCGTCAAAGGCGCAGGCCAGACGCTAAAACGCGGCACCCTGATCAAATCGATCCGCCTGACCGGCGACGCGCAGGAAATCGACTGCAAGTTTGACGGCATCAAAGGGTTGGTTCTGCGCGCGGAGTTTGTGCGGAAGCGTTGAGGTTTGGGATCAGGCTTTGACCATCTGCTATTGGGTGGAAAGCAGCCGTTGCGGACCGTCAGGCGAGGTTCCCGCATTCAACCTTTCTTGCCGCAACAATTTTAGAAACGACAAAATAGGGCCGGTTGGCCCGGTCAACCTCTCCATTGAGACTACCCTGGATACGCAATGCGAGGCAGGTATCTGATGCGTCTAACCTGAGAGGGGCAAGCGCTGCGAACCGTTTTTGATCGCGCGGGTTGGGCAGAAGAAGAACAAATACACTGCTATCTGACGCGCGGAAGTAAGCGTACTCACCAGAAAACCAAACGCCTTTATTCTCTATTCGTTGGTTACCGGAAACCGTGCGCGGCTCGGTCGCGCATCCACCTACGAGCCAAACTAACCAAAACGCGATAAGTGCGTGTCTAAAGATCATGAGTCCTCCGAGCGTCATCTCTTAGGCGCGCCATCATTACCATGTCAGGGCTAAAATTGGGTCGTTTGCCGATCCCCTATCGTCACCCCGGCCTTGTGCTGGGGCCCACGCAGCCTCACCGGCTGACCTCCAGCCGCTTGTCCAAAGCCCGCCTCCCGGTGGGCCCCGGCACAGGGCCGGGGTGGCCAAAAGGGTAGGCAGCGATCCCCCAACGCAAAGCGTGCGTTGGCATCCACCCCGCCTGCGCCTATCTGCGGCTCCAGCGCGACGAACCGGAGACCACCATGCCCGATTACGACTACGACCTCTTCGTCATCGGCGCAGGTTCCGGCGGTGTCCGCGCCTCGCGCGTTTCCGCAGCGCACGGGGCAAAGGTCGCCATCGCCGAGGAATATCGCGTCGGCGGCACCTGCGTCATTCGCGGCTGTGTGCCGAAAAAACTGCTGATCTATGGCGCGCATTTCGCCGAGGATCTGAAGGACGCCCGCCGGTTCGGCTGGAACGTCCCCGATTGCGATTTCGAATGGGCGACCCTGCGCGACAATGTGCTGGCCGAGGTCGACCGGCTGAACGCCGCCTACACCAACACCCTCGACAGCCACGGCGTCGAGGTCATCCACGAACGCGCCACCGTCTCCGGCCCGAACGAAGTCACGCTCGCCAGCGGTCGCAAGATCAGCGCGGGTAAAATTCTGATCGCAGTCGGCGCACGCCCGCTCGTCCCCGAATGCCCCGGCCACGAACATGGCATCACCTCGAACGAGGTGTTCCATCTCGACGCTCTGCCAAAGCGCGTCCTGATCGCGGGCGCAGGCTATATCGCCAATGAATTCGCCGGTATCTTCAACGAACTCGGCAGCAAGGTGACGCTGATCAACCGCAGCGACGTGATCCTGCGCGGCTATGACGAACAGATCCGCGACCGCCTGCTCCAGATCAGCATGACCAAGGGCATCGACTTCCGCTTCCACGCCGAGTTCCGCGGGATCGAGAAACAGGCCGATGGCAGCCTGCTCGTCTCGATGACCGAACACGAGGATATGGAGGTCGACTGCGTCCTGTTCGCCACCGGTCGCGTGCCCAATACCGAAGGGCTGGGGCTGGCGGAGGCTGGCGTCGAACTCGACGACAAGGGCGCAATCGTTGTGGGTGCCGACAACAAATCCACCATCGACTCGATCTACGCCGTTGGAGACGTCACCAACCGCGTGCAACTAACGCCCGTCGCGATCCGCGAAGGTCAGGCCTTCGCCGACACCGTGTTCGGCGACAAGCCCACCACCGTCGACTATGGCTGCATCCCCGCCGCCGTGTTCAGCCATCCCCCGATCGCGGGCGTCGGCATGACCGAGGGGCAGGCCAAGCAGAAATACGGCTCGGTCAAGGTCTACACCTCCGACTTCCGCCCGATGAAGAACGTGCTGGCGAACCGCAACGAACGCGCGCTCTACAAGATGATCTGCCATGCGGAGACCGGCAAAGTCCTCGGCCTCCACATGATCGGCCCGGATTCGCCGGAGATTTTGCAGGCGGCGGCAGTGGCGGTGAAGGCCGGCCTGACCAAGGACGACTTCGACCAGACCGTGGCGCTGCATCCGAGCATGGCGGAAGAACTGGTGCTGATGAAATAATACCCGTCACCCCAGCGAAAGCTGGGGTCTCAGGCGGCAGGGGAAGCCCTAACGAGACCCCAGCTTCCGCTGGGGTGACGGATTTTACTCAGCGCGCAACAGTTCGTCGGCCTCGCTCTCCTCACCACCCTCACCCGCAATCGCCCGCGTCGCCCCGACATCCATCGCGACATTGCCGACCGTGCGGAAAATGTCCGGGATCGTCTCCACCGCCACCAGCAGCCCCAGCGGCGCGATCGGCACACCCATCGCAATAGCGATCGGCGCGATCGACGACACGAAGCTGATCGTCCCCGGCAACCCCACCGCACCCATCGTGGTGATCGCCGCCGCCGCCCACCCCGCCGCCAGCTGCCCCGCGCCCAGCTCGATCCCCAGCCAGTGCGCGACATAGATCGCCACCGCGAAATTCATCGCCGGCCCCGTCCAGCGGAACAGCGCCACCGCCAGCGGCAGCACGACACCCGCCCGCGCCACCGGCACGCCCAGCGTCTCGGTTGATCGCAGCATTGCGGGCAGGCTGGCCAGCGACGATTGCGTGCTCGCCGCCACCGATTGCGACGGCAGGATCGCGCGCACGAACCGGGCAGGTGACACCTTGGCGAACACCCACGCAAACGGCACCGCCAGCAACCACAGCACGATCCCCACCGCGCTCACGATCAGCACATAATGCAGCAGCGCCCCGAACGCCGACGTGCCCGCGCGCGCCCCGACGACATAAGCCAGCGCCCCGACCCCGATCGGCCCCAGCCACAAGACCCAGTTGATGACCACCAGCATCGCATTGCCGACCGCCTGGAAAAACCCGGTCAGCCGCACCCGCTCCTCATCCGGCAACCGCGTGATCGCAAAGGCGAACACGGTCGTGAACAGGATCATCGGCAGAAACGCGTCGTTCGCCGCCGACGCGATCGGGTTGGACGGCACCAGCGCCACCACGAACGCCGAGAAAGGCGGCACCTCCCCGGTCGGCGGCGCGCTGCCCAATGCATCGCGCAGCGCCCCGGCCAGCTCCCCGCCCAACGGAAACGCCGACAACAGCCCCAGCGCAATCGCCCCGCCCAGCGCCGACGACACCCACAACAGCACGATGAACGCGATGAACGCCCGTCGCGCCAGCGTGCTCGCCTTCGCCGCCTCCGCCGTCGCCGCGATCCCGGTTATCAGCAGCGACACGACCAGCGGCACGATCGTCATCTGCAACGCGTGCAGCCACATCGTCCCGATCGGCTGCACCCAGTCCGCCGCCTGCAACGCCCCCGCCGGCGCGAACGCCGCCGCCGCGATCCCCAGCGCAAGGCCCAGAATCAGGGCTGCAAAAATCCGTGTCGGCTGCGACATACTCGCCCTTAATCAAAAGCGGCGCTACCAACGCGCCACGGAAGCTTCTAAACAGGCGCAAAGCGGGCGGATATGGCAAGAAAATATTTCGGAACCGACGGAATTCGCGGCAAGACCAACGTCCATCCGATGACCGCGGCGATGGCGATGAAGGTCGGCATGGCGGCGGGAAAGCACTTCCTGCGCGGCGATCACAAACATCGCGTGGTGATCGGCAAGGACACGCGCCTGTCGGGCTATATGCTCGAAAGCGCGCTAGTCGCTGGCTTTACCAGCGTCGGCATGGACGTCGTACTGGTCGGCCCGATGCCCACCCCCGCCGTGGCGATGCTGACGCAATCGATGCGCGCAGACCTCGGCGTGATGATTTCCGCCAGCCACAATCCGTTCGCCGATAACGGACTGAAACTGTTCGGCCCGGACGGCTACAAATTGTCCGACGCGGACGAGGAAGCGATCGAGGCGTTGCTGGACGGCGACCTGCCGCTCGCCGCCGCCGCCGAAATCGGCCGCGCCAAGCGCATCGACGATGCCAAGGGCCGCTATATCCACTTCGCCAAATCGACCTTCCCCACCGATTTGCGGCTCGACGGGCTAAAGGTGGTGGTCGATTGCGCCAATGGTGCGGCCTATCAGGTCGCCCCCTCGGCCTTGTGGGAACTCGGTGCCGAGGTCATTGCGATCGGCGTCGAGCCGAACGGCAAGAACATCAACGATCAGGTCGGCTCGACCGCGCCGCTGACTTTGTGCGAGACCGTCGTCGCGTCCGGCGCACATATCGGCATCGCGCTGGACGGCGATGCCGACCGGCTGATCGTTGCGGACGAGCATGGCGAAGTGGTTGACGGCGATCAGCTGATGGCGACGATCGCCGGCGGCTGGGCGCGGCAGGGGCGGTTGCAGGGCGGCGGCCTCGTCGCCACCGTCATGTCCAACCTCGGCCTCGAACGCCATCTCTCGGCACAGGGTCTCGGCCTGATTCGCACCAATGTCGGCGACCGCCATGTGCTGGAGAAGATGCGTTCGTCCGGTTACAATGTCGGCGGCGAACAGTCGGGCCACATCATCCTGACGGACTACGCCACCACCGGCGACGGCCTGGTCGCGGCGCTGCAAGTTCTCGCCGAACTGGTCCGCGCCGGTGCCCCGGCCAGCGAAGTCCTCCACCGTTTCGACCCGCTCCCGCAACTCCTGAAGAACGTCCGTTTCGCCGGCGGCAAACCGCTGGACGACGCGCGGGTCAAGGACGCGATCGCCGCCGCCGAAGCCGAACTCGACGGCACCGGCCGCCTGCTCATCCGCAAGTCCGGCACCGAACCCCTGATCCGCGTGATGGCCGAAGGCGAGGACATGGCGCAGGTCGAAACGGTCGTGAACCGCATATGCGACGCCGTGCGCGTGGCGGCAGCCTGATGCTGGAAATGCGCCCCGACTGCGAACGCTGCGGCACTGACCTCCCCGCCGATCAGGGCGGCGCGTTCATTTGCTCGTTCGAATGCACCTTCTGCGCGATGTGCGCCGATGCCGTGGACGAACGCTGCCCCAATTGCGGCGGCGAACTCCTCGACCGCCCGACCCGAACCGGCGGCGCACTGCGCACGCATCCGGCGAGCACGGAGCGACGCTTCGGCGAGGATGGCGGTTGACCCGGGTTGCGGTGGTCGGCACCGGTGCCGTCGGCGCCACCATCGCCGCCTGGCTGATCGCAAACCCGGCATATGCGGTCGAACTCTGCGTCCGCACCCCGTTCGACCGCCTGCGTGTCGAGACTCCGGTTGGTATGCTGGACAGCCAGCCAATCCAGCACACCGACCCGGCAACCGCGACTGAAGTCGACTGGGTCATCGTCGCAACCAAGACTTATGACGCGCCGGGTGCCGCCCGCTGGCTCGAACGGCTGGCCGGACCGCACACCCGCGTCGCCATCCTCCAGAACGGCGTCGAGCATCGATCGCGCTTTCCCGGCCTCGACCCGGCGCAAATCGTCCCCGTCATCGTCGATATCCCGGCCGAGCGGCGCGCGCCCGGCGACGTCATCCAGCGCCGGACGGGCACGATGCTGGTCCCGGCCGATGCGGCGGGCAAAGCCTTCACTGCGCTTTTCACCCACACGCCGATCGACGTGCAATGCACCGACGACTGGCTCAGCGCGGCGTGGCGCAAACTTGCCATCAACTGCGCCGGCGCCGTCAACGCGCTGACGCTGCGCCCGGCGGTGTCGCGCATGAACCGGATGCGGCGGCGCTGATGCATGCGCTGGTCGTCGAATGCATCGCCGTCGGACGGGCAGAGGGCGCACAGCTCGACGATGCACTCGCCGACCGGGTCGTCGCCGGATATCGCGCCGATCCGGCAGATGCGGTGAACTCGATCCTCGCCGACCGGCTCGCGGGCCGCCCGACCGAGGCGGATGCCCGCAACGGCGTGATCGCCCGGCTCGGCGCACACCACGGCATCGCCACCCCGCTCAACGACATGGCGGATCGCATCATCCGGTTGAGTTAAGGTGACTGAACGCGCCCCGCCGTCGACGTTGCCAGCGCCCTGGAGCGTCAGGGTTTCCCCATGGGTGAGCCAACGATTGGGCGCGGCACCCAAATCGTGCACGACAACCCATCGGTTGCGGGTTCGCCACCAGGCAGCCGAACCCGCTTGAAACAGCCGCCAAGCGGAAACTCACGGCTGAGCCAGCGGCCCTCGGGTGTGTCCTGCTCGTAGGAACGAACCTCTGCGCGTTCCAGAAATGCCCAGAGCCGGGTGGCCGTGTCGCCAGCGCAAATATATTTGTGGCTGTCGTCCGTGTCAGTCACGTTTCCGGCCGCGACCGCAGCCTCCAAGCACGCTTCCGTCAAGCCGGGCACTTGCTCGGGGAAGGCCGTCGTATCGCGGTTGGCGAGTAGCAGGGCAACGGCAAGGATCAGCATATCTCGTCAATCTCATGCCGGGTCAGGCTCGCCCAGACAAGGGTCAACGTTCGAAATGGCGGTTAGCTGTTGTTCGACTACACTCGTCAACCGTCTCCTTAAGGGAGAAGGATACCGCTGCTTGGCAGCTTGCTGCCTTAGCGAAGGTTGGATGAGGGAGTCGCGCTATCGAGGGGCAGAGCTTGCTGCCACTCGACACCATGCTAAGCCTGCCTGATGATCGGCGGAACGATGCGCTTTATTGCCGGAATGCTGGCTGTCGCGGTCCTCGCCTTGCCCGGCTGCGGGCGCGCCCAGGATGCAGACTTTATACCTGCTCTCGAACGCCTGGCCGAAGCTGGAAACGCCGAGGCAATCTATCACTTGGGCATGGCATACCATACCGGTTCAGGCGTTCCGGAGGATCACGCCAAGGCGCTTGATGCCTTCCGCAAGGCAACAGCGCTTGGTGATCCGTTGGGTGCCTACAAATTGGGCTGTTATTATGACGGACAAGGCGCCGGTCTGGTAGAACCCGACGCCAAGCTGGCGCTTCAATATAAGCTCGTGGCCGCGAAGGCCGGTTATGCGCTTGCACAACAGGATGTCGGCATCCTCTACGCGCGAAGCGGGGACGTGCCGACAGGACTAAGCTGGCTGGAACGATCAGCGGCTCAGGGGTGGTCCGGCGGACTGATGGCTCTTGCTTCAGTCTATAATGGTGCGACCGGCATCAAACCGGATGCGGTGAAAACGGCAGCTTACTTCCAGCTTTTTCTCATCCGGTCGGAACCCAGCGAAGCGCAGGCGGCGTGGTTGAAGGGTTTTGAAGCGCGGCTGTCACCTGATGAACGCAGACGGGTTGAAGAAATTGTTGGCGGCTACAGCCCTGCGCCCACGCAGCTCACGCTTAAGGCGCTCTCAGGGCAACGCGCTGCTCAAGCTCTTGTACAACGGGGCGGTGATAGGTGACGGTCGTCCGGAAGCCGACTCGCTGTTAATGACATCCGTGATGGGGTCGAAAACGACCATTCCGCTCACGCCATCGCAAAACTTTCCTACACACCCCCGCCTGTGCCATGGCATTCTCATGCTCATCGCCTCGGTTACTCCTGCGTCGCGCACTCGCCGCGTCACTGTCGCGTCACCGCCACGTCACTGCCGCGCACGTGGCGGGTTACAGGCGCATACCCGCCGCGTACCCGCCGCGTCCGCCCCCAAACCCCTCCAAACCGTCAAAACTGTCAACGCACTGTCATGACCATCTCCCGCATCCTCATCATCGCAGGTTCCGATTCCGGCGGCGGCGCGGGCATTCAGGCGGATATCAAGACCGTGACGATGCTGGGCGGCCACGCCATGACCGCGATTACCGCGATTACTTCGCAGAACACGCTGGGCGTCACCGCCGTCCACGCCATCCCCGCCGACATGGTGCTGGCGCAGATCGACGCCGTCCTCAGCGATATCGGCGTGGATGCGGTCAAGATCGGCATGATCGGATCGGCTGAAACCGCCAATGCCGTCGCCGACCGGCTGGAGGCGCTCGACGTGCCCATCGTCTTCGACCCCGTCATGGTCGCCACCAGCGGGTCGGTCCTTGCCGACGCCGCCACCATTGCAGCTTTCGAGCGGCTGATGGACCGCGCGTCGGTCGTCACCCCCAACGCCCCCGAACTCGCGGCGCTGGGCGGACGCGACGCGGTTCTCGCCCACGGCGCGCATCTGGTCGAAAAGGGCGGGCATGTCGCGGGCGACGACGTCCATGACCGGCTGTTCTCGCCGCGGGGCGAATTGCTGGCCGAACTCATCGCGCGCCGCATCGACACCACCAGCACGCACGGCACCGGCTGTACCTTCGCAAGCGCACTCGCCGCCGGGTTGGGCGAGGGGATGGCGATCGCCGACGCCTTTTACCGCGCGGTCCGCTTCGTTCGTATCGCCCTGCTCACCGCACCGGGGCTGGGCGCAGGACATGGGCCGATCGGTCACACGCTCGGCTATTCCCCGTTCGACGAGCTGGAGGGCGGCGACGATGCCTGACTTCAGCTACGAGACCCGCCACGCCCCGCGCGGCCCGGTCGCCGGCGTGGACGAGGCCGGTCGCGGGCCGCTTGCCGGACCCGTCGTCGCCGCCGCCGTCATCCTCGATTTCGCCTGCATCCCCGACGGTATCGACGACTCCAAAGCGCTGACCCCCGCCAAACGCGCTGCGCTCTACGAGGCACTGCTGGCCTGCGCCCGTATCGGCATCGGCATCGCCAGCGTCGAAGAAATCGACCAACTCAACATATTGTGGGCGACGATGCTGGCAATGACCCGCGCCGTCGCCGCGCTCGACCTGCGCCCCGCCTATGTGCTGGTCGACGGCAATCGCTGTCCGAAATGGGAGCATCACAGCGAGCCCGTGATCGGCGGCGACGCGCTGTGCCTGTCGATCGCCGCCGCCTCGATTGTCGCCAAGCACCGCCGCGACTGCATGATGATCGAACTCGACGCCGCGTTCCCCGGCTATGGTTGGGCCAGCAACAAGGGTTATGGCGCAAAGCTGCACCAGAATGCCCTGCGCACTCTCGGCCCCACCCCTCACCACCGCCGCAGCTTCGCGCCGGTGGCACAGGCGGAACTGGATTTCGGACCTGCGCTCACCGTCACCACGAAAATGACCGGCGGCGCGCCCGGTCCCTCCGGACGTGCCGCCGGCCTGACGATGCCGGTGACGGCCGGCATCGCCGATGGGTTCAGCGTGCGCTGAGCTGGGACGCACCGTTACCGCTGGCGCTCGCGACCAGTTCGGCGCGGCGCCGTGCGACACCGGCCCGGGCGGCTATGCGACAGTTGCGAACGTCGGCGCGGGTCGCCAGATCCGCAGCGCTGGCTCCGCAGACGCTGCTGACGGCGGCCACGACCCGGCGGTCGAAGGCGCGCTGGCCTGCGTCGGTAGACAGATCAAGGTCACGCACGCTGACCGCAACGCGGGTTTCAATTCGATCGCTCGGTGCCGCCAATGCGGGACTACCGACTGCACCGATCAGCAGGATGAGGGGGAGTATGTGGTTCATAACTGGTTCCCGTAAGAAGGCGGGGCGATACCGCGCCGGTTGCCCTTGTCTGGCACCGACGCCGGTGTCGCGCTTGACGGCGACGTCGCGCGGGCATGACGAACGCTTGATGAATTCATGACGGAGCCACGCTGGCTCTTTGCCCGCCATGTTCGCTCGCCTATCCGGTTGGCGAGGATGGCTGGATGACGGACCCCGGAAATAACGACGGAAACGGCGCGTCGACGTCGCGGATCGAGCTTGCCCGCGCGTCTGCGTTCGCAATCGGCCCGCTGCGCATCGATCCGCCGACCCGCACCGTGACGCATGAACGCGGGCGGCGCATCACGCTGGAGCCGCGGATGATGCAATTGTTCGTCGCGCTTGCCCGCGCCGATGGCCATATCCTTACCCGCGACGACCTCATCCTGTCGTGCTGGGACGGCCGTATTGTGGGCGACGAGGCGATCAGCAGCGTCGTCTATCGCCTGCGCCGCGCCATCGGCGAGGTGGCGGGCGACGCGGTGCGGATCGAGACAATCACCAAGGTCGGTTTTCGTCTGGTCGAGTGCGACGGCGCGGATGAACCAGGCGATATCGCGCTCACCACGCCGGTGATCGAACTGGTCACGCGAAAGCGCCGTCGCTGGCTCGTTCCGGTCATTGCCATGCTCGCCCTGCTCATAGCCGCGCTGGGTATTTGGGGCTGGCGGGCCACGCGCACGCCCGCCACCGCAACCGTCAGCATCGTCGCGATTGAGGCGGTCGGCGACGGTGCCCCTGCGGGGATCGCCAGCCATACCCGCGCCGAGATCGCGACCCGGCTCGGGCGTAATCCCTATCTCGTCCTGCGGGAAACGGGCGGCGACTATCAGCTGCGCGGCGCGGTCAAGCGGCTGGACGACATATTGCGCTATTCGGTGCAGGTGCAGGAGGCGGCGACAGGCGAGACCCTGTGGTCCGCCGCCCGCGACCGGGCGGTGACCGAGCGAGCCGGACCAATCCAGTTCGCCTTCCTGATCGACGCTACGCTCAAATGCGGCCTGGCGGGTCGCGCCGACTATCCCGGCACGCTGCCGTCGCGCGCGCTCGCCGCTCATCTGCAAGCCTGTTACGAGGGAATGGCGTTCGAGGGGTCACCGACACGTATGGTCGCCGCCGCGCGTCAGGCCGTCGCCGCAGCCCCCGATTTTGCGCGCGGCTGGGCCAGCCTGTCATCGGCCCTGACTCGGCTGTCAATGTTCAGCCCCGCCGAACAGGCAAAGGCGCTGGACAAGGAGGCCGAAGCCTCAGCCCGGCGCGGCATCGCCAGCGATCCGGATATCGGTCGCAACTATGCGCTGCTCGCGCGCTTCGTCCCCGCCGGACGCTATGCAGACCAGGAAAAGCTGTTTCAGAAGGCGATCTCGAAACGGCTCAGTGAATGTGTGTGCGAGTTCAACGATTATGGCGGATTCCTGCTCGAAGTCGGTCGCGCACGGGAAGCTGGTGAATATCTGGGCCGCGTGCTGGACGAGAATGCCGACGGTGCAGGCGCGTTGTGGAACGTCGCAGCCGCGCTTTATTTCGCGGATCAGCCGGTCGCCGCAGGTCAGGCGATACGGCGGCTGACACAGGTGCATGGCAAGGTCGCAATTGGCTTTCAGTGGCGCGGTGCGGCACTGGCGAAAGACTGGTACGCGGCGGCGCGCGCGTTGGCATCGGAACGCTCCGAACTCGCCGAACGGTTATTGCCCGCCTATCGCGCGCTGGCATCGGGGGATCGCGTCGCAATCGACGCCGCCGGTACCGCGCTTGCCCGCGGCCCGTTTCCCGACCGTGCGTCCGAAATCGCCGAAACGCTGGCAGCGCTTGGGCGCAGCGATGCGACTTTCGCTGCGCTCGACACCTTGCTCGCCGCCAACCCCCGCGCAACCGGCGCACTGTTCAGTCCACTGCTCAAGCCGCTGCGCGGCGATCCACGCTATCGGGCGCTACTCGAACGCGCCGGACTCATCGCTTATTGGCGACAAAGCGACACCCGCCCGCATCTGTGCGCGGCCGAAGGCGCCCCACCCTTTTGCGCCACGCTCAACGGAAAAGGCCCGCCGCCGCGCTGAAGCGTGACGACGGGCCCCCTTTCCTCCCCAGGAAACCTTTCTCGGGCCGTCAGCTCCGGCGTTTTACGCCGCGAACTGATTCATCGTATTGTGCGCCCCGCCCGCCTTCAGCGCTGCCTCACCGGCGAAATACTCCTTGTGATCGTCGCCAATATCGCTGCCCGACATATTCTGATGCTTCACACAGGCAATCCCCTGACGGATTTCCTGCCGCTGCACGCCCTTGACGTAGCCCAGCATGCCCGCGTCGCCGAAATACTCCCGCGCCAGATTGTCGGTCGACAGCGCGGCGGTGTGATAAGTCGGCAGCGTGATGAGGTGGTGGAAAATCCCCGCCCGCGCCGCCGCATCTTTCTGGAACGTGCGGATTTTCTCGTCCGCCTCGATCGCCAGCTCGGTCGCATCGTAATCGACACTCATCAGACGGGCGCGGTCGAACGCCGACACGTCCCTGCCCGCCTCGGCCCAGGCGTCGAACACCTGCTGGCGGAAGTTCAGCGTCCAGTTGAAGCTTGGCGAATTGTTGTAAACCAGCTTGGCGTTCGGGATGACCTCGCGGATGCGGTCCACCATCGATGCGATCTGCTCGATATGCGGCTTCTCGGTCTCGATCCACAATAGGTCGGCGCCGTTCTGCAGGCTGTTGATGCAGTCGAGGACGCAACGATCCGCCCCGGTGCCTTCGCGGAACTGGAACAGGTTGGATGGCAGCCGCTTCGGCCGCATCAACTTGCCGTCGCGGTTGATGATGACGTCGCCGTTGCGCGCCGTGGCGGGGTCGATCTCCTCACAGTCGAGGTAGCTATTATACTGGTCGCCGATGTCGCCCGGTTCCTTGCTGACCGCGATTTGCTTGGTCAGGCCCGCACCCAGCGAGTCGGTGCGCGTGACGATGATGCCGTCATCGACGCCCATCTCCAGGAATGCGTAGCGGCACGCCCGGACCTTCGCGAGGAAGTCCTCATGCGGCACGGTGACCTTGCCGTCCTGATGGCCACACTGCTTCTCGTCGCTGACCTGATTTTCGATCTGCAGCGCGCACGCCCCTGCCTCGATCATCTTCTTCGCCAGCAGGTACGTCGCCTCGGCATTGCCGAAGCCCGCGTCGATATCGGCGATGATCGGCACGACATGCGTTTCGTAATTGTCGATCGCATGCTGGATGCGCGCCGCCTCGACCGCGTTGCCGCTGTCGCGCGCGGCGTCCAGATCGCGGAACATCATGCCCAGTTCACGCGCATCGGCCTGCTTCAGAAAGGTGTAAAGCTCCTCGATCAGCGCCGGAACGCTGGTTTTCTCGTGCATCGACTGGTCGGGCAGCGGCCCGAAATCGCTGCGCAGCGCCGCGACCATCCAGCCCGACAGATAGAGGTATTTGCCCTTGGTTGTGCCGAAATGCTTCTTGATCGAGATGAGCTTCTGCTGCCCGATAAACCCGTGCCAGCAGCCCAGCGACTGGGTGTAGGCCGCCGGATCGGCGTCATAGGCCGCCATGTCTCGGCGCATGATCCCGGCCGTGTATTTGGCGATGTCGAGACCCGTGCGGAACCGATTTTGCAACCGCATCCGCGCCACCGATTCAGCGTCGATGCCGTCCCAGCGACCGTTCTCGGCAGTGATGGGCGCTTGAGCGCGGGCGATTTCGTCTTGATAGGTCATGGCAGTCCTCGCTTCGGAATTGCGAGCATATCTATTCAGATTGACACGCTTTGCTGCCCTAAATCCAAGCCACACGGCGTGAACCGGTGCGGCATACAGGTTTTCTATCGGTAATCTTGTAAATAAACGACAAACTTCACCGGATCAGCCGCTTCCGAAACGAGTCTTTTACACCGCACCCCACCCCTTGGGCCTGTGGATAAGTCCGGGACTCAATATGTGGACAAGTCCGCAAATGTTCCGCCAAGTTAACGGAATCCCAACGCTTTTCGTTAACCATTGTTTGCTTGACGGACTCCACGCTTTCGTGGCGTTTCGCTCGCTCAACGGGGCTGGGAGTAGTTAATTGGGGGTCATCGAAAAGGTCGCGAAGGCGCGTCCGCTGGCGGACACGGTGGACGTGCGCACCCGCAGCTGGATCGACGTCCTCCCGCTCGACACGATCATTCAACAGGATTGCATCGAGGCGATGCGCGCATTACCCGCCGCGTCGATCGACATGATCTTCGCCGATCCGCCCTATAATCTTCAGCTGGGCGGCGACCTCAACCGCCCCGATGGCAGCCTGGTCGATGCGGTCAACGACGAATGGGACAAGTTCGATTCGCTGAATGCCTATGACGCATTCACGCGGGCATGGCTGGCCGAGGCGCGTCGCATTCTGAAACCGAACGGCACGATCTGGGTGATCGGCAGCTATCACAATATCTTCAAGGTCGGCTCGGCGATCCAGGACCTCGGCTTCTGGATTCTCAACGACATCATCTGGCGCAAGGCCAATCCGATGCCCAATTTCAAGGGCACGCGCTTCACCAACGCGCATGAGACGCTGATCTGGGCGTCGATGGGCGAGAAGGCGAAATACACCTTCAACTATCGCAGCATGAAGACGCTAAACGACGAGCTTCAGATGCGCAGCGACTGGGAATTCCCGATCTGCGGCGGACAGGAGCGGCTGAAGAAGAACGGCACCAAGGTTCATCCGACGCAGAAACCCGAAGCGCTGCTGTATCGCGTGATGCTCGCCTGCACCAAGCCCGGCGACGTGATCCTCGATCCGTTCTTCGGCACCGGCACCACCGGCGCGGTGGCCAAACGGCTGCGTCGCCACTGGATCGGGATCGAGCGCGAAGGCGGCTATGTCGAGGCGGCACAGGAACGCATCGCTGCCGCGCTGCCGCTCGACGAATCCGCCGTGACGACGATGATGGCCCCGCGCCAGGCACCCCGCGTCGCGTTCGGCACGCTGATCGAAACCGGCTATCTCACCCCCGGCGCGATCCTGTCCGATTCCAAGCGTAAATGGCGCGCGGTGGTAAAGGCCGATGGCTCGCTGCTTACCGATTGCGGCACGGCGGGGTCTATCCACAAGGTGGGCGCGACGCTGCAGAATGCGCCGTCGTGCAATGGCTGGACCTTCTGGCACCACGAAACGCCCGAGGGGCTGCGGCCGATCGACACGCTGCGCCAGACCTATTTGCTGGCGACGCAGCCGTAAGACGCAACGATCATTTTCCTACATCGCGGGTTTCTGCGATGATCGTCCCGCTCGCCATTTTCGCGATCAAAACCCTGCGCGTCTCACGTGTAGGGGTGATGTGACTTTTGGGACTTTTGAATGACGTTCACGCTGCCCGCACAGGCGCAACTCTACCTGCGCCCTGTACAATTCGCGGATTCCCCGATCGACCGCGACGGCGAACTGGTGCGGCTGGCGGGCGGGCTTCTGTGGTTCTCCGCCTATGAACTGATCGCGGTCGCAGACGGCAAGCGCGTCGCCCAACGCACGATCTCCGTCGCCGACCTCCCTCCCGACGAACGCATTCAGGCGATCCACGTCCGCATCACCGCTCCCCGTCCCGCGCTCCAGCTGGGCGAGCGCACGCTGCGCTTCGACCAGCCGCAGGTGATGGGCATCCTCAACCTGACGCCAGACAGCTTCTCCGACGGCGGCAAGCATGTTGGCGATCCCGAAGCCGCCGCATCGGCGGGCGTCGGCATGGCGGCACAGGGCGCGGCGCTGATCGATGTCGGCGGCGAATCGACTCGCCCCGGCGCGGCGGAAGTATGGGAAGGCGACGAGATCGCCCGCGTGGTGCCCGTCATCGAACGCCTCGCGCGCGGCGGTACGCTCGTCTCCGCCGATACGCGCAAGGCCGGGGTGATGGAGGCGGCGCTGGCGGCAGGCGCACATATCGTCAACGACGTCGCGGCATTGCTGTGGGACGACCGCGCGCTCGATGTCGTGGTGCGCGCGGGCTGCCCGGTGGTGCTGATGCACGCCGGCGACCCGAAGCACGGCGCGGATGGCGGGCGCGGCTATGGCGACCCGCTGATCGAAGTCTATGACTGGCTGGAAGCGCGTATCGCCGCCGTCGTCGCGGCGGGCGTCGACCGCAGCCGCATCATCGCCGACCCCGGCATCGGGTTCGGCAAGGCATTGTCGGACAATCTGGCGTTACTGAACGGGCTGGCGCTGTTCCACGGGCTTGGCGTGCCGCTGCTGCTCGGGGCCAGTCGCAAGCGCATCATCGGCGCGCTGTCGAACGAAGCCCCCGCCGACCAGCGGCTGGGCGGCTCGCTGGCGCTGGCGCTCAAAGGGGCTGAACTCGGCGCGCAATTGCTGCGCGTCCATGACGTGCCGGAAACGGTGCAGGCCCTTCGCGTCTGGCGCGGCCTGCGCGACGCAGCGCTGGTCGGGCGTTAGCCTAAGGGATCGGACCGGGTACGCTGATCCACATAGGTCCGCTGCACCGCGAACGGGCTGGTCCGCACATCTCGGAACCGGCCCCGCCGACGATCCGCCTCGGCGCCGATCTTTTCCAGGCTCTCGATCAGATCTTCCAGATTGCGGCGACGCTCACCCGCCGTTGCGTCGCGGCACTCGTCCATGCACGCGGCGACCAGATCGGGCACCCGGCGGCGCACGACATTCGCCCAGTCGACCGCGTCGGTCGCCAGCGGCTCAGCCTCGGCAATCGAAATCAGCCGCGCACAGCTGGTCCGCGCCGCCGCGATCCGGCTGACGGCCCAGTCGGCCTCGTTGGCGGTCAGCGTCCAGGCATCCTCCAGGGGATCGCCGGGCTTGGCGTTGCGCATCCGCTTAAACCGGACCGTCGCAAACCGATCCCTCAGCTTGCGAATGCCGAAATACGCGCCAAACGCCACGGCACCCGCCGCAAGCAGCGCCACCGCGAAAAAGGCCAAGGCCGCAAGGGCCACGATCACAAGCAGGATTCGAAGCATCGTCTGCTTTATATGGGAAGCACACCCGTCTTCGCTAGACGGTTCGGCGCATCACGCGGCGTTCTGGTCGATTCCCAGTTCGCCGAGCTTGCGGTAGAGCGTCGAGCGCCCAATCCCCAGCCGCCGCGCAACCTCCGTCATCCGCCCGCGATAATGGCCGATCGCAAGGCGAATCACATCCGCCTCGATCTCCTCCAGCGCACGCAGATTGCCGTCGGGCTTGAACAGGGTGATCCCCGCCCCGGACGCCGCCCCGCCATTGGCCGATGCCGCCCCTGCCGGACGTCCGCCGGAAAGCTGCGCGATCTGTGGGAAGTCGGCGCGGGTCAGCGCGTCGCCGTCACACAGCACGGCGGCGCGGAACAAGGCGTTCTGAAGCTGGCGGACATTGCCCGGCCAGTCATAGCTGCCCAGCAAGGCGATGGCATCGTCGGTAATCCCCAGCGGGCGCAACCCCGGCTGTTCCCCCACCCGCGCCAGCAGATGTCGGGCCAGCGGCGCGATATCGCCGCCACGGTCGCGCAAGGGAGGGATCGTGACCTGCACCACGTTCAGCCGGTAGTAAAGATCCTCGCGGAATCGCCCTTCCTCGACTTCGGTCAGCAGCGTCTTGTTGGTCGCCGCGATCACGCGGACATCGACTTCGCTGACATGCCGCGCACCGATCGGCTGGATTTCGCCCGACTGGACGACGCGGAGCAACTTGACCTGCGCCTCCAGCGGCATCTCGCCGATTTCGTCGAGGAAAATGGTCCCGCCATCCGCCTCCTGAAAGCGCCCGATCTTGCGCTCGAACGCGCCGGTGAACGCGCCCTTTTCGTGCCCGAACAGTTCGGATTCGACCAGATTCGCCGGGATCGCCCCGCAATTCACCCGCACCACCGGCTTCGCATGGCGGGGCGATGCGGCGTGAATCGCCTCCGCCACCACTTCCTTGCCGACGCCGCTTTCGCCTTCGATCAGTACGGGCACCCGCGCCCGTGCCGCCTTGGCCGCAATCGCCAGTGCGGCGCGGAATTGCGGTGCGCTGCCGACGATTTCGTCGAATGCCAGGTTGGCGGTCAGTTTTTCGGTCAGCGGACGCAATTCGCCCGACACCTTGCCCCCCACCGCCGTATCCAGTGCGGCGAGCAACCGGTCGGCGGCGATCGGTTTCGTCAGGAAATCGGTGGCCCCGGCGCGCATCGCGCTGACGGCGGCGGCAACCGAGCCATTGGCGGTCAGCAACAAAATCGGCAGCATCGGACGGTTCAGCCGCAGTTCGGCGATCAGCGCCGCCGCATCGAAATCGGGCGCCCAGTGATCCAGCACGATCGCATCCAGCGCCATGCCATCGGGCGTGCCCAAGGTCGCCAATGCAGTCTCGGCATCCCCGGCAAAGATCGTGCGCCATCCGCGACGCGCGGCGATTGCCGCGACCAGCCGCCGCTGGGCGGGCTCATCGTCGATCAGCATCAACTGGCGCTGGCCGTTGCGCGTCATGTATCTGTCCCCACTGTGCCAACTGTCCCTAATGTGGCCATGTGACATAACCGCCTTGGGTAAAGACGGGCTTAAGCGTACCAAAAGCGCGCAGGGGTTGAGGGGGGCGAGCACGCCGTCTAAGGAACGTGCAAACAAGTAGTAACAGGGGAAGACGCATGGCCCAGAGCGGCGACATGAAGGCACATGAAAACACCTATGGCGGGTTCATGCGGATGCTGAAGGTCGGCACGATCGTCACCGTCATACTCGCCGCACTCGTCGTCTGGCTGATCGCCTGACGTGAAGATCGCGGTCCTCAAGGAAACCGCCGCAGGCGAGCGGCGCGTTTCCGCGACGCCGGAGACGGTCAAGAAGTTCATCGCGCTTGGGGCCGAAGTGGCGGTCGAGAGCGGCGCGGGTGAGGCTGCTTCCTTTGCCGATGACGGCTACGCGGCGGCGGGTGCCACCGTCGGTTCGCGGGCTGATGTGCTGGCGAATGCCGATATCGTGCTGGGCGTGGCCGGACCGGATGTCGGTTCGCTGTCCGGCATCAAGTCCGGTGCATGGCTGGCGGCGGGCCTCAACCCGTTCGGCGAGCGCGAGCGTGTCGACGCCTATGCGTCGCTCGGCATCGAGGCGCTGGCAATGGAGTTCATGCCGCGCATCACCCGCGCGCAGTCAATGGATATCCTCTCCTCCCAGTCTAACCTCGCCGGGTACAAGGCGGTGCTGGACGCGGCGGGGGAATATGGCCGCGCCTTTCCGATGATGATGACCGCCGCGGGCACGATTTCCGCTGCAAAAGCGTTCGTCATGGGCGTCGGCGTCGCAGGGCTTCAGGCCATCGCCACCGCCCGCCGCCTGGGCGCGCAGGTGTCGGCCACCGATGTGCGGTCGGCGACGAAGGAGCAGATCCAGTCGCTGGGCGCGAAACCGATCTTCGTCGAGAATGTCGCCGGGATCGAAGGCGAAGGCTCGGGCGGCTATGCCACCGAAATGAGCGACGAATATAAGGCAGCCCAAGCCGAACTCGTGTCGTCGCATATCGCCAAGCAGGACATCGTCATCACCACCGCGCTGATCCCGGGCCGCCCCGCGCCGCGGCTGATCAGCGACGCTCAGATAGCGTCGATGCGGCCGGGCAGCGTGATCGTCGATCTCGCCGTCGAAAGCGGCGGCAATGTCGAGGGTGCGGTCGCGGGCGAAGTCGTCACGATCCACGGTGTGAAGATCGTCGGCCACAAGAACGTCGCCTCACGGCTGGCGTCCGACGCCTCGGCCCTGTTCGCGCGCAATCTCTACAACTTTCTGTCCGCCTTCTGGGACAAGGAAGCGGGCAAACCGGTCCTCGACGAGGAAATCGGCGACGCGATTCGGCTGACACAGGGTGGCAAGATTGTGAACGAGCGGCTGCTCACCTGATTATCGGGCGCAAGGGGGCGCTGGACCATGGACTTCATCTCGATCCTGTCGATCTTCGTGCTGGCGTGCTTCGTCGGCTATTATGTGGTGTGGTCGGTGACCCCGGCGCTGCACACGCCGCTGATGGCCGTCACCAACGCCATCTCCAGCGTCATCATCGTCGGCGCGCTGATCGCGTCTGCCGCCGCCGGGAGCCCGACTTCGAAATGGCTGGGGCTGATCGCGGTGGCGCTGGCCAGTGTCAATATTTTCGGCGGGTTCGCCGTCACCGCGCGCATGCTCGCCATGTACAAGAAGAAGGGCTGAGCCGATGCACGAAGTTGCTCCCGTCAACCCCTGGATTGCGCTCGCCTATCTGATCGCGGGCGTCTGTTTCATCGTCGCGTTGCGCGGCCTGTCCTCCCCCGCGACCAGCCGTCGCGGCAATCGCTTCGGCATGGCGGGGATGTTGATCGCGGTGGTGACGACGCTCGTCACGCATGTGCCGCTAGGTGGCCTAAGCGGTGCGCATGCGCCAGCCATTGCCGTAGCCGGAGGTTTCCCCGACCTCGTTACGCTCGGTGAGATTGTTGCCGCCATCGCGATTGGTGGCGGCTTTGGCTGGGTTGTCGCACGTAAGATCAAGATGACCGACATGCCGCAGCTGGTCGCGGGCTTCCACAGCCTTGTCGGCCTTGCCGCCGTGCTGGTCGGCGTCGCCGCCTATCTGAACCCGCAAGCATTCGGGATCGTCTTTTCGGCGGGTTCGCCAAACGCCGGACTGATTCTGCCGGTCAGCCGGATCGAGCTGGGTCTTGGCGTCGCAATCGGCGCGATCACCTTCTCCGGCTCGGTTATCGCCTTCTTGAAACTGAATGGCAATATGGGCGGCAAGCCGATCATGCTGCCGGGGCGGCATGTCATAAACCTGGGCACGCTCGCCGGGATTATCGGCCTGATCGCCTTCTACACGATCCAACTCGAAGTCCCCGAATGGGTGTTCTGGACCGTGCTCGCTTTGTCCTTCCTGATCGGTTTCCTGCTCATCATTCCGATTGGCGGGGCGGACATGCCGGTGGTGGTGTCGATGCTCAACAGCTATTCCGGCTGGGCGGCGGCGGCGATGGGCTTTACGCTTGGCAACACCGCGATGATCATCACCGGCGCGCTGGTCGGGTCTTCGGGCGCGATCCTGTCCTACATCATGTGCCGCGCGATGAACCGCAGCTTCATCAGCGTGATCGCGGGCGGCTTTGGCGGCGACAGCGGCGGTGCTGGCGCAGCAGCGGCAACCGATCGCCCGTGGAAGCGCGGCTCCGCCGAGGACGCCGCCTTCCTGATGAGTCAGGCCGAACAGATCATCATCGTCCCCGGATACGGCATGGCTGTCGCCCAGGCGCAGCACACGCTGCGCGAAATGGGCGACAAACTCAAGGAACATGGCGTCCGCGTGAAATACGCGATCCACCCGGTCGCAGGGCGCATGCCCGGCCATATGAACGTCCTGCTGGCCGAAGCGAACGTCCCCTATGACGAGGTGTTCGAGCTGGAGGACATCAACAGCGAGTTCGCGCAGACAGATGTCGCGTTCATCATCGGCGCCAACGATGTCGTCAATCCGGCGGCCAAGACCGACAAGTCCTCGCCCATCTATGGCATGCCCGTGTTCGACGTGAACAAGGCCAAGACGGTATTGTTCATCAAACGCTCCATGGGCGGCGTCGGTTACGCCGGCGTGGACAATGACGTGTTTTATCAGGACAATACGATGATGCTGCTGGCCGATGCCAAGAAGATGGTCGAGGAGATCGTGAAGAATCTGGATTGATCCGGGGGATCAATCCATTCACGATCTGGCAAACACCTCGACTGATCCGGTGCCGACCGGCCGCCAATCAGGGGGTTGGGGCAATGATTAGTATCGGCAAGATTCTGGAAGGCGCATTCGGCGTGTTCCGCGAGCATTTCACGGCCGTGGCTGTTTGGGCGGGGATCTACCTCGCCTGTAACATCGCCATCCTGTTGGCGATGCAGCCATTGATGGCAGGCATCGTCAACCCCGATACGGCTGGCGATCCGAGCGCCGCGATGGCGGCGATGGGGCCGGTCTGGCTGCTCAATATCGTGCTCATGATCGTCGGCGTCGTTCTCTACACTGCTTCGATGCGATCGGTGCTGCGGCCCGACGCCGGTGGCCTCGCCTTTCTGCGCTTTGGCGGGGACGAGTTGCGGATGATTGCCCTGGTCCTGCTGTTCGGTATCATCGGGCTCATCTTCTTCTTTGGCGCGGGGTTCGTCGTCGGGCTGTTCAGCGTCGGTGTCGCCACCAGCAGCGAATCGCCCGGTCTCGTCATCGCATTGAGCTTTCTGATCGGCCTCGTCGTGTTTGGCGCGGTGGTCTATCTGCTCGTTCGCTTCTCGCTAGCCTTCCCGCTCACGCTGCATCGCCGCGCATTCGTCATTGGCGAAGCCTGGCGGTTGAGCCGCGGGCGTTTCTGGACATTGTTCGGTGCCGCGCTCGTCGTCACCGTGATCGGCTTCGTGCTGTCGATGGTCGTCGGCATCTTCTCGGTGGGCAGCTATTTCGCCGACATCATGTCCGCGGCCGGCAACCCCGATGCGACGATGCTTGCCGCCGAACGTCAGGCCGCGATGATGAGCGGGTTCAGCACCATGATGATCCTGCAGTCGATCGGCAGCGCCGTGGTCGCCGCGATCTGGATCGCGCTCAGCGGCGGCAGCGCCGCGACCGCCGCACGCCTGCTGGTCGAGGACGAATTCGAGGATGCCGAGGAAGTGTTCGGCTGATCGTACTTGCGTTCTTGATCCGTTCTGGAGATACTTCGCAACAGACGGGTTGAGAACGGACATTCTTCTGCCTACCGCTCAGGCCCTTGGCAGGAGAAACATCCGCAATGCGTTGCAAAGCGGAGGTATTGCATGATTGAGACTGTCGTGTCGTTCGCCCCGGATCCCGGCGTCCTTGCGCCGACCGCGCTGATCGTCGCCGCGCCGAACCGGATGGATGCGCATGCCCGCGCGATCGAGGCGGCGGGCGCGCGGCTGATCGACCGGGTCGAGCCCGTAGCGATGGCGGCACGGATCGATATGCAAATTCGGCTCGATATCGTGCTGTTCGATGCCACCGGCGTGGGGCACTTGGAGGCGGCCGATGCAGCGGATGCGCTGGCCAGCCGCCACGACGCACGCCACTGCCGGATCGTGGCACTGCTCGATGCTGCGGCGATCGATGCGGTCGCGCCGCCGCTGCTCAACCGGTGTACGGCGTTGCTGTGCGATGCCTCGCCCGCCCAATATGCCGCCGCACTGGTCGCGGTGATGGCGGAACCTGGCGCACGCCTGCACGACGCGACGCATGAGCGCGAGGCGGAGCGGTTGCGGATGCTGAACGACGAAGTCGCGCGGTTGGCGGAAGTGCTGACCCAGCTCAGCGCCGAGCGCCCCGGCGGCGTCCGCGACCGCGCAAATAGCTTTCGCGCCGAACCTGCTATCGAGCCTGATCCGGATCCGCGTGTCGTGCGCTCGACTATCCGGGCGCGGCGGTTGCGCGACCAGCATTTTCCGTCGGAATTGTTCGCCGATCCCGCCTGGGACATGCTGCTCGACCTCTACGCTGCCCGACTGGAGGGACGCCGTGTGTCCGTGTCCAGCCTGTGCATTGCCGCAGCGGTGCCACCGACCACGGCGCTGCGCTGGATCGGAACGCTGCACGACGCCAATCTGTTCGGGCGAGAAGCTGACCCCACGGACAAGCGTCGCGCGCATATTACGCTGACAGAACACGCAACCGGCGGGATGCGCGGCTATTTCGCGGCAGCGGCGCGCGCGGGGCTGGCGGCGGGATAAGCGGATCCCGCAGCGAGATCGCAAAAGAGCTGGTGGGCTCGCCGGGATTCGAACCCGGGACCTACAGATTAAAAGTCCGTTGCTCTACCGACTGAGCTACGAGCCCTCACCAATTCCTGCGCGGCACCTAAGCGTGCCGCCCCGCCCGGTCAACCGCCGGAAAGCCGGGATCGTGCAGCCAGTTGACGGATCGTGCGTCCGCTCAGCGGATCGCGCCAGTTCGGGACGATGATGCACAGCGGCCGCAGCACGAAGGCCCGTTGTCGGAACAGGGGGTGTGGGACGGTCAGCCCGACGCTGCTCCATGCGCCGCCCGACCACAGGATGATATCGAGGTCGATCACCCGTGCATCCCAACGACGTCCGCGACGGCGGCCAAAGGCGCGCTCGATCGCCTTTAATCGCTCAAGCAATTCGGGCGGCGTCTCGTCGCTCTCGATCAGGATCGCGGCATTGACGAAACGACGGCGCGACGGCCCCAGCGGCGCGGTGGCGATCGGCGGCGATGCCCGGATTACGCCGCCGATCGCCGCGATCGCGGCGCGTACCTCGCGTTTGGGCGCGCCATGCCGCCCGCGCCGGTTCGATCCCAGCGCAACGACGTAATGGCTGCCACTGCCGGACATGTTACAGCTCGGTCCTGTCCGCCTTTGCGAACGCCTTCATCTGCGCATAAGCGGCGTCACGCGCCTCGGTCGTAAGCGACAACAGATAGCCCGTGGCCGCGCGATAGGTTGCGAACGACTGGCCATCCACCACGATCGGGACGGTGCGGCCGTTATAGAGACGACGCAACAGCCGCCGCTGTGCGCGATCCAGTGGCTCAGACATCTTCTACCATCCGCCGGTACAATTCCGGGCGGCGGTCGCGGAAGAAGCCCATGCCGGCGCGGTGTTTCCGCGCACGATCCAGGTCCAGCGTGGCGGTCAGCACGCCGGTTTCCTCGGCACCGAATTCCGCGACGATATCGCCCCATTCGTCGCAGATGAAGCTGTGGCCGTAGAAACGCTGATCGCCCTCGGTGCCGATGCGGTTCGACGCGATCACGGGGACGATGTTGGACACGGCATGGCCCACCATCGCGCGCCGCCACATGCGGCTGGTGTCGAGATCGGAATCATAGGGTTCGGAACCGATTGCAGTCGGGTAGAACAGGATCTGCGCGCCCATCAGCATCATCGTGCGCGCGGTTTCGGGGTACCATTGATCCCAGCAGATGCCGACCCCCAGCGTCGCATCGGCGGCGGGGCCGTCCCACACCTTGAACCCCGTATTCCCCGGGCGGAAATAATATTTCTCTTCGTAACCCGGCCCAACGGGAATGTGGCTCTTGCGATAGACCCCGGCGACCTTGCCGTCCGGCCCGATCATGGCGAGCGAATTGTAATGATGCGGCCCGTCCGCCTCGAAGAAGCTGGTCGGGATGTGAATTTCCAGCTCGGCGGCGAGTTTCTGCATCGCGGTGACGACAGGATGAGTGGCCACCGGTTGCGCCAACGCGAATAGCCCCTCGTCCTCGACCCGGCAGAAATACTCCCCCTCGAACAATTCGGGGGGGAGGACGACCTGCGCGCCCCGCGCCGCCGCCTCACGGACGAGATCGGTGACGTTGGCGATGTTCCGCGCGGTGTCGGTGGTGAAAGCGAGCTGCAGCGCGGCGACGGTGAGTTGGGTCATGTGGGGTATTTAGGGAGGTGGGGCGGGAAAGGCACGTAATTCAAGCTACAGATTATGACGTGTCGAAGCTTTGATCTCCGCATGACCAAAGAGATTGTCAAAACGATCGGGCCTAGCGGATGCATTCGACATATCCTGATCGTCAGGCGTACAGATCGTCGCTTTACCTATCGCTGGCATGAATTGGCCGATGGTCAATGGGGCAGACAGTCTCTCGACAAAGGGATCTATGGTTCAGCACTCACTGCTGAAAGGCTTGGCAGCAAGAGCCGTGGCTAAAGGAAAGATTTCACTAGCCCTGCTACCGTCATGCTGAACTCGTTTCAGGGTGACGGGGGGTGTGGGTTTGAGCGGGCGTTTCCCTCTAGTCACCCCGGCCTTGAGCCGGGTCCAGCTTCTTGCGCCGGGCAAGGCAGCGCCCCCCCCTGAGTTCACAAACGAGTGCAACGCCTGACACAGGTGCTGCCATGTCGAACTACAGCCAGTTATCGATCGAGGAACGCCGTTCGATTGCCCGGCTTCGTGAAGCGGGGCAATCGATCCGGAAAATCGCTGCAGCTCTGGATCGCCAGCCAGCCTGCCCCAGCGAAGCCGGGATCGACCATCGCCCGCGAGTTGAAGCGCAACAGTGGTGAGCGGGGGCGCTGCGACGATCCATCACCTTCGACAACGGCACCGAGTTTACACGCCACCGGCAGATCGCAAAACGACTCGGTATCGATCTCTTCTTCTGCCATCCGCACGCACCCTGGCAAAAAAGGCGGCGTAGAAAACGCCATCGGAAGGCTTCGCCGCAGCCTGCCACGCAAAACAGACCTTCACGCCTTGCCCGACGATCGCATCGACGGCATCCTCACGCCCTACAATCACACGCCCCGAAAATGCCTCGGCTTCCAAACCCCTGCCGAGGCCTTCATCAACCCGTTGCACTTCCAATGTGAATCCACACCCGTCTCAAGCCCCGGGGTGACGATGTTGTGGCTTGCGGGTCATGTGCGGTAGCCCCTCCCGCCGTCGCGATAGGGGTTGGGGAGGGTATTCTTCTTATCGGCGCGGCGGCGACAGAAGAAGAAGGCCCTCACCCGACCCGATGCGCCCGTTAAGAACGGGAAAGGGGTAAAAAAATGGGTGCGACCGCCTTCGAGTCGTGGTTGGGAGCTACCTAATTCCCGTCAGCATCCACCACGAACACCATCGGCTTCCCCCGCGTCTCCGGCTCCCACCCCGCCGCCAGCGCCGCGCGCACACCTCTGGCGGCGATGGCGTCGTTGATCTGGATGCGGCCTCTGGGCAGGCCTTTCAACAAGCGCTTGGGCGTGGGGAATTCGAGCAGGGCTTCGCGCTGCATGTCCTGTTGCCGCAGCGACACCGTCATGCCTTTCCAGTCGCCGTCACCGCAGGGTTGCGGCTCGCTGCGAAGTTCCCAGTCATAGTACAACCCGTCGATTGCGACGGTGCCGGAGAGGCTGCGGGTGTGGAGCATGGTGCCGCCCTAGCATGGCGGTGACAGCGATTCATCAGGTGCGCGCATCAAGCCGGAAATGAAACAGGCGGCTGGGGCCGTCTTCGGGGACGAGGTAGAGGTCGCGGCCTTCGATCGCCATGCCTTCGCCGGTGTACGGCCCGCCGCGACCGACCGGGCGGATCGGGCCGACGGCCCCGGCGCGCAGCGACCGCGTGACCTTCATCGTGGGCCAGTCGATCCAGTCGACTGCTCCGCTCCACAATGTCAGCGATCCGCCCGCGACGAGGTGGCCGTCGACGAACTTCATGTCCTGATAGCGGGTGGCGGACGGGTTGGGGACAATCCGGGGCGGGGCGTCCGTTGCCAGATCGAAGATGTAGAGCAATTTGCTGTCCCAATTGCCCGCGACCAGGTGACGGCCCGATGCCGCGACATAGCCCAGATGGTCGGTGACGTGGATTTTCCGGCGTATCGCCAGGCTATCCGCATCGATTTCGACCAGTGTTGCGGTGCTGTTCGGCCGATATTCCGCGACCGCGATCCAGATCGAACGGCCAGCGATCGAGATGCCGCCGGGGTGATATTTTGCGCCGTCGGTCAGGTCCAGTCGCCGCAGGAGTTTTCGCGTGCGCCGGTCGAACTCATGGAGCCAGGCTTTGCGGTTCGCTTCATCGACCGAGGTGATCCAGATGCGGCGGGGTTCGAGTTCGAGGCCCTGGACGTGGAACAACTCGCCGTCGAGTTGATGGCTGCCGATGAGCCGGGCCTGCTCGATCGCGCCCTCCCACTCATATGGCGCGGCGGCGACCGCCAGGCTCGACAGCACCAGCAGGAATCCGGCGAAGGTGGATCGCATGGTCTTGCGGATCATCTGACGTGCCCCCGGTCAGTGAAGTTCCGCGCGCCATGACAGATGTGTGTGTCAGAAAACCCGCATTTCTGTTGCAGAAAAGCTGCACCGCGGGGCGAGTCGCCGGGTGCGATCCTGACACTGGACACCGCCGCGCGTCCCGCTAGGCTCCCCGCCATCCTTGGGGAGAGGGGTTATGAAGCAGCTCGCACGCGCCGCCGCGATTCTGGCACTGGCTTTGACGCCGTTGGCTGCCTGGGGCGATTCCAGTCCGCAGGTGGTGCTGTCCACGCCGGGCGTGGGCGATGGCGCGATCGAGCGGTACACGATCCGCTTCAGCCAGCCGATGGTGCCGCTGGGCAATCCGCGTGCGGCCACGCCGATCAAGGTGACCTGTCCGGTCGGGGGCGAGGGGCGCTGGGTCGATCAGCAGACCTTCGTCCATGAATTCGCGTCGCCGCTCCCCGGTGGCGCGACTTGCGACATTGTGCTGGTCGAGAAGCTGAAGAGCCTGTCCGGTTATGAAGTCACCGGATCGCGGATGTTCAAGATCGACGCGGGCGGGCCGACGGTGAAGGGGTTGCTGCCGACGCGCTATGGCGGTGAGGTCGAGGAGGATCAGGTGTTCCTGATCGGCACCAATATGCCCGCGACACGCGCGTCGATCGCGGCGGGTGCCTATTGCGCGGTCGAGGGGCTGGGCGAGCGGATTCCGGTCGAGGTGCTGGGTGCGGAGGTCGCGCCGAAGCTGATCCAGGATTTGAACCCGGCGCGCTGGGAAGTTCGCAATTTCCTGAGCGATTCGGGGATTGCCGAGAAATTGCCCGAGGATGCGGGCGAGCGCAGCAAGGCGCTGGCGAGCGTGGTCGCGGTGAAATGCGGGCGTCCGTTGCCGCCGGGGCGTGACGTGTCGCTGGTATGGGGCGCGTCGATTGCGGGTGCCGGGGGCAAGACGGCGGGGGCGGACCAGCGGTTCGACTTTACGGTGCGCAAGCCGTTCACCGCGCGGTTCGAATGTTCGCGGGTCAATCCGCAGGCCGGGTGTTCGCCGGTGCAGGAAGCATGGGTCCGCTTTACGGCACGGATTCCGAAGGAGCTGGCGACGCAGGTTCGGATCGAGCTGGCGGACGGGACGAAGCTGTCGCCGGTGCTGTCGGATGACGACAAGAAGACCAATACGGTCAGCGATTTGAAGTTCGCGTCGCCGTTGCCCGCGTCCACCGACGCCAAGCTGGTGTTGCCAGCGGGGATCAAGGATGAGAGCGGGCGGGTGTTGTCGAATGCCGAGCGCTTCCCGCTCGACGTGCGCTTCGACGAAGCGCCACCGTTGGTGAAATTCGCGGCGAATTTCGGGATTATCGAGGCCGGTGAGGGCGGCATCCTGCCGGTCACCGTGCGCAACGTCGAACCGGCGTTGCAGGGCAAGAATCTGACCGTTGCCGGCCAGCATATGCGAGTCGATGCGTCGGACGGGGTGATCGCCAAATGGCTGCGCACGATCGACAAGGCCGACGATTATGAAGTCGATGAGGTCAAGCGCGGCGAGGAGACGATCCGTATCAACCAGACCGGGGCCCAGCCGATCCTGACAAAGGCGGGCGGTGCGCCGCTGAACATCGGGTTGCCGGGCAAGGGTAAGGATTTCGAGGTCGTCGGGATTCCGCTGACCAAGCCCGGATTCTATGTCGTCGAGCTGGCGTCGCCGCAGCTGGGCCGCGCATTGCTGGGCCGCGATGCGCCGCGTTATGTGGCGGCGGGGGCGCTGGTCACCAACATGGCGGTGCATTTCAAATGGGGGCGCGAAGGCTCGCTGGCGTGGGTGACGTCGCTCGATACCGGCAAGCCGGTGGCGGGCGCGGCGGTGAAGGTGACCGACAGCTGCACCGGCGCGGCGCTGGCGGCGGGCAACACCGATGCGCAGGGGCGGCTGGCGGTCAATCAGGGGATTCCCGAGCCGCAAAGCTGGGGCAGTTGCGACGACGGGTCGGAATCGCACCCGCTGATGGTGTCGGCGCGCAAGGGCGACGATATGAGCTTCACCCTGACGGCGTGGGGCGAGGGTATCCGGCCTTACGACTTCGACTTGCGCTATGGCTATGAAGCGGCGGGCGAGATCGTCCACACCATCTTCGACCGCGCGCTGGTGCGACAGGGCGAAGCGGTGAACATGAAGCATGTCCTGCGCCGTCCGGTGGCGCAGGGCTTTGTCTATCCGACGGCGTTTACCGGCAAGCTGCGGCTGACGCACAACGGCTCCGACACCAAGTTCGAGATGCCGGTGACGATCGACGCCAACGGTATTGGCGAGACGCAGTGGAACGTGCCGCAGGGCGCGCCGATGGGCGATTATTCGCTGCAATTCGTGCGGCCCGCAAAGGCGGGCGAGGACGAGGATGTCGTCTGGACGAACCAGACGATCAAGGTCGACGAATATAAGCTGCCGACGATGCGCGCATCGGTCGCGGGGCCGAAGGAAGCGGCGGTGAAGGCCAAGATCCTGCCGCTCGACCTGTTCGTCGGTTATCTGTCCGGCGGCGGGGCGTCGAACCTGCCGGTCGAACTGCGCATCGGTTACTATGACAGCTTCCCCAGCCCCGATGGCTATGACGGCTATAGTTTCGGCGGGAAGGCGATCGCAGAGGGGACCAAACCGCTGAATGGCGAGGGCGAGGAGGATTCGCTGACGCTCCCGCCGATGCAGACGCTGCCGGTGACATTGGGGGCGGACGGGACGGCGCGGTCCAGCGTGGAGATTCCACAGACACTGGACGGCAACACCCAGATGCGCGTCGAGATGGATTATCAGGATGCCAATGGCGAGGTGCTGACCGCTTCGCGCCGCGTGCCGCTCTACGCGTCGGGCGTGCAGCTGGGGGTCAAGACCGATGGCTGGCTGATGAAGGAGGACGATCTGCGCCTGCGGCTGGTCGCGCTGGATATGGCGGGCAAGCCGATCAAGGGGCAGCGGGTGCAGGTGGCGGTGTATAGCCGTGAAGTGCTGACCGCGCGGCGGCGGCTGATCGGCGGCTTCTATGCCTATGAGAACAACATGCGGACGACCAAGATTTCCGCGAGTTGTTCGGCGACGACGGATTCGCTCGGGCTGGCGCAATGCCAGATCGACCCGGGCGTGTCGGGCGAAGTCTATGCGGTGGCGACGACCAGCGACGGCAGCGGCAATGTCGCGCGCGCCACGACGTCGGTATGGCTGGCGGGCGAGGACGACTGGTGGTTCGGCGGCGACAATGGCGACCGGATGGATGTGATCGCCGAGAGCCAGGAGTATAAGTCCACCGACACCGCGAAATTCCAGGTGCGGATGCCGTTTCGCGAGGCGACTGCGCTGGTGACGGTCGAACGCGAAGGCGTGATGTCGAGCTTCGTCACCGAACTCTCGGGCGACAATCCGGTGGTCGAGGTTCCGTTGCAGGGCGTTTATGCGCCGGACGTCTATGTCTCCGTCATGGCGGTGCGCGGGCGCATCGGCGGGTGGAAGCTCTGGTGGGCGGACCTCGCCCGCAAATGGGGCCTGCCGTTCTTCTCCCGCGAAGGGGCGTCGCCGACTGCGACGGTCGATCTGGCCAAGCCGAGTTACCGGCTGGGCATCGCCAAGGTGAAGGTCGGCTGGGAAGGCCATCGCATGGCCGTGGCGGTCAAGGCCGACAGGGAACGCTATGCCGCGCGCGATACCGCCAAGGTCGCGGTCGAAGTAAAGGGTTCGAACGGCAAGGCCGCACCGAGCGCGGACGTGGCGTTCGTGGCGGTAGACGAGGCGCTGTTGCAGCTTGCCCCCAATGAAAGCTGGGACGTGCTGAAGGCGATGATGGGCGACCGGCCGATCTCGGTCCTCACATCGACCGCGCAGATGCAGGTGGTGGGCAAACGGCATTATGGGCGGAAGGCAGTGGAGGCTGGCGGCGGCGGTGGTGGCGATCTGTCTGCGCTGAACCGCGAGAATTTCCAGCCGGTACTGTTGTGGCGCGGCAAGGTGCCGCTGGACGGCAGTGGCCGGGCAACGGTCGACGTGCCGCTGTCCGACGCATTGACCTCGTTCAAGCTGGTTGCGATCGCGCTGGGCGACAAGGGGCAGGGGTTCGGTACGGGCGAGACGAACATCCGCACCGCGCAGGATCTGAGCATCTTTGCGGGGATTCCGCCGCTGGTGCGGAACGGCGATTTCTTCTCCGCTGGGTTCACGCTGCGCAATGGCTCCGACAAGCCGATGAAGGTGACGGCGAGCGTCGAGGTATCGCCAACGGTGGCGAAGGGCCGCGACCTGACGGTCGAGATTCCGGCGGGTGGCGCAGTGCCGATCGCGTGGAACCTGACGGCACCGGCTGGCTTCGATAAATTGAACTGGAAGGTCACGGCCAAGGACGCGAGCGGCAAGGCGAGCGACATGATCACCGTGTCGCAGGAAATCGCACCGGCGGTGCCGGTCGAAACCTGGGCCGCGACGTTGACGCGGGTTGGGGCGGACGGGACGATCTCGATCCAGCCGCCCGCCGGTGCATTGCCGGGGTTCGGCAACGTTTCCGTCCAGCTGACGAATACGCTCGTGCCGCCGCTGGAGGGGGTCCGTGCGTATATGTCGGCCTATCCCTATGGCTGTTTCGAGCAGCGCACGTCGAAGGCGATTGCGCTGGGCGATACCGGCGCGTGGAACGCGCTGGCGGGCGAGATGCCGGTCTATGTCGATCGCGACGGGCTATTGCGGTATTTCCCGTCAGAGCAATTGTCGGGGTCGGAGGCGCTGACGGCCTATGTCCTGTCGATCACGGCGGAGGCGGGACTGCCGCTGCCCGAAGGGCCGCGTGGCCGCATGATCGAAGCGATGAAGGCGGTGCTCGACGGACGCTTGCGGCGCGAGACCTATGGCGATGTGCGGTTGCAAAAGGTCGCGGCGTTCGCGGCGCTGGCACGGCAGGGGGCGGCGAGCGCGGCGATGCTGGGGCAGCTGGGCATGGGGCCAGCGGACATGCCGACATCGACTTTGGCCGATTATATCGCGGCGCTGGGCCGGGTGCCGGGGCTGGCGAATGGGGCGCAATTGCGCGCGGCGGCGGAGGGCGTGCTCAAGACGCGGCTGGTCTATGAAGGTACGCGGATCGACCTGACCGACAAGGCCAACAGCCCGTGGTGGATGATGGCGTCGGGCGATGAGGCGGTGTTGAAAGCTTTAGTCGCCACGGTCGGGCGGCCATCCTTCCAGGGCGAGACGCCGAAGATGATGACCGGGGCGGCGCTGCGCCAGCAACGCGGGCATTGGGACACGACCACGGCCAATGCGTGGGGCGTGGTCGCGGCGCGCAAATTTGCTGGCATCTATCCGGCGGAAGCGGTGGCGGGGATCACCACCGCGTCGCTGGGGACGCAGACGGTGCGTCGGGGCTGGCCGCTGGCCGACCCGCAGCGCAGTTTCGTCTTTGCCCTGCCGCCGGTGGGACAGGCAACGCCGCTGCGGATGTCGCAGGCGGGCGGCTCCGGGCCGTGGGCGATGGTGCAGGTGCGCGCCGCCGTGCCGCTGACCCAGCCGCTAAGTGCGGGCTACAAACTGACGCGCAAGGTCGATGTGGTGCAGGCCAAGACCAAGGGCGTGCTGACGCGCGGCGACGTACTGCGCGTGACGCTGACGGTGGAGGCGAGTGCCGAGCGCAACTGGGTGGTCGTCAACGATCCGGTTCCCGCGGGCGCGACGGTGATCGGATCGCTGGGCGGGCAATCGGAGATGCTGGCGGAAGGCGGCGAGGGTTCGGGCACGCAGCCCAGCTATGTCGAGCGCGGGCGGGATAGCTGGCGCGGCTATTTCGCCTGGCTGCCACGGGGCACGCATACCGTCAGCTACACGATGCGGCTGAACGCGGCGGGCCGGATGCAGCTGCCGCCGTCGAAGGTCGAGGCAATGTACTCGCCGGAGATCCGCGCGGCGGTGCCGAATTCGCCGGTGGTGATTGCGCAGCGGTGACGTGAGGGGTGCGAGTAATGCTTACGGGATCGCGACGCTCCCCTCCCTGAAAGGGAGGGGTTGGGAGTGGGTGCGCGCGTCCGGGCGCATCGGCATGATCTCAGTGGCATCCCTGAAATGCGGCATGGGAGGCATCGAGCTTCCCCCGCCGCAAAACCCACCCCCTGCCCCTCCCTTTCAGGGAGGGGAGTGAATGCTGCGTTGGCGCATCTGGACTCGCACGCGGCGGCTGTGGGCAAGCATTGAGGCTCCCACGCATCGCGCATGGTGGACCGGGCCGCGTATCGTCGTTGCAACGGTATTGGCCTTCGCCGGGGTCTATGCCGCGATCGACTATGCCACCCTGCCTCCGCGCCTGCCCGGTCATGCCGCCACCGTCGCTGGGTGGAAGCCGTCCGAGGCATGGCTGTACGACCGCAATGGGCGGTTGCTCGATTCGTCGCGGGTGGATTTTGCGGCGCGGCGGCTGGGCTGGGTGACACCCGACAAGATCGCGCCCGATGCGGTCGAGGCACTGGTGGCGGCGGAGGACCGGCGCTTTCGGGACCATGACGGGATCGACTGGTGGTCGGTCGCCGGATCGATCCGCGACCGGGTGCAGGGCAAGCGCGCGCGCGGAGCGTCGACGCTGTCGATGCAGGTCGCGGCGTATCTGGCACCCGAGCTTGCGGCACCGGGGTCGCGCGGGCTGTTCGACAAGTTTCGGCAGATGCGGGCGGGCGCGGCGCTGGAGCGGGTGTGGTCGAAGGACGATATCCTGGAGGCCTATCTCAACCTGGCCGGGTTTCGTGGGGAGGCGCAGGGGATCGGCGCGGCGGCTTTGGGGCTGTTTGGCAAGACGCCCGACGCGCTGACGCGGGATGACGGCTATTTGCTGGCGGCGCTGTTGCCGAACCCCTCGGCGGGCGCGCCCGAAGTCGCGCGGCGGGCCTGTGCCCTCCTTCGTAATACGGCGTCCCGGAACTCGGACTGCGCGCGCTTTGCCGGAGCGGCGGCGTCGATGTTGGGTCCGGCGCGCAGCCTTGCGCTCGACCCCGGTCTCGCACCTCATCTGGCCAACCGGTTGCTGACCGAGCCGGGTGCGCGGGTGACGACGACGATCGATACGGGCATTCAGCAGGTGGCGATCCGGGCGCTCAGACGGCAGCTACTGGGGCTGGGCGGGACGCGCGCGCGGGATGGCGCGGTGGTGGTGGCGGACAACCAGACCGGGGAGATCCTGGCGTGGGTCGGCGGGATTGGCGGCGAGTCCACGGCACCGTCGGTGGATGGCGCTGCGAGTTATCGGCAGGCCGGATCGACGCTGAAACCATTCCTGTACGCGCAGGCGATCGAGAAGGGGTATCTGACCCCCGCCTCGATCCTCGACGATTCGCCGGTTCAGCTGGACACCGCATCCGGCCTGTACGTGCCGCAAAATTACGACCGTGCGT
This sequence comes from Sphingomonas sp. LT1P40, assembly GCF_036663835.1. Taxonomy (NCBI): domain Bacteria; kingdom Pseudomonadati; phylum Pseudomonadota; class Alphaproteobacteria; order Sphingomonadales; family Sphingomonadaceae; genus Alteristakelama; species Alteristakelama amylovorans. The sequence continues at coordinate 232,544 of NZ_JAXOJT010000002.1, forward strand.
TCAAGGGGCCGGTGAGCGCGCGGGCGGCGCTGGCGGGATCGCTGAACGTCCCCGCCGTGCGAACCCTGGTGCTGACGGGGGTCGAGGCGTTTCGGGACCGGCTGTGGGACACCGGCTATCGCGGGCTGACCGAGGACGGTGAGTATTACGGATTCAGTCTGGCCTTGGGGTCGGCGGAGGTGACGTTGGTCGAACAGGTCGCAGCATTTCGCAGCTTGGTGCTGGGCGGGCGTTTTGCGCCGCTTACGGTGCGGAAAGGTGAGAAGGCGCAACCTGCGCGCGTCACCACCACGCCGCAGGCGGCATGGCTGGTGAGCGACATGATCGCCGATCCCAATGCCCGCGCCAGCACGTTTGGGATGGATTCGGCGCTGCGCCTGCCATTTTGGGCGGCGGTGAAGACGGGGACGTCAAAGGGGATGCGCGACAATTGGTGCATCGGCTTCAGCGACCGCTACACGGTGGGCGTGTGGATCGGCAATCTGGAGGGCGATCCGATGCGCGCCGTATCCGGCACCAGCGGTGCGGCGCCGGTGTGGCGCGACGTGATGATGGCGCTGCACACCGGGCGACCCGGTCGCCAGCCCGTGCGGCCCGAGGGAATCGAGCAACGCGCGATTGTCTTTGGCGGTGGCATCGAGCAGCCACGGCGCGAGTTCTTCCTGCGCGGCACGGCGATGAACCGTGTCGCGGCGGCACCCGCAGGGTCGCGCCGCCCGCGTATCGTCAGCCCGCTGTCGGGCAGCGTCTATGCGCTCGACCCCGACATCCCGATCGAGCGGCAACGCATGGCGATTTCGGTGACCGGGGAAGTGACCGGGCATCGGCTGGTGCTGGATGGCCGCGATCTGGGCGCGGCGGACGCGAGACCGATGGTGCTGGCGGGGCCGGGATCGCATAAATTGCGATTGGTCGATCTGGGCGGGCGGGTGGTCGATCAGGTGATGTTCACAGTGCGTTAGCGCGTAAGACGGCGCCGGCCCGCTCCCCCACCCGGCCACCCACAGCGTATTCTGAAATGGGTGGCCGGGTGGGGGAGCGGGCCGGTGCCGCCACTTCAAGCGCGCACGATGATGCCGGGCCGCTTCGCCGCGCGCCATGCCCCACCAGAAGTTGCCACAGGGACATGGCGTGCGAAGAAAACAACCCGGCATCTGCGGCATCGCGTGAAAATCGAACCAAACCGATTCACGCGCGTTGCAGCATTCGGTCCTACCCTTTCGGGATCGACATCGGGTAATCGGTCGCGCCGGCAGCGTATCCGCCGGCGCGGCCACTTTTTATTCCTGGTTACCGCATTCCCCGAGTCACCAGCTTTCAGCTGGCTCGTCGATGCCTGGCGATTACCAGAAGAAGTTCCGGATCACGCGGATCACCCGACCGCGGCGGGTGTCGACCAGCAGCATGTCGTCATAGTGACGCACCCAGCGCTGGTTATAGCCGGCCGCTGGCAGGCGATAGCGCCACGGGTCGTTGATGTAATAACGGCTGCCATAATATTGCGGGGCAATCCGCACGCCCGCGCTGAAGCCGTTATAGCGGAACGGCGCACGCCAGTTGCCACGCGAATAGACGCGGCGATTCTGGGTGCGATAGCCGCGCCAGTCGTCATTGCCCCAGCGGCGGTTACGGTCTTGGACCGAATCGCGCACGTCGCGGCGAGCTTCCCGCACGTCACGGCGCTCTTCGCGGATGTCACGACGATCACCGGTACGCTGGGCACGGCGCAGCTCGCCGCGTTCCTCACGCAGGTCCTGACGGTCACGACGCACTTCGCGCTGGCTCTGCGCGCTGGCCGGTGCGGCTGCCATTGCGGGCATAGCGACGGCGGCGATCAGTGCGGCGAACATGAGCTTATTCTTCATCACAGCTCCTCCTTCTTTCTTACCGGGAGATCCGGTGTGAAGCAGGATTTAGCCCCTCGCAACTGAACGGCGCGGGAATGATGCTGTCAGCGAATAGAAAGCCTGCGCTATTTTATCAGGGGCCGTCGCTCGGCCCCGGCCCGGTCCCCGGCGCGCCGACGGTGCCGATATTGCCGAACAGATCCTCAAAGAAGCCGCGTTCCCGGCCCAGCGTCGGCGTTTTCTTGCCTGACGGGCTGATCGATGCGATCTGCTCCGCCCCGGTCCGGTTCACGTCGGTGACGTTGCCGGCGGCGTCGAAGCGGATGCGCAGCGTCGTCTGTTCGCGCGCCTTGGGATCGTTAAAGGCATAGTTGCGGGTCTGGCGCCCGACATAATACCATTCGCCCTGGTTGAACTGGCTGGTCAGCGTCGGCTTGCCCAACGTCGCCAGCACCGATTCGCGGTTGTCCACGCCGGGCTGCACCGAGTTCACCAGATCGGAATCGACGACATAGCCCTGATAGCCGCGCAGCGGCGCGCATGCGCCCGCGCCCAGCAAGAGCCCAATCAATATGGGGCCGGACACGGCAACACGAAGTACACGGGCGGAAACCATCAACACTCAACTCCCAATCGGGCACATACAAACGTACACGGGGCGCACGCATTGCATCGCGCGCCGTTCCCCTCAATATGCGCGCACGCCCCCGCAAACAAGCGGGGTATGAGGAGCATGACAATGGGATTGTGGCAACGGCTGACCGGACGCAAGGCGGAAAATCCCGCTCTGGCGCTGTATCAGGCCGTGGTGGCGCACGGACGCGCGCCGCATTGGTATGAAGCGGGCGGCGTGCCGGATACGATCAACGGCCGATTCGACATGATCGCAACCGTGCTGGCGATCGTGCTGTTGCGGATGGAGGCCGAGCAGGAAGCGGCGGCGGCATCGGCGCAATTGGCCGAATGCTTCATCGACGATATGGACGGCCAGCTGCGCCAGAGCGGCGTCGGCGATGTCGTTGTCGGCAAGCGGATGGGCAAGATGATGGGTCTGGTCGGCGGACGGCTGGGTGCGTACCGCGACGGGCTTGCGAGCGAGGGGTTTGAGGATGCGTTGCTGCGCAACCTGTATCGCGGCGAACATCCCGGTGAGGCGGCTCTGGCGCATAGTGCCGGGGAATTGCGGGCGCTGCATACGGCGCTGGCCGGGGTGCCGTTGGACGCGCTGCTGGCCGGGCGACTGCCCGGATGACCCCGGAATTTTCGCGCCCGCACCGGCTCGACGCGATCGGCGCGGGGGATCGCTCAGTCGCGGTCGATGCGGATGAGGGAGAGCGCAAGGCGCTGGCCCGCCGTTTCGGGCTGATTGCGATCGACCGGCTGCACGCCAGCGGGACGATACGACAGGATGCCACGGGCATCGTCATGCGTGGCCATCTGTCCGGCGCGGTGGTGCAGGCGTGCAGCATCAGCGGCGACCCGGTCCCCGCCATTGTCGAGGAGGATTTCTCGATCCGCTTCGTGCCCGAAGCGGGCGCGGGCGAGGACGAGGTCGAGCTGACCGCAGACGATTGCGACACGGTGTTCTTTGCGGGCAGTGCGATCGACGTCGGCGAAGCCGTGGCGGAGACGCTGGCACTGGCGCTCGATCCCTTCCCGCGCGGCCCCACCGCCGACACGGCGCTGCGCGATGCCGGGGTGCTGAGCGAGGAAGATACGGGGCCGTTCGCGGCGCTGGCCGCGCTCAAGAAAAAGCTCAAATAATCGGCGTCAGCGGTGGGCGCCCATCGCAATAGGCGCTGGCGGGATCGTCGAACGGAAACCCCGCCGCCGCGACCACGCCCAGCAAACGGCGGACATTTTGCAGACTGTTATCGGTCACCGCCTGCGCCGTCGGGTGTGACAGCCAGGCTGGATTGACCAGAAAGCCGCCACGCACGCGGACCAGCTGACCGCCAGCCACCATCGCCGCGCAATGGCGGTTGGCGGTGGCGGCGGTGACGCCGATCGTGCGACCGGCGGCCAGCGCGCTGACCGGATGACTGGCGAAGCTGGGGTCGGGCGACAAGGGCTGGCCACGGCAATTGCCGGCCACGACGGTCGAGAACAGCACCAGATCGAGCCAGCCGGCATGTTTCTCTCGGTTGGTCTGGGTGACCGCCAGCATGATATCCGCCGCCGCGCGCACGCCCGTCGCCATATGATAGGGCGCGCGCCGGGTTTCGGGCACGGCGACACCGGTCTCTTTCAAATCTTCGACGAAGCGGGCGAAACAGTCGTGCGTCCAGCGCAGGAGCTGGGCGATGGCGGGACGCGCCAACCCTTCGGGCGTCACGTTGATGCGGTTTCCCGCCCGGTGGCACAGCCCGTCGGCCACCAGCGCCGTCACATGCCGCCGGATCGTTTCATAGGGTCGCCCCAGCGACTGCGCGAGCGCATGGACCGAGGTCGGCGCTATCGTCGCCGTCGCCGGGTCGGGCAGGCCGGTCACCCGCGTCGCCAACGTATAGATGACGAAACGGTCAAGCCGCCCGTCAAACGTGCGCACGCCATTGGCGGTGATGCTGGTCTGCAATTCGGCGAGCAGCCGCGTGATCGGCCGAATCCGGGCATGGTGCGAATCGATCGTCATGTGCCGAACGCTTGTAACGCCTTTGCCCCGCTCAGTCGCAGGGCGGCGGACAGGTCAGGCAGGCCGACTTGCCCTCGTCGCGCTTCACCGTGCCGCTGGCGGTGCGACTGCCGGTCGGCACCGCCTTGGGCGGGCGCTGTGTGCAGCGCGGCGGTTCGCTGTCGGTCGGCTGCCCTTCCGGTGGCGGTGGCGGTGGCGGTGGAGGTGGAGGGGGCGGCGGTGGAGGAGGAGGTGGCGGTGGCGGCGCAGGCATCACCGGCGCGGGCGGCGGGAGCGTCTGCGCCGCGACGATTGCCGCGGGCAGTGCGAACCATATCAATGCGACGATAACGTAGCGCATGCCTGTTCCCCATGGGGAGATTGCGCCGGATGCGGTAGAGAGTCAAAGCCGCGCCGCCGCCGCGCGAAGATCGGCAACGAACACCCCATATTCCTCGGCCTTGCGGGCTTCGTCGGGCAGACGCAGCAGGTAGCTCGGATGGACGGTGATCCAGGCCTCGCCGCCATCGGGCAGCGTAAGGGGATGGCCGCGTTCCTTCGATATGGTGACGGCCCGACCCAGCAGCGATCGCGCCGCCGTCGCGCCCAGCGCCACCGTCACCTTTGGGCGCACGAGCAACCGCTCCTGTTCGATCCACCAGCGGCACGCGGTGATCTCGCCCGCATCGGGCTTGGAATGGATGCGGCGTTTGCCGCGCGGCTCGAACTTGAAATGCTTGACCGCGTTGGTCAGGTACGCGGCGCTGCGGTCGATCCCCGCCTCCGCCAGTGCGCGGTCCAGCACTTGTCCGGCGGGACCGACGAATGGGTGCCCGGCCAGATCCTCCTGATCGCCCGGCTGCTCGCCCACCAGCATGAGCGGGGCATCGACCGGCCCCTCACCGAACACGGTTTGCGTCGCGTGTTTGAACAGGTGGCAACGGGTGCAGGTCGCGGCCTCGTCGCGCAACGCCGCCCACGCGGCTTCGCTGTTGCCGCCCGGAGCGGTGCGAGCGGCTTCGACCATGGCGATTTCCCGTGCTCTGGCCCCTGCGATCAGGCCCGGTACCAGCGCGGTTTCGGGCATGTTCTTCCAGTATTTGCGCGGCATTTCCTTCAGCATCGCGCCGGTCTTGAGCCGTGCGGGGTTGAAGATCGCGGCGTAATAGGTTTTCCAGATCGCCTCCGCCGGATCGTCCTGCGGCGCGTCTTCCTTGGTTGCGCCCGGCCCCTCGCTCAGCGTCTTGCCATCCCAGTGCAATGAAATGTCGGGCGTCAGGATCGACCAGTTCATCGAGTTGAAGCGATCGACGAAGAAGCGCGCATTGATGCGCGCGATATGATGTTCGGGCTCGAACCACGCGACGAAGCGCTGGGCATCATCGTCGGTCAGCTCACGAAAGCGCACGAAAGCGCGCATCTTGTGGATGTCGCGGCGAACCGCTTTCGTCATGCGTTCGAGCCGCTGGACCAGCGGATCGGCGCTGTCGTCGATCGCGTGCGGGTCGGCGGCGATACGCGCGAGCAGCGTGTAGAGCAATGCGAACCGCTGCGGGTCGCTGTGCAGGATCGCCTCCCGCGCAAGTTCGACGAAGCGGCGTGGCACGCGAAGTGCCGAACCCCCGCTGGTCAGCACGGCTTCGTCGCCGAACAGGTCGGTGGGGGCGTCACCGACCTGCCATGTCACATCCGCCGGTGGTACGCGCGCAGCCGCCAGCGCGCGCGCCGCATCGCGCCAGCCGTCGAAATCATCCTCTGCAGTGAGCGCGACAACCCGCATCAGGCGATCGGCTTACTCGCGGGCATCGCCGGGTAGTTCATCCTCAGCCCGCGCCAGTTCCTTGGGCTTGCGCTTCTCGAAGATCGCGGCGAGCTTTTTCTTGGTCTCCTCCGACAGACCCTTCGACGCGGCGGGAAACATCTCCTCCTCCTCTTCGTCGATATGATGGAGATAGCGGTGTTTCATCGTCTTGAAGCGGGTCAGCCAGCCGCTCGACGAGAATTCCATCTCGACCAGCTCGCCAAGCATGTCGTCGACTTCCTTGTGCTCCGACACCGAATGCCGCGCTTCGTCGCGCAAATCGGGGTTGGCGAGCATCGTCGCGTAGAGCGATTCTTCCTCGGCGGCGGCATGCGCCTGAAGTTCGAGGCGCAGTTCCTCGAACAGCTCGCGCCGTTCCTCGCTATCGCCACTGGTCTCGGCGATGCGGTCGAGCAGGTCGCGCTGACGATCATGGTCGGCGATCAAATCCTCGAAAATGCGGTCGGTGGCCATGCTGTGTCTCCTTCGCCGGTCAAACTGCCTGCGCGGGCAGTTGTTTCACCCGCGACTCATTCTCACGCAGCGAACAGTTCGAGTTGCTCGCGTTTGGGGGCCAGCAGGGTGCGCAGGTCAGCGCGATCCGTCAGCGCGAGGGGGCGCCAGTCGGATGCGATCAGAAACGGCCGCATCTTGGTGATCGACACTGTCAGCCGTCCGATATCGGCCAGCGTTAGCCTTCGCCAGCGACGCGCGGCGAGGATGCGATTGACCGCCTTTACCCCCAGCCCCGGTATGCGGAGCAGCGATTCGCGCGGCGCACGGTTCACGTCGACAGGGAAACTGGCGCGGTGTTTGAGCGCCCAAGCGAGTTTCGGGTCGATGTCGAGTGGCATCATGCCGGTGGCGGTATCGGCGGCGTCGGCAACCTCCTGTGGCGAATAATCGTAGAAGCGCATCAACCAGTCGGATTGGTAGAGCCGGTGTTCGCGCATCAGCGGCGGGCGCTGGAGCGGGAGCACGGCGCTGGCGTCGGGGATCGGGCTGAACGCGGAATAATAGACGCGGCGCAGGTTGAAGCGACCATAAAGCCCGGCGGCGCGCCCGACGATATCGCGGTCGGTCGCCGAATCCGCGCCGACAATCATTTGGGTGGACTGGCCGGCAGGCGCGAATTTGGGGGCCGAGCGGTATTTCTTCTTCGCATCGCCGCTGTCGTCGATACTGGTCTTGAGCGACTTCATCGCACCCTCGATCCGCGTGGCGGATTTTTCGGGGGCGAGGCGGGTGAGGCCGGCGACGGTGGGCAATTCCACGTTGATCGACAGGCGGTCGGCATACAGCCCGGCCTGATGAATCAGTTCCGGATCGGCGTCCGGTATCGTCTTGAGATGGATATAGCCGCGGAAATCATGATCTTCGCGCAAGCTGCGCGCGACCTCGACGATCTGCTCCATCGTGTAATTGGATGAACTGATGATGCCGGACGAGAGGAACAGCCCCTCGATATAATTGCGCCGGTAGAAATCGAGCGTGAGCTTGACGACTTCGGGCGCGGTGAAGCGCGCGCGGCGGACGTTCGAGCTTTTGCGGTTGATGCAATAATGGCAGTCGAAAATGCAGCTGTTGGTCAGCAGGATTTTGAGCAGGCTGATGCAACGGCCATCGGGCGCGTAGGCGTGGCAGATGCCCATGCCCTCTGTCGATCCCAGTCCCTTGCCGCCCGACGATTTGCGTTTGGCGGTGCCGGAGGACGAACAGCTCGCATCGTATTTTGCCGCATCGGCGAGAGTCGCGAGCTTTTCGCGGAGGTCGATCTGGGCCATTCGTTCCTTCTATGTTCTGGAACGAATGCTGTCCAGTCAGATACTTAGGCGTTCCCGCCGCACTGCCATCGCCAGCATTCCCGCCAGTGCGCCAGCCAATGCGAGATAGAGCCCCATCCCCGCCCAGGGCGACCAGCCCCAGAACTCGTTGGGAATCGTGCGAAGGTCGCCGCCCGCGAATTTGGGCCAGATATATTGAGTCAGCGGTTGGGTGTAGAAATCGGGGACCGTGATCTCGGCCGATGCGAAGATCAGGTTGAGGGCGATGCTGACGGCAAGAAATCCGATGCCCAGCCACTTCTCGACCCGGTTGGCGCTTGACCAGAAAGCGGCGAGGCCGATGGCGAGATAGGCGATGGCGGGTTGGGCGTGGCGCGGGCCGGTGGCGTGGCCGCCGTCCCAATAGATATAGGATGCGTGATAGAGGAACGCGATCACCGCGCCGGCGGTCAGCATGATGCCGAGGTCGCGGCGGGCCGGATCGCGCAACCGGGTCCAGATGCCGAACGGGGCAAGCGCGAGGACGGGCGCGACCCAGATCATCCCGCGCCGCTTGCCGCCGAGGATTTCCCACAGCACGTCGAGCTTTGGATAGGTCAGGCCGAAAAAGCCCTGCTTCATCCCCTCAAATCCGACCACGCCCGAATAGCCGGTCTGGAAGGCGTTGCCGAAGGTAGCGAGATTATAGGCGAAGAGCGGGATCGACGCGACGATGCCCCCGGCGAGTGTCAGAGCGATCGTGCGCAGGATGATGGGCCGCTCCCAGCCCCGGATGCGCCATAAGGCCCATAATGCGACCGGCGCACCGGTGAGGATCGTGCTGTGTTCGATCACGACTGCCCAGCCGAGCGCCAAGCCGGCGATCAGCGCATGGCGTCCGGGCGGACCGCCGCTGGTGCCGCGCCACACTGCCCACAGCGCGATGGCGATCAGCGCGGTGGCCGGGGCGTGGCCGAAATAGGTGGTGCTCCACCCCCACATCGTCGTCCCGAACGCAAAGCTCATGGCGGCGAACAGGCCCGCCGCGCGGCTGCCGGTCAGGCCGGTGCCGAGCGCGAGCAATGCGACCGCCGCCAGCGCGGTGAGGATCGCAGTCGTGAAAGCGATGGCGACGCGCATCCGCAATTGCAGGAAATCCTCCGCTGTCGGATCGTACAGCCGGTGGGGAATGTCGAAGCTGGTGCGGTTGGTGACCGCATTGGTCAACGCGACCCAGGGTAACGCCATCAGCGTCATGCCCGGTGCCTTGTCCATATAGAGGTGACCGTCGAACATCGCCTTGTCGATGGTCATGTCGCCAAAGCTGTCGATCCGGGCGTTCCCCTTCTCCACGATCGCGGTGGCCGCAAGAATTCGGGTCACACTATTGGGGTTGAACGCCCAGGATCCGAACCAGACGCACGATAACCAGACCAGCGCGAACAGCAGCACCGGAACCCGCCAGCGCCCGCGCGCATCAGCTGACAACATGCAAAATCCCCGAAATTCGCGCGGTGTTAGATCGGCTCGGTCGCCGGAATCAGTCGGGCAGCACTTTCTCAGCACGTTTGCGCGAATCGGCTTCGGCCTTGCCCGCCTGAATCTCGCGCGCGCCACAGCCGATCCCGCCGCCCGCGCCAACCGTGGTGCAGCTGCCGATACCCGAGTCGCCAGCCGTCAATGCAGAGCGTTGACGCACCGCCCAGCTTTCATTGGATGGCGTGACTTCTTGGTCGCGCAGTTCCTTTGGAATGCGGAAGCGCTCCTCGCCGGGGCGGCGCACGCAGATGACCACTTCATCGCCATCGGCGTTGGTCGGGCATTTGTCGTCGCCATAGATGACCAGCACGCCATTTTGCGGCGCGTTCTGCGCCGATGCGGCACCGGGCAGCGCGAAGGGTGCAACGGCCGCGGCAAGTCCCAAAAGAATCGTCTTCATCGTCAATTCCTTCCCGGCCCTAGAGCCGTTTCGATAACCCAATCGCACCCCGGCAAGCCAGCCGGATCGCCGCCGAGAGCAACGGATAGGCGGGTGCCGTTTCCGCTCCGGCCGCCAGCGCCGTGTCACGATGTTCCAGCTCTTCGGCCCGGAACTCCGCCACTGCATCGGACAAGGTCTGATCGTCCTCGCCCAGTGTCGCCAGCTGATCGCGATAGTGGATGTCGATCTCGGTCTCGACCGCCACCGTACACGCCATCGCCGCCGCCGGCCCGATTGCCGCCGTTGCCGCGCCAAGGGCGAACCCTGCGGCGTTCCACACCGGCTGCAACGCGGTCGGCCGGACGCCGCGCTGTGCAATCAACGCATCAAAGAAGCGTCGGTGCCGTTCCTCCTGATTCGCCATGCCCGCAATCGCGCGAGCGGTGTCGCTGCGGTCGCCCATCACCGCCAACTGCCCGGCATAGATGCGGGTGGCGCCATATTCGCCGGCCTGATCGACGCGAATCATCGATTCGACGCTTTCGCGGCGGTCGCCGGGTTTCCATCTCATGCTTGCCGTCCCTTGAACATCAGCACGGCGATCACCAGCGCGCCGCCGAGCGAGACGATCGCGTTCCATCCGGCGAGCGAAATGCCGAGAAAATCCCACGGCGCGACGTCACAGCGGATCAGCGGCGCGTTCATGATCGAATCGAGCGCGCTGCCGCCGCTGGCGAAATTGGTGGCGCAGCGGGTCAACCCTTCCCACCAGCCATATTCGACCCCGGCATGGAAGGCGCCGATCCCGCCGCTGCTCGCGATTCCCACCACCGCGAGCCACACCAGCGTGTCACGCGCAGGCTTCACTACGAACGACAAAGCGGCGGCGGCAATCGCGGCATAATGCGGCCAGCGCTGCCACATGCACATTTCGCACGGATACAGCCCGCCAAAATACTGGCTGCCCAGCGCGCCCGCCATCAGCGCGAGCGGGATCAGCAGCGCGAGGATCTGTGCGGTGCGTCGCGGCGGCATGGCGTTAGCGCTTGCCACCGCTCTTCGGCGAACCGCCGCCCGCCATGCGTGCGGGGGTGCCGATGCGGGCGATCGTCTGCAGCGCATAATGCAGCTGGAAATCCTCGATCCCCTGCTTTTTCAGCGTTTCCGGTGTCGCGGTGAAGCGCGGATCGGTCTTGGTATCTTCCTCCAGGATCGCATTATCGACCTTGGTCTCGTTGATCAGGTGACGGCGCAAATCGGCCTCACGGAATACCGGGCGCGATTTGTAATCGGCATCGGTCAGCTGCGGCACCAGCAGATCGGGCTCGATCCCGCCCTCCTGCACCGACTTGCCCGATGGGGTGTAATAACGCGCGGTGGTGAGGCGCAGCGCGGTACGCGGGCCGAGTTGCAGCAGCGTCTGCACCGATCCCTTGCCGAAGGTTTTCTCACCGATCACCAGCGCGCGGTGATGATCCTGTAGCGCGCCCGCGACGATCTCCGACGCCGACGCCGTCCCGGCATCGACCAGCACTACGATGGGCAGCCCGCGCGCGAGATCGTCGGCCTTGGCGTACCAGCGTTCGATATCCGGCTTCTCACGCCCGCGCTGCGACACGATCTCGCCATGCGACAGGAAGGCGTCGGTGACTTCAATCGCCTGATTCAACAGCCCGCCGCCATTGGCGCGCAGATCGATGACATAGCCCTTTGGCTTGCCGCCCAATTGCTTTTCGATCGCCAGGATGCCGGCGCGCATATCGGCGGCGGTGGTGGCGGAGAAAGTGTTGATGTTGAGGATGCCGATGCCGTCCTTGACCTCCCACTTCACCGCCTTTTGAATGATGGTTTCGCGGGTCAGCGTCACCTCTATCGGCTTGTCGCGGCCGGGACGGACGAGGCGCAGCTGGATCTTCGTCCCCGGCTCGCCGCGCATCTGGGTGATCGCCTCATCCAGCGTGCCGCCATAGATCAGCTTGCCGTCGAGATGCGTGATGAAATCGCCCGATTTGATGCCCGCCCGCGCCGCCGGGGTATCCTCGGTCGGCGTCACGACCTTGACCGCGCCGTCCTCCATCGTGACCGACAGGCCCAGGCCGCCATAATTGCCATCGGTGGCGAGGCGCATATTGTCGAACGCGAGCGCATCGACGTAGCTGCTGTGCGGATCGAGCGACGCCAGCATGCCGTCGATCGCACCCTTGATGAGCGTCTTGTCGTCGACCTTTTCGACATAGTCCGCCTTTACCCGCGCATAAACATCCATGAACGCATCGAGTTCGCGGTAGCTCGACGTATCGACGCTCGCCATTGCGCCGGTGGTGAGCGGAATGAGGGCGAGTGCGCCGACGGCGGCGGTGACTTGAAGAACGGGACGGACCATGACGATGTTTTCCTGATACGATCTGAACGCAGGATAGACGAAAATGCGGGCGCTGCGAACTTCAATCCAGCAATTGTGCCAGATCGACCGGACGGCCCTTACGGCGTAGCTCGACAGTAATGCGCGGCGTCTCGCCCGGTGGCGCACGGCCGAGCGGGCTGCCCTGGATCAATTGTTCGCCGACGCGGACCATCACGCGATCGAGTCCGGCGACCAAAGAGGTCCAGCCGCCGCCATGATCGAGGATGACGATGTTGCCGTATCCGCGAAACTTGCCGGCATAGATGACCCGCCCGCCGGTGGGGGCGACGATCTGCGCGCCGGGCCAGGTGGCGAGGGTGAGGCCGCGTGAGCGCACGCCCTCCGCCGACAATTCGCCAAGACCGGTAACGACGGTGCCCGACACGGGCAGGCGGTACGGCGGCGGGGTGCGGGTGTCGCGGACGATGGCGGCGGGAGCCCCCGCCCCTTCGGCACCGGGCCGGGGGAGCGGGCCGGGAAGCGCCTCCAGCGCCTCACGCGTTTCCGCCGCCTCGCCCATATTGTCCATCAGATCGACCAGATCGCGCGCCTGCTCGCCCAGTGCCAGTGCGCGGTCGGACTCGAACATCGCGTCGCGGCGATAACCGACCGAGCGCAGCCGGTGCTCGCCCTCCATGCGGACCAGCGCGAGCCTTTCATTCTCCAGCCGGGCGCGCCCGTCGTGCAGACTGCGCACCGCCAGATCCGCGCCCTCGCGCAGGCGGCGGGTGCGAGCGACCTCGGCGCGGACATCGTCGGTGCGGGCGCGCACGATCGGGGTCACCGTCGCCAGCACGGCGCGAACATGGACGATGTCGGCGGTAGAACCGGGCTGGACGATGCCGAGAATCGCGGGACGGCGCGCGAGCGATTGCAGCGCAGCGATCAGGCGCGCGACCGGCCCCTGCCGTTCGGCCAGCCGGGTGCGTTGCGCCGCGAGCATGCGATCGACGATGGCGATGCGCGCGCGGGCGGCGGCGATCTCGGCTTCGGCCGCCTGGATGCTGGCGGCGATGGCGGCTTCGCGTGTGCGGGCGCGACGCGCTTCGTCGCGTTCGGTGGCGGCAGCGGCCTGTAGTGTGCGGACGCGGGCTTCGGCGGCTTTGGCGGCCTTGTTCGCGGTCTGAAGCTGCGCTTGTTGTTCGGCCAGCGTGGGCGTTTGGGCAACGAGCGCGCTGCCGCCTGCCGTCAGGCAAAGGGTGGCTGCTGCGATTAGGCTCAGACGACGCATGCCCTAGCCTTCACGATGATAGGGGTGGTTGGCAAGGATGCTCGTCGCGCGCCACAATTGCTCGACCAGCATCGCGCGGGCCAGCAGATGCGGCCAGGTGGCGCGCCCGAACGAGATCAGCAGATCGGCGTCCGCGCGCTCGGCATCGCCGAAGCCGTCCGCCGCGCCGATCAGGAAGCGGGCCTCGCGCACGCCATCGTCGCGCCATGCGCCCAGTCGTTCGGCGAGGATGCGCGAGGGCAGATTTTCGCCCTTCTCGTCGAGGAGGATGCGGCGTGTGCCAGGGGCCAGATCGGGCAGCTTGCCGCCCTGATCGGGAAGTTCTGTCACCTTGTGCGGCCAAGTCACGCGTTTGAGATAGCGTTGGACCAGGTCGGCCTCGGGTCCACGCCCGATGCGCCCCCGCGCGACGATGTGCAGGAGCATGGAGCGTTACGCTCAGGCTTTGCCGGAAGGCCCGTCGCCAAACGCCCACATGCGTTCGAGATTGTAGAAAGTGCGCACTTCGGGGCGGAACAAATGGACGATCACGTCGCCCGCGTCGATCAGCACCCAGTCGGCGGTCGGCAGACCTTCGACCCGCGGGCTCTGGCCATATTCTTCCTTGATCTTCTGCGCCAGCTTGTTGGCCATCGAGGCGACCTGACGCGTCGAACGGCCGCTCGCCACGACCATATAGTCGGCGATGCTGCTCTTGCCCGCGAGCGGGATCGACACGGTTTCGACCGCCTGATCGTCGTCGAGCGAGGTGAGGATGAGCTGATGCAACGCTTCGCCGACCAGGACTTTCTCCGGGACAGGGGCCTTTTCGGCGGCGGGGTCGACTTGGGTAGAAGCGGGCAACGAGGTTCCTTCAGCGTGCGTCATATGTGCCGTTCTTTAGCGAAAGCGGATAGCGCCGGTGCCAGCCGGGATCGGCGGCGCGCAGGCGGGTCGCCGAGGTAGGATCAGGGCGGAAGCGCAGCAGCACCAGGGCCGGCAAACTCCACTTGGTCCATTTCTTCGCCTGACGTGCGGGCCGCACAAAGCGCCGCAGCCAACCCATCGCAGGACTTGCATGGGCGTCCGCGTCATAGCCCGGACGGGCGATCACCGCAATCGGAACCTGTCGCGCGATTTGCCGCCACCCTTTCCATGCATGGAACTGACCCAGATTATCGGCCCCCATCAGCCAGATGAAGCGGTGTTTGGGGTAGAGCCGGGGGAGTTTGGTGAGCGTATCGACGGTGTAGCGGGTCTTGAGCCGCTGTTCGATCGCGGTCGGGCGGATCGGGGCGTGCCGCGCCATCGCTCGTGCCGAACCAATCCGCGCGGCGAACGGGGCCATGCCCTTTGCCTCCTTCAACGGGTTGCCGGGGGAGACCATCCACCACACTTCGTCGAGCTGGAGCGCGCGCAGGGCGTGGAGCGAGATCGCGCGGTGCCCGCGATGCGCGGGGTTGAACGAACCGCCGAGGAGACCGATGCGTTTCAAGGTTCGACGAACCAGTCCTCGCGTTCATGCTGTACGCGCAAAATCTGTAACTTTGCGCCAACCAGTCGATACAAGATCAGGTGTGGCGTATCGATTACGCGGAGTGCGCGAATTCCCTCGCCGATCGGCCGACCGCCATGCGGAAATTCTTCAAGGAAGCGCGCGCGCCGACGGATATGCACCAAGGTAACCAGCGCTATTTCGGGGCGTGCGTTCTCACTCAGCCATTCTTCGATCGCGCGAAGATCTTCGAGCGCGGGCTCCGTCCAGTCTAGCCGCGGCATCGCGCCTCATGCTTGGCGATCATGGCCTCAAGTTCGGCCATCACGACTTCATGCGGAACCAGTTCGCCACGGTCTGCGGAATCGATTCCCACCTGAATAAACGCCATCAAATCGGCATCGCTTTCAGCGACCCGGCGAATTGCTTCAGCTGCAAAATCAGCGCGCGAGCGCCCTTGGGCGGACGCCAACCGGTCCACGAGATTCAGCGTATCGGGATCAACGCGAGCGGTAATGACAGCCGTTTTGCTCATGACGCGATTGTATACATTTGTATTCGGCCGTTCAACCCCGCGCCTGCCCCGTCCCGCGCACTACCCATTTATAGGTTGTCAGCCCCTCCAGCGCGACCGGGCCGCGGGCGTGGAGGCGGCCGGTGGCGATGCCGATTTCGGCGCCCAGACCGAACTCGCCGCCATCGGCGAACTGGGTGGAGGCATTCCACATGACGATCGCGCTGTCGACGCCGTTCAGGAAGCGTTCGGCGGTGGTGGCATCTTCGGTGACGATCGCGTCGGTGTGATGCGATCCATGCGCGGCGATATGCGCCATGGCATCCTCGATACCGTCGACCAGCCGCACCGACAGGATCGAGTCAAGATATTCGGTGTCCCAATCCTCTGTGTTGGCGGCGATCATGCGCGGTTCCAGCGCCCGCACTTGCGGGTCGCCGCGCAGTTCGCAGCCCGCTTCGATCAATGCGGCAAGGATCGGTGCGGGATCGGCAAAGGCGCGGTCGATCAGCAAAGTCTCGGTCGCGCCGCACACGCCGGTACGCCGCATCTTCGCGTTGACTGCCAGATCGCGCGCCATCGCAGGATCGGCGGCGGCGTCGATATAGGTGTGGTTGATCCCGTTGAGATGCGCGAGCACGGGTACGCGCGCTTCGGCCTGCACGCGCGCGACCAGGCTTTTGCCGCCGCGCGGGATGATGAGGTCAATCAGGCCGTCCGCCCGCAGCATCGCGCCGACCGCCGCGCGGTCGGTCGTGTGGACCAGTTGCACCGCATCCATGGGCAGTCCGGCACTGGCAAGCCCTTGGGCAAAGGCCGCATGAATCGCGCGGTTGCTGTGCGCCGCCTCGCCGCCGCCGCGCAGGATCACGGCATTGCCGCTCATCACGCACAACGCCGCCGCATCGGCGGTGACGTTGGGGCGGCTTTCATAGATGATGCCGATCACGCCGATGGGCACGCGCACGCGGCTGAGCTGCAGACCATTGGGGCGTTCGCTGCGGTCAATCACTTGCCCGACCGGATCGGCCAGTCCCGCGACCGCCTCGACCCCCGCCGCCGCACTCTCCAGTCGAGCCGGGTCGAGCCGCAGCCGGTCGAGCAACGCCGCGCTCAGGCCATTCGCTTCCGCCGCCGCGACATCTGTGGCGTTGGCTGCGAGTATCACATTCCCCTGCACACGCATCGCGGCGGCCGCAGCGCGCAATCCTTCCGCCTTGCGCGCAGTCGGGAGGGCGGCGAGCGTCACGGCAGCGGCGCGCGCATGCTGGCCAAGCTCGGCGATAAGGGCTTCGGGCGTCTGATCCATGGCATATCGCGGCTATCATGCCACCGCGCGAAAGTCCCTATCGCGTCTGCTTTGCGTCGCTGTTAGTCAGGCTTCATGGGTGAGTTCGACGCAGCGGGGGATATCGTCAGCGGCGGCCTGATGGCACGCGCTGTCGAACCGGGTCATGGCGAGGGCGAGGATGCGCATCACGGCCCGTGCCTGAACTGCGGCACCACCCTGGCTGGTCCCTATTGCCACCGCTGTGGACAGACGGCGCATGTCCACCGCACGATCGGCGCGATCGGGCACGAGATCCTGCACGGCGTCGTCCATTTCGAGGGCAAGCTGTGGAACACGCTGCCATTGCTGTTCCTGCGCCCCGGCGAGCTGACCCGCCGCTATATCCATGGCGAGCGCGCCTATTTCGTGTCGCCGATGGCGATGTTCCTGTTCTCCGTCTTCACGATGTTCGCGGTGCTGCAGATCATGGGCGTGTCGCCCCCCGCCGAACTCGGCAGCAAACAATTTGCGCAGGGAATGGAAGTTGCGCGCAAACCGACCGAGGACAAACTTGCCCAGCTGCGCGACACCCGCGCAACGGCGGCCAAAGGCAGCGCCCGGGCGGCCGACTTGGACAAGCGGATCGCGCGGATGGAAGGCGAGCTGCGCAAGCTGAAGGAAGTGCCGGTCCTGCTCGGCGATGCGCAGACGCGTACGGTCAACATCAACACCGGCTGGGCGCGGCTCGACAAGGGCGTCGCCAAGGCACAGGCCAACCCCGGCCTCGCGCTCTACAAGCTTCAGACCAACAGCTATAAATTCAGCTGGGCGCTGATCCCCTTGTCGATCCCGTTCGTCTGGTTGTTGTTCGCATGGCGGCGGCAGTTCAGGGGGTATGACCACGCCGTGTTCGTGACCTATTCGCTCGCCTTCATGTCGCTGTCGTTCATCCTGCTGACGATCGCCGGCGCGCTGGGGCTGGGGTCGGACGCGATTGCCATGATTGCGATGATCGGGGCACCGGCGCACATCTATTTCCAGATGAAGGGCGCGTACCGGCTACGCTGGTGGAGCGCGGCACTGCGGACGTTCGTCCTGCTCCAGCTGATCCTGTTCGTCGTGCTGATTTTCTGCTTCCTGCTACTGGGTCTGGGGCTGTTGGGTTAGGTTGGACAAGGCCAGCGGCGCTTCATGATCTGGTAGAATGCCGTCTTCATGTTCATCGATCGTTGCGCGGGTGGAATCGCTTCGAGATCGGCGAGGAACGCGTCGGGCTTGATCTTTGCCGCCGCGCTGCCCTCGGGCGGGGGGCAGCTGTGCGGCGGGCGACCGGCCGCGCGATCGGCGCGCAGATCGGCACGATAGCTGGTCGCCACCGATTTGATCTCCGCCCGCACCGGCGCAAGGTCCGACGAAAAGATCGCCAGCGGCCCCTTTGCTTTGAGCGCCCGCGCCTTCACCAGAAAAGCCTCGACCGTCATCGCTTGTGCACTGACGGGCA
The DNA here is from genome assembly GCF_036663835.1 of Sphingomonas sp. LT1P40. NCBI lineage: Bacteria > Pseudomonadati > Pseudomonadota > Alphaproteobacteria > Sphingomonadales > Sphingomonadaceae > Alteristakelama > Alteristakelama amylovorans. Next base: position 250,881 of record NZ_JAXOJT010000002.1, read on the forward strand.
TCACGACGAATGCGGCAGCGATCATCCAGAACAACTTCATTCATCTCTCCCCGGCTGGCATCATGGCCCAAGACAAGCTGCTGGGGCAATGTGTGAATTCGTCAGCTTCACAGCGGCCCGGCGCGCGCTAAAGTCGCCCGCGTTTCAAACGGGGATTCCCAATTATGATTATCGGCATCGACCTCGGCACGACCAACAGTGCCGCGGCGGTCTGGCGCGACGGGGCGGCGGCGCTGGTGCCGAATCGGCTGGGGCATTTCCTCACCCCCAGCGCGGTGAGCATCGCCGATGACGGCACGGTCATCACCGGCCTTGCCGCGCGCGAACGGATGGCAAGCCACCCCGAGGTCACCGCGACCGCATTCAAACGCTATATGGGCACGCGTCGCACCGCGCAGCTGGGCAAGCGCAGTTTCACGCCGGAGGAATTGTCGGCGCTGGTGTTGCAAAGCCTGAAATCGGATGCCGAGGCGTTTCTGGGCAAGCCGGTGACCGAGGCTGTCATCACCGTCCCCGCCTATTTCAACGACAAGCAGCGGAAAGCAACGCACCGCGCGGGCGAGTTGGCCGGGCTGAAGGTCGAGCGGCTGGTCAACGAGCCGACCGCCGCCGCGCTCGCTTACGGCATCCATCAGCTGGCCGACGAATCGCGCTTTCTGGTGTTCGATCTGGGCGGTGGCACGTTCGACGTGTCGATCGTCGAGATTTTCGAGGGGATTATCGAGGTGCGCGCCTCGACCGGCGATAATCATCTGGGCGGCGAGGATTTCAACGAACTGCTCGTCGCAATGATGCGCGAAGCCCATGCCGACGCGTTCGGCAATGCCGGGCGCGGCGACGACGCGCTTCACCAGAAACTGCGCGAGACCGCCGAGCGGACGCGACGCGCGCTGTCGGGTGCGGCGGAGGTCGAAATGCGGCTGGTGTGGCGCGATCAGGAATATCGCCATGCCGTCACCACCACCGCGTTCGAGGAGGCGGCCAAGCCGCTGATCGACCGCTTACGCGAGCCGGTGCTGCGGTCGATGCGCGATTCGGGGATCAAGAGCGCGGAGCTCAGCGAGATCATCCTGATCGGCGGGTCGACGCGGATGCCGATCGTGCGCGGGGCGGTGACGCGGATGTTCGGGCGCTTTCCCAACGCGACCGTCAACCCGGATGAGGCCGTCGCGCTGGGTGCGGCGGTGCAGGCTGGCCTCAAATCGCGCGATTCGGCGCTGAAGGAAGTCGTGGTCACCGATGTTTGCCCCTATTCGCTGGGCGTCGAGGTTGCGCGGCGATTGCCTGGCGGCGGAATCGAGGACGGCATTTTCGCCCCGATCATCGAACGCGGCACGGTGATCCCGGCCAGCCGCATGCACACATTTTCCACCATGAACGACAACCAGACCAAGGTGGAGATGGGCATCTATCAGGGCGAAGCACGGCTGGTCCGCGACAATGTCGAGATCGGGCGGACCGAAGTGCGGATGCCGCGCGGCCCGGCGGGGCAAGCGGTCGATGTGCGCTTTTCCTATGACGTGTCCGGGCTGCTCGAAGTCGATATCGTCGTGCCCAAGACCGGGGAGAAGATCAGCCTGACGATCAACGACGGCATGGCCGGCGACGCGGCGGCGCTGGAAAAGGCGCGGGCGTCGCTGGCGGGGCTGAAGACACACCCGCGCGACGAGGGCGAGAACAAGGCGGCGATCGCGCGCGGCGAGAAATGCTTCGAGAATTTCCTGGGCGATCAGCGCATCTGGGTGGGCGAAGTGATCGGCCGCTTTACCGCCGCGCTGGAGACGCAGGACCCGCGCGCGATCGAGGCGGCGCGCAAGGAATTGCACGAGGCGCTCGACGCGCTGGAAGGCGAAACCTTCCTGTGACGGTCCGTCCGTGAAGCCATGGTGGGATGTGCTCGGCGTCCCGCGCGGGAGCGACCGCGCGGTGATCCGGCGTGCCTATGCAAAGCAACTCAAGGTCACCAATCCCGAGGACGACCCCGAAGGCTTCATGACGTTGCGTCAGGCCTATGAGTCGGCGCTGAACTGGGTCGATTATGACGATTACGATTATGACGAAGGTGACGGGGACGAAACGTCCGGTGCGTTTGCCGGAGGCGATGCGGTTCAGCGCACCGAATGGGCGGAGCGGTCGGCCGAACCGGCCGAACCCGATCCCTTTGCCGAGACGCGCGCGGCGGATCAGGCCGATCTGCGTCGCCGGACCGCCGCGCTGGAGGCAGGTCTGCGCGGGCCATGGCATGGCGATGCCGCAGCGCTCGCCGCGCGGCTCGACGCGATCCTCGGCGCACCCGCGCTGATCGAGATCGATACGCGCGATAGCATCGAATATTGGCTGTCCAATCTGCTCGCCGACACCGTGCCGCGCAGCGACGCCATCCTGATTCAGGCGGTGGAGACCTTCGGCTGGGAAGATGAAGGCAACCACCCGCCCGCAGTCTGGCGAATTCTGAGCCGCATCGACGAATGGCGGATGATCGAGTCGCTGAACAACAGCAATCACGACCTGTCGGCCGGATGGCGCACGCTGACGCGCGGCAAGGAACCGGACTGGCAGCGCCGCATCGGCGCGCTGCGGCCCGGTGTCGCGGCGCAGGTCCAGCAATTGTTCGACCTTGCCGGTTATCAGGTGCCGGGGATCGTCCATAGTTTCGAGCCGCACGCGGCGGCGTGGTGGCGGGACCATCTCGACAAACCACGTTTCGGCTTTCTCGATCTTGGCGCGCTGCTGATCGCTGCGATCGGTGCGCTGATCTGCACGCTTGCGATCGAGCCGCTCACCGTTCGGATAGTGAGCGCGGTCGCAGCGCTGGTTGCGGGCATCGGCTTTGCGGTGGTGCGATTGCGGATCGTCGCGCCGTGGCGGCGGCGGCGCGAAGAAATGGGGTTCCAGCCGGGCTGGTCTACGCATGGCTGGGCCGGCCTGTGGCTGGCGGCGGCGCTGCTGATTATCTGGACGCCCGCCAGCGACTGGATGGCGGGAATTGTCGCTGCCTTGTGCGCGGTGGCGAGTCTGTGGATGGCGGTGGCCGTGGGGCGCGAGCCGCAGATCGGCAATGTGCTGGGCCGCGTGGTTTCGTTCGGCGCGTTGGCCCTGCTCGGCGCGGCGGCGTTCTTTGCGCTGTCGGGTCCGGAAAAGCTGGCGTTGCTGGCATTTGCGGCGGCATCGATGTTGATCGGCGCGACCGGCGCGGGCGCAATTGCCGAGCTATTGTGGCGTGCGGGTGCGCGGCCGGTGATGGCGGCGGCGGTGCTGGCGGGGCTGTTGCTGGCTGCGGCGGCCGGCCGGTCTTGGTTGCCGGCGGCACCCCAGCCCTTGCTGCCATGGGGCGCCGCCGCGATCACCGGCATGGTGTTGATGGCGGCGGTGCGCGAGCAGCATGACGGCAGCTGGGCGGCGCGGATGGCACCGTTCCTGCGCTGGGGATTGTGGATCGTGCTGGTGGTCGCGGCGGTGATGTCGGCACCGGAGATTGAGCGCAGACCGGTCGAGCTGCCGATCCAGCAGCTGGAACGGAACGAACCCGGTTTCACGGCGCTGAAAGACGGCAATCCGGGCCTGTACGCAGCAGTATCGGCCGTCTGGCAGCAGCAAGCGGACGGCAAGCGGAGCCGTGACGAGGCGTCGCGCGAGATCGACCGGCTGGTCAACATCGCTTACCGCGCGCGGCTGCCCGAGGCATCGTCGGCGCTGCTGGCCAGCGAGTTCGACATCCGGCTGGCGACGATGCGCGAGTATCGCACGCTGGACCTGCGTGCATGCGCGGCGGGCGAGCAACAGGATACAAGCCGGACGCTGAGCAAGGAACTGCTCCAGCGCCATTACCGTCACGCGTTGGCAGTCGCCGCGAGTAGCCCCACAACGGTCGCCGATGGAGAGGCCGGACGTGAGGTAGCAACCACCGAACTGCTTCGCGTTGCCGCCAACGGCGATGCTCGCCGGTCAGCGGCACTGAACGACGCGATGCGGGGCAGCGACCTAAAGGCGAAGTGCGACGCCCGGATCGCGCTGATGGAAGCGTTGAGCGCGCAGCCCGATGCCGATGTCGCCAAAACGATGCGGCCCGCGCTCATCGCGCGGGCCGCAGAGTCGCCACCTGAATCGTCAGCGAAGCCGAAGAGCGGCGATCAAGCCCCCTGAGGGGCCGGATTGCCGAACGGACCCTTGGGACGCCGCGTCTTGGGGATCGACGTGCCTGCCGCCACGACCGGCTTGCCCGACGCACTCGGATCGGGCCGCCCGATATCGCCATCGGCCAACAGCTTCTTGATCTCGTCGCCGCTCAGCGTCTCGTACTCGAGCAGCGCGCCGGCCAGCTTGTGCAGCTCGTCGAGATGGTCGCTCAGCACGGTCTTGGCGCGGGTCAGTCCGCCCTCGACGATCGCGCGGATTTCGTCGTCGATCAGCTGCTGCGTCTGGTTCGACATGCGCACGACCTGCGACGAACTGTAACCGAGGAAGCTCTCGCCTTCTGGCTGCGAGTATTCGACCGGGCCGACCTTGTCCGACATGCCCCATTTGGTGACCATGTCGCGGGCGAGGCCGGTGGCGTATTGAATGTCGCCCGATGCGCCGGACGAGACCTTGTCGTAGCCGAAGATCACTTCCTCGGCGACACGACCGCCCATCGCAACCGCGAGGTTCGCATACATCTTGTCGCGGTGATAGCTGTACGAATCCCGCTCGGGCAGCCGCATGACCATACCCAGCGCGCGACCGCGCGGGATGATCGTTGCCTTGTGGATCGGGTCCGATGCCGGCTCGTGCAGCGAGACGATGGCGTGACCGGCCTCATGATAGGCGGTCATGCGCTTTTCGTCGTCGGTCATGACCATCGAGCGGCGTTCCGCGCCCATCATGACCTTGTCCTTGGCCTCCTCGAACTCCAGCATTGCGACCAGTCGCTTGCCCTTGCGCGCGGCGGTGAGAGCGGCTTCGTTGACGAGGTTTGCGAGATCGGCACCCGAGAAGCCCGGCGTGCCGCGCGCGATGGTGCGCGCATCGACATCGGGGGCCAGCGGCACCTTCTTCATATGGACCTGAAGGATCTTCACGCGCCCTTCGATATCCGGGCGCGGCACGACGACCTGACGATCGAAACGACCCGGACGCAGCAGCGCGGGATCGAGCACATCGGGACGGTTGGTGGCGGCGATGATGATGATGCCTTCGTTCGCCTCGAACCCGTCCATCTCGACCAGCAGCTGGTTCAGCGTCTGTTCGCGCTCGTCATTGCCATTGCCCAGACCCGCGCCGCGATGGCGACCGACTGCGTCGATTTCGTCGATGAAGACGATGCACGGGGCCGATTTCTTGGCCTGTTCGAACATGTCACGCACGCGGCTGGCGCCGACGCCGACGAACATCTCGACGAAATCCGAGCCGGAAATGGTGAAGAACGGCACGCCCGCCTCACCCGCAATCGCGCGGGCGAGCAGCGTCTTGCCAGTGCCGGGCGAGCCGACCAGCAGCGCACCCTTTGGAATTTTGCCGCCCAGCCGCGCGAATTTGGTCGGGTCCTTGAGGAATTCGACGATTTCCTCCAGCTCCTCACGCGCTTCGTCGATGCCGGCGACGTCGTCGAAGGTGACCTTGCCCTCTTTCTGCGTCAGCAGTTTCGCACGACTCTTGCCAAAGCCCATCGCGCCCGATCCGGAGCCTTTCTGCATCTGGCGCAGCACGAAGAACGCGATGCCGAGGAAGAGCAGGAATGGCAGCGACTGATAGAGGAGATACAGCCAGATCGACGGCTGCTCCTCCGGCCGCGCGCTGATCGTCACGCCCTTTTCTCGTAGTTTCGGGACAAGCTGCGGATCGGGAATCGCGTTGGTGCGGAACTTGCCGTCGTTTGTGAAGGTGCCGGTGATGACATTGCCCGCGACGTTGACGTCCTTAACTGTGCCGCCGTCGACCTTGTCCAGGAACTCGGAATAGGCGATCGTCGTGCCCGCCGTCGTGCTCGCGCGCGTGTCGAACATCGTCACGAACAGCGCGAGCGCGGCGAGGATGCCCACCCAGATGAGGAGGCTCTTCATCCAGGGATTGCCGTTATTCTCGGGACCCTGCTGCTTGTCGTTATCGTTCATCGGTTTCCGGCTACCTTGATTCCTCAGTGAAGATAGGCGCTGTCAGGTTAATGGCAATGGAACAGCTTCGATCAGAGTGATCGGCGCGGCGGGGCGGGGCGAAAGTGCCAGCTGCCGCTATTGTCTGGAGTAACCAGAAGCCCGGCCTGAGTTGCGGCACTACCGACTGCGAGCGCGTCGAGCAGTGCTTCGACATTGGTTGCATCGGAAAATGGCGGGATAGCGATGCCATGCACCGCGCGGGTCTCGACAAGCGCCTTGCGGATCAAACGACGCTGAATTTCGCGCGGGAGATCAGTGGCATTCAGCCGTCGTCGCCCTTCCTGCCAGCGATTTGTCCAGAACAGATCGGTCAATTCGCTCAGCGCGGCATCCGATTCGGCGATGTGCGCCGCGGATTCTGCCAGTGCGGCGGGGTCGAGCAAGGTTTGATGAGTCAGGAAATCCCGGAAAACCGTTCGATCATACCGTGTGTCGGCATTGGTGGGATCGTCGATCCACGGCGCGCCGGACGCTTCCACGATCATCCGCAACCTGCCGCGTCGCCACCCCAGTAGCGGTCGGAGCAACAGGCATGTGCCGAACCGATAGGGCCGAATCCCGCTTAATCCGGCGACCCCCGATGCGCGATTCAGGCGCATCAGCAGGGTCTCGGCCTGATCGTCCGCGTGATGCGCGGTGAGTAGTGGATATGCACCGATCCGCGACGCCCACGTCATTAGCGCATCGTAACGCGCTTCGCGCGCTTGCTTCTGCAAGCTGACGCCTGAAATCGGCGTTGCGGGCGATAGCGTCTCATGCGGCACGCCGAGCTGAGTGCAAACGACCGCCACCATCGCAGCTTCGGCAGCTGCTTCGACACGCAGTCCGTGATCGACTGTGGCTACCGCGATGCGGCCAGGGAAGGCGGCAACGGCGAGCAGCAACATCGCCATGCTGTCCGCGCCACCCGACACTGCCAGTGCGATCCGGGCGTCGTCCGCCAGGTCATCGCCCAGCGCGCGAACGCACAACAGGTTGAAATCAGCCGCAAACCGCTCGACCCATTTTGGATCGGGCGGTGTCAGCTCATTTGCACTTGCTGGCGGAGCGGCCGGTTGCGACATCCATTTTCATGCCTTCTGAAATCCGGTCGCCATAGACCTGGGTCAGTTCGTCATAGACCTTGCACACCTCGCTCGCCGGCTTCTTCATCTTCACCAGCGCCTGTGCGAGATAATAGAGCGAATCCGGCGCGCGTTCGCCGTTCGGCATCTTCTGGTAGCTCTCGAAGAATGCGGTCGCGGCCATTGCCGGCTTGCCCTGATCGAGCAGCGCGCGGCCCAGCAAATTCTGCGAATAGCTGGCGCGGCGGTGCTTGGGGTATTTCTGGACGACGGTGCGCAGTTCCGGGATCGCCTTGTCATATTGCTTCGCCTGCCACAGGCGGAAGCCATAGACATAGCCGTCCTCGGCGGGGTCGCTGGTGCTGGGCCGCTCGATCCCGGCGACCGGCGTGGTCGGTGCTGACGTCGCGGGGCCGCCGGTCGCTGGGGTCGGGCGCGTGCCGCCAGTCGTGGGGCGCGTGCCGCCGGAACGGGTGCCGCCAGTGACGGGCGGCGAGGCGGGTTCGCCGCCGACCGCCGACGCCGATTCCTCGAGCACCCGCAACCGCGCATCGGTCGAGCGCTTGTACGCGGTGAACGCCTCTTCCAGCTGGCGGACCTTATACTGGGTCTGCTCGATCTGCCCGGTCATCTGCGACAGCTGCGATTCCATCGCGTTGACGCGCGCGTTCAGGTCGCTGACGACGCCCGACGCAGGCGATCCCGGCGCATTTTGCGACTGTTGCGGGCCGGTGATCTGTGGCTCGACGGTTTGCCCCGCACCGCCCGGAAACACCTTGCGCTGCACCGCGCGCATTTCGCGCTCCAGCCGGTCGACGCGGCCCTCGATCCCGGTTTGAGCCGCGCCACGGCTGGTCTGCGCCGCCACCGGCATCGCCACCGTGGCCAGCATGATGCCCATCGTCCATTTCATCGTCATACGCATCGGGACACCCCCCACAGGTGCAAGTTCATCAAAGGTCTATACATCGCATGGCGAAGCTGTCGCCACGCTTAAGCGCCCGTGGCATTCGCCGCCGGTTCGGGTGCGGCCTCGACCGGCGGTGGCGCCGGATTGGCCGCGCGCGACGGCGACGTCGCCGGTAGACGCCGCGCCTGCGGGGTCGCCGATGCGCGCGGGGCGGGCACAGCCACCGCCGGTGTCGCAGACGCGCCCGCAGTTCCGCGTGCCATCAGCGCCTCGGCACTGATCGGCACATCCATCAGCGCGATCCCCGCCGGACCCAGTGCCGCCACGTTCGATCCGTTGACCGTTACCTGCAGCGCTTCGGGGCGCCCGATATTGATCATCGGGCCGTTCGCATTGGCCGGCACGTCATAGCGTTCGCCCGGTGCCATTTCCTTTTCGAACAACCGCGCGCCCCCGGCATCATAGATCCGCAGCCACACTGGTTCGGTCGCAATCAGCGTGACCTGACCGCCCGCGGCGGGCGCCGGCGTGGGGGTCGGTTCAACGACCGCCGATGCGGTGGCGGTCGGCTCCGGCACGGGTTCGCCGCTGCTGCGGAACAGGTCGGTGCCGTACCACAGGCCCACACCGACCAGCAGCAGGACCGCGATCGCCGCCCCGGCCCAGGCCAGCACGCCCGGCGGTTCGCGCACCGGATCGGTCGGATCATAGCTTTCATAGACCTCGCGCGCGGCAAAGGTTTCGGAGGTTTCGGCGCGCAATTCCTGCGCCAGTGCGACTTCGTCCGCACCGACCGCGCGGGCATAGGCCTTGACGAAGCCGATCGCATAAGTGGGCGACGGGAGCCCCGAATAGTCCCCGGCCTCGATCGCCTGCAAATGACGCAACGGCACGCGCGTGCGCGTGGCGATATCGGCCAGCTCCATGCCCTGCGCCAGCCGCGTATCGCGCAGCTTTTCCCCGACCTTCACCGGGAATAGCGTGGGGTTTTCGCTGCGTTCGCCGTCCATTCAGTCGCTCCGGTCGCTTCGGGGGGGTGAAGCCGCGCTGCGGTGTCCCCTGTCCTTAATGCCCTGTCAACGCTGGCACACCCCAAAATGCCCGTGAAATCGGCCATTTCATCACACAAATCGGTGAAACAGGCCGTCAGGCGAGCTCGACGCCATTTTCGTTCGCCCAGTCCAGCAAGGCAGCACGCATGTCCTTGGGCGGATGCGTCAGCAATTCGGTCATGACACCGCTCAGCTTCGTTCGATCCAGCGAGCGCACCATCGCCTTGATCGGGCCGACGGCGGCGGGCGTGATCGACAGCCGGTCGATGCCCAGCCCGATCAGCGCCATCGCCTCCAGCGGGCGACCGCCCATCTCACCGCATACCGCGATCGGCACGCCCGCCGCGTGCGATTCGGCGGTCACGCGACGCAGGAAACGCAGGATCGACGGACTCAGCCAGTCGTAGCGCACCGCCAATTTGGGGTGCGCACGATCGGCGGCGAACAGGAATTGCGTCAGGTCGTTGGTGCCGATCGACAGGAAATCGACATTGGGCAGCAGGATGTCTAGCACTTCGGCCAGCGCCGGCACCTCCAGCATCGCGCCATAGCGGATGTGCAGCGGCAATTTATGCCCGCGTGCCTCCAGCCACGCACGCTGACTCTCGAACAGCGCGCGCGCCTCGTCGAATTCCCATGGCTCCGACACCATCGGGAACATGACGTTGAGCGTCTTTCCGACCGCCGCCTCCAGCAAGGCGCGGGCCTGCACTTTCATCAGCCCTTCGCGGTCGAGCGCGAGGCGCAGCGCGCGCCAGCCCATCGCCGGATTTTCCTCGTCGCCATTCTCGTCATGGTCGAGATAGGGCAGCGCCTTGTCCCCGCCGATATCGACTGTGCGGAACACCACCGGGCGCTCGCCCGCCGCCTCCAGGACATCCTTGTACAGCCGCCGCTGGCTTTCGCGCTGCGGCAAGGTGGCGGAGACGAGAAACTGGAATTCGGTGCGGAACAGCCCGATCCCGTCGGCGCCGGTCAGGTCGAGCGCTGCCACGTCGTCCCGCAGCCCGGCATTGACCATCACCGTCACGCGGTGCCCGTCGGTGGTGACCGGCAATTCGTTCTTGAGCGCCGCGAACACCGCGCGGCGTTTCTGCGTAATCAGATATTTGGCGTCGAACGCCTCGTCCATCGCACCGGTCGGGCGGATCACCAGCGAGCCTTCGGTGCCATCGACGAGCAAGCGATCACCCTCGGCGATTAGGCGGCGGATATCCTTGACCCGGCCCAGCACCGGCACCCCCATCGCCCGCGCGACGATGGTGACGTGCGCGGTCAGCGACCCTTCCTCGAGCACCACGCCCTTCAACCGACGGCGGTCATATTCGAGCAGTTCGGCGGGGCCGAGGTTGCGCGCGATCAGGATCGAATCCTGCCGCAACCCCATCTGTGCCGCCGTGCCGAGCTGGCCGGAAACGATGCGCAGCAGCCGGTTGGACAGGTCCTCCAGATCGTGCATGCGGTCGCGCAGCAACGGATCGTCGATCTGCCGCATGCGCATCCGCGTGCGCTGTTGCACGCGCTCGATTGCCGCTTCCGCCGTCAGGCCGCTATCGATCGCTTCGTTGATGCGGCGACCCCAGCCTTCGTCATAGGCGAACATCTTGTAGGTCTCGAGCACCTCGTCATGCTCGCCCGCCGCGCCGAAATCGGCCTGGCTGGTCATGCGGTCGATCTGCTCGCGCATCTTGTCGAACGCGGCATAGACGCGGTGGCGCTCGGCCTCGGTATCTTCCGCGACGGTATGTTCGATGGTGATGCGCGGCTGGTGGAACACGGCAGCGCCCGCCGCCATCCCCTCGACCAGTTTGAACCCGCTCACGCGCGCGGTCGCGGTCGATTGCGGGCGGGTGGATCCGCCGCCGCCCGCTTCGTCGACCAAACCGGCATTGGCGATCAGCTCGCTCAGCACCATCGCCACGGTCTGCAACGCCTCGATCTCGACCTCTTCATAGCGGCGCGGATCGGCGTGCTGCACCGTCAGCACGCCCACCGCGCGCTCCTTGCGGATGATCGGCACCCCGGCGAAGCTGTGATATTTGTCCTCGCCCGTCTCCGGCCGATAGGCGAAGTCAGGATGGCTCGCCGCCTCATCGAGGTTGAGCGTCTCGACATTCTTGGCGATCATGCCGGTCAGGCCCTCGCCCAGCGCCAGCTTGGTGACGTGCACGGCCTCTTGCGCCAGCCCGCGCGTCGCATAGAGCTCCAGTACGCCCTCCCGCAGCAGATAGATCGAGCAGACCTCGCTATCCAGCGCCTCGCCGATGATGTTGACGACCGAATTGAGCTTGCCCTGTGCCGCTGCGCGCGACGCCATCACGTCGTGCAACCGGGTCAGGATCTCACGGGCGGAGGCGGCGGCGGAAAGTGGCATAAGGAAGCGCTATCAGATCGATGCGAATGCGCCAACAAAAGCGCGGCAAAAACCCCGATTTTCAGCCCTATCGCGCGGCGAGCGCGGTGCGGCCGCCGGTGACGGTCGCGGCGGTCACGAAAATGCTGCTGTCATAGGCCAGGCGCGGCGCGACCGGCACGCCCGACCGCCACGCCGCCAGTTCGGCGCGATAGCTGTCATAGCGTGCGTAGAAATCGGCAAAGGGCCGGTCGACCTGCGCCAGCGCCATCGTTGAGAATGCTGCAAACTCCCCGGGAGGGAGCGCCGCCGCCGCATGCAACAACGGTGCCGTCGTCGCACAGAAGCGCGCCAGCACCGGCGGCTGCGCGAAGTAATTGTAGAGCCGCGTCATCGCCGGGTCGAACGCGGCATTGTCGCCATGCTCGGCAATCAGCGCGCGATGCGCCGTCGTCAGCGCCTTGCGGTGGACCGCCAGCACGCGGTTATAAGCGGGGGCGAGCGACCCGTCCGGACAGTTGAGTGCCGCCACGTTGAATGCGGCGCGCAGATGCCACAACGCGCCTGCGGCTGAGATGGCGCGGTTTGGCGTCGCATAGCTTCCGTCCGCCAGCCGTGCGGGGATGGTCAGGCCGCTCGCTGCGCGATCGGGCGGCACGGGCGCGGGCGCAATCGCCATTGGCAGGGGAGGCGCGGGGGCCGGTGCCGCGACCCGTTCCGGACCGGCACAGGCCGTGGCAAGCGCGACGAACGGCAGCAACAGGGATACGCGAAACATTGCGGCACTCAATCAGGGGCAGATCAATTTCGCGTTAATCGTGCGCCGAACCGCACGATTTCGCATCGCGACGAAATCCGCTAGCGCAGCGCCATGTCCGTCATCACCCGTTTCGCCCCCAGCCCCACCGGCACGCTGCACATCGGCAATATCCGCACTGCGCTTCACAACTGGATGTGGGCGCGTAAGCAGGGCGGGCGCTTCCTGCTGCGCATCGACGATACCGATGCCGAGCGTTCGCGCGAAAGCTATGTCGATGCGATTCGCGCCGATCTCGACTGGCTCGGCCTGTCGCCCGATGGCGAAGCGCGACAGTCGCAGCGGTTCGATCTGTATCAGCGTTGTTTCGACGATCTGGTCGCCGCGGGCCGCATTTATCCGGCCTATGAGACGCAGCAGGAACTCGATCTCAAGCGCAAAATCCTGCTCGGGCGCAGTCTTCCGCCGATCTACGACCGCGCCGCGCTCGCCCTGACCGATGCCGAACGCGGTCAGCTCGAATCGGATGGCGTAGCACCGCACTGGCGCTTTCGCCTAAATCATGACGCAGCGATCGAGTGGACCGACCTGGTTCGCGGGCCGCAGCGGTTCGACCCGAAGACGATGAGCGATCCGGTGATCCGCCGTGACGATGGCTCGTGGCTCTATCTCCTCCCGTCGGTGATCGACGATATCGACATGGCCATCACCCATGTCGTGCGCGGCGAGGATCATGTCTCGAACACCGCGACCCAGTTGCAAATGTTCGCAGCGCTGGGCGCGACACCGCCGGTGTTCGCGCATGAGGCGTTGCTGACCGGCAGCGAGGGGAAGCTGTCGAAGCGACTCGGCTCGCTAGGCGTCGATCATTTCCGCGACGCTGGGATCGAGCCGCAGGCGATTGTAGCGTTGCTCGCGCGCCTTGGCACCAGCGACCCGGTGGAGGCGGAACGCGAGGTCGCGTCGCTGCTGACCAGTTTCGACTTTGCGCGCTTCGGTCGTGCGCCGGCCCGCTTCGACGAGGTCGAGCTGGCCCAGCTCAACGCGCGCATCGTTCACCAGCTGGATTATGCCGCCGTCGCCGCCCGCATTCCTGCGGGAATGGACGAGGCGGGCTGGCTGGCGATCCGCCCCAACCTCCCGACCGTCGCCGAAGCGGCGGACTGGTGGGCCGTGGTGGAGGGCGCGGTCGCCGCGACGCCCGACGCGGAAGACGTTGATTTCCTGCGCAGCGCCGCCGAAATCGCAGGGCAGATCGACTGGTCTGCGGACCCGTGGCACGCGCTTACCGCTGCATTGAAGGACGCGACCGGGCGCAAGGGCAGGGCGCTGTTCCTGCCGCTCCGCCGCGCGCTTACCGGGCGCGATCATGGGCCGGACATGGCCGCACTCCTTCCCCTGATCGGCCGGGCGCGCACGCTCGAACGGCTGGTTATCGTTTGAGAGGGCGGCACCGGCCCGCTCCCCCACCCGGCCACCCACAGCGTATAATCGAATGGGTGGCCGGGTGGGGGAGCGGGCCGGTGCGGTGAAATGCGTTCAGCGCATTTTCAAACAACCCGTCCTGATCCAAAACCATTTGGCCAGTTGCATGCGATGGTGTATCATCACTTCATCCCGGCAGTGATCGGGTATGAAGGAGAGCAGCCATGACCGTAAATCGCTACCGCCCCACGGCATCGCGTCCGGCCGGCGTCGCCGCATCGCTGATCGTCATCGGCTTCGTCGGCTCCGGATTGATGCTGGTCGGGCCGAAAATCGCGCCCGACATGTTCGATCCGCCGATTGTCATCGAGACGATCGCGATCCCCGAACCCCCACCCCCCGAACCCCAACCCAAGCCTGTCGAGAAGCGCATCGAGCAACGCACGCCGCCGATCCACCAGCCCGATCCCATCGTCATCACCCCGCCGACGCCGCGCGGCCCCGCCACCACCAGCGAACCCGTCCGGCTGTATCCCGATCCGCCAGCCGGGCCGACCGGCCTCACCGGCGGTGGCGTCACGCTGGATCCGCCGCGCGCGCCCGTCCTCACCGGCGCAGCCTATGACCAGCGCTATGCCGACGCGCTCCAGCCACCCTATCCCGCGTCCGAAATTCGCGCGCAGACCGAGGGCAGCGTGAGCTTGCGTGTCCTCATCGGCGTCGATGGCCGGGTCAAGGCGATCGAGATCCTGCGCAGCCCCAGCGACGGCCTGTCCAAAGCGACGCGCCGCCATGCGCTGGCCAAATGGCGCTTCAAACCCGCGACGCGCGACGGCATCCCGGTCGAGAGCTGGAAATCGATGACGCTGCGTTTCCAGATCATCGAGTAACAACACTGGTCCCGACCGGCGCACTTCCCTATCTATATGCGCATGAGATTCATCAGGCGTGACAAGGATGTGCCGTCGGTCGGGCCGCTTACCGATCTGCGCAACGCGTTGCGGATCGAGCACCGCTATCAATTCTGGTTCCTGATCGCGGCTGCGGGCGTGACCGGCCTGATCCTGTTCGGCTTCTATCTCGATAGCTATTTCGAGAAGCCGTACAAACGCGAGATCGTTTACGTGCAGAACTGGCGCGCAGACCGCACGCTCCAGGAAATCATCGCTCAGCAAAAGATCGATCAGGCCGCGCGTGAAAAGCGTGAAGCGATCATCAAGGCGAAAAAGGAAAAGCGGCGGCAGGAGTTCAAGAAAGTCGACGACAGCCTGAAAGCCGTCGGCCTTTGAACGACGCGCGCTGGATGGGTGCCGCGCTGGCGCTCGCCACGCGCGGCAGGGGGCGAACGGCTCCCAATCCCAATGTCGGCTGCATCCTCGTCGCACAAGGCCGCGTCATCGGACGCGGCTGGACCCAGCCGGGCGGTCGCCCGCATGCCGAGGCGATGGCGCTGGCCGAAGCCGGTGAAGCGGCTCGCGGAGCCACCGCCTATGTCACGCTCGAACCCTGTGCACATGACTCGCCACGCGGTCCGGCCTGTGCCGAGTCGCTGATCGCCGCCGGTGTCGCCCGAGTCGTGATAGCGCTGACCGACCCCGATCCGCGTACCAACGGCGAAGGCATCGCCCGCCTCGGCGCCGCCGGGATCGAGGTCACGACCGGCATTGCCGAAACCGAAGCGCGGCGCAGCATGGCGGGATTCCTGACGCGTCAGTCGCTGCACCGCCCGCATGTCACCCTCAAGCTCGCCACCTCGCTCGACGGTTGCATCGCGCTGGCCAGTGGCGAAAGCCGCTGGATCACCGGTCCCGAATCGCGTGCCCACGCGCATCTCGAACGCGCGCGGCACGAAGCGATCCTCGTCGGTCGCGGCACGCTCGACGCCGACACGCCCCGCCTCAATGTGCGGCTCCCCGGCCTCGATGACCGCAGCCCCCGGCGTATTCTCCTGTCCACCGGCCCCGCCAATGGCTGGACGACAATCGCCGCACCCGCCGATATCGCCACCCTCGAAACCATCGACCACCTCCTGGTCGAGGGCGGCGCACAGACCGCTGCCGCCTTCCTCCGGGCCGACCTGGTCGACCGCCTGCTCCTCTACCGCGCGCCCGTCCTGCTCGGCGGGAAACCCGGTCTTGCCGACCTTGGCCTCACCGACCTCGCCGACGCGCATCATCGCTGGCAGCGCACCGATACGCGCACGCTTGGCAGCGACACGCTCGAAGTCTACGAGCGCGTCAGAAAGTAGGCCAAATGTTCACCGGAATCGTCACCGACATCGGCACCATCGAAGCGACCGAGGATCGCGGCGATCTGCGCGCGCGTGTTGCTACTTCCTACGACACCGCCACCGTCGACCTCGGCGCATCGATCGCCTGTTCGGGCGTCTGCCTGACCGTCGTGGACAAGGCGCCGGGCTGGTTCGCGGTCGATGTCTCGCACGAAACCGTGTCCCGCACCGCCGCTCAGTGGACGCCGGGGCAAAAGCTCAACCTCGAACGCGCATTGCGGCTGGGCGAGGAACTCGGTGGTCATATCGTCACCGGCCATGTCGACGGCACCGGGACCGTGCTCGGCATCTGTCCGACGGGCGACTCGAAACGCATCGGCATTTCAGTTCCCGCCGCGCTCGCGCCGTTCATCGCTGCCAAGGGTTCGATCACCATCGACGGCGTCTCGCTGACGGTCAACGAAGTCGCCGATCAACCCGACGGCACCACCCATTTCGCCATCAACCTGATCCCGCACACCCAGGCCGTCACAACCCTTGGCGCGCTGGCGCAGGGTCAGGCCGTCAACCTCGAGATCGACGTGCTCGCACGCTATCTCCAACGCATGGAGGCCCATCGTGGCCAAAGCTGAACTAGCCCGTCTTCGCCACGGCTTCCTCTCGACGCCGGAAGAACTGATCGACGAAGCCCGCAACGGCCGCATGTTCATCCTGGTCGACGACGAAGACCGCGAGAATGAAGGCGACCTCATCATCCCGGCGCAAATGGCGACCCCCGACGCGATCGCGTTCATGGCCAAGCACGGTCGCGGGCTGATCTGCCTGGCCATGACCAAGGCGCGGATCGACAGCCTCGGGCTCGAACCGATGGCGCGCAAGAACGGCACCAGCATGGGCACCGCCTTCACCGTCTCGATCGAGGCCAAGAAGGGCGTCACCACCGGTATCTCCGCCGCCGATCGCGCGCGCACGGTGGCTGTCGCAATCGACGCGATGAACGGTCCCGACGACCTCGTCTCGCCCGGCCATGTCTTCCCGCTGGTCGCGCGCGACGGCGGCGTGCTGGTCCGCGCCGGCCATACCGAGGCGGCGGTCGATGTCGCGCGCCTCGCCGGCCTCAACCCCTCCGGCGTGATCTGTGAGGTGATGAAGGACGACGGCACGATGGCGCGCCTCGACGACCTCGTCTCCTTCGCGCAATTGCACAATCTCAAGATCGGCACGATCCGCGACCTGATCGCCTATCGCCGCCGCTATGACCATCTGGTCGAGCGTCGCGCAGAAACGACCTTCACCAGTCGTTGGGGCGGCGAATGGCGCGTCATCACCTTCTGGAACAAGGCGGCCGGGACCGAACAGATCGCGCTGGTCAAGGGCCGCATCGACCCCGACAAGCCAACCCTTGTCCGCATGCACGCGCTGTCACCCTTTGGCGATTTGTTCGGCGAAGAGGGCGAACGCGGCCGCATGCTCCAGCGCTCGATGGAAATCATCGCCGAAGAGGGCGCGGGCGTGGTCATCGTCATCAACAAGCCGCGGGCCGACGCCTTCACCACCGCAGTCGAGCGCAAGGCGGGCAAGCGCACCGAGGCGGATATGGAGGAGCTGCGCGACTATGGCGTCGGCGCGATGATCCTCACCGACCTGGGCGTCGAGGAGATGGAGTTGCTGACCAACACGCATCACACGCTGGTCGGCCTCGACGGCTATGGCCTGTCGATCACCGGTGAGCGCGCCATCGACTTGGGCGAACGCTGATGGCGACGGTTCTGATCGTCGAAGCACGCTTCTACGCGCATCTGAACGACATGCTGCTCGCCGGTGCCCGCGCCGCGATCGAGGCGGCGGGCCATGACCATGAGACGATTACCGTCCCCGGCGCGCTCGAAATCCCTGGTGCGGTGTCGCTCGGCGTCGAATCGAACCGCTATGACGCCTTTGTCGCGCTGGGCGTCGTCATTCGCGGCGAGACTTATCATTTCGAGATCGTCTCGAACGAAAGCGCACGCGGGCTGATGGCGCTGACGATGGACGGTATTCCGATCGGCAACGGCATCCTGACGACCGAAAACGAAGCGCAGGCGATCGTCCGGGCCGACCCGGCTCAGCTGAACAAGGGCGGCGGCGCGGCGGAAGCGGCGCTGGCGATGCTTGCGCTCAGGGAAAAACTGGCTTGAGGAGCGAGGGATGAACGAGCCGATCCTCTTCACCGAACGGCTGATCCTGCGCCGTCCGGCGGCTGAGGATCTTAACGGCTGGGCGGCTTTCAGCGCAGACCCGGTGGCGACCGAGCATCTCGGCGGACCGGTCGAGCGCAGCGTCGCTTGGCGACAGCTGTGCACGATGGCGGGGTCGTGGGAGATTGCCGGCTTTGCGATGTTCTCGGTCATCGAACGCGCCACCGGCAAATGGGTCGGACGGCTCGGCCCGTGGCAGCCGGAAGGCTGGCCAGGCACCGAAGTCGGCTGGGGCGTCTCCAGCGAATTCGCCGGCAAGGGCTACGCCTATGAAGGCGCAGTCGCGGCGATGGACTATGCCGTCGACATCTTGGGCTGGAGCGAGGTGATTCACACCATCGCCCCGGAAAACACCCGGTCGATCCGGCTTGCCCAA
The DNA here is from genome assembly GCF_036663835.1 of Sphingomonas sp. LT1P40. Taxonomy (NCBI): domain Bacteria; kingdom Pseudomonadati; phylum Pseudomonadota; class Alphaproteobacteria; order Sphingomonadales; family Sphingomonadaceae; genus Alteristakelama; species Alteristakelama amylovorans. Next base: position 269,416 of record NZ_JAXOJT010000002.1, read on the forward strand.
CGCCTCGGCTCAACCAATTTGCGTGCCGCGAAACTCCCCGCGCCCTATGCCGATGTCGCGGTCGATGCCTGGGGCCAGACCGCCGATCAGTGGCGAGCGGGTCGCCAGAATCGGGACGTGGCGGCACGATGACCGCGATCCCGCCCAGCCGCTACAAAGTGGTGGAGCGCGGGCGTCGCCTGGTGGTGATCGACACGCACACGGGACAACCGGCGACGCGCGGGCATGTGCCAACAGCGCCGCGACCCGAACCGTCGGATCGCCCAATCGAATCGGTCGCGCCGAGCCGCGTGGACGATCGCAGCGGCAGCAACATCCTCACCACCGCGCGCTTTTACGACCTGAAGGGGCCGCGCGAGATTGTGATGACCGAGGAATTCTCGAACCGGTTGGGACGCGCGATCGGCGGCTGGCTCATCGCGCTGTTCGTCTTCGGCACCTTCGCCACGATCTTTTTCCCGTGGCTGTGGATCGTTCCGGTCTTCATCCTGCTTCAGCCAAAGGCACGCGCGGCGACCCGTCAATGGATCACCGCGCGCCTCGATCAGGCGGCCTCCTGATCGGCCAGCGCCGGATAATCGACATACCCCTCCGGCCCCTGGCTGTACCATGTCTTCGGATTGCTCGCGTTCAACGCCGCACCCTGCTTCAACCGCTGCGGCAAATCCGGATTGGCGAGGAAGGTTCGCCCGAAACTCACCGCATCGGCCACGCCGGAATCGATCGCTGCCTGCGCCGCTTCGACCGTCGCATAGTCCGAATTGACCACCAGCGGCCCGCTGAATGCCTTGCGGATCACCGGGCTCAGCTTGGGCACGTCGGTGCTGCCGAATGTGCCGTCCGCGCCCGGCTCGCGCAGCTCCAGAAAGCCGATGCCGATCTCGCTCAGCAGCGCGGCGGCAGCACCGAACAGCGTCGCCGGATCGCTGTCATCGACACCTTGCGACTCGCCATTGGGCGACAGCCGCACCGCAGTGCGACCGGCACCTGCAACGCTCGCAACCCGCGTCGCCACTTCACGCAGCAAGCGCGTGCGGTTCTCGACGCTGCCGCCATAAATATCGTCGCGGAAGTTTGCATTGTCGCGCAGGAACTGGTCGATCAGATAGCCATTGGCGGCATGAATCTGTACCCCGTCGAACCCGGCGGCCAGCGCATTCTCGGTTGCCCGCGCGTAATCCTCCAGCAGCGCCGGGAATTCGTCGAGCGTCAGTGGACGTGCCACTTCAGACGGCTGCCGTCCCTCGTAAGTGTGCATATGCCCCGCCGTCTGCGTCGCCGAGGACGACACCGGCTGCTCGCCGGTCACCGACGAATGCACCTGCCGTCCCATATGCCACAGCTGCGCGACGATCCGCCCGCCCGCGCCGTGCACCGCATCGGTCACGGGCTTCCACGCCTCGACTTGCGCGGCGTTCCACAGCCCCGGCGCGAACGGCCAGCCCAGCCCCTGACGACTGATCCCCGTAGCCTCGCTGATAATCAGGCCAGCACTCGCGCGCTGGCGGTAATATTCCACCATCAAATCCGTCGGCACCGCATCGCGGTCGGCACGTCCGCGCGTCAACGGGGCCATCAATATGCGGTTGGGCGCGACGATCGCGCCAAGCTGGATAGGATCGAACAGGCTGGTCATCGGAAAAATATCACCCTCTGGGTTGCGTTGCACAATAGTTAGGGCGCTAAGGGCGCAATGCACGAGTCCGCCGCCCCAACAAAAGCTGCGTCCCCGCAAAGCGCAACTGCGCTGCCCTTCGCGGCGCTGATCTTCGGCAATATCGCGCTCGCGTTCGGCCCGTGGTTTGTGCGCGCCGCCGATGTCGGGCCGGTCGCCGCCGGATTCTGGCGGCTGGCGCTCGGCGTGCCGGTGCTGCTGGCGATCGTCTATGCGATGGACCGCCGCCCGTTTCGCGGCGCCAGCGCGCTGTGGATGACGATCCTGTTCAGCGGCATCGCCTTCGCCGCCGATCTCGCATCGTGGCATATCGGCATCCTCCACACCACACTCGCCAACGCCACGCTGTTCGGCAATTCGGCGACGCTGATGTTTCCGATCTGGGGCTTTCTCATCGCCCGTGCTTGGCCGACCCAGCAACAGGGGTTCGCGCTTGCCCTCGCCGCCGCCGGGGCCGCCCTGCTGCTCGGTCGATCCTACAGCCTGTCGCCGCAGAATCTGCTGGGCGACCTGTTGAGCCTGCTCGCCGGTACCCTCTACACCGTGTATTTCATCCTGATGGCCCGCGCCCGCGAAGTGATGGCCCCGCTTCCCGCGCTCGCACTGTCGAGCATCGCTGGCATGCTCCCGCTCCTGCTGTTCGCCATATTCATGGGTGAGCAGATCTGGCCCCAGAATTGGGGCGTGCTGATCGGCCTCGCACTCGCCAGCCAGGTCGTGGGACAAGGGCTGATGATCTACGCGCTCGGCCATCTCTCGCCGCTGGTGGTGGGCATCGGCCTGCTTTCGCAACCCATTATCGCGGGCGCGGTCGGCTGGATCGTCTATGACGAGCGTCTCGGCACGCTCGATTTTATTGGCGCGGCGCTGGTCGCCATCGCGCTGGTGCTGGTCCGGCGCGAATCCACGCCGGTTGCAACCGCGCCAGATGAGGCTAAACCGTGAACATGACCACAGTCGCCGACATGACGCTGGACGAGCTTCGCGCCGCACTCGCACCGCATCTCGCCGCCAATGCCGCGTTCGACGGCTGGACTGCCAAGGCGGTGGACGCCGCCGCCGATGCGATCGGTGCCGACCGCGACGTCGCCCGCCTCGCGGTGCCGGGCAAGCCGCTCGAAATGATCGACACTTGGTTCGCCGAAATCGACCGCCGCATGGCCGAAGCGCTTCCACCCGAAACGCTCGACGCCATGAAGATTCGCGCGAAGATCACCGCGCTGGTCGAAGCTCGCCTCGACGCCCTCACCGCCGACCGCGAAGCCCTGCGCCGCGCCGTCGCCATCTTGGCAATGCCGCAAAACGCCGCGCGCGCCACCCGGCTCGGCTGGCGCTCGGCGGATGCGATGTGGCGGCTCGCGGGCGACAGCGCGACCGATTACAACCACTATACCAAGCGCGCGATGCTCGGCGGGATTTACGCCGCGACGATCGCCGTGTTCCTGCAGGACGAGAGCGAGGGTCAGGCCGAAACCCGCGCCTTCCTCGCCCGCCGGATCGAAAACATCACGCAGTTCGAAAAAGCAAAGGCAAAGCTCGCCGGACGCAGCGACCACCGCTTCAGCATGTCGCGCTTCATCGGCCGACTGCGCTATCACGCGCGGTGAAGCGCGGATTGCCCAGCGGCGGATTCATGCATAAGCTTGCCGTTCCGGACAAGAAGGGGGCAGTCCATGAAAGCAGCGGCCATCATCGTCAATTTCTTCATTCCCGGCGTGGGAAGCCTCATCATCGGCAAGACAGGCGCGGGAATAGCGCAGTTGCTGATCTATTTCGTGGGATTGCTGTTCACGCTGACCCTGATCGGAGTCATTATTGGCGGACCGATGATGCTTGCCGCCTGGATCTGGGGTCTGGTCACGGCGGCAACTTATGACGAGCAGCCCGTGCAGGTCCACGTCATCCACAGCAACCAGCCCCCAACCAGTTGATCCGGTGCAGGACGCCGCTCCGCCAAGGATGCGGCGGTGACTGCACTTCCCTGGCCCGCGCTTCACGCCAGTCACGGCGGCATCTGGATATCGACTGCTGAGGGTACGCGCAGTGTCGGACGGGGCGAGGCGGTGCGGATGGCCGCCGATACGCCGATGCTCATGCTCAACGCGCCGCTGACGGGTCAGCGGCTCGGCTATCCCGATCTTTCAGGCCTGGACCTGCTCGAACTCTTCGCGTTCCTGCGCCCTGCACAGTTCATGGTCCCCACCCCGCGCGGCCTTGCCCGCACGTTGGGCCTCGCCGAACCCGCCAGCGATGCCGATGTCGCCCCGTTTCTGCGCAAAGCGGCGGCGGCGATGCTCGCCATTGCCGACACCGACTGGCCCGAGCGCGAAGGTGCATGGCACGCCGCACAGTCGCTCGCCCGCCTGCGCTGGACCTGGGCGCCCGCCGTCACGCAGCGGCTGTCGCGCCCCGAAAAGGCCGAACGCTGGCTGTTCTCGCGCCTCCCCGAATGGAGCGAGGGCCAGCCGCGCACGCCGCCACGCACCGTCAGCCTCGACGTCGAAGAGGTCCGCGAACGCCTCGACACCCTCACCGGCAAGCATGCCGAGCCGCGCGAAGGCCAGCGCCATTATGCCGAGGCCGCCGCCGCCGCCTTTGCCCCGCGCACGATGCGCGACTCACCCAACCTCGTCCTCGCCGAAGCTGGCACCGGCATCGGCAAGACCCTCGGCTATCTCGCCCCGGCCTCGCTCTGGGCGACCAAGGCCGACGGCGCAGTGTGGGTATCGACCTTCACCAAGGCATTACAACGCCAGCTCGCGCACGAAAGCGAGCGCCTGTTCCCCGACCCGGAAATCCGCAAGCAGCGTATCGTCACGCGCAAGGGCCGCGAGAATTACGTGTGCCTGCTCAATCTGGAGGACGCGCTGCAAGGCGGATTTGCCGGACGCGCCGCGATCTTGGCGCAACTCGTCGCGCGCTGGGCCGGCTATACCGCCGATGGCGACATGGTCGGCGGCGATCTGCCCGGCTGGCTGCCCGCTTTGTTCCGCCGCAACGGCTCGACCGCGCTGACCGACCGGCGCGGCGAGTGCGTCTATGCCGGCTGCCCACACTACCGGAAATGCTTCATCGAACGCGCTGCGCGCGCCAGCGCCGATGCCGATATCGTCATTGCCAACCACGCTTTGGTCATGGTCAACGCCGCACGCGGCCGCGAAACCTCGACTCGCCCGACCCGCTATGTGTTCGACGAGGGGCATCATCTGTTCGACGCCGCCGATGCGATGTTTAGCGTCGCGCTGTCGGGGCAGGAGACGATCGAACTGCGCCGCTGGGTCACCGGCCCCGACTCCGGCTCGCGCGGTCGCCGCCGTGGCCTCGCCGCGCGGCTGTCGGACGTCGCCAGCTATGACGAGGGCGGCGCACAGGCGATTGCCGAAGCCGTCGATGCCGCCCGCGCGCTCCCTTCCGAAGGCTGGCTGCAACGCGTCGCCGAGGGTCAGCCGTTCGGCCCGGTCGAAGCACTCCTCGCCGCCGTGCGCGGGCTGACCTATGCCCGCGATACCGACGGGTCGGGCGACGCGGGTTATGGCATCGAAACAGAGCTCGCCGAACCCGATGCCGCACTGATCGACGCCACCGGCCCCGCCGCCGCCGCGATCGAACAATTGCGCCGCCCGCTGATGACGCTGGGCCGCCGCCTCGAAGCGGTGCTCGACGAAGCCCCCGACTGGCTCGACGGCCCGGCGCGCGCGCGGATCGAGGGCGCGATTGCCTCGCTCGGCTGGCGCGCCGAGACCGTCGCCGCCTGGCTTGCGCTGATCGTCCGCATCGGCGGTCCCGCCACGCCCGAGTTCGTCGACTGGCTGGCGGTCGAACGCATCGAAGGGCGCGAAATCGACATCGGCATCCACCGCCGCTGGCTCGACCCGTCCAAACCCTTTGCCGAAACCGTGCTCAAGCCCGCGCATGGCGCACTGGTCACCTCCGCCACCTTGCGCGCTGGCGGCGACTGGGAGGTGGCCGAAGCGCGCAGTGGCGCGCAGCATCTGCTGCATCCGGCCAGCCGGTTCGAGGCCGCATCCCCGTTCGACTATGTCAATCAGGCCGAAGTGCTGATCGTCACCGACATAAAACGTGGCGACATGGGCGCTCTCGCCGCCGCCTATGCTCGGCTGATCCTGGCGGCCCAGGGCGGCACGCTCGGCCTGTTCACCGCGATCCGCCGCCTCCGCGCGGTCCATGCCCGCATCGCCGACCGGCTCGCCCGCGAAGGGCTGCCGCTCTATGCCCAGCATGTCGATCCGATCGACACCGGCACGCTGGTCGATATCTTCCGCGACGAACCGCGCGCCTCGCTGATCGGCACCGATGCGCTACGCGACGGGGTGGATGTGCCCGGCCATTCGCTGCGGCTGGTGGTGATGGAGGGTGTGCCATGGTCAAAGCCCAGCGTCCTCCACGCCGCCCGCCGTCTGGCTTATGGCGGCAGCGCCTATGACGACCGCGTCGTCCGCGCGCGGCTGGCACAGGCATTCGGTCGTCTGATCCGCCGCGCCGACGACCACGGCGCATTCGTGCTGCTGTCCGCCGCGATGCCCAGCCGCCTGCTTACCGCCTTTCCGCCCGGCACCCCGATCATCCGCCTCCCACTCGACGAAGCGGTAAAGCGCGTCGAACGTCTTTCATCTGTCGCGCCCTTGGGGCAAAAGGCTGAGGCAATCCCCCAATCGGAGCCCCGATGAAGACGCTGACGTTGCTGCGCCACGCCAAATCGAGCTGGGACGATCCGGTCGCCCGCGATTTCGACCGGCCGTTGAATGGCAAGGGCCAGCGCGCCGCCGTCACCGTCGGTCGCTATCTGCGCGGCGAGGGCCTGAGCTTCGATCATGTCTCCGCATCACCCGCCACACGCGTGGTCGAGACGATCGACCGTGTCGAAACCGGCTATGGCAGCCAGCTCGCCCCGGCATGGGACAAGCGCATCTACCTCGCCTCCGCCTCCAGCCTGCTCGACGTGATCCACGAACTGCCGGATGGGGCCGACAGCGCGCTGTTGATCGGCCACAATCCGGGCCTCGAAGACCTCGTCCTGACGCTCATCCCCGATCGTGCAGGCGACGCACTGCGCGATTCGATCGAGGAGAAATTTCCCACCGCCGCCGTCGCGGTGATGACGTTCGACGTCGCCGACTGGGGCGCGATCCGCGCCAATGGCGGCACGCTGGTTCGTTTTACTCGCCCGCGTGATCTCGACCCCGCATTGGGGCCGGATCGCGGTTAACAGTCTGTTTGAAAACGCGCCAAGGCGCGTTTGCGGCACCAGCCCGCTCCCCCTCCCGGCCACCCATTTCAGGATACGCTGTGGGTGGCCGGGAGTGGGAGCGGGCTGGTGCCGTCTTGAAACTCGCTCTTTCGCGAGTTTCCAAACAGACTCTAAACTCAGCCCAGCCAGCCGCCGGTGAACCCGGCTGCGGTCAATCCCTTGCGGATCACGGCCGATTTGCGCATCCGGCTCCACACGAAATCATTCCGGTAATTCGCCGCCTGGATCAGGATCGGCCCCTGATCGATCCCGATATAATCAGTGCCGAGCCAGCCATGTGCGCCGTTGATCTTGCCGACCTCAAGCCGTTTGTCGGCGAAAGTGAAGCTCGGGTTGATCGCATCCAGAAACCCGTATTTGCCGTAAAGCCCCGGCCATTTCCGCAGGCCCTCGGCGGCGGGAATCACGATTTCCGGCGCGAACGGCAATGATCCAAGCGCCGCAGTCGGCGAAATCGTGCCGTCGTCACGCTCGTCCGGCTGACCCAATGGGCCACGCGCGGAATAGCCGTAAAAGGTCCGCGTCTCTCCCTTGAACGGCAGCTGGTAATTGCCCGGCCCGTCACATGCGGTCAGGCCCCACACATCCTTTGAATAGCCGGTCCAGCCCATCGGGTTGGCGACGCAATAGGCGCGGTTGGCCCAGGTCGCGCGGCGACTATTCTCGAAATAGTCGAACCCGGCTTCGCGCATCGGCGCATCCGTGATGCCGCGAAAATCGATCCAGATATGACTGTACTGGTGGCCGAACAACGGCGCGAAGGCGAGATGGCGGGTCTCGCCCGTACCCCGCCAGAATTTGGGATAAGGCGCGGTCCACGCCGCCCAGCTGTTCGCCGGAACGGCATGCTTCGGCGCGGCAAGCGCGAGGATATAAACGAACATCCCCTCATTATACCCGTCCCAGTTCCGCTCGATCAGCCCGCGCTCGGGGTGCCAGCCCATCGAGATTTGCGGTCGCCCGTCGCTGCGGAAGAAATTCCAGTCGGCGCGGGCATAGATATCCACGGCGAGCTTTCGGATTTCCGCTTCGACAGCGTTGTCGGCGTCGAAATATTCGCCCGCGAACAGGATCCCCATGAACAGGATCGTGGTGTCGACGCTCGACAGCTCGACCTGCTTGAAACGCAGCCCATCCTTCATGTCGATGAAGTGATAGAAGAATCCCTTGTGCCCCGCCCTGCCGGTCGGCTCCGGCCCCTGCGGCGCGTTCCAGAAAAAGCGCAATGTCGTCCGCGTCAGCTCAGCCGCTTCGGCGCGGCCGCACCAGCCGCGCTCGACGCCGATCGGATAGCAGGTCAGCGCATAACCGACTGCCGCGATCGAGCAGAAAGCGGGCGTGGGCCAGCGATCCGGAACCAGCCCGTTTTCGCGGTTTGCCAGCTCCCAGAAATAGTTGAACGTCCGCCGCTCAAGGTCGGGATACCAGTCGGGCAGCACGGGTGTTGCGGGCGCGGCCGATGCGGCCAGCAGCGGGCGCGTGCAGCCCGAGGCCATCGCCCCGGCGGCGAGCGTGGGGGCGGCGAGCAAGGAGCGGCGGCGGATACTCGGGAACATGGGAAATCCTCTCTCGGTCTTATGGTTCAGCGCGGTGCGGTCGTTCCCCGCACCACCAGTTCGGTCTCGTGACGCTCGGCGCGCCCGTCCGTGGCTCCCCCCTCCAGCATTTCGATCAACCGCTCGATCGCACGCGCGCCCATCTCGGCGATCCGCACGCGCATCGTTGTCAGCCCCAGATATCGCGCGAGCGGCACGTCATCGAACCCCGCCACCGCGATGCCACCCGGTACATCGACGCCCGCCATGCGCAGCGCCTGCAGACAGCCCAAAGCCATCATGTCGTTCGCCGCGAACACCGCGTCGCACGGGATGTCGTTTGCGACGATCGACCGCGCCGCCGCCTCGCCCGCCTCTTCCGAAAAGTCGCCGCTCAGGATCAACGGCTCGATGTCGGGCGCATGCCGCGCAAGGGCGATGCGAAAACCCTCGGCCCGCTCGCGCGCATCGACATTGCCCTCGGGCCCGGCGACATGGACGATCCGTCGATGGCCATTTGCCACCAGATGCGCGATCATCGCGTCCATTGCCGCCAGATTGTCGAGCCGGATCGTCGGACGGTCGTCAATCTCTTCCGGCCCGTTGATGAACAGCGACGGCAGCGTCGCGGGTAGCGCCGCGCGCAGCATTGTCGCACTCAGATGCGGGGCCATCACGATCAGCCCGTCGACGCGCCCGCGCATCGCCCGCAACGCATTCGCCGCCTGCTCGCTTTCGTCATGAATGTTGGACAACAGCAGCACATAGCCACGCTTGCTCGCCTCGCGGTCCATGCCGCGCACGAACTCCGAAAAGAATTCGCCGTGCAGGTCGGGGAGCACGACGCCGACCGCATGCGCACGCGCCAGACTCAGGCTGCGTGCCCCGGCGTGCGGCACATAACCCAGCTCTGCCGCAGCGGCGATAACGCGGTCCCGCGTCTCCTGCCGGACATTGCCCAGGCCGTTCAGCGCGCGCGATACCGATGCGATCGACACCTGCGCCCGGCGCGCCACATCGCGGATCGTCGCCTCGGCCATAGGTCCTCTCTCGTCGCCTGCAGAAAACTTCGTTCTCTACACGGTCATTGGCGATTGCAAACTTGCTCTCAGGGCGTCATGTAACCGGTTACGGTTTGCCGCGACAACCCCAAAAGCGGGGCGGGCCAGCCTTCGCATTCCCCCGTGCCGCCGTTCGGCACGATGCGTTTCAGGAGAGGAAGACATGCTCGACACCCGGATTTCCCGCCGCGCCGCCCTGATGGGCGCGGGTGCGGTCGCCGCCTGGCTGCGCAGCCCGGCGCGCGCGCTGATGTTCCAGGCGGGGCAGGTCGAGGTGCCCGCGTTTATCGAGGCGCTGCTCGCCAAGATGACGCTGGCCGAGAAAGCCGGCCAGCTCAGCCTGATGGCATCGGCTTGGGGCGGCGGCACCGCCATCTCGATCAATCCCGCCAGCGGTTCCACCTCCAACTTCGAGCAACAGGTGGAAGAGGTCCGCAAGGGCCAGATCACCGGCGTATTCAACGGCAATGGCGCGCGTATGTGCCGCATCATGCAGACCGCCGCGGTCAAGGATTCTCGGCTGAAAATCCCGCTGATCTTCGCCGCCGACATCATCCACGGCCACCGCACGATCTTTCCGGTGCCGGTCGGTGAAGCCGCCAGTTTCGAGCCCGATCTCGCCGAACGCACCGCCGCTGCCGCTTCGTTCGAGGCTGCCGCGTGCGGCATCGACTGGACCTTCGCGCCGATGGTCGACATTTCGCGCGACCAGCGCTGGGGCCGGACGATGGAGGGCGCGGGTGAGGACGTGCATCTGGGCAACCTCTTCGCCGCCGCCCGCGTGAAGGGCTTTCAGGGCGCGAACCTGAAGGCGATCGACACGATGATGGCCTGCGCCAAGCATTTCGCCGCCTATGGCGCGGCGGAGGCGGGGCTGGACTACAACACCGTCGACGTGTCCGAACGGACGCTGCGCGAAGTCTATTTCCCGCCCTTCCAGTCCGCGTTCGATGCGGGTGCGCTGTCGGCAATGGCGTCGTTCAACGAGATTTCGGGCGTGCCGTCGAACGGCAATGAATGGCTGATGCGCACGGTGTTGCGCGACGAGTGGAAATATCAGGGCTTTGTCGTCTCCGATTACACCGGCGACATGGAGATGATCGACCATGGCTTTGCAGCGGACGCGCGCGAAGCGACCAAGATCGCGTTCCTTGCCGGCGTGGACATGAGCATGACCAGCGGCTTCTACCGCGATCACCTGCCCGATCTGGTCGAAAAGGGCGAAGTGCCGATGGCGCGGCTCGACGAATCGGTGCGCAAGGTGCTGGCGATCAAGGCCAAGCTCGGCCTGTTCGAGAACCCCTTCCGCCGCATCGACGAAAAGCGCGAAGTGGCGCGCAGCCGCAACAAGGCGACGCTGGCGCTGTCACGCGAGATGGCGAAAAAGTCGATCGTTCTGCTCAAGAACGAGGCCGATATCCTGCCGTTGCGCAAGGGTGGTCAGAAGATCGCGATCATCGGTCCGTTCGCGGCGGGTCAGCATGATTTGAATGGCCCGTGGTGTGTCTATGGCGACAATGCGCAGGCGATCGATTTGGCCACCGGCATCCGCAACGCACTGGGCAAGGATGCCGACATCACCGTGGTCGAAGGCTCCGAGGTCGAAGCCCCGCTCGTCGGTGGCATCGACGCCGCCGTCGCGGCTGCCCGCAATGCCGACATCGTCCTGCTCGCGATCGGTGAGGCGGAGAATATGTCGGGCGAGGCACAGTCACGCACCAGCATCACCGTGCCCCCTCCGCAACAGGCGCTGGCCGAAGCGGTCGCGGCGGTCGGCAAGCCGGTGATCGTGATCCTCAAAAACGGTCGCGCGCTGGCGCTGGAGGGTGCGGTCAAGAATGCCCCCGCCATCCTCGTCAGTTGGTTCCTTGGGTCGGAAAGCGGTAATGCCATCGCCGACGTGCTGTTCGGCGATTACAGCCCCTCGGGCCGCCTGCCGATGAGCTTCCCGCGCGAGCCGGGGCAACAGCCTTATCATTACGCGCACAAGCCGACCGGTCGTCCGAACCCCAGCGACGAAAAGCTGGAACCGTACAAGACGCATTACCGCTCGATCCCGAACTCGGCGCTCTATCCGTTTGGCCATGGGCTTACATACGGCAAGATCGAGTATAGCGACCTGACGCCGGACAAGGGCGTGCTGACGGCGGACGGCGAGATCGCGTTCACTGCGCGCATCACCAATCGCGGTACGCGCGCGGCGGAGGAAGTGGTCCAGCTGTATATTCGTGACCGCGCCGCCAGCGTCACCCGCCCGGTGCGGGAGCTGAAGGCGTTCCGCAAACTCCGTCTCGCCCCCGGCGCGTCGGAAACGGTGCGCTTCGTCCTCACCCGCCGCAACCTCACCTTCATCGGCCGCGACCTGAAACCGACGGTCGAACCCGGCCTGTTCGACGTGTGGATCGCCCCCTCGGCGCAGGCGCAGGGGGTCCGCTCCACCTTCACGTTGACTGTGTAATTCCTGATCGCTTCCCGGCCAGCCCGGGGTCCGGCACCAGCCCGCTCCCTCCACCCCGGGGCTGGTGCCGGACGAGGGGCGTGTCGATATTCTGCCCAGACGGGGCTGCAAAGCGCGATTTTCTGTGCTCCGGTGCTCACGTGCCTTAAGCACGCTGCGCTCCGTTGCTCGAAAATCACCCTTTTCGTCGCCGCCTGAGCAGAATGTCGACACGCCCCGCCGACTTTAGCGTCGTAGGCTCTTCACGATCCGCTCATGCGCCCCGCGCCCCAGCGGGTTCAGCGCCATCAGCGCGCACGACAGCATCAGGAACCCCAGCGGCACCAGCGCAATCGTCAGGCGCATCGCCGACAGCGTCGCCCCGCTCTGTGCGACATTGGCGACATAACCCGCCGCGTCGAACCCGAAGCCCAATATCGCCGTCGCAATGCCGATCGCCACGCGCTGTAACAGCGCCGCCATCCCGAACGTCGCGCCTTCGACGCGTAGCCCCGTTGCCTGCTCGCCATATTCGATCGTGTTGGGCAGCATCGCCCAGAACACGAAGTTCAGCCCGACGATCATCGCCTGCATTGCCATCAGATAGCTTTGCATCACGCCCGCGCGATGCACGTCGAACGCCGCGAACAGCGCAAGGCCGCTCATCGCCCCCGCCGCCGCCAGAAACCACAGCGCGCGTGCGCCCAACCGTCGTTGCAGGAACATCCACACGGGCACCGCCATCACGCTGACCACGCTCATCGACGCCAGCGCGAGCTGTCCGCCACCCTCGTCGCCCAGGAAGTATTTGAAGTAATAGAGTACCGATTTGTTGAGCACCGTCACCGCGACGATCATCGCCATCATCGCCAGATTCAGCGTCACAAACGCCCGGTTCGCGGCGATCGCGCGGAGTGCCGTCAGCACCAGCACCGGTTCGCGCCGCTCCGGGACGTCGGCCTCACGATAACTCAAGCCGACCCACGCCAGGATCAGTGCGCCCACAATGGCGAAAAGCAACGCGGCACCCAGATAGGCGTCGGCTGCCGCGCCCGCGCCTAGCAACATGCCCCCCACGGGCACCGTTCCCAATGCCACCACCACCGCAGCCAGCGTTCCCGACAGCATCCGCATCCCAGCCACGAACGCGCGGTCGCCGCTGTCCGCGCTCACCCGCGCGCTCATCGCCAGATAAGGCACGTTGACAAAGGCATAGGCGGTGCGGAACGCGATATGCCCGGCGAACACGCCCGCCATCCCCCACCAGCCCGGTGCGAGCGGCGGCAGATAGGCCAGCACGAACCCCAGCCCCAGCGGCACGCCGCCAATCGCCAGCAACCGCCCCAGCCCGTGGCGCGGCTCGCGCCGGTCGGCCAGCACGCCCGCCGCGAAATTGGCGATCCCGTCCCATACTGATGCGATGAGGAAGATCGTCGCCGCGATCCCCACCGGCAAATCGAGCGCCTCGGTGTAATAGAATAGCAGGAAGAGCATCGCGCTCTGCCAATACAGGTTGAAAGCAAAGTCCCCGAAAGCGAACAGGGTCAGCCGCGCGCGGGAGGGGCGCAGGACGGCGGTCACCGTGCGGACAGCGTCACGTTGGTGGCCTTGCGAGTATCGGACAGGATGAAGGTCAGCGTTTCGGCTGCTTCATCGTCGATCGCGGCCTGCACTTTCCGACCGATCCGGACGGTTCTCGCATTCGTCTGCCCATGCACCGTCACGGTGATCTCGCGCCACCACGGCTTGAACTTGCCCTCGCGCGCGCCGATCTCGACCGTGAAACCGTCCGCCGTCTCCGCGCACCGAAACGCCTGTCGCAGATACGCGCCCCGTTCGATCGCCTGCGCCTTGCCGTCATCGAAGTAAATCGCGCCGCTGCAGTCCGGCCCCGGATAGACCGAAAGCGCCAGCGCGCCCTTCGGCGTCTCGCTCAGGCTCTGCACCAGAGGCTGACGCGGCAGGATCGCGCCCGCCCGCACGAACACCGGCAACCGGTCGATGCGCGGCGTCTCGCGCACGCTGTCCGCCTTGTCGCCCGGCTTCGCCGCCACCTTGCGGCCGCTCCAGTAATCATACCAGCCACCCTTGGGCAGGCACACGTCATAGGCTTGCGGCGATTCGGGCTGCGGCGATGCCGCGATCATCACGTCGCGGCCCAGCGTGAACGCCATCGGCGAGTCGCATCCCGACGCGGCGTAATCGTAGAAAATCGGGCGCACGATCGGATCGCCGGTCCGCGCCTGTTGCTCCGCCACGGCATAGAGATAGGGGAACAGCCGATAGCGTTCCTCGATCGCCTTGCGCCTGAGCGCCAGATGCTCCGGACCATCCACCCACGGTTCGCTGCGCGGCGTGTTGACGGCAGCGTGGACGCGCATCACCGGCGTAAACGCGCCGATCTGGGTCCAGCGCGTCAGCAGATCGGGGCTGGGGCCGCCGGTGAAGCCGCCGATATCGGCGGCGCTGTAGGAGAATCCCGACAGGCCGAGATTGACCAGCTGCTGCACCGACAGCTTCAGATGGTCCCAGGTCGCATTATTGTCCCCGGTCCAGGTCACCGCATAACGCTGCCCCCCGGCATAGCTTGCCCGCGTCATCACAAACGGGCGCGCGGTGGGATCGAGCTTCCGCAACCCCTCGAACGTCGCCCGACTGTTCTGCATGCCATAGACATTATGCACCTCGGCATGGGTGGCGGTGCGGGGCGCGAACCCGTCGCCGTCGATGCGATGGATATTGTCGAGCGGCATGGTCTTGCTGGGCGTCTCGAAGATCGCCGGTTCGTTCATGTCGTTCCAGTGGCCCGCAATACCCGCCGTTACCAACCCCTTGTACAGCCCGCCCCACCAGTCGCGCGACGCCGCGCGGGTAAAATCCGGGAATACCGACGGGCCGGGCCAGACCGGTGCGACATAGGTCTTGCCGTCACCCGTTTTCAGGAAATGGTCGCCCGCAACGCCGCTGTCATAGGGCGCATAACTCTCACCCGGCGCGTGCGCGATATGCAGGTCGGTGATCGCCACCAGCCCGATGCCATCGGCCTTCAGGTCGCGTGCCAGCCTCGGCAGATCGGGAAAGGTCTTGGCGTTCGTCGTGAACGGCCGGTTGCGATCCTGAAAGTCGATGTCCAGCCAGATCACATCGGTCGGAATGCGCTCCTTGCGCAGTCGCGCCGCCAGTTCGCGGACCTCGGCATCGGACATATAGCTGTAGCGCGATTGCTGAAACCCCAGCCCCCATGGCGCGATCAGCGGGGCCTTTCCGGTCAGTTCGTGATAGCGGCGCACGACGTCGGCGGTGCTGGGTCCGGTGATCAGATAATAGTCCGCCGCGCCGCCCGGCGCGCCGATCGCCAGTGCGCCGTCGCTGCGATGCCCGAAATCGAACCAGCTGCGCGTGGTGTTGTCGAGGAACAGGCCATAGCTCCCCCCCGTGCCACCGGTCGCCACATAAAAGGGAATCGATTTATAGGTCGGGTCGGTCTCGCGCCCATAGCCGAACGTGTCGGTGTTCCAGTGGACATAGCTCGCCCCGCGCCGGTCGAACGGCCCGGTCTTGTCGCCGAGGCCGAAATAGCGCTCACCGACCGGCATCGCCTTGGTCAGGCCAAAGCTGCCGTCGGCCGACATCGCGGGCGCAGCGGCGTCGGTGACGATGATTTTCCCGGCCTTGTCCCGCACCGTCACGGCCAGCGTCACCGGGTCGACCGATACGCTGACCGCATCGGTGGCAAACCCGTCCGGCCTCGACAGCACCATTACCGCCTTTGCGCGAATGTCCGCTTCCACCGCCCAACTGGCGTCCTCGGGCCATTTGCCATCCCGAACCAGCCGCACGCGCAGGGTCTTGGGGGTAAGCGCCGTCACTCGCACCGAAACCTCGCCCCGCGTCACCTCGACGCCATTGTCCAGCGCCCGCATTTGCGCCGCCGCGGGCATCGCAAGCGCAACGACTGACAAGGTTGTCAGCAACAGTTTCATGGCATCTCTCTCCGTCACGCAGACTTTTACAATTATTCGGCGGCGATCAACGATTCCGCGCCGCCCAGATCGACCGACACCAGCCGGCTGACCCCGCGCTCGACCATCGTCACGCCAAACAGCCGGTGCATGCGGCTCATCGTCGCGGCGTTGTGCGTGACGATCAGATAGCGGGTCGCGGTTTCGCGCGTCATCGCGTCGAGCAGGTCACAGAAGCGCTCGATATTGGCATCGTCGAGCGGCGCATCGACTTCGTCGAGCACGCAGATCGGCGCGGGATTGGTCAGGAACAGTGCAAAGATCAGCGCGACCGCCGTCAACGCCTGTTCGCCACCCGACAACAGGGTGAGCGATTGCAGCTTTTTGCCCGGTGGCTGTGCCAATATCTCAAGTCCCGCCTCCAGCGGATCGTCCGAATCGATCAGCGCGAGATGCGCCTGACCGCCGTCGAACAGTGTCGTGAACAGCCGCCGGAAATGCTGGTCGACCGCCTCAAACGCCGCGAGCAGCCGTTGCCGCCCTTCGCGGTTCAGCGTGCCGATGCTGCCGCGCAGGCGGTGGACGGCGTGCATCAGGTCGTCGCGTTCGCGCGCATTGTTCGCGGCAGCGGTGGTCAGTTCCTCCAGCTCGGTCTCGGCGACCAGATTGACCGGACCGATCCGTTCGCGCTCGGCGTTCAGCCGTTCATGCGCGGCGGATTCGTCTTGCGGCCCGCGCACGGTGTCGGACTGGAAGCCGACCCGCTCGGGGAGCACCGGTGGCGGGCATTCGAAACGCTCACCCGACAGCCGCCCCATCTCGATCCGGCGCGCTTCGTGATTTTCCGCGCGTGCGACTGCGCCTGCGCGCGCCTCGCGCGCTTCGGACAATGCCTCACCCGCTATACGCACGTCGCTCTCGGTCGTGCGTAGCGCCGCCTCGGCTTCGCGTTCCGCCGCCTGCGCGGTAGCACTGTTCGCGCGCGCCGTTTCACTCGTCACCTCCGCCTCAGCCACGGCGCGCTTCAGTTCGGCGGGCTTAACCGCCAGAATCGCCCACGTCTCGACCAGTTCGGCGGCGCGTACATCCATCTCGGCGATGCGTCGCGCCGCCTCGCCCGCGCGCGACGTCCAGCCCTTGCTCTCCGCCCGCACCGCCGCCAGCCGCTCGCGCGCCGCCGCCAGATCGCGTTCCAGCGACCCGCGCTCGGCCCGCGCACTTGCCACAGCGGTGCGGCGCAATTCGGCCTCGCGGGTCAGCGCCGTGACCTTCGCGCGCGTCTCGCTGCCATCGGGCAGGGCGACGCGGGTCGCATCCGCGCGGGCGACTTCGGCCCCAGCCTCGTCCTGTTCGGCAGCGACGCGCGCGCGACGCCCTTCCAGATCGGCACGCTGTGCGTCGAGCCGTTCCAACGCGCCCGCCGCGCGATCTTCCGCCCGCGCCGCCTCGCGCCCACTGGTGTCGGCATGGTCGAGCAGACGGCGGCAATCGGCAGCGTTGCGCCGCGCTTCAGCGATATCGCCTTCGATCCGCGTCAGTTCGGCATCGGCGGCATCGACCGCGCGAACGGCGGCGGGCCGCGCCTTCTCCAGCGCGTGCAGCCGGTTAACGCTTTCCAGCCGCGCCGCCGCCGCCGCGCCGCCGGAGCGCGCGACATAGCCGTCCCAGCGCCGCATGACGCCGCCCAGCGTCACCAGCCTTTGTCCGACCGCGAGCGGCTGCCCGTCGTCGCTTTCCGCGACCAGCACCTGCGCCAGCCGCCGTGCCAGCGCCGTCGGTGCCTCGACATGGCGCGTCAGTGGCGTGGTGTTCGCTGCCGCCCCGGGATCGCCGGGCAGCGCCGCCGCGCCCGCCCAATGCCGTTCGCCGGTCGGATCGAGCCCCGCCTCCAGATCGTCGCCCAGCGCCGCCGCCAGCGCGCGCTCGTAACCGGGCGACACCTTCAGCCGGTCGAGCAGCCGGTCCTTGCCGCTCGGGCGCGTCGCCTTGGCCAACGCCGCCGCCTCACTGTCGATCTGCGCCAGTTCGGCATGCGTTTCGGCGCGCTTGGATTGCGCCCGCGTGCGCGCGTCGATCGCGCCGCGCTCGGTCGCATCGGCGCGGGCAAGGCCGGTGCGTGCGGTTTCGGCCTGTTGCTCGGCCTTCACCTTCGCTTCTCCCGCCTGCCGCTTGGCCGCAATCAACGGTGCGGAGTCGCTGAGGGCACGAATCTCGCTGGCGATCCGCGCGGCGTCGCGTTCGCTGCGTTCGACACGGGCTCTCGCCGCCGTAAACGCAGCCTCTGCAACACGCGCATCCGCAACTTCACTTGCCTGAGCGGAAAGCGAATGCGCCAACGCTACTTCCGCGTCGCGCGATTCGCTTTCCGCGCGCGCAAGGGTGGAATCGAGCGACGGCATCCGCGATTCGGCATGCGCGATTCGATGTTCCAGCGCCGCCGCTTCGTCACCCAACCGCGCCAATGCATCGGCGGCATCGTGCGCCAGAGCACCTTCGCGCCCCTTGTCCGCCTCCAGCCGCGCCGCGGCGTCGGCCAGATCGGAGATGCGTCGTTCCACGGTCGCCGCCTCGCTGCGCAGCGCCGCCAGTCGGTGCAGCGCCTCACTCGCGCGGTCGCGCACCGCGAGCCCATCGGCACGAACCCCGGCCAGCGTTTCCGCCACCGTCCGCTGAGCGGTCAGCGCGGCCTCCTGCGCGACGGTCCGTTCGGCCACCAAAGCCTCGGCGCCCGCCGCCTCCTTCTTGGCGGCATCCGACGCGGCGGCAGCATCGCGCCAGCGGGCGAAGATCATCCGCGCTTCGGCCACCCGGATTCGGTCGGACAATTCACGATAGCGTTCGGCCTGTCGTGCCTGCCGCTTCAGCGCGGCGGCGCGCGCCTCCTGATCGCCGATCACCTCGTCCAGCCGGGTCAGGTTCGCCTCGGTCGCGCGCAGCCGTTGTTCCGCGTCCTTGCGGCGGACGTGCAGCCCGGAAATCCCGGCAGCCTCCTCGAGCATCTGCCGCCGCTCGCCGGGCTTGGCCATGATGATCGTGCCGATCCGTCCTTGGCTGACGAGGGCAGGGGAGTGCGCGCCGGTGGCGGAGTCGGCGAACAACAGGCCGACGTCCTTCGCGCGCACATCGCGCCCGTTAATGCGATAGGCGGAACCAGCGCCGCGCTCGATCCGGCGGACGACCTCAATCTCGCCGTCATCCTCGCCGCCCGTCTGTTCGGCAAGGATCGAGACTTCGGCGAAGTCGCGTTGCGGGCGGGTGGCGGTGCCGGCGAAGATCACGTCTTCCATGCCCGCACCGCGCATCGATTTCGCGCTGTTCTCGCCCATCGTCCAGCGCAGCGCTTCGAGCAGATTGGACTTGCCGCAGCCGTTCGGCCCGACAATGCCCGTCAGTCCGGGTTCGATCCGCAAATCGGCGGGATCGACGAAACTCTTGAACCCCGTGAGGCGGAGCCGCTTGATCTGCATGTCAGCGGTTCCGCCCCGTCATTCGGGTCAGGCCCCGGCGGTCTTTAGCGCGGCTTCGACCTGTGGCCAGGTACCGGTATTCTCGAGCACCTTGCCGTTCAGGATGAAGGTGGGCGTGCCGGGGATGCTGTACTGCTTGGCGGCATCCTCGTTGCTCTTGACTAGGGCTGCCGTCTCGGCCGGATCGGCGAGGCACTGGCGCGCCTGCGCCTCGGGCACGCCGCGCTGCTGCACGAAATCGAGATAGCCCATCTTCTCGGCCAGCGCGACGACGCGCTGCTGCGGTGCCATCGCCTCCAGCTGCTGGACGAACGGGTCGCCCTGACCCGGTGCCTTGCTCAGCAGGTCGCGCTGCTGCTCGAACATCTGATCGAGGATTGCGAAATAAGGACCGGGGCCGCCGCAACGGCCGAGCAGCGACGCGCCCAGATCGATCGGATTGAGCAGGAAATCGCGGAACTCGAAACTGACCTTGCCGGTGGCGATATAGGCTTTTAACGGCTCCATGCCGGAGACGGCAAAGGCGGCGCAATGGCCACAGGTGCGCGAACCATATTCGATCAGCTTGATCGCGGCATCGGGGTTGCCCATGCGAAAGCCGCCCTCGGCGGTCTTTTCGACCTTGTCGACCCAAGCGGCGCCCGCGGGGGCGGACGCACCGGGGACGGGGGCTGCGGTCGGTCCCGTAGCAATGGTGTTGTCGCTCCCGCCGCCGCCACAGCCAGCCAGAACCAGCGCGGATGCCAGGCCAATCGCTATACGCATGTAATCAGTCTCCGTTCGTAAGTCGTTCAACGTGCGCCAGCGGCACGCAATTCGGGTTCGAGCGTTTCCCAGTGGTTGCCGCCACCGGCCTTGCCGTTGATCGTAAAGCTGGGCGTGCCCTTAATCTGGGTCCACGCGGCCTTGGCCATCGCGGTCAGCTTGTTCAGGTCGGCGGGATTAGCGAAGCAAGCGTTGATCGCGGCAGGCGTCATACCGCGCCGCTGCATCAGCTGGTCGAGGCCAGATCCGGTCGCGGCCGCGCGCAGACGCTTCAGTTCGGGTTGCGACTGCATTGCTGCACCGTTCGCCTGCCACCATGCCGCGCCTTGCTGATACCAGTCGGCCTGAGCCGCAAAGATCGCTTGGGTCGCGCCCGAAAAGCCGCGCGGCCCGGAACAGCGCGCGAGCAAAGCGGCGGTCAGGTCCAGCGGGTCGCGCACGGCATGTCGCACCTCGACCTGCACCGCGCCCTTGCGCACCAGCTGATCGTGCAGCGGCACTTTCGATTCGGCGACGAACTCCGCACAATGGCCGCAGGTGTAGCTGAGATATTCGACCAGCTTCACTTTCGCCGCCGGGTTGCCGATCACGAACGCGCCGGACGCGGTCTGAACGACATGGGTGCGCCAGTCACGGGCGGGCTGGGCCGGGGCGGACGCGGCAAAGACCATGCCGGTGGCCACAGCAAGCATCAGGCGAATAATACGCATCAGTCGATCTTTCCAAGTTTCATTACGGGCAGCGCGACGCCAGCCGCCAATCCCTCCAGCACGGCGCGCAATTCCGGATCGACGATACCGCGCAGGCTGTCCCCCATTTCCGCCGTCAGCGGGGCCGGTTCGGGCTGAGCAGCCGGCACCGATGCGCGCGGTACCTCACCTTGCCGAATCGCGATACGCGCCACGGCGGGATAGCCAAAGAAGCGGTTGACCCGCTCCATGATCTCCGGCGCGATATGCATCATCATCGGGGCGTGCGCGCCCTGAACCACCAGGCTAAGCACGCCATTGGCGCGTTCGCCGCGCGGAAAGCGGATCGATTCGGGGACGGAGACGCGGGCATAACGATCGCCGACAATTTCATTCCAGCGGCTGAGGACCGCGCTCTGGACGAAGCCGAATTTGCGGAAAGCGACGCGGCCGACATCGGGCACCAGCTCCGCCACGGGGCGAAGGCGGTTGCTGCGTTTCGGTTCATCCGGGGCGCGCGGCTTACTCATCCGGTCCGTCCATGCCATAGGCGGGGCGTGCCCGACAACGCCTCTCGCACTATCGCCCCGTTGCTACTCGCCTGGTACGACGCGAATGCCCGTGTTCTGCCGTGGCGCGCGCCGCCCGGAACGCTCGCGCCGGACCCGTATCGCGTGTGGCTGTCGGAGGTGATGCTGCAACAAACGCAGGTTGCGACGGTCATTCCCTATTTTCAGAAATTTACCGCGCGCTGGCCCGATTTCGCCAGTCTTGCGGTGGCGGACGACGCCGATCTGATGAGCGCCTGGGCCGGGCTTGGCTATTATGCCCGCGCCCGCAACCTGCTTGCCGCAGCACGGGCAGTAGCGGCGGCGCATGGCGGGCGGCTGCCGGAAACCGAGACCGAACTGCGCCAACTGCCCGGATTCGGTGCCTATACGGCTGCAGCGGTGGCAGCGATCGCATTCGGGCAGCGCGCGGTGGTGGTAGACGGCAATATCGAGCGGGTGGTGGCGCGGCTGTTCGCGCTCGCCGATCCGCTGCCGGGGGCGAAACCGCGCATCCGCGACCTGACCGATTCGATCACGCCGGATTCGCGTGCTGGCGATTTTGCGCAGGCGATGATGGATCTGGGTGCAACGATCTGTACGCCGCGATCGCCCAAATGCCTGATCTGCCCGCTGTCCAATCGCTGTGCGGCGCGCGCGGAAGGCGCACCCGAGGCCTATCCGGTGAAATCGCCGAAGAAAGCGCGACCGACGCGTTACGGGACAATGTTCTGGGCGGAGCGGAGTGGCACGGTGCTGCTGGTGCGGCGACCGGACAGGGGCCTGCTGGGCGGCATGCGGGCGTTGCCGACCGGGCCATGGACCGATTCGCCGCCGGGGCTGAAGGATGCGCCACTCGTTGCCGACTGGACGCTGCGCAATGCCACCGTGACGCATGGCTTTACGCATTTCGAGCTGGTTTCCACGCTTGCGACCGCAACAATCGCGGCGCATTCAGCGGTCGAAGGCGAATGGTGGCCGATCGACGATCTGGCGGCGGCGGGGCTGCCGACGGTGTTCGCCAGCGCGGCTGAAGCAATGCGGAGGATGCGATGAAAATTTGGATCATGGGAAGCGCGGCTGCGCTGGCGGCAATTGCGGTGGCGGCGTCGGGCGCTGCGGGTCAGGCGGTGGCACCATCCGCCCCCGTCACGGATGCGACGAAGCCCGGTACGGTGTCCGATCTGACCCGTGCCTATGTCGCCGACGGCAAGACTGCGGGAATCGTCATAGCTTATGCCAAGGGCGACGTCGCGCCGACGATATCGGCGGCGGGAGCGATTGCGGTCGAGCCCGGTGCGGCGAAAGCGGACGCCGATTCGCTGTGGCGCGTCTATTCGATGACCAAGCCGATCACCGGCATCGCCGCGATGATGCTGGTCGAGGACGGCAAGCTGCAGCTCGACCGGCCGGTCGGCGACTTCATTCCGGGCTTCAAGTCGATGAAGGTGTTGACCGACCCGGCCAACAGCTTGGCCAGCCGCCCCGCCGCCCGGCCGGTGACGATCCGGCATTTGCTGACCCACACGGCGGGGCTGGGCTATACCATCATTACCAAGGGCCCGTTGCTCAAGGAATATGAGCGGCTGGGGATCAATCCGGCGGCAGTGAATGCCGGGATCGAGGTCGAGGCACGCAAGACGCGTGCGCCCTCGCTCAAGGAATTCGCCGATCGCGTGGCGACATTGCCGCTAATCGCCGATCCGGGGACGGCATGGAGCTATTCGATCAGTCTCGACGTGCTGGCACGAGTCGTCGAAGTGGCGGGCGGCATGCCGTTCGAACAGTTCGTCCAAACGCGGCTGTTCACGCCGCTGGGGATGAAATCGAGTTTCTGGACGGTGCCGGGGAGCGAACTGAATCGTTTTGCCGTCAATTATGTGTGGGCGGGCGACAACCGCGTCGTGCTCGATCCGGCCAAGGGTTCGGTTTATGCCGCCCCGCCATCCTTTCCCTATGGCGGGGCGGGACTGGTGATGTCGGCGCGCGATTATGACCGGTTCCTGCACATGTTGCAGAACGAAGGCCGGCTGGACGGCAAGCGCGTGATGAAACCGGAGACGGTGCGGCTGGCGATGTCTGATCTGTTGCCCGACGGGGTGACGTTTGGCGGCGCGCCCGGTGGCAGCGGGGGTGCGCAACGCGGCAAGATGGGGTTCGGTGCGGGTGGGTCGGTGGTGGTGGAGGCCATGCCCGGCGGACCGGGCAAGGGCACCTATGGCTGGGGCGGTGCGGCGGGCACGATCGGCTTCGTCGATCCGGCGAATCGGATTCGCGCCACGGTGATGGTCAACTATTTCCCCGGTGAGAAATGGCCGTTGCGAACCGATGCGACGCGGGCGGTCTATGCCGATCTGGCGCGCTGATGCCGGCTGAAGTCGGGTTCACCGGGGCGGTGCTGGATCGTGCCGATCGCGAGCGCAACGATCCGGCGGCACTGGCGGCGGCAATGGGCGACTGGCGCGCACGATTGCTCAAATTGAACGGGCTGGACCCGGAGATCGATAGCGACGGGCGGCTGGTCTGGGTCAGCCTGGCCGACTTGTCCGACGATGCCGAGCCACTGTTCCTGGGCTATATCGAGGGCAGGCCGCATTTCGTGGGGCTGACGCAGCGTGACCGGCATGCGCCGATGCGTTCCCCGGCGCTGTTCCACATGCTGGGACTGATGCCGCCCGACCAGGCGGGGCTGTATGCGGCGGCACGCAGTCTGGTCGACTGGCACCAGCGGCACGGGTTTTGCGCCGCGTGCGGGACGGCGACCGAGATTTATCGCGGCGGTTGGGCGCGGCGCTGTCCGGGATGCAAGGCTGAACACTTCCCGCGCACCGATCCCGTCGTCATCATGATCGCCGAGCATCAGGGCCGTGCGTTGCTCGGGCGACAGGCGGCGTGGCCCGCCGGTCGCTATTCGGCGCTGGCCGGGTTTATCGAGGTCGGCGAATCGATCGAGGAGGCCGTCGCGCGCGAAACGCTGGAGGAAGCTGGTATCCGCGTCTCCAACGTCCGCTATGTCGCAAGCCAGCCCTGGCCTTTCCCGTCATCGCTGATGATCGCTTGCATCGCCGAGGCGACGAACGACGCGATCACGCTTGACACCGACGAACTGGAAGACGCCATCTGGGCGACGCGCGACGAGGTGATCGCCGCGCTGGAAGGGCGCGACGACGCGCGGTTCGGCGCCCCGCCGCGCTATGCCATCGCCTACACATTGTTGCGGGCGTGGATCGACGGTTAACCCATCGCCTCCACGACCTCGATCGTCTCGACCGTGCCAAAGCTGAAATAGGGAATGCTGGCGGCATAAAGTGCGAGCCCGACCAGCGTCAGCAACGTAACGCCGATGCCGATGCCGCGCCCTAGCTTCCAGCCATCCATGCCGATCGGATGCAGGATGCGCGCGACCACGAACAGCGCCGCGACCACCCACAACCAGGTTTCCGTGCCCACCGCCAGTTCGATCAGCGCGATCAGGATTAGCACGATCGGCGCATATTCGGCGAAGTTGAGCTGTGCCCGCATCCGCGCGATCAAGCGTTCATTGCCGCCATCGCCGATCGAGATCTTCTCCGCGCGGCGCACCTGCCCGACGCGAATCGCCAGCCACAGGTTGATGAGCGCGCAGGCGGCGGTAGTAGCCAGTGCGACCGGCAGAATGATGGCGTCCATGCTTGTTTCCCCCATATGAGACTATATGGCTGCCACGACGGCCGCCGCCTTGCAACTTGGGTGGAAATCGGTATAGGCGCTCGCTCGCTTTGTGACAGGCCTGACTGGCGGTCCGGCGGGTGCCGGTCTCCTGGCGCTTGCCCGTTCGTCCGCTCAGGCATATCGCGATCCGGTTTTTAGACGAACGAATTCAAGAAGGTTGCCGAAATGGCCGTCCCAAAAAGAAAAGTCTCGCCCAGCCGTCGTGGCATGCGCCGGTCGCATGACTCGCTGACCGTTGCGGCATTTCAGGAATGCTCCAACTGTGGCGAACTGAAGCGCCCGCACATCCTGTGCGGTGCGTGCGGCCATTATAACGGCCGCGAAATCCTCTCGGTCGAGGGCTGACCCGAATCTCAGGGAGTTCGCCGGTCATGACCTCCAGCGCGCGAATCGCCGTCGATGCGATGGGCGGCGACGAGGGGCTGGCGGTGATGCTCGCCGGGGTTGCGCGTGCGCGACGCCGGTACGATGACATGCGCTTCCTGCTGGTGGGCGACGAGGCCGCGATTCGTGAGGGCCTGAAATCGCACCCTAATCTGACCGCTGCGTCGGAAATCGTGCACGCGCCCGACGTGGTGAGTTCGAGCGAAAAGCCGAGTCAGGCGATTCGGCGCGCCAAGACGACATCTATGGGCATCGCGATCGATCTGGTGAAACGCGGCGAGGCCGGAGCGGCGGTATCGTCCGGCAACACCGGCGCACTGATGGCGATGGCTAAATTGTCGCTGCGCACCATGCCCGGCATCGACCGGCCTGCGCTGGCCGCCCGCATGCCTACGTTGGGCGCAAACGATGTGGTGATGCTCGATCTAGGCGCGAACACCGAAGTCGATACGCGCAATCTGGTGCAATTCGCGGTGATGGGTGCGGCCTATGCGCGCACCGTACTCGACCTGGAGGCGCCCCGCGTCGCGTTGCTGAATATCGGCACCGAGGAGTTGAAGGGCACCGACATCATCCGCGATGCCGCGGCGCAACTGCGTGCGGCGAAGCACCTGCCGCTGACTTTTACCGGCTTTATCGAGGGCAATGCGCTGTCGCGTGGCGATGTCGATGTCATCGTGTGCGATGGCTTTTCCGGCAATATCGCGCTCAAGACGATCGAGGGCACGGCACGCTTCGTCGCCGACCTGCTGCGCCGGGCTTTTTCCAGCTCGATCCGTTCCAAGATCGGCTTTCTGATCTCCAAACCGGCGACCGAGCTGCTCAAGCATCATCTCGATCCGAATATCCATAACGGTGCGGTGTTCCTCGGCCTGAACGGCATCGTCGTGAAGAGTCACGGCAGTGCGACCGAGATCGGCGTCGAGACCGCGATCGGCGTGGCGGCAAAGATGGTGCGCGACGACCTGACCAGGCGAATCGCCGAGGATCTGGGTAATTTCGAGGCCCAGGCCGCATGAGCACGTTGGTTCGACGGGCTGTGATTACGGGCACCGGATCGGCACTACCGCCGCACCGGGTGTCGAATGCCGAACTGGCGGAACGCGTCGATACCAGCGACGAGTGGATCGTCGCGCGCACCGGCATCCGTTTTCGCCATATCGCCGGCCCCGGCGAGACCACCGCGACGCTGGCGACCGATGCGGCGAAAGCGGCGCTGGCCGCCGCCGGGACAGCCGCCGCCGATATCGACCTGATCGTGCTGGCCACCGCGACCCCAGACCAGACCTTTCCCGCCAGCGCGACCAAGGTGCAGGCTGCGCTTGGCATCGACGATTGCGTGGCGTTCGACGTCGCGGCGGTCTGTTCGGGCTTCCTTTATGCGGTGCAGGTGGCGGAGAGCATGATCCGCGCCGGTTCCGCCATCCGCGCACTGGTGATCGGCGCGGAGACGTTCAGTCGAATACTTGACTGGGAAGATCGTGCGACCTGCGTGTTGTTCGGCGACGGTGCCGGCGCGATCGTGCTGGAGGCGCAGGAAACCGCGGTCGAAGGTGGGCGGGGGGTGTTGACGACCAAGCTTCACGCGGATGGGCGGCACAACCAACTGCTCTATGTCGATGGCGGGCCGTCGACCACCGGCACCGTCGGCAAGCTGCGGATGAAGGGCAAGGAAGTGTTCCGCCATGCCGTGGTCAATCTGGCGGCGGTGATGAACGAGAGCCTGGGCGTGCTCGGACTGACCGCTGCGGATGTCGACTGGGTGGTGCCGCATCAGGCGAACGCCCGAATTCTGGATGCGACGGCGAAGAAGCTGGGACTGGCCCCCGAAAAGGTGATCGTGACGGTCGACCAGCACGCCAACACCTCGGCCGCATCGGTGCCGCTAGCGCTCGACACGGCGGTGCGCGACGGGCGGATCAAGCGTGGCGACCTGCTGGTGCTGGAGGCCATGGGCGGCGGGTTCACCTGGGGTGCGGCGGTTGTGCGGTTCTGATTGCACGCTTTTTTGGTGCGCTTTGTCGTCACGATAGCGTAACGATGGTTGCACCGTTACTTCCATGTGTTACGGTGCGAAGACGGCCGTGACGCGGAGAATTTATTGATGGCCAACGCTGCGACCCTGACCCGAGCGGACCTTGCCGATGCACTGCATCGAGAGGTGGGTTTGTCGCGTGCCGATGCGTCGCGGATGGTCGAACAGATTTTGCGCCATATGTGCGAAGCGCTCGCCAAGGGCGAGAATGTCAAGATTTCCGGTTTCGGCAGCTTCATCCTGCGCGACAAGGGAGAGCGGATCGGCCGCAATCCCAAGACCGGTGTCGAAGTTCCGATCGCGCCACGCCGCGTGCTGACGTTCCGCGCCAGCCAGATGTTGCGCGACCGGATCGTCGACGGGGGATGATATGGGCACGGGTCCGGAGAAAGGGCCTAACGCCTTTCGGACGATCGGCGAACTTGCGCAGGAAATCGGTCGTCCGCAGCATATATTGAGATATTGGGAAGGGCGTTTCCCGCAACTGCGGCCGCTCCAGCGCGCCGGCGGGCGACGTTATTACCGGCCCGACGATGTCGCGCTGGTGCGGCGCATCGATGCGCTGCTCACGCGCGAAGGCTACACGATTCGTGGCGTACAGCGGCTGTTGGCGGCGGAACGCGGCGGACGCGGGCAGCCCGAATCGCTGGCCGCGGTCCGCGACGCGTTGTCGCAGGCGTTGAAAGACGATGGTTAGCGAATAGGCATCGGCTTGCTCCGTGTGGAGACGCCGGTTTCGTTGAATGCCTCTACCGCCGCATAATAACCGACTCCGACATTCAGCGCGCGGACATCCAGTTTCGCGGTCGGGTCGCCGCCCAGCTCGTCGGCGAAGACCTGATAGGCCAGCGTCAGGCGATCAGGACGCACCCCCCACATCACATTATAGCCGATTGCTCCCGGCACCTTGCGCCATGTCACCCGCGCGTTGCGTTCGTCCTTGTCGCGCACCGCCGCGACGCCGGCGGGGATGGCGGGTACGGCACCGTCGGCATTGCCGAATACGCGCAGGTCGCTGATCGCCAGATGTGCGCCGCCGATATGGCCGTGGACATAACGGACGTAACGAACCTTGGCGGGCTTGCTCAACTGGAAATAGGCGTTCGGGCGGTCGCGGCGCGGAGCTTCGGTTTCGGCGAGCTTCGACCAGCGTTTGCCGTCCGCCGACCCCTCCAGCCGAAACTC
Organism: Sphingomonas sp. LT1P40; assembly: GCF_036663835.1. Lineage (NCBI taxonomy): Bacteria > Pseudomonadati > Pseudomonadota > Alphaproteobacteria > Sphingomonadales > Sphingomonadaceae > Alteristakelama > Alteristakelama amylovorans. The sequence goes on from NZ_JAXOJT010000002.1 coordinate 298,139, forward strand.
GGTGTAGATATCCGGCGCATCGGCGTAGCGCCCCGATTTGTAATCAGCGAAATTGACTTGAATCGCGCGCACGGTCTTGGCCGCGCCCAGATCCATCGTCAGCGTCTCGCCCGGCTTCTTGCTCGCTGCGACCCAGAAGGTGCGCGGATTCTCATCCGCTGCCCGCGCCGTATCGAACTCGCCCAGCGTCGAGGACGCGATCAGTTGCTTGCGATAGGACAGCAGCATCCACCCGGTGAACAGCGACTCGATGTCGTCTACCTTCGCCGTCGGTGCCCAATGCGGGAAATCGCCGAAGCGCGACGAGGACCACATCTGCCCGTCCGCCTCGAACCGCGTCGGGAACATGTTGATGCGCCGCTCGAACGTCCAGTTATGCCCCAGCCACGGCGTGCCGGTATTCCACCAATTGCCGTGGATATCGTCGAAGGTGGAGCCATGCCCCGCGCCCTCGACAAACCCGCCGGGTTTGTATGCGACGGGGTTCCATGGCGCATATTCCCACGGGCCGAGCGGTGACTTCGACGTGTAGGTGCCGTTGGCATAGGCGTTATATTCGGTGCCGGGCGCGCCGTACTGAAGGTAATAGGTGCCGGCGACCTTGGTCATCCACGCCCCCTCCATAAACGGCTTGATCGGGGTGCCGTTGGGCAAGGTGCCGCTATGGTCCTGCCCGAAGCGTTCCCAGCCATGCTTGTCCGGGTGGAGCGCGAACATCGTCTGCGCCTTGCCCTTGTAGATCAGCTTGCCGTCCTTGAACTCGATTTCCATGCCGTAGAGCGGGAAGACGTTGGACGAGTTCCAATACATGTACCATTTGCCGTCATCGTCGAGGAACAGCGCCGGATCCCACGGGCCGGGCGGGATCTGCCCGCTTTCGATCTTTTCCTCCTCGCCCGGCCGCACTTGCCCCGGCAAACGCGGCATGCGGCGGACGTGATAGTCGAGCTTGCCCGTTTCCGGCGCGTCGGAGACGTAGATCGCGCCCGGCTCCATCATCGACGGCATCAGATACAGGCGCTCGCCATCGGACCAGGCGGCGGGAGCGACGAAGCTGTCATTTTCCCAGCGGCTGGGGGTGATGAATTTCCAGTCGACCAGATCGGTCGAGCGCCAATAGCCGTCGGCCAGCGTCTGGAAGAGATAATAGGCACCCTTGTGCCGCACGATCACCGGATCGGCGCCGGTGCGGTAGGAGATGCCCTCGTTGATCTGCTCGAAATTATAGCGGTAATCGATGTCGATCGGGTTGGCGTAGCTGCGCTTCGCTTGCTGCGCGCTGGCGGCAGTGGCGGTCAGCGCGGCAATGAGGATGGCGTGCTTGAGCATGTTCACTCTCCCTTGATCCGCACGAACAAATTGGCAGTTAGCCGCCCGCGGCGCGGATCTTCGCTGATCGTCATGTTCGGCGGGATAATTCCCGAATGGAGCTGGGCGCCGCGATAGATGACGAGCCGGTCGGGAACGGCTTCGACACGGCCGGTCTGTGCGTAGCGCGCGTTGCTGGCGTTGATGTACCCGGTCATCGCCGCGCTGTCGGCTTTGGCCGCCTCGACAAAGGCGGGGAGGTTAGCTTCGGTGACCAGTTCGATCCCGGTGCTTTGCTGGCGGTAGAATGCGGTGCCGGTGTCCGGCGTATCGCCGAGATAGTGGAGCAAAGCGAGATAGTTCGGGTCGGTCGAGTCGAAATGCGGCACGCGCTGTGGTCCGCCCAGTGCCGTCGGATGCGTAGTGACGATCGAAAAGCTCGCCTCGACCAGATCGAAGGATTCGGCATCGAACGCGCCGCCGATATAGGGCGCGGCGGCTTCGAGCAGCGCATCGGCATAGGCCATGGCGGCGTTGTCGGCTTCGTCGAAAATGCGGCGAAGGCCGGGATAATAGGTCTGGCTGACGGGGAAGGGCGCGAGCGCGGCGGCAATGTCGACGATTTCGCGCAGGTTACCGGTGACGGCATCCACCACCACGACCGGCGAGCCTGACGATCCGAAGCGATGCAGCGCGGGCTTCATGCCAGCTCCCGGAAAAAACAAGGGGAGAGAAGCCGTGGCTTCCCTCCCCCAAAACCCGATCCGAAGATCAGAACTTGTACTTCAGACCCGCCTGGAAAGTGCGGGCATAACCGACCGTGCTGTTTTCTTCGCGCGGCGGGTTCGAGCCCGAGCCGGCTCCCCAGGTCGAATAGTTGCGGTTGACCGAGTCGAAGACGTTGAAGACTTCGAAATCCGCCGTCAGTTCGCCGCCGACACCGGGAACAGTGAACGTCTTGGCGATGCGCACGTCCAGATTCTTGTATGCGATCTTCTGCTTCGGGCTGAGCACGCCGCCGTCGTTGTAATAGAAGCAGCCGCCACAATTGGCCGGTGGGGTCCGACCGAAATCGACATTGCCGAAACGCGGTCCCGATGCCAGCGTCCCCGTACCCGAAATCTGGAAGCCCCAAGGGAGATCGCCGATCGCCGTGGCGACGAAGCGCCAGCGTTCCAGCCCCTTGGTCGGCTGCCAGCCATAGGCGTCCTGACGCCCGGCGTTGAACATCTGACCTTCGCCGAAGTCGATGCCCTGGTTGGATTTTGCATCCGAGATGGTCAGCGCGGCGGTCGCGCCCCAGCCCGAATCCTTGGTATAGGTCTTGTCGGCGGTCAGATAGATCGCCGAGTAACGCTGCTCGCCATTGCTCGATCCGATATTCAGGCGTCCGGTATAGCCCGGAACCTGACCGCCGCCCGCCGGGAAGTTGTCCCGCACCCAGGCGTCGCCACCATCGGTGTAATTGCCGTTCGGCTGGCGATTGCCGCGCACGAAGATAAAGGCATCGTGCGAGCGGTTGTGCGCGAACGCCAGCGACAGTTGGACCGGACCCAACCGCTTGCGGATGCCTGCGGTGAACTGATCGGTAAACGGCACCTTGGCATCGTTGTTGATAACCCAGATATCGCCGCTCAGGCCGGTCTGCGCGACCGCAGTGCGCAGCGCATCGGGATCACGATAGGCCGGGTTCCACTGCAATTCGCCCGAGGCAAGATTGCCGCCCGGCTGCGTGCAGGCCGGAAGCCCGGTTGCGCCGCAGAAATTGACCGACGCATCGCTGCGAACATTGTTGAACAGCGTTTCCAGCGCGGCGAGATAGAAGATGTTCCGGTCATAATAGCGACCGGCACCGGCAAACAGGATCAGATCGCGGTCGCCATTGACGTCATACGAGACGCCGATACGCGGCTGAAACGCGCCGAGGAATGCTTTACGCTTGGTCCCGTCGGTGATGTAGTTTTCCGGGTTGATGCCCGCCGCCTGCCATGGCTGATAGCTGCGCAGCGCGTTGGCGATCTTGGTCGGTGTGCGATAATTGTTGTTGAAGGCGTTCGACTCATAATCCCAGCGCAGGCCGAGATTGACGGTCCAGTGATCGTCGATCGTCCAGTCGTCCTGCACGAACAAGCCGACTTGGACATTGTCCGCTTCGATTGGTGTCGGTGGCAGCAGCGAGATTTGCGCGCGGAACGGAGTGCTGCTGCCCACATCGGTGAAATTCTGATACGCGTAACGATATGATCCGTTCGCAAAAGCGTCCTCGATGCGCGTCAGCGTGTTCATCGAAATCTTGATGCCGGTCTTCACCACATGGCTGTCCCAGCCGGTGTAGGTGAAGTTGTTCTTGAACGTGTAGCTCTCCTGCTCATTCACCTGCTGGAACGAGTTGGCGCCAAAGAAGAACAGATCGCTGCCGCCAACGCCGTTGGTCAGCACATACTCCGGACCCACCGTGATCGTCGGCGTACCGGTGAAATTATTGAAATAGCTGAACGTCAGCTCGTTCAGGAATCCGTCGCCGCGATGCGCCCATTCCAGCTGATAGTTCTTGCTTTCGGTGCCGACGTCGCGGCCCTGTTCGAACGCGCGGTTGCCGCCATAATCCTTGACGTCGGTTTCCTGGCGCAGAAAGTAGCTGGCACTGATCGTGTCCGCATCAGATGCAAAGAGCGTCAGTTTCGCAAAATAGAGATCCTGGTTGAAATCGGACGCGAAACTGCCGCCGAAACGGTCGCGCAGCGAAGGGGGAAGCTCCGTGGCGGGATTGACGACCAGCGAGGGGCTGGTCTGGCGCGTACCTTCATAGGTGGCGAAGAAATGAAGCACGCCCGGAACGATCGGGCCGCCCAGATCGGCACCGAACTGCCAGCGCTTGTAGTCTGGCTTGGCATTGGCGCCCGTTGGATTGTTGGCTTCGCCGGGACGGTCGAAGAATGGACGACCGTAAAAGGATTTCGGAACGAACTTGCCGAACGCACCGCCGCTGAAATCCTCACCGCCGGTCTTGGTGATCGCAGTGATGATAGCGGAGCCGGAATTTTCGAATTCAGCCTTGAAGTTCTGCGTCTCGACGCGGAACTCCTGGATCGCGGACTGGGGGAAAGGATTGCCCTTCGAGAAGTTCTGGCCCGCGACGCCGCCAAAGCCGACCTGGCTCTTCTGGCTGGTGCCGTCGATGAAAACGTTGACGTTGCTCGAGCTGTTGCCGCCCGCCTGGATGCCGACATTGTCGCCAGCCGCCACCGTCACACCCGGTGCAAGCGCAGCAAAGTTGAGGAAGTTGCGGCTGGTCTGCGGCAGGCTTTCGATCTGCTGCTGGCTGACGCTGGTGCCGATGGTGGCGCTACGCACTTCGGTGCGGCTGCGGCTGCCCGTGACGACGACGTCTTCGCCTGTCGCCGCTTGCTCGGCTGCCCCGATATCCACATTCACGATCTGGCCGACGGGCAGCGAAACTTCCTGAGTCTCCTGCCCTTCGACCTCGACGCGATAGGTGCTGGGACGCAGGCCGACGACGGTGAAGCTGCCATCGGCGCGGGTGGTGGCAATGACGGTGCGGCCGGTGACGGTGTCGGTCACGTTGACCTGCTGGCCGGCGGTGGCACCCTCGACGCGGCCCTGGAGGGTCGCGGTGGTCTGCGCCATCGCCGACGTGCTGACCATCAGCGCGACGGCGAACGCCCCGGCGGAGACGCCACGGACCAGAATCGAACGCTTGCTACGGAAATCTTTCATACATCTGCTCCCCTAAAGCACCGGCGCACATTCAGTTGTGTAACCGGTTACAACACATGCGGCGTTTCTAAAGTCGCCTAGCGTACCTGATCCAAACGCCTTTGTGACTACGTTGTCAATCGCATTCTAGAGCGGGCGTGTCGGCGGCTGACGGCATAGCCCGGATGTGCGACATCCGGGCCACAGCGTGCTTTCGGCACCGGGCTGGTACCGCCTTGCTCACTCCCACCAGTAAGGTGCGCGCTTTGCGGTACCGGTCTCGACCTCGTTCATCGTCTTGGCGTCGTACAGTCGCCCGCCAAGCATCACCCGGCTTATCTTGTCGCTGTTGCGGATATCGGCGACCGGATCGGCGTCGAGCACCACCAGGTCGGCGAGCTTGCCCGCCTCGATCGAGCCGATGTCCTTGGCAAAGCCCAGTGATTTGGCCGAGTCGATCGTGCCCGCGCGCAATGCCTCGATCGGCGTCATGCCGCCGCGCACGAACGACCACAGCTCCCAGTGCGAGCCGATCCCGGCCTGTTGCCCGTGCGCGCCGATCGACACGAGCTTGCCCGCCTTGCTGATCTTGTTCGCCTCACGCGCATTGTCGTCGTCGACGAAATTGTCCTCCGGCGCCTTTACCACGCGCATCGTGTCGGCGCGCAGCACGGCGGGCGGCGTGTGGACCATCAGCGGGTTCTTCCACACATCGGTCGCCTGCCGCCAATAGGGGTCGCCCGCGAGACCCCCATAACTGACGACGAGCGTCGGCGTGTAGTTGGTGTCCGACTGGCCGAACATCTGCACCACATCCTTGTAGAAGATGTCGGCGGGGATGTTGTGTTCCAGCGTTGAGTTGCCGTCGGCGATCAGGTTCATGTCCATGCCGAACAGCGACCCGCCCTCCGCCACCACCTGCATATTCTCCGCGCGGGCAGCGGCCACCACCATCTGGCGCTGTTCGCGGCGCGGCTGGTTGTAGTTCTTAACCGAATGCGCGCCCTGTGCCTTCAGCCGGCGGACATGGTTGAGCGCGTCCTCATAGCTGTTAATCTCGGCGTAGACCGCCGAATTCTTGGCGCCATAGACGATCTCGCCGGTCGAGAAGATGCGTGGGCCGAGCAGCTTGCCGGCACGCTGCATCGCCTGTGCCGGGAACACCGTGCGCGCGGACGACGATGGATCGTGGATCGTGGTGGTGCCGAGCGCGAGGTTCTGGATCAGCGACCAATTCTGTTGCGGCACCAGTTCGTCCGCACCGTAAGGGCCATGCGCATGCGCGTCGACCAAGCCGGGGATGACGGTTTTGCCGCCGAGATCGATGGTCTTCGTGCCTGCGGGAAGCTGAATCGCCGCGGTCGGGGCGACCTGCACGATGCGGTCGCTCTCGATCAGGATCGTCGCATTCTCGATGATGCCGCCGTCTGCGCTTGCCATCGTGACGACGCGGGCGTTGGTCAGCGCGATGCGACCGATCGGTTTGTCGGCCTGAACCTGCATTGCCAGCGAGGTGGTGCGCGGGGTGATCGTTGGTTTCGTCCCGCCCGGCGCGCTGGCGAACAGGCTGGCACGATCCGCACTGAACAGGGTTGCGCCCAGGCTCCAGTTCAAGCGTGATCCGTCGGACCAGTGGATATAGTCTGCGCCGTCGCTGCTGACGCGCACGACGGGGAGCGCATCGGCCTTTGGCTCTACGCTGACTTCCTGTCCGCCGGGCATCAGCGGCATGGCGAAGGCCTGATAATTCTGGCGGAACGCGATGCTGCGGCCATCGGGTGCGACGACAAAGTCGTTGGCGAGTTCGCCAGTGGCGTGGACGCGCTTTTCCTCGCCCGACAGGCTGGTGCTGACCAGCTGGGTCTTGCCGCCGCCCTCTTCGACCATGAATAGCCGGTCGTTCGAGGTGCCGAACTGCGGCCGCTCCAGTCCCTTCGCCACCAGCTGCGGCGTTCCGCCGGTCGCGGCGACGCGGTAGATGCCGGGATTGTCGGCCCAGCCAGGTGCTGTCAGGCCGGTCGTGCCGCCCTTTTCAAACGCGATCATGCGGCCATCGGGGGAGAAGGTCGGGCGGGCATAGTTGCCGGGTTGGGCGGTCACATCGCGTGCGCTCCCGCCCGATGCGGCGACGGTGCGGATATGGCCCAGCTTGGCGTCGTTCCATTCGACGAACACGATGGACTTGCCGTCGCGCGACCATGACGGGAAGAGCTCGACCCCGGCAGTCTCGGCGAGATTGGTGAGGCGACGCGGTGCACCGCCCGCAACGGGGCGGACCCACAATTTGCCCATCGTCTCGAACACCACACGCCCACCATCGGGCGAGACCGAGGCGAACTTCGGCATTTTGGTCGAGAAGCTTGCGGGTGCGACCTCGATCTGCGGATGCGGCGCGGCGGCGACCGCGCGGGTGTCGGCGACGCGGAACGGAATAATTGCACCATTCGACCCATCGGCATCGACGCGACGTAGCTTGCCGCCCGCCCAGAACACGACCGACTTGTTGTCCGGGGTCCACGCCATGTTGGGATAGACGCCGGTAACCGCCCAAGTTTCCTGCACGTCCTGATCGAGCGCGTCATAGATCTTGCGCTCCTCGCCCGAGGTCAGATCCTTGACGTAAAGCTTCGATCGCGTGGCCTCACGGCGGACGAAGGCGATCTTCTTGCCGTCGCGCGACGGTGCGGGGCGGACCGAGCCGCCGAGGCCCGAAACGGCGGTAGTGGTCTCGCCCGTCTCCAGATCATAGCGCTCGATGTTGAACAGGTTTGTGTTGGAATCCTGCGCATATTCGAAGATCGGACCGGGGGTGACATTGCGGGTGAAAAACACCGACTTGCCGTCCGCCGCATAGACCGGCTCGCCCAATTCCTTTTGCAGCTGCTCGCTCGCGCGCTTGACCAACTTCACGCCGCTGCCACCCGAGACGTGATACAGCCACACCTCGCCGGTGCCGAGCGAGCGGCCCGTGGTGAAATGCTTCTTCGCCACGATATACTGCCCGTCGGGCGACCAGCTCGGCTGGTTGAGCAGGCGGAAATCCTCCTTGGTCAGCTGCTGCTTGTTGCCGCCATCGACATTCATGATCCAGATATTGTCGCCGCCCGCACGGTCGGAGGTAAAGGCGATGCGCCGACCATCGGGCGAAAAGCGCGGATGCACTTCCCACGCCAGCCCCTCGGAAATACGCGTCGGCGTGCCGCCCGCGATGGGCATGGTGTAGATGTCGCCAAGCAGCGTGAAGGCGATGGTCCTGCCGTCGGGCGAGACATCGACGTCCATCCACGTGCCTTCGTCGGTGTCGATCGCCGCCTGTTTCAGCACCGCGCCTTGTGGGGCGTTGACGTCCCATTTGGGCTTTTCGGCTGGCTTCTCCTGCGCGTTTGCCTGACCCATGACGAAAAGCGCGGCGAGAACGCCGGCGACCGAATGACGCATCCGAGAAACTCCCTGAACCTGTTATGCGGCGGTGGTATCAAGCGAAACCGCCCGCGTCACGCGCCTATCGCCGAAGCAAAAATACGGCATGCTCGGCACGGAAGTTTGCCGCGGCGGGGCTGGTCAGCTGGTCGCCCGACAGGAACCATGCCTGCTCGACCGTGATTCCGCGCTCGCGCACATAGGCACGGAAATCGTCGATCGTGACGTGGTGGATGTTCGGCGTTTCATACCACGCCACGGGCAGCAACCGCGTCACGGGCATCCGCCCGCCCCACAGCAAAGACACACGCACCCGCCAGTGCGCAAAGTTGGGGAACGACACCACCGCGCGCTCACCGATGCGCAACAGATGATCGAGCACGACATGCGGCCGCATGGTCGTCTGCAACGTCTGGCTGAGAATTGCATAGTCGAAGCTGGCGTCGGGATAATCGGCGAGATCGGTGTCGGCGTCCCCCTGGATCACCGACAGCCCTCGCCCGACCGCGGCGGCAACGTTCGTGGCGTCGATCTCCAGCCCACGCGCATCGACCTGACGCTGATCGCGCAACGCCGCCATCAACGCGCCATCGCCACAGCCGACATCGAGCACGCGGGTGCCGGGCGCGACATTCGCGGCAATGATCGCGAGGTCGGGGCGGAGGTCGCTCACCGCCCAGCCCTCAAAAACCCGTCCACCACGCGGTTCAACTCCGGCGCATCCAGCAGAAACGCGTCATGCCCATAGGGCGAGCTCAACTCGACGAAACTGACCGCCGCCCCCGCCGCATTCAGCGCATGGACGATGCTGCGCGAATCCCGTGTCGGATAGAGCCAGTCGGTGTCGAAACTGACGAGGCAGAAGCGCGACTTCGTGCCCCGAAACGCATTGGCGAGAACGCCGCCATGCTCCTCGGCCAGGTCGAAATAATCCATCGCGCGCGTGATATAGAGATAGGCGTTGGCGTCGAAGCGGTCGACGAACGACAGCCCCTGATGCCGTAAATAGCTTTCGACCTGAAAATCGGCGTCGAAGCCGAACGATTTCGCCTCGCGTGCCTGAAGCCGCCGCCCAAATTTCTCGGTCAGCCCTTCCTCGGACAGATAGGTGATATGCGCCGCCATCCGCGCCACGGCGAGGCCGGCGGCAGGCGGATCGCCGTCATAATAGGCCCCGCCGTTCCAGTTGGGATCGGCCATCACCGCCTGTCGCCCGACCTCATGAAACGCAATGTTCTGCGCGGAATGCCGCGCGGTCGAGGCGATCACCACCGTCGCCTCGACGCGATCGGGGAAGGTCGCGGGCCAGCTCAAGGCCTGCATCCCGCCCATCGATCCGCCGACGACCGCCTTCAGTCGCTGAACGCCGAGATGGTCGAGCAGCAGCGCCTGTGCGCGCACCATGTCGCGGATCGTGATGACCGGGAAACTCATGCCCCACACCTGGCCCGTCGCCGGGTTGATCGTCGCCGGGCCGGACGTGCCCATGCAGCTGCCCAGCACATTGGCGCAGATGACAAAATGGCGCTCGGGATCGATCGGCTTGCCCGGACCGACCATGCGCGTCCACCAGCCGGGCTTACCGGTGACGGGGTGGTCGGACGCGACATGCTGATCCCCGGTCAGCGCATGGCAGATCAGGATGGCGTTGCCGCCATCGGGCGCAATATCGCCATAGGTTTCGTAAGCAATATCGACCGGCGACAACAGCCCGCCGCCGTCGAGCCGCAACGGCCCCGGCAGCGTCACCCGTCGATTGAGGCCTCGCGCGTCATCGGTCATCGGCACGCAGTTAGTCCGGTGAACCGAAGCGTTCAAGCAGCGCGCCGCCCGCTCGCCTTGCGCGCCGCGATCACGGCTTCTGCCGCCAGTCGCCCGGTCTGCGCGCCGCCATTCATGAAGCCGACCCAGGCGTCGGAGACATGCTCGCCGGCAAAGACGATACGTCCCGCAGTCGCCCGTTGCCGTTCCGCCGCATCATCGGACTCGATCCAGAACAGCCCGCCGAAACGCGTGAGCTGACCGGGCGAACTGTTGGTATAGGCACCCAGCGTCAGCGCCTCGCGGCACCAGTTGGTGCGGCGGACCACGCCACCTGCGGTCGCGCCGACGATGCCGGGGATGGCGGCTTCGGTTCGTGCGGCAAGTGCGGCGGCGAGTGCGTCCGGCGCGGCGGTGGCGGCAGCGACCTGATCGCCGCCCAGGAACCAGTTCCACACCGGCTTGCCGGCAACGCCCTGTAACGTGCCGTCCCAGCCGAGCGCATAGGGTGAACTCGTATCCCACAGCTCGCCGCCGGTGCCGAGGATATCGGCCCAGGGTGTCGTGCTGGCGGTGACCTGTACTTTCTCGTTCTTGCCCAGATCGGCCTCCGCGATGAACTCGCGCCAGCGTAAGGGCAACGATACTGCAAAGTCGATCTGACGCAGGATCGGTGCCGGTACCGCGACGATCACGGTGTCCGAGACGGCAACACTGCCGTCGTGGAACTCCAGCCGGATCGACCCGCCGGTGTCGCGGATCGTGGCCAGCCGACGCCCGGTCTCGATGCGGTCGCGGTGCGCATCGGCGATCGCATTGGCCAGCCGCCCGCTGCCCCCGGCAATGACGTAACGCTCGTCGCTGCCCGCCAGTATCTCGATATGCTGGCCCTTCACCGTCGGCAGGTTGAAGATCAGCTGAAGCGCGGAGGCAGCATTCGCCTCCGACCCATATTCGGTGCGAATGCTCGATTCGATCAGCGCGCGGATGCGTGGATCGGCGATCAGCGCGGCATGTCGGTCCAGATATTGTGCAACCGACAGCCGGTCGATCGCAGCGGCGGCGCGGGGATTGGCGTCGATCGCCGCCGAATCGCGGGCGATGCGCGCTGCAAGTGGCGTGAGCAGCCGGGCAAGATCGGCCTGTGCCACCACCGCCCCATCGGCGAGCACCACGGAATGATGCACCCCTGGCTTGCGGTCGATCAGCGGAATGGCGAATTCCTTCGCCAGCGCGTGCATGTCTTCGTGGTCGGTGTTGACGAGCTGCCCGCCCGCCTCGAACAATTGTCCGTCCGCCGTGCGCTGCGTGAACATGCGCCCGCCGAGCCGGTTACGCGCTTCATATAGCCGCGCGTCGATGCCGGCCTTTGTCAGGCGATGGAGCGCGGTAAGCCCCGCAATCCCGCCGCCGACGATCGCAACGCGCCCGCCCGATGGCAATGCTTGTGCGGCGGCGGGCAGACTTGCCGCAACACCACTCGCCGCCATGCCCTGAAGCAGCGCGCGGCGACCGATTCCTTCCGGCCCCGGACGCGGCGCAGCGCACCCGCGCGCCGTCAGATCGCGGCGCCGCGCCAGTTCAAATGCGCGCCACAGCGCCTCGCTTCCCCGCATCCCAATTCCCCCTTGGCGCGCCCATATCACAAGCCGCTTTCGGAAACCTTGCCATTCTTACCCGGTTCGGCCATCGCGCAGCCCATGAACGCACCCGTTTCAGCACCCCGGCCAATGCCATGGATCATGGACATCGCTCCCTATATTCCGGGCCGGTCGAAGACCGACGATGGCCGTAAAGCCGTGAAGCTCTCGTCCAACGAGAATCCGCTCGGCACCTCGCCCAAGGCACGCGCGGCGTTTGCAAGCGCGGCGCAAACCCTCGAACGCTATCCCGACGCCAGCGCGACCGAGCTGCGCGATGCCTTGGCGGCGCAGCATGGGCTGGACCCCGACCGGATCATCTATGGCAACGGATCGGACGAGGTGCTGCATCTGGCGGCGGGCGCGTTTGCCGGGCCGGGCGACGAGATCATCTATGTCCATTACGGCTTCTCGGTCTATCCGATCGCAACGCGGCGCGTGGGCGCGGTGCCGGTGGTTGCACCCGACAACGACTATGCCACCGATGTCGATGCGATCCTCGCCTGCGTGACCGATCGCACGAAGATCGTCTTCGTCGCCAATCCCAACAATCCGACCGGCACCTATGCGTCGCGCGAGGAAATCGCGCGGCTGCACGCTGGCCTTCGCCCCGACATCCTGCTCGTCCTCGATCATGCCTATGCCGAATATATCGAGGGTGAGATCGACGATGGCGGGATGGAACTGGCGCAGACCGCCTCGAACGTGCTGGTGACGCGCACCTTCTCCAAGCTTTACGGGCTGGCCGCCGAGCGGATCGGCTGGGGCTATGCATCGGAGCCGATCATTCAGGCGATGCATCGGATTCGCCTGCCCTTCAGCATCACCATCGCCGGGACCGCCGCCGCCATCGCCGCGCTGCACGATGCCGAGTTCGTCGAGCACACGCGCCGCCATAATGCGCAGTGGCGGCGCTGGTTCGCGGACGAGATCGCCAAGCTGGGCAATGCCGGCCTCCGCGCCGTGCCGAGCCAGGCGAATTTCGTGCTGGTGTTGTTCGAGGGGACGCTGACGGCGGAGGTCGCATATAAGGGGCTGATGGAGGCGGGCTACATCGTCCGCTGGCTGCCCGGACAGGGGCTGCCGCACGGGTTGCGCATCACCATCGGGACCGAAGGCGAGACGCGCGCCGTCGCCGCCATTCTCAAGAAGCTGGTCGATACAGCGACGGCGGGATGAAGCGGTTCGGCATTATCGGGTTCGGGCGTTTCGGGCAGCTGGCTGCGCGGCATTTGCGCGATCATTTCGCGGTGACCGTGACTGATGCGGCGGATATTGCGGCGACGGCGGACGCATTGGGTGTCGCGTCAGGCACCGTCCCCGACGCCGCCGACTGCGATATCGTCATGCTCGCCGTGCCGGTCCAGTCGATGGCCGCGATCATCGCCCAGATCGCGCCTTTGGTGCGTCCCGGCACGCTGGTGGTGGATGTCGCGTCGGTGAAGATGTTGCCCGCACGCTGGATGGCCGAGGCGCTGCCGGAGAGTGTCGATATCGTCGCCACCCACCCGCTGTTCGGCCCGCAGAGCGCGCGGGCTGGGCTGGTGGGGCAGCCGCTGGTCGTGTGCCCGGTACGCGGGGAATCGCATCACAAGGTCGCGGCGTTCGGGCGCAAGCTGGGTCTCGCCGTGTCGCTGACGACCGCCGAGGAGCATGACCGCGAGATGGCCTATGTCCAGGCGCTGACCCATCTGATCGGCCGCACGCTGGAGAATATCCGGATTCCGGACGAGGAGCTGAAAACCAACAGCTACCAGCATCTGCTGGAGCTGTGCGCGCTGATCCGCGACGACAGCAAGGAACTGTTCTTCGCAATCCAGAATTTGAACCCGTTCGCGCAGGAAATCACCACGCAGTTTATCGCAGAGGCGAACGGATTGCTGGCGGAGAGCGTCGCAGCGGGCAATCGCAGCGCTGCCGACTAGCCTTCCAAATTCAGCGCGTTGATGCTGGCATGGGTCTGCGCCTCGATTTCCTCGCGCGACAGGCCCGGGGGGATCGGCGAGAAAAAGCGAATGGTGACGATGCCGGGGCGCTTCAGCCCCTTGCGCGGCCACACTCGCCCGCTGTCGAGCGCGATTCCCACCACCGGAATCTTCAAGACCCGGTAGAGTCCTGCGAAGCCCGACCGCAGTTCGGGCGTTTCGCCCACTGGAACCCGTGAGCCTTCGGGAAAGATCAGGATCGATCGCCCCTCCGCCAGCGCGCCCTGCGCCTCGTGCATCATCCGCCGCAGCGCCTTGGCCGACGCTTCACGGTTGACGATCACCGCGCCATATTTGCGCGCCGCCCAGCCCCAGCCCGGAATCTGCCCCAGTTCCTGCTTCATCACCACAGCAGGCGTGCCGAGCAGATAGGCCAGCGCCATCGTCTCGAACATCGATTCATGCTTGGCGGCATAGAGCGCTGGGCCGGCGATCATCGCGCCCTCCATCTGAACGCGGATTCCGAGGATGTGATGCGCGCACCACATGCCGAACCCGGTCCAGCGCATGCAATAGGGCCGCAGCACGCGCGTCCCGAACAGCGCGGCGATCGGCGCGCCCAGCACGATCAGCACCGACGCGGTATAAAAAACGAGGACAAAGGCGATGTTGCGCAGCAGGGTCATGGCTTACCCGAACAGCAATACGATCCGGCGCACCAGATATTTGTGATATTCGCGCAGCAACATGGTGAAGCGCGGATTGGTACGCACCCCGTCGCCGACAATCTCGACATCGCTTCCCAATGCGTAGCTCAGTTCCAGCTTCGCGCGCGGCATGTGCCAGTCGGCGGTGACCAGCCGCACCGATTTATAGTTTTTTTCGCGGACCCACGCCGCCGTCTCGTCGGCGTTGGAGCGCGTATCGACCGCCTCATGCCCCAGGTCGATGCAACAGCGGAACAGCCGCGGCGGCGCTTTGTACTCCACCGCCAGTTCGATCGGGCGCACCGTCGGGTCGGTGCCGGTGATGAGCATGCGTTTTGCCGCTTTCGCCTGCACCAGCGCGATGCCGCGATCGATCCGCCCCGGCCCGCCGGTCGGCACGACGATCGCATCGGTCTTTACCCCCGTATCGACTGGTTTGCCGAGCGACAGCATGAACAGCGCGAAACCAAGCGCCCAGGCCAGCGCGAGCAACGCGGAGACGCGCCGGATCACAGCGTCTGCCCCAGGGTCCGCTGCACCGCCGTGCGCGCGGCAAACATCGCCATCAACGCGAAGGCGAGCGGCGTCGCGGCGAGAATCCCCCAGTCGGTCTGCGTCAGCGCGACGCCGCTCAACAATTCCGAGCCCAAAGCCGCCGCCTGCCGCCCGAGCAGCCAGATCGCCCCCAGCGCGACGATCGTGCCGAGCGCCCCGCCCAGAAACGTGTCGAGCGCGATGCGGCGCTGAAACAGCCGCGCGACCTGCGTATCGGTCGAGCCGAGAATGTGCAGCACGGCGATCGTATCGCGGTGCATGTCGAGGCCCGCGCGCGCGGCAAGCAGCACCACGGCGGCGGTCGCGGTCGCCATCAGCAGCACCAGCGCAGCGGCGAACCAAGTCATCGTCGATAGGAACCCGGCGACCGGGGTCAGCCATTGCGCATGACGATCAACGCGGGCCGCGGGCGCGATGGCGCGCGCGGCGGCCGTCGCGCGATCGACCACCGCCGCGTCGCCCGAATCGAGATCGACGTCGATCATCGCCGGCATCGGCAATTCGCTGTCCAGCCCGGCGTCGCCCAGCCACGGTTCGAGCAGTTCGGCGAGGCGTGCGCGATCGACTTCGGCAACGCGCCGCACGCCCGGTGTCCCCCGCAGCGATTCGACGATGGCCCTGGCCGCCGCATCGCGCTTGGCGGCATCGGCCTCGACCAGCTGAATCGTCAGCCGCCCCGCCAGCTGTCGATCGAGCGTGCGGCTGGCCCCCGCCATGCCGAGGCCGAGCGCACCTGCCAGCACCGTCAGGAACAGCATGATCGCCATGATCCACAGCATCGTGCGCGGACGGCGCGCATCGTCGAGCAAGCGGCGTTCGGGCTTGTCGCGGCGGAACCAGCTCATGCGGGCGCGCCGCCCGGCGGATAACGCAGCGCGCCGGTGGGATCGTTCAGTCGCCCCTTTTCGATCCGCATCATGCGCGCGTCGGGAATGCGGTTGAGCAAATGGAAGTCGTGCGTCGCGACAACGACGGTGGTGCCGAGCCGGTTGAGCGAATCGAACAGATGGAGCAGCCGTTCGGCCATTTCGGGATCGACGTTGCCGGTCGGCTCATCCGCCACCAGCACTTCGGGCCGGGTGATGACCGCGCGGGCGATGGCGATGCGCTGTTGCTCGCCGCCCGACAGCGTCGGCGGCTTGGCGCGCCCACGATCGGTCAGGCCAACCCAGGCCAGCATCTCGCGCACCGGCGCCTCGATCTCGCTTTCGGGCATGCCGGAGACGCGCAGGGGAAGCGCGATATTGTCATAGGCCGACAAATGCGGGAGCAGCCGGAAATCCTGGAACACCACGCCGATGCGGCGGCGAAAACCGGGCAGGCGTTTGCGGGGCAGCGCGCCCGCATCCTCGCCGAACAGCCGAACGATCCCGCGCGTCGGGCGCTGGGCGAGATAAAGCAATTTGAGCAAAGACGTCTTGCCCGCGCCCGATGCGCCGGTGAGGAAATAGAAGGACCCCGCGCTCAGCGTGAAGCTGATATCGCTGAGCGTTTCCGCTCCGGTCCCGTAACGCAGGCCGACATTCTCGAACTGAACGATATTGGCCATGTGCCGGCGCGTGGCCGCTCCTGAGTCTTCTGCCCCGCTTAGCCATCGCACAGGCGACGCAGCGCTTGCAATGCGGGAGCGAGAAGTGTTTAGATTCGGGATTGGCAATCCTTGTGTCCGTGCCAAGCAAGATGTGTCGCCATGATCCTTGAATGTCCCGAATGCCGCACCCGCTATCTGGTCCCCGACACCGCGATCGGTGGCGAAGGGCGGACCGTGCGCTGTGCGAGTTGCCGCCATAGCTGGCATCAGGAACCGGCAGGCGGGCCGATCGCAAAGCCCGCCGCCGATGTGATCCGCGCGGATGCCTATGCGCCGACGCCACCTGTGGCAAAGGCAGAGGCTTCGGCAAGCCACGACTATGATCCGTTCGCACATGAGCCGCCGTTCAAACCGCGCAAGAATCCCGAAAAGCGCTGGACTGCCGCTGCAGTGATTGCGGGCGTGTCGATGCTGCTCGGCGCGGGCGCGATCCTGTACAGCGGCGCGCCGGGGCTGGCGGCGCAGCTGGGGCTGCCGATCGGCGACGTGCGCACGCCGCTGATCTTCACGGCACAGTCGGTGCAGCGCAAGCCGCGACTGAACGGCGGCGAATTGTTCGTGGTGAGCGGGCAGGTCATGAACCCGACCAAGGAGACGCAACGCGTCCCCAACATCCTGGCCGAGCTGCGCGATGGCAACAACTCGATTGTCTATAACTGGACGATCACGCCCGAGCCGCGCTCATTGCCGCCCGGTGGCAGCCTTGAGTTCAACAGCGGCAAGCTCGACGTGCCGCCGACCGGCAAAAGCATCCAGTTCAGCTTTTCGGGCGAAGCCCCAGAATAGCTAAGCGGCGAGTAATGAACAAAAGCCGCCCGCCATTGAGCAGAGCGGCGGCGACCATGCCGGTGGCGGAGGCCGCGACCAGCCCTATCGGCCCCCATCCGGCATGCACCGTCCATAGCCCGATCGCGCCGGTCAGCAGGAAGAAGGCGAGGATGCCGTTGATCCCCGCCGCTACCTGATCGCCGAGCGATCGCAGCGCGTAGACGAACACCACCTGCAACCCATCAAACAGGATGAACGGTGCCCAGAAGGGCAGCATCGCCACCGCCAGCGCCACGACTGCGGCGTTGGCCGGGAACACGCCGACCACCAGCGCGGGGACGAGGATCAGCCCGATTGCCAGCACGCCCAGGATCGCGGCCGCCAGCCCGGCGGCAATAGCGGTGCGTGGTCCGGCGGCGGCGGGATCGCCCTCCCCCACCGCATTGCCCACGCGCACCCCCGCCGCCGAGCCGAGGCCGAGTGCAAAGGCGAAGGTGACGTTATGGACCGAGAACACGATCTGAAATGCATGCGTCGCGGTCTCGCCTAACTGCGTCGACAGCGCGATCAGGATCGAGAACCCGGCCAGCTCAAGGCCCGAGGCGATCGCCGGGACCGCTCCGAACGCCAGCAGCGCGCCGACGCCCGTCCACATTGGCCGGGTCCCGAAATCGCGCCAGTCGCGCACCCCGCGTTCCCGCGCACGGGGCAAAGTCAGCGCGGCCACGACCATCGCCACTGCGCCGATCACCAGCGCGATGACGGTGGCAGTTGCCGCCCCGACTGCACCCATCACCGGTAGACCAAACTGCCCCGTCGCCAGCACCCAGGCGAGCAGCGCGTTGATCGGCAGGATCGACAAATTAACCGCCATCACCCGGCGCGGGCGGCTGACCCCTTCGAGAAAGAAGCTGGCGGCGACGATCAGCAGCTGAAACGGATAACCGATCGCCATGGTCTTTACGACCCGCGCCGCCTCTGGTGCGATGCCGGAATCGACGCCGACGCCGAGCAGCATCGGCAATGCGAAGAGGAACAGGATGCCGCCGCTGACGAGGCCAAGGATCAGGCCCAGCACCAGCCCCTGCCGTAGTACCGCGCCGGTCGCGGGCAAATCCTTCGCCCCATCAGCCCGCGAAGCGAACACCAGCACGCCAGTCAGCCAGCCCAGCGCCACGACAATACCGATAAAGGTCAGCGTGCGGCTTGCCCCCAGTGCGGCAACCTCATGCGTGCTGACCAGTCCGACGACGATCACGTCGGTGACGTGCAGGATCGTCCAGTTGAGTCCCGTCAGCACGACCGGCCATGCCAGCGCGAGAATGCGGCGCATCTCGGCGCGGGTGTCGGCGGGAAACTGCATGGGGCGCTGGCCTTAGACGGACGCCGTGACAGAAGAAAGCTGCGGATGGTTGTTGCGCCCCCCCAAGTGCTTTGCTAGGGGCCGCGCCTTACCAGCCGCCGGGTCAGCCCGCCGGTCAGATATCCGTGCGGCCATGGCGGAATTGGTAGACGCGCAACGTTGAGGTCGTTGTGGGCGAAAGCCCGTGGAAGTTCGAGTCTTCTTGGCCGCACCAATCATCCAGACAATCGGGAGATACGGGCCTTCGGGCCTGTGACGCTGGCGGGCGGTGTGTAACCGTTTACCGCCCGTCAGCGTCGATCTATAGCGAAGCGGGCCATCGGAGCCTTACGCAGGGGATGGACGATGGAGCACGACAACCCGCCGATCAGCCGCATCATCATCGTCGGTGGCGGCACCGCCGGGTGGATGACGGCGGCACTGCTCTCCAAGCTCTTCTTTCGTGGCTATGACATCACGCTGGTCGAATCCGATGAGATCGGTATCATCGGCGTCGGCGAAGCAACGATCCCCGGCATCAAGGATTACAACAAACTCGCCGGCATCGACCTGACCGAGATGATCCGCGCGACCCAGGCGACGTTCAAGCTCGGCATCGAATTCGTCAACTGGCGGGCACAGGGGGCAAGTTACATCCACGGTTTCGGCAAGATCGGCACCGATCTGATGTGGCTGCACCCGCACCAGCTCTGGCTGAAGCTGGCGGCGCAAGGACAGGCCAGGCATTTCGACCATTATGCGCTGAACTGCGTCGCCGCGCGGCAAAACAAATTCTGCTTTCCCGACCCGCGCAATCCCGGATCGCCCATGGGGCATATCGACTATGCCTATCATTTCGACGCCTCGCTTTATGCCCGCTTTCTGCGCACCCGCTCCGAAGTACAGGGTGTCACGCGGATCGAGGGCAAGATCGTCGATGTGAAGCAACGACCCGAGGACGGCTTCGTCGATCACATCGTGCTGGCGGACGGGCGGACCATCGCCGGCGACCTGTTCGTCGATTGCTCGGGGATGCGCGCGCTGCTGCTCGGGCAGACATTGGGCGTGGGTTACGAGGACTGGAGCCAATGGCTGCTGTGCGATCGCGCGCTGGCGGTGCCATGCGAGAGCGTCGCGCCGCTGACGCCCTATACCCGCTCGACCGCGCACGGATCGGGCTGGCAATGGCGCATCCCGCTTCAGCACCGCACCGGCAACGGCCATGTCTATGCCAGCGCACAGATCAGCGACGACGCGGCGGCGGACACGTTGCTCCGCAATCTCGATGGTAAGCCGCTGGCCGATCCGCGCCCGGTCAAGTTCGCGCCGGGCAAACGGCACAAGGCGTGGGACAAGAATGTCGTCGCGATCGGCCTGTCGTCCGGCTTCCTCGAACCGCTCGAATCGACCAGCATCCATCTGATTCAGACCGGGATCCTGCGCCTCGTCGCGCTATTCCCCGGGCGCGGCTTCAACGCTGCCGACACCGCTGAATATAACCGCCAGCACGATTTCGAATTCAACGACGTGCGCGACTTCATCATCGCGCATTACAAGATCACCGAACGCGACGATACGCCGTTCTGGGCCTATGTCCGCAACATGGCGGTGCCCGACAGCCTGGCCGAGCGGCTCGACCTGTTCCGCGCCTCAGCCCGCTTCTTCGTCCACGGCAAGGCCGAGTTGTTCCGCGAAGAAAGCTGGGTTCAGGTGCTGTTGGGACAGGGCATGCACATGAACTACGACCCGATGGTCGACATGATCCCCGACGAAGATGTCGCCGGATTCATGAGGGACATTGAGGAAGTGAATGCCGAGGTCGCGGCCGCCATGCCGGCCCATCAGGCGTTCATCGACCGCCACTGCAAGGCCGGGGTGGTCGCGGCGTAACAGTCAAAAGCTCATCACCCTCACCCTTCGCGCCTGCGGCGCTCTTCCCTCTCCCATTGGGAGAGGGAGGGAGGCGCAAAGCGCCGGAAGGGTGAGGGCGATGGGAAGCTACGCACTCAAAACGGTACGTCGTCGTCCAGATCGTCCGGGAAGCCACCGCCCGCGCCGCCGCCCGCAGGCGGGCTGCTGCGGCCACCGCCACCGCCACCGCCGCCATATCCACCGCCGCCGCCGCCGCGATTGCTCGACTGACCGGCGAAGTCGTCGTTTCCGCCGCCCCCCCATTCGTCACGACCGCCACCGCCGCCGCCACTCGAGCCACCGCCAGCACCGCCGGGGCCATCCAGCATCACCAGCTTGGCGTCGAAACCCTGCAAAACGATCTCGGTCGAGTAACGGTCGCCGCCATCCTTGTCCTGCCATTTGCGGGTTTGCAGCTGGCCCTCAAGATAAACTTTCGACCCCTTGCGCAGATAGCGTTCGGCGACATTGGCCAGCCCTTCGCTGAACAGCTTGACCGTGTGCCATTCGGTGCGCTCCTTCTTCTCGCCCGAATTGCGATCCTTCCAGCTTTCGGAAGTGGCGACGCGCAGTTCGACCACCTTGCCGCCGTTGGAAAAGGACCGCGCTTCGGGATCGCGCCCGAGATTGCCGACCAGAATGACCTTGTTGACGCTGCCCGCCATGTTAACTCCGCTTTCAAATCATTATCGGGGAACAGATGGCGGAAATCATCAACCTGAACAAGGCAAGGAAGCAGCGCACGAAGGCCGCTGACAGCGCAAAGGCTGTGGAGAACCGCGCCAAGTTCGGTCGGACCAAGGCCGAGAAGCAGGCTGAGGCCGCCGAACGCGCCCGCATCGAACGGACACTCGACGACTCGAAGCGCGACTAGAGCCCGAGCGCCCGCGCGCCCCAATAGGTCGCGCCCGCCGCCGCATAGGCCAGCGCAAACAGATAGACGATCATCACCGTCGGCCATTTCCAGCCATTGGTCTCGCGCCGCGCCACTGCGATGGTGGACAGGCATTGCGGCGCGAATACGAACCACGCCAGAAACGCCAGCGCGGTCGGCAGCGACCAGCGCGCCGATAATTGCGTGCCCAGCGCCTCACCCTCGGCATCGGCATCCGCATCGATCGCGTAGACCGTCTGCAACGCCGATACGGCGACTTCGCGCGCCGCCATCGCCGGAATCACCGCCAGGCTCATCTCGTGATTGAACCCGATCGGCGCGAGCACGACTTCGAGGCCCGAGGCGATGCGACCGGCGATCGAATATTCGCTCTGCTTCTGCCCTTCCGGGGCGACCGGATAGGACGACAACAGCCACAGCGCCACGGTCACCCCCATGATGATCGTGCCCGCGCGGCGCAGGAACACCCAGGCGCGCTGCCACAGCCCGATCAGCACGTCGCGCACCGATGGCAACTGATAGCGCGGCAATTCCATCATGAACCCGCCGCTCTGCCCCTTGGTCACCGTCATCCGCAGCACGAACGCCGCCGCCACCGCGCCCAATATACCGAACAGATAAAGCGCAAGCAGCACCAGCCCCTGAAGCCCGACGCCGGGGATCAGGTCGGTCGCCGGAATGAACGCGCCGATGATGACGGCATAGACCGGCAATCGCGCCGAACAGGTCATCAGCGGCGCGATCAGAATCGTCGTCAGCCGCTCCTTCGGATCGTCGATCGAGCGCGTCGCCATGATTCCCGGAATCGCGCAGGCGAACGACGACAATAGCGGGATGAACGAGCGGCCCGACAGGCCCACCCCGGCCATCAGCCGGTCCATCATCAGCGCGGCGCGGACCATGTAACCCGTCGCCTCCAGCAGCAAGATGAACAGGAACAGGATCACGATCTGCGGCAGGAACACCACCACCGATCCAACGCCGTTGATGATCCCCTCGATCAACAGGTCGCGCAGGAAATTCTCGGGCAGATTCGCGGCAGCAGTCTCCGCCAGCCAGCCTTGAAGCCCCTCGATCCAGCCGATCGGTGCTTCCGACCACGCATAGACCGCCTGAAACATCACAAACAGGATCGCCAGCAGCACCAGCGGCCCCGCCACCGGATGCAGCACCACGCGATCAACCGCGCGAGTAAAGGCGCGCCCGGCCGCTTCCTCGATCACCGCGATCGACGCGAGCCGCCGCGCCTCGCGCTGGAAATGCGTGATTTCCGCGTCGATTGCGGCGGGATCGGGCACCGGTGCCTTCGCGCCGGTCAGCACATCGGCAAGTGCGGCGCGCAAATGGTCCAGCCCGCGCTTGCGCACCGCCACTGTCTCGACCACCGGCACGCCCAGCGCGTGCGCCAGGGCGGCGGTGTCAATCTTCAACCCGTCGCGCGTCGCCATGTCGATCATGTTGAGCGCAACCACCATCGGGCGGCCCAACTGCTTCAGCTGAAGCACGAACCGCAGGTGATTCTCGATATTCGCGGCATCGGTCACGACGATCAGCGCGTCGGGCAGGCGTTCGCCATCCTGCTTGCCCAGCACGACATCGCGCGTGACCTGTTCATCCGGGCTCGACGGGTCGAGGCTGTAGGTGCCGGGCAGGTCAACCAGCTCGACTGGCCGCCCGTCATCGAGCGCGAGGCGACCCGAATGGCGTTCGACCGTGACGCCGGGATAATTGCCGACCTTTTGCCGCGCACCGGTCAGCGCGTTGAACAGCGCGGTCTTGCCGGCATTGGGATTGCCGACCAGCGCAACCAGCGGCGATTGATTCATTCCGCTGGGACGGCGATATGGATCGCTTCGGCGACATGGCGGCGCAGTGCCACGGTCATCCGCCCAATGCGGACGGCGGCGGGGCCTCCGAACCAGCCACCGCGCTTGACCAGCTCGATCTCGACCCCCTCGTCCAGCCCGAACTCGCGCAATCGTCGTGCTTCCGATGGAGCAAGCGAAGTCCAGTCGACCGAGGCGACGGTTCCGGGAATGTTGCGCGCCGCACGCGCCAGCGAGTCACTCATAATGCGAGCGATTATCAATTGCTGTTAGGTAAAGCCAGTCCCTTCGTGTCGCTACCCGTTTTCCTACCCGTCAAACTTGCAAAAAAAGGCCGCATCGCGCACCCGCTTGTGCGATGACCGACACCGATCTCCGCGCCGCCGCACTCGTCTCAAAGGCCTGGCCCTATGAAGAGGCGCGCAAGCTGCTCAAGCGCTACCCAAATGGAGCGCCGGACAAGGGGCATATCCTGTTCGAGACCGGCTATGGCCCGTCGGGACTGCCGCATATCGGCACGTTCAACGAAGTGCTGCGCACGACAATGGTGCGCCGCGCGTTCGAGGAATTGTCGGATATCCCGACGCGGTTGATCGCGTTCAGCGACGATATGGACGGGCTGCGCAAGGTGCCGGACAATGTCCCGAACAAGGATATGCTGGCTCAGCATATCGGCATGCCGCTGACGCAGGTACCCGATCCGTTCGGAAGCAACGAGAGCTTCGCCGCAGTCAATAATGCCAAGCTGCGTGGCTTTCTCGACCAGTTCGGTTTCGATTACGAATTCGCGAGTTCGAGCGATTATTACCGGTCGGGCCGGTTCGACGACGGCATCCGGGGTGTGCTGCGCCACTATGACGGAATCATGGAGATCATGCTGGCGACGCTGCGAGCGGAGCGCCGCGCCACCTATTCCCCGGTGCTGCCGATCAGCCCCCGGTCAGGACGGGTGCTTCAAGTACCGATCGAGGTGGTCGACGCGGAGGCCGGGTTGATCGCGTTCGAAGATGAAGGCGGCGATCGGGTGGTGCAGACTGCGCTCGGCGGCCGCTCGAAGCTGCAATGGAAGGTCGACTGGGCGATGCGCTGGGTCGCGCTGGGCGTGGATTACGAGATGGCGGGCAAAGATCTGATCGATTCGGTGATCCAGTCGTCGAAGATCGCCCGCGTGCTCGGCGGTCGCCCGCCCGAGGGGTTCAATTACGAGATGTTTCTCGACGAAAAGGGCGAGAAGATCTCCAAGTCCAAGGGCAATGGCCTGAGTTTGGACCAGTGGCTGACCTATGGCCCGGACGAGAGCCTCGCCTTCTACATCTATCGCGAGCCGAAAAAGGCCAAGGCGCTGCACATGGGCGTGATCCCGCGCGCGGTGGACGATTACTGGCAGTTTCGAGCCAATTATGCGGGCCAGGAGGTTACGCAAAAGCTGGGCAACCCGGTCCACCATATCCATGCCGGTGCGGTGCCGACCGAGACGCTGCCGGTAACGTTCGGGCTGCTGCTCAATCTGGTTGGGGTGATGGGCGAGGCGACAAAAGAACAGGTCTGGGGCTATCTTGCCAATTACGTGCCCGATGCGACGCCGGAAAAGCATCCGGCGCTGGATGCGCTGATCGGTTACGCGCTGGCCTATGGCCGCGACTTTATCGCGCCGACTTTGGTGCGCCGTGCGCCGGTGGGTGCCGAGATTCATGCGTTGCAGAATCTCGACCGCTTGCTCGCTGCGCTGCCCGGCGATGCGAGCGCGGAGGATATCCAGAATATCGTCTATGATATCGGCAAGACTGGCGGGTTCGGGGAACTGCGCGACTGGTTCAAGGCTTTGTATGAGACGCTGCTCGGCTCGTCACAGGGGCCGCGCATGGGCAGCTTTATCGCGCTGTATGGCATCGAAAATTCGCGCAAACTGATCGGCGAGGCGCTGGCCAAGGCCAGTTAAAGGGGACCACATGGCCAATCATCGGGCGCACGGGCCATCGGCGCTGCGTGCTTTCATGCAGAGCGAGGCAGCGGGCGGGATCATCCTGATCGCAGCGGCGGCGCTGGCGATGATCGTCGCCAATATCGAAGGGCTGTCGGACAGCTATTTCCACTTCCTCCACGCCGAGACCGGCCCCGTCATCAGCCCGAAATACGGACCGATGACCGTGCATCTGTGGATCAACGATGCGCTGATGGCGGTCTTCTTCCTGCTCGTCGGGCTGGAGATCAAGCGTGAGTTCGTCGATGGCGAGCTGGCACGATGGGAAGATCGCCGCTTGCCGATCGTCGCGGCAGCGGCGGGGATGGTGGTCCCGGCGGCGATCTATCTGGCGGTAACCGGGGGCGGGCCTCTGACGGCGGGCTGGGCCATCCCGGCGGCAACCGACATCGCCTTTGCCATCGGCGTGCTGGCACTATTGGGCAGCCGCGCACCGGCGTCGCTCAAGCTGTTTCTGACAACGGTGGCGATCGTCGACGACATGGGCGCGGTGGCGATCATCGCGATCGCCTATACTGCCGATCTGTCCACGCTCGCGCTGGCGCTCGCAGCACTGGTGATGGCGACGATGTATGTGCTCAACCGCAGCGGCGTGACGAAGCTGTGGCCGTATCTGCTGCTAGGCGCGGTGCTGTGGTATCTCGTTTTCTTGTCTGGCGTGCATGCCACGATCGCCGGTGTGCTCACGGCGCTGATGATCCCGGTCAAGCTGTCGCCGGGTGCGCCCGATGCCGCCGATTCACCGCTTCACATATTGGAGCACGCGCTGGCACCGTGGGTCGCTTATCTGATCGTGCCGCTGTTCGGCTTCGCCAATGCCGGGGTCAGCCTGGCGGGCATGTCACCCGCGATCCTGCTGGCGCCGTTACCGCTCGGCATCGCGGCGGGACTGTTCCTGGGCAAGCAGATCGGCATTTTCGGCAGCGTATGGATCGCCGACCGCACCGGCTTTGCGTGCAGACCCGGAGGAGCGAACTGGACGCAGATTTACGGTGTGGCGATGCTGGCAGGGATCGGTTTCACGATGAGCCTGTTCATCGGCGGTCTCGCCTTTCCCGGTAACGAAGAACTGGTGGACGAGGTCAAGATCGGTGTGCTGGCCGGCTCGATCCTATCGGCGGTGCTGGGATTTCTGCTGCTGCGTTTCGCTGGGCCGAAAAAAATTATCGTATCGGCGGAACCAAATGACGAGGACGCACGTTCTGTGTCTGCTTGATCGAAAGAAAGAGCGTTTTCGGTCCGAACTCTTGAAGGGAACGGATCGTCAAGGGAGGCCCGCCGCGAAAGCGACGGGCCTTACTTGTTTCTACAGCTTTTCGGTCAGCTCCGGCACGATCTTGAAGAGGTCGCCGACCAGGCCCAAGTCTGCGACCTGGAAGATCGGAGCGTCCTCATCTTTGTTGATCGCGATGATCGTCTTTGAGTCCTTCATCCCCGCCAGATGCTGGATCGCGCCGGAGATGCCGATCGCGATATAGACTTCGGGCGCAACGATCTTGCCGGTTTGACCGACCTGATAGTCATTGGGGACGTACCCCGCATCGACCGCAGCGCGCGATGCGCCGACACCGGCACCCAGCTTGTCGGCCAGCGGTTCGATGATCGACTTGAAATTCTCGCCATTCTGCAGCGCGCGGCCGCCGGAGACGATGATCTTCGCGCTGGTCAGTTCGGGGCGTTCAAGCTTGGCGATTTCGGACCCGGCGAAGGTCGAGAGACCCTGATCGCCCGTCGATGCGACCTTCTCGATCGTGCCCGATCCGCCTTCTGCCGAAGCCTTCTCGAACGCCGTGCCGCGTACCGTCAGCACCTTCTTCGCGTCCTTGCTCTGCACGGTGGCGATGGCGTTGCCGGCGTAAATCGGGCGGGTAAATGTGTCGTCGCTCTCGACCGAAAGGATGTCGCTGACCTGCATCACGTCGAGCAGCGCGGCGACGCGTGGCGCGATGTTCTTGCCGTTGCTGGTGGCGGGCGCGACGAACGCGTCGTGGCTGTCCATCAGCGACACCACTAGCGGCGCGACATTCTCGGCCAGCGCATGGCCGAACGCGGCGTCGTCGGCGACATGGACCTTGCCGACGCCGGCGATCTTCGCGGCCTCGGCAGCGACGCCATCCACGCCTTGCCCTGCTACCAGCAGATGGACTTCACCCAGCTGCGATGCCGCAGTCACTGCGGCGTAGGTGGCATCCTTGACGGCGGCACCGTCATGTTCGACCCAGACGAGCGTCTTCATTTCGCGATTCCCATTGCCTTGAGCTTGGCCACCAGTTCATCGACATCGCCCACTTTCACACCGGCCGTGCGCTTGGCCGGCTCGACGACCTTCAGCGTGGTCAGGCGCGGGGCGACGTCGATGCCGTAATCAGCGGCGGTCTTCTGCGCCATCGGCTTGGACTTCGCCTTCATGATGTTCGGCAGCGACGCATAGCGCGGTTCGTTCAACCGCAGATCGGTGGTGACGATCGCGGGGAGCTTCAGCGTGTCCGTCTCCGCACCGCCATCGACTTCGCGCGTCACGCTGACGCTATCGCCAGATACTTCTACCTTCGACGCGAACGTGCCCTGGCCCCAGCCGGTCAACGCCGCCAGCATCTGGCCGGTCTGGTTGTTGTCGTCGTCGATCGCCTGCTTGCCAAGGATCACCAACCCGGGCTGCTCCTCGTCGCAGATCGCCTTCAACAGCTTGGCCACGCCCAGCGGCTCGACCTTGTCCTCGCTGACCACCAGGATCGCACGATCAGCACCCATCGCCAGCGCGGTGCGCAGCGTCTCCTGCGCCTTCTGCTCGCCGATGGAGACCACGACGATCTCGGTCGCCACGCCCTTTTCGCGTAACCGGATCGCTTCCTCGACCGCGATCTCGTCGAACGGGTTCATGCTCATCTTCACGTTGGCCAGATCGACCCCCGTCCCGTCCGCCTTCACCCGCGGCTTCACATTGTAATCAAGCACTCGCTTGACCGGTACGATGACTTTCATTCCATCCACTCCTGTGGTCCCAACCTCTTCCTGGGGAGGAGAGATCGTGTCCCCGATGATTTAAGCGGCCTGCTTGACCTCGGCCACGATCTTTTTCGCCGCATCGCCGAGGTCGTTCGCTGCCACGATCGGCAGGCCTGAATTGGCGAGGATGTCCTTGCCTTCCTGAACGTTGGTGCCCTCAAGCCGAACGACGAGCGGCACGGAAAGGTTCACTTCCTTCGCCGCCGCGACGATGCCCTCGGCGATGATGTCGCACTTCATGATGCCGCCGAAGATGTTGACGAGGATGCCCTTCACCGCGGGATCGGCGAGAATGATCTTGAACGCCGCCGTCACCTTTTCCTTGTTCGCGCCGCCGCCGACGTCGAGGAAATTAGCCGGGAACATGCCGTTCAGCTTGATGATGTCCATCGTCGCCATCGCCAGGCCCGCGCCGTTGACCATGCAGCCAATATCGCCGTCGAGCTTGATGTAAGCGAGGTCATACTTGCTCGCCTCCAGCTCCATCGCGTCTTCCTCGGTCGTGTCGCGCAGTTCGACCAGATCCTTGTGACGGAACAGGGCGTTGCCGTCGAACGCGACCTTGGCATCGAGCACCAGTAGCTTGCCGTCGTCGGTCACGGCGAGCGGATTGATCTCGATCTGCTCGGCATCGGTGCCGAGGAATGCGTCATAGAGCTTCGATGCGACATTCGCAGCCTGCTTGGCGAGGTCGCCGGTCAGTTCAAGCGCGGCGGCCACGGCGCGGCCATGGTGCGGCATGAAGCCGGTCGCTGCGTCGATGTCGAGCGTCTGGATCTTTTCGGGTGTGTCGTGGGCGACGGTTTCGATGTCCATGCCGCCTTCGGTCGAGACGACCATCGATACGCGACCGGTGGCGCGGTTGACGAGGAGGGCGAGGTAGAACTCTTTCGCAATATCGACGCCATCGGTGACATAGAGGCGGTTCACCTGTTTGCCCGCATCGCCGGTCTGGATCGTCACCAGCGTGTTGCCGAGCATGTCGGTGGCCGCAGCGCGGACCTCATCCTCGCTCTTGGCCAGCCGCACGCCACCCTTGGCATCCGGCCCCAGTTCCTTGAACTTGCCCTTGCCGCGACCGCCGGCATGAATCTGCGCTTTCACGACATAGAGCGGTCCGGGAAGCTTCTTCGATGCCTCGACGGCTTCCTCCACGCTCATCGCGGCAAAACCGGCGGGAACCGGGACGCCGAACTTTGCCAGCAATTCCTTGGCCTGATATTCATGGATGTTCACGGGCAGCCCCTTCGCGTTCGCAGCAATTTGCCGATGCCTTAAGCACAGCCCCTTGAGCGAATCAAACGGCGAAAAGTCACAAAGGTCACGGCGTCGGGCATGTGCTGAGGCCGACCTTGCCCGTCACCAGCACCGCCGCACGCGAAATCCGGCATTTTCAGCCGTTCAACGAACGATACCGGTGGCGCAGAGTGCGCCCGACGTCGAAGCGACCGAAAGAATTTCTGGGTCACCCAGCGCGCGAACGCGGCGAAGGAATTGCGGCAGCGACTCGGCCTGACGCGCCTTGGGCAGATCGGCGATGCGCATCAGCTGGGCAAGCGAGAGGCGATCGACCATCCGTTCCGCCATGCACGCGGCGAGCGGCGGTGAGAGGCCGGCATTGACCAGGCCGGTGCGGAGTTTCGCCTCCGGCACGGCGCAGGCGGAAAGGGTGAGGCCAAGCAACAGCACAATGGGTGTGTTTCGCATGGGGGATCGCTATATCGCCCGCATGAGTCCTGCAATCGGCATCCTGTTGTTCATCGGCACCATCCTGTTCATGGAGGGGTTCGCCTATGTCGCGCATCGCTGGATCATGCATGGGCCGGGCTGGTTCCTGCATAAGAGCCATCATGAGCCGCGCACCGGAAATTGGGAGCTGAACGATCTCTATGCGGTAATCTTTGCCGTGCCGTCGTTCGTGCTGTTGCTGGGCGGCGTGCAACTGGGCTGGTGGCCGGGCTTTGCATGGATCGGCGCGGGGATTGCCGCCTATGGCGCGATCTATTTCGGGTTTCATGACATCATCGTGCACAAGCGGTTGAATCACCGCTATCTTCCCAAGTCGAATTACATGAAGCGGATCATTCAGGCGCACCGGCTGCACCATGTCGTTGCGACGAAAGAGGGCACGGTCAGCTTCGGATTTCTGTGGGCACCCGCGCCAGAGAAGCTGAAGGCACAACTGAACGCGGGCGGCAATGCCGGGGTGCGCGCGCCACGCGGCACGGCCTGAATGCCGATTTTCTGATTACCGACCCGCTCTTTTACGCATTGGCGATCCCGGCAGTCGTCCTGCTCGGGCTGTCGAAGGGCGGGTTTGCGGGCTTGGGTGCATTGTCGCTCCCGCTGGTCGCATTCGCGGCGAACCCGGTGATGGCCGCCGCAATCCTGTTGCCGATCCTGATCGTGCAAGATGTGGTCGGGGTATGGGCGTTCCGGCGATCGGTGGACTGGTATGTGCTGGGGTGGACGCTGACGGGCGCGGTGATCGGCATCGCTCTGGGTTACGGGTTCGCCAGCAGCGTATCTTCGGACGGCGTGCTGGCGGCGGTGGGCGCGATCTCGATGTTGTTCGGGGCCTATCGTTTGTGGCGCGAGCGGCAGGGCCAGCCAAAGCCATCGACCTCACCCGGTTGGGTCGGGGCGCTGTTCGGGCTGGCCTCGGGTTTTACCAGTCAGATCGCGCATGCCGGACAGCCGCCATGGCAGCTATGGGTGCTGCCGCGCCGCTTGCCGCGCGACATATTGGTGGGGACGACTGCGGTCTATTTCGCGCTGGTCAACTGGATCAAGGTTCCGGCCTATGTCGCGCTGGGCCAGTTTACGCAGGCGAATCTGATGACGTCGGCGGTGCTGATGCCGGTGGCGATCCTGTCCACCTTTGCCGGGGTGTGGCTGGTGCGACGCGTGTCCCCGGAGCGATTCTATACCGCTATTTACTGGCTGATGATCTTGGTGGGCGCCGTGCTGGTGTGGAAGGCGGTCGCCTAGTCGAACAGCGACGACACCGAGCTCTCGTCCGCAATGCGGCGCATGGCTTCGGCCAGCAGCGGGGCGATGGTGAGGTGGCGGATATGCTTCGCCTCGCCGACCACTGCATGATTGCCGATCGAGTCGGTGATAATCAGTTCGGTCAGTGCCGAACCATCGACGCGCGCGACCGCGCCACCGGACAGGACGCCGTGCGTGCAATAGGCGACGACCTCCTCGGCCCCCGCTTCCTTCAGCGCGGCGGCGGCGTTGCACAAGGTCCCGGCCGAATCGACGATATCGTCGATCAGAATGCAGAAGCGACCTTCGACATCGCCGATGATGTTCATCACTTCCGATTCGCCCGCTTTCTCGCGGCGTTTGTCGACGATCGCCAGCGGGGCGTTGTCGAGCCGCTTGGCCAGCGCGCGGGCGCGGACAACGCCGCCGACATCGGGCGAGACAACCATCAGATTCTTGCCTGAAAAGCGTGCCTTGATATCCTCGCTCATCACCGGCGCGGCAAAGAGATTGTCGGTGGGGATATCGAAAAAGCCCTGAATCTGTCCGGCGTGGAGATCGACCGAGAGGACGCGGTCGGCCCCGGCCTTGGTAATCAGATTGGCGACCAGTTTCGCCGAAATCGGGGTGCGCGGGCCGGGTTTGCGGTCCTGACGCGCATAGCCGAAATAGGGGAGAACGGCGGTGATGCGGCGGGCCGATGCGCGTTTCAGCGCGTCGATCATGATGAGCATTTCCATCAGGTTGTCGTTCACCGGGAACGACGTCGACTGAAGCACGAACACGTCCTCGCCACGCACATTTTCGAGGATTTCGACGAAGATTTCCTCGTCGGCGAAGCGCCGCACATTCGCCTGAGTCAGCGGGATTTCGAGATAGCCCGCAATCGCCTGGGCAAGCGGCAGGTTGGAATTGCCGGCCATCAGTTTCATTACGGGTCGCTCCCAGGCGCGATTGAAAATGGAACGATCCCCTTAGGAGGCGTAGCCTTCGGGGAAAAGGGGGCGATTCGTTTACTCGCATATGGCTAGGCTGTCCCACCGGGAAACAGCATCAATCAGGACAGTGACGCTGTCCTATCTGGACAGCGATTTTGAAATATAATAACAGGTGGGCGCAACAGGATTTCGTGCGTTGATCGATGACATGGAGCCTCGCACAGTGGAGAGAGCATGACAGCGGACGGTTCGCGCCCCAATTTGCCACCCCTATCGTTGCACGTGCCGGAACCGAAGTTTCGGCCGGGCGACGCGGTGGACTTTGCCGATGTCGATGTGCCACCCGCCGGGGCGCAGCGACGGCCCGATACCGCCGCCGCGCCCGACAGCTTCCACGAACTGGCCTATACGCTGGTGCGCGTGCTGGATGACGAGGGACAGGCGGTTGGCCCGTGGAACCCGCGTCTGACGCCCGACACGTTGCGCACGATCCTGCGCGACATGGCGCTGGTCCGGGCGTTCGACGAAAGGATGTTCCGCGCGCAACGGCAGGGCAAGACCAGCTTCTACATGAAATGTACCGGCGAGGAGGCGGTGGCGATCGCCGCGACGCACGCGCTGGCCAGCGACGACATGTGCTTCCCCAGCTATCGCCAGCAGGGCATCCTTATCGCGCGCGGCTATTCGATGGTTCAGATGATGAACCAGATTTATTCCAACAGCGGCGACGTGCTGCAAGGCAAGCAGCTGCCGATCATGTATTCGTCGCGCGACGACGGCTTCTTCTCGATCTCCGGCAACCTCACCACGCAATATCCGCAAGCCGTCGGCTGGGCGATGGCGAGCGCGGCCAAGGGCGACACGCGCATCGCCGCGACCTGGTGCGGCGAGGGTTCGACGGCGGAGGGCGACTTCCACTCCGCGCTGACCTTTGCGACCGTCTATAAAGCGCCGGTCATCTTCAACATCGTCAACAACCAATGGGCGATTTCGAGTTTTTCAGGGTTCGCCGGGGCGGAGGCGACGACGTTCGCGGCGCGCGCGATCGGTTATGGCATTGCTGGCCTTCGCGTGGACGGCAACGACGCGCTGGCGGTCTATGCCGCGACGTTGTGGGCAGCGGAGCGCGCGCGGACCAATCAGGGGCCGACGCTGATCGAGCATTTCACCTATCGTGCGGAGGGTCATTCGACGTCGGACGATCCGACGCAATATCGCAGCGCGGGCGAGCCGACGGCCTGGCCGCTGGGCGACCCGATCGCACGGCTGAAGGCGCATCTGATCGCGATCGGCGAATGGGATGACGAACGTCACGCAGCGATGGACCGCGAACTCGCCGAGCAAGTGAAAGCCGCGCAGAAGGAAGCCGAGAAGAACGGCATCCTAGGCCACGGCCTGCTCCAGCCACTCGATTCGCTGTTCGACGGCGTGTTCGAGGAGATGCCATGGCATCTGAAGGAGCAACGGCAGCAGATGATCGACGAGGAAACGGCGTCAGGCCGTCCATGGGCGCGCAAATCATGAGCGATGTCATCGACGAAGCGGGTGCCACCACCCGCATGAACATGATTCAAGCAATCAACTCGGCCATGGAAGTGATGATGGCGCGCGACCCCAATGTGGTCGTGATGGGCGAGGATGTCGGGTATTTCGGCGGTGTGTTTCGCGCCACCGCGGGCTTGCAGGAGAAATTCGGCAAAACCCGCGTGTTCGACACGCCGATCACCGAATGCGGCATCATCGGCGTCGCGATCGGCATGGGCGCATACGGCCTGCGCCCGGTGCCGGAGATTCAGTTCGCCGATTACATCTACCCCGCGCTCGACCAATTGGTGAGCGAGGCGGCGCGGCTGCGTTATCGTTCGGCCGGGCAATTCACTGCCCCGTTGACGGTGCGGTCGCCGTTCGGCGGCGGTATCTTTGGCGGCCAGACGCATTCGCAATCGCCCGAGGGCATCTTTACCCACGTCTCCGGCGTGAAAACGGTGATCCCGTCCACGCCTTACGACGCCAAGGGGCTGTTGATCGCGTCGATCGAGGACAATGATCCGACGATCTTCTTCGAGCCCAAGCGCATCTATAACGGCCCGTTCGATGGCCATTGGGATCGCCCGTCGAAGAACTGGTCGGGCCATGAAGGGGGGGCGGTGCCGGAAGGCTATTATCGCATCGAACTGGGCAAGGCAGCGGTGGTGCGGCCGGGCGAGGCGGTGACGATCCTGGCCTACGGCACGATGGTCCATGTTGCGCGCGCGACGATCGAGGACATGGGGATCGACGCCGAGATTATCGACCTGCGCACGCTCGTCCCGCTGGACGTCGAGACGATCGAGGCATCGGTGAAGAAGACCGGACGCTGCCTGGTGGTGCATGAGGCGACGCGCACCGGCGGGTTCGGTGCCGAGCTATCGGCACTGGTGCAGGAACGTTGCTTCTATCATCTGGAAGCCCCGGTCGAGCGCGTCACAGGTTTCGACACACCCTATCCCCATTCGTTGGAATGGGCATATTTCCCCGGTCCCGTCCGTATCGGCGAGGCACTCAAGAAACTCCTGAAGGACTGAACCGCAATGGCTCGTTTCACGTTCAAACTGCCTGATATCGGCGAAGGCATTGCCGAGGCCGAGATCGTCGCTTGGCACGTCAAGGTCGGCGATCGCGTCGAGGAAGATCAGTCTGTCGCGGACATGATGACCGACAAGGCGACGGTCGAGATGGAGTCGCCCGTGTCGGGCGTGGTGGTCGAGCTGGCGGGTGAGGTCGGCGACCAGGTGCCGATCGGTGCCGCGCTGATGGTGGTCGAGGTCGATGGTGAAGCGGGCGAGGCGCCTGCGCCTGTGGCTGAGGCTGCCCCGGTGTCCGAAGCGGTCGAAGAGCAGATCGAAGCGGAGAATCCCGGCGTTGAGGAAGTGGCTGAAGCCGCTCCCCTCCCGCTTGCGGGAGGAACTGGGGGAGAAACTGTCGAGTCCGAACCCGCGCCCGTCACTACGGAAACAGCCCCTCCCCCGACCCCTCTCGCAAGTGGGAGGGGAGAACAAGTTCTAGCTTCCCCCGCTGTCCGCCAGCGGGCGAAGGATCTCGGCGTCGATCTGGCCGAAGTGAAGCACGAGGGCCAGCATATCCGCCACGCCGATCTCGACGCCTTCCTGCGCTATGGCGCGGCGCAGGGCTACAACGCGCCGCACGCCAGCCGTGCGCGCGAGGACGAGGCGGTCAAGGTCATCGGCATGCGCCGCCGCATCGCCGAGAATATGGCGGCGTCGAAGCGCGCGATCCCGCATTTCACCTATGTCGATGAGATCGACGTCACCGCGCTGGAGGCAATGCGCGGCGATCTGAACGCCAATCGCGGGGCACGGCCCAAGCTGACGATGCTGCCGTTCCTGATCGTCGCGATCTGTCGCACCTTGCCCGGTTTCCCGATGCTCAACGCGCGTTATGACGACGAGGCGGGCGTGGTCATCCGCCACGGACGCGTGCATCTGGGTATGGCGACGCAGACCGATGCCGGGCTGATGGTGCCCGTGATCCGCGATGCGCAGGACATGAATGTGTGGCAGCTCGCCAGCGAGATCACCCGCCTCGCCGAGGCGGCGCGCACCGGCAAGGCGAAGGTCGAGGAGCTGTCAGGCTCGACCATTACCATAACCTCGCTCGGCCCGCTGGGCGGCATTGCGACGACGCCGGTCATCAACCGGCCCGAGGTTGCGATCATCGGCCCGAACAAGATTGTCGAACGGCCTGTGTTTGTCGGGGACGATATCGTCCGCGCCAAGCTGATGAACCTGTCGATCAGCTGCGACCACCGCGTCGTCGATGGCTGGGACGCGGCGAGCTATGTCCAGGCGGTGAAGAAGCTGGTCGAAACGCCCGTGCTGCTGTTCGCCGATTAACGGCTCAGTTCCTCGCGCACCATTTCGCGTCCGGCGGTGCGGCGGTCGGTTTCGGAGCGCTGCAATCGACCCAGTTCCTCGGCCGCCCGGACACGGCGGGCGGTGATCGTGCGGAATTTTGCCCAGTCGCCCGCATTGCCAAAGCCGAAATAGCCGCCCGAATTGCTCCAGGTCCGGCGGGCGAGCAGATCGCATTGCTCGCGTGCCGCACGGATCGTCTCGATTTCGTTGGCGAGGATTGCATCGGCCGTCTCGGGGACGACGATCATCCGCACGCCCTCCTTCGCGGACGTCGACAGTTCGGAGGCTGCCACGGCATCGCCCAGTCGGGCGGCGCGCTCGCCGCGGCGGCGGCTGTTCGTTGCCGCGACCTTTTCAAGCCCGCTGATCGATCCGCATTTCTCAAGCACCGCCGGTGCCTGTTGCAATAGATACGGGGCGTTGAGCGCGCCGAGGTTCATGCGGCCGAGCGTCGCGGCATAATCCTTCTGGTCCTTCTCCGCTTCGGCCAGCGCGGCGTGATAGGCGGCCGAGATGGGTCCACGTCCGGCGGCACCACTGGGGAGCAGCGGCGCGCCATCTGGCGCGAACTTCAACTGGGCGAAGGTCATGCCGTCCCCCGATGCGCGCGCGACATAGATGCGGTTGGCGCCGAGCGCGGCCAGCCCGCCCGCCGCCGGCAAAAGGACAAGCGCGGCGGCAATGACGATCCATTGCGGGCGACGCATGCCCACAAGCAGCACGACCAGCCACAGCGCCAGCCCGGTGCCCGCGCCGATCAGCAACAGCGTCGAAATATCCATGCGTGGCAGGATCGCCGGAACCAGCATCGATGCAACGGCCAGCAACAGGCAGCCCCCCAGCGCCGTCAGCAATGGCCACCCCAACAGGGCACTGCGTTCTTCTACGTCTTCGGTCATCGATTCCCCCGGTCCCGTCATCGGGGTAGCAGCCGTCCGCGCAGTTCGGGAAGGCCCAAAATGACCGTTTTCGAGCGGGTTACCCGGACCGCTTATTCAGGCCGCGCGCGCGCTTGGGGATAGGCGCCGAGCACGCGCATCGATTTGGTATGGAACTTCAGTTCGTCGAGCGCGCGGTCGATTGCGGGATCGCCGGGGCGGCCGACGATGTCGCAATAAAATTCGGTCGCGGCGAAGCTGCCGCCGCGCTGATAGCTTTCCAGCTTGGTCATGTTGACGCCGTTGGTGGCGAACCCTCCCAGCGCCTTGTACAAGGCGGCGGGGACGTTCTTCACCTCGAAGATGAAGGTAGTCATGTACAGGCCGTGGTCGCGCAGCGGCGGCGCGCTGCGGGCGAGCACGACGAAGCGGGTCATGTTGTGGTCGGCATCGGCGACGTCATTCTCGAAAATCGTCAACTGATAGAGCGATGCTGCCCCCGGCGGGGCGAGCGCGGCGACGGCGGGGTCGCCCTGTTCGGCGATCACGGCGGCAGCACCGGCGGTGTCGGGATAGGATAGCGGCGCAATCCCCTGCTCGCGCAGCCACAAGCGGCACTGGCCCAGCGCCTGCGGATGGCTCATCGCGTGGCGCACGCTGGCGCGGTCGCCCAGCCCCATCAGCGCATAGCGGATCGGCAGAAAATGCTCGCCGGTGATGACCAGCCCCGATTCGGGCAGCAGGAAGTGGATGTCGGCGACGCGCCCGTGCAGCGAATTTTCGATCGGGATGATCGCGCAATCGGCGCGCCCTTCGCGCACCGCATCGATCGCATCCTCGAAGCTGAAACACGGCAAGGGGAGGCCGGTCGGGAAGGCTTCGAGCGCCGCCATATGCGAATTTGCACCCGGCGCGCCCTGAAACGCGACCGCGCGTTTAGGCTCTGCCAGCGCGGCTTCGGTCATCCGCGCCACGATCGGGCGCGCGGGCGCTGCGAAACTTTCCATTGGCGCGGGCGCTTAGCGCTCAGCGGTTAGGTGAGCAAGCCCGGGTTGCGGTGCGCAAAAGCCCACACTAAAGGAACCGCCAAGATCAAGACGATCAACAACTGGGGCAGACGGGCGCGCAATGGATAATCGCATGAACACGATCGCAGGCTGGGTCCTGTTCGGCTGTGCCTCTGCCCTTGGCCTGTCGATCGCCAGCGGCATGATCTATCATAGCGAAAAGCCCGAAAAGGCCGGCTATCCGGTCGAGAGCGCCGATGGCGGTGGTGAGGATGGCGGCGCAGCGGTCGAGCCGATCGGCGCGCGCATGGCCAAGGCCGATACGGCCAAGGGTCAGGCTTCGTTCGCCAAATGCGCGGCGTGCCATACCATCACCAGCGGCGGCGCGAACGGCGTTGGCCCGAATCTGTGGGCGGCGATGGGCAAGCCGCACGGCCATGTCGCGGGCTTTGCCTATTCGGAAGCGCTGAAGGCCGTTCCCGGCAATTGGGACTTTGCCGCCATGGATGCGTGGCTTGCCAGCCCCCGCAAATATGCGGCGGGCACCAAGATGACCTTTGCCGGCCTGTCCGACCCGCAGGAACGCGCCAACGTCATTGCCTATCTGAACGCACAAGGGTCGAACCTGCCACTGCCGGCGGTCGAGGCCGCACCTGCCGCCGAAGGCGAGGGCAACGCCACCGCTGTCGATGGCAACGCGACCGAGCTGTCGAACGCCGCAACCCCGGCCCCTGGCGCGCCGTCGGTCGATCCGGCTGCCGCCGTTGAGGCCGCGAAGAAGGAGTAGGCCTCGTCACCCCGGCGCAAGCTGGGGTCTGGTGCGGCGTGCGTGCCCGTGAGCTTTCGGCAAAACGCGGGAGACCCCAGCTTTCGCTGGGGAGACGCCTTATTCCGCGCGGTCCTTGTAGAAATTCTGGACGATCTCCCAGCCCTCTTCGGCAGTTTCGCAGAAGTGGAACAGGTTCAGGTCGCGCGGTGAAATCACGCCTTCCTCGACCAGCGCGTCGAAATTGACGACCCGGGTCCAGAAATCCTTGCCGTAAAAGATCACTGGAATCGGTTTGATCTTGCCGGTCTGAATCAGCGTCAGCAGCTCGAACGATTCGTCGAACGTGCCGAACCCACCCGGAAACACTGCAACCGCACGCGCGCGAAGCAGGAAGTGCATCTTCCGCAGCGCGAAATAATGGAACTGGAAGCTCAGCGACGGGGTCACATATTCGTTCGGCGCCTGTTCGTGCGGCAAAACGATGTTGAGACCCACCGATTCGCAGCCCTTGTCCATCGCCCCGCGATTCGCCGCCTCCATGATCGACGGACCACCGCCGGAGCAGACGACGAAGTGGCGCTTGCCGTCGTCATCCAGCGGATAGCAGCTGGCGAGGTGCGAAAGCTCGCGCGCGACATCGTAATATTTCGACTTCTCGATCAGCCGCTGTGCGATCAGCCGCGACTGGTCGTCGGTGGCGAGATCGAGCAGCGCCTGTGCCTTGGCCGGTTCGGGGATGCGCGCTGAGCCATAGATGACGAACATCGACGCGATCTTCGCCTCGTCCATCAGCAATTGCGGTTTCAGCAGTTCGAGCTGGAAACGAACCGGGCGCAAATCCTCACGCAACAGGAAGTCCATATCCTGGAAGGCAAGGCGGTAGGCCGGGTCTTGGGTCTGCGGGGTGCTGACGGCGGTGCGGGCGCTTTCGGCGTCCTGGCTGGCACGCGCGAACACGCGCGAGGGTACGTTGGGATCTGTCATCAACGTCGCTTAAATCAAAACATCACCGGCAGAAAGGGCCGCGCCCCATGTCGAAATGCAGATGGTTGCGGTGTGCCGCGTTATAATCCGGGCTGAGCACCGTGGCGAACCGGCGACAGCCCGAGCGGTGGATGGCGCGGAGGAAGTCGCGGATCTCGTCATCGTCCGAATTCCAGCCGTCGAGCACGGTGATCCGCCGCCCGTCGCGCAGGATGAATGCCGAAACATCGACGGCATTGCCGAGGCCATGTTCGGACACGCGCGCAGCCGAGGCCGCGCTGCCACCCACGATGCCGCGGCACGAATAGGTCCCGAACGTCTCGATCTTAACCAGTTCCCCGCGCAGGATTTCGCGCGCGGCGGGCGCGGCAGCGTTGCGTGCCCAAGCGATGAAGGCGCGGGCGAGCGGGCACCGCATTGCCTTGAGCCCGCTGACCGGCAGGCCGATATCGATCAGCTGCACTGCGCCGATCACCTGACAACCGCCGCCATAATCGCGGTCGGGCAGCGGGCTGAACCGCACCTGTTCGCGCGACAGATCGGCGTAACATTGCTGCGTCTCGCGGCTGGTCGGCAGATTGAGCGTGACTGGGCCGCGGGGATCGGGGCGCACCGGGGCACGCGGCGAGGGGCGGTCGCCGTCGCCGCCGAACAGGCAGCCGGACAGCAGAACGGGTAGGAGTAGGGCGGCGAGGAAGCGCATCGGTTGCCGCTATAAAGCCTGAAACTGAATCCCCCCCTAACCGCTCTTCGCTTGACTTCGAGGGCTTCGCCGTTAGGGGCGGCGACGGGCCACGCGGTCCCAACGCCGCGCGTGCTCTCTGTAAGGAGAGACTGAAATGACTGATCTACCTGCTCCGGCGCTCAAGCCGGCGCGTCCGCATTTTTCCTCCGGTCCCTGCGCAAAGCCGCCGGGCTGGGCTCCCGAAAAACTCGATACGCAAGTGATGGGCCGGTCGCACCGGTCGAAGCTAGGCAAGACGCGTCTGCGATATGCCATCGACCTGATGCGCGAGATGCTGAAGCTGCCCGACACACACCGCATCGGCATCGTCCCCGGTTCCGACACCGGGGCGTTCGAGATGGCGATGTGGACGATGCTCGGCGCGCGTGGCGTGACGACATTGGCATGGGAGAGCTTCGGCGAAGGCTGGGTCACCGATGCGGTCAAGCAGTTGAAACTCGATCCGACTGTCGTGCGCGCCGATTACGGCCAGCTGCCCAACCTGACCGCCATCGACTGGACGACCGACGTGCTGTTCACCTGGAACGGCACCACCAGCGGCGTGTGTGTCCCCAATGGCGAGTGGATCCCCGACGACCGCGAAGGCCTGTCCTTTGCCGACGCGACCAGCGCGGTGTTCGCCTATGACATCCCATGGGACAAGATCGACGTCGCCACATTCAGCTGGCAGAAAGTGCTGGGCGGCGAAGGCGGGCACGGCGTCCTGATCCTCGGCCCCCGCGCGGTCGAGCGGCTGGAAGCTTACACCCCCGCATGGCCGCTCCCGAAAGTGTTCCGCCTGATGGCGAAGGGCAAGCTGGCAGAGGGCGTGTTCAAGGGCGAGACGATCAACACGCCGTCGATGCTGGCGGTGGAGGATGCGATCTTTGCGCTGGAATGGGCGAAGTCGATTGGCGGTGCCGAGGGGCTGATCGCACGGTCGGACGCCAATGCCGCGGCGCTCGACAAGATTGTGGCAGAGCGTGATTGGCTGGGCCATCTTGCGCTCGATGAGGCGTTCCGGTCGAAAACCAGCGTTTGCTTGGCGTTCACTGACAAGGCTCTCGGCGACTTTCCATTGAGCGAAGAGGCGGCTGCGGCGCTCGCGAAGAAGATGGTCTCATTTCTTGAGGCTGAAGATGCCGCATACGACATTGGCAGCTATCGTGACGCCCCGGCAGGCTTGCGTATCTGGTGCGGCGCTACTGTGGAAACTGCGGATATCGTCGCCCTTGGACCTTGGCTCGATTGGGCTTGGCGCAAGGCTTCCATGGAACTGTTGCGCTAGCTCTCTACAGAGCTGCGTTCGCTTCAAACCACATTCCCCAGATTTGAAAGATTCCGGCTTTCGCCGGGATGGCGAGGTAGAAAATGCCAAAAGTACTCATTTCCGACAAAATGGACCCCAAGGCCGCCGAAATCTTCCGCGAGCGCGGCGTCGAGGTGGACGAGATCACCGGCAAGACGCAGGACGAGCTGAAGGCGATCATCGGCCAGTATGACGGCCTCGCCATCCGCAGCTCGTCCAAGGTCACGCAGGAGATCCTGGATGCCGCAACCAACCTGAAGGTCGTCGGCCGCGCCGGGATTGGCGTCGATAACGTCGATATCCCCGCCGCGTCGGCAAAGGGCGTGGTCGTCATGAACACCCCGTTCGGCAATTCGATCACGACCGCCGAACACGCCATCGCGCTGATGTTCGCGCTCGCCCGTCAGCTGCCCGAGGCCGATCTGTCGACTCAGGCCGGCAAGTGGGAGAAGAACCGCTTCATGGGGGTCGAGCTGACCGCCAAGACGTTGGGCCTGATCGGAGCGGGGAATATCGGATCGATCGTCGCCGATCGTGCGCTGGGTCTGCGCATGAAGGTTATCGCGTTCGATCCGTTCCTGTCGCCGGAGCGCGCGGTGGAAATGGGCGTGGAGAAGGTCGAGCTCGATCAGCTGCTCGCCCGCGCCGATTTCATCACGCTGCACACGCCGCTGACCGACCAGACGCGCAACATCCTGTCCGCCGAGAATCTGGCCAAGACGAAAAAGGGCGTGCGCATCATCAATTGCGCGCGCGGCGGGCTGATCGACGAAGTCGCGCTGAAGGAAGGCCTCGATTCGGGGCATATCGGCGGCGCGGCGCTCGACGTGTTCGTAAGCGAGCCCGCCAAGGAATCGCCGCTGTTCGGCACCCCCAACTTCATCTCGACCCCGCATCTGGGTGCCTCCACCAACGAGGCGCAGGTCAATGTCGCGATTCAGGTCGCCGAACAGATGGCCGATTTCCTCGTCAATGGCGGCGTCACCAACGCGCTCAACATGCCGTCGCTGTCCGCCGAGGAAGCGCCGCGCATCAAGCCCTATATGGAACTGGCCGAAAAGCTGGGCAGCCTGGTCGGGCAACTGGCGCATGGCAGCATCGCCCGCGTCTCGATCCACAGCGAGGGTGCGGCGGCCGAACTCAACCAGAAGCCGATCGTAAGTGCGGTGCTGGCCGGGTTCCTGCGCGTCCATTCGGACACGGTGAACATGGTCAACGCGCCCTTCCTGGCCAAGGAACGCGGCATCGAAGTGCGGGAGATCAAGACCGAGAAGGAAGGCGATTACCACACGCTGGTGCGCGTCTCGGTCAAAACCGATGCGGGCGAGCGGTCGGTCGCGGGCACGCTGTTCGGCAACAAGGCACCCCGCCTGGTCGAGCTGTTCGGTATCAAGGTCGAGGCCGATCTGGCCGGGCATATGCTGTACGTCGTCAACGAGGATGCGCCGGGGTTCATCGGCCGTCTGGGCAGCGCGCTGGGCGAGGCAGGAGTGAATATCGGCACCTTCCACCTCGGTCGCCGCGATGCCGGTGGCGAGGCGGTGCTGCTGCTGTCGGTCGATGACGCCGTGACGCCGGATCTGATCGCCACGGTGCGCGCACTACCGGGTGTGAAGACGGCGATGGCGTTGAAGTTCTGAGGCGCATATGGGAGCGGGGATGAACGGACTTCTTCCCGAGGGCTTTCATGACCGCCTCCCGCCCCATGCCGACGCGGCTGCGGCGCTGGAGCGGCGTGTGCTCGATGTCGCGCGGGCCTATGGTTATGAGCAGGTCGATCCGCCCCTCGCCGAGTTCGAGGATTCGCTGGGTGCGCGGCTGAAGGCGGCGAGTGCGAAGGATGCGGTGCGCTTTACCGATCCGGTGTCGCGCCGCACGCTGGCGATTCGGCCCGATATCACCGCGCAGGTCGGGCGAATTGCGGCGACGCGGATGGCGCACCACCCGCGCCCCGTGCGGCTATCCTATGCCGGGCAAGTGCTGAAACTGCGCGCCAGCGAGTTACGGCCCGAGCGTGCGATGCGGCAGATC
Source organism: Sphingomonas sp. LT1P40 (assembly GCF_036663835.1). NCBI lineage: Bacteria > Pseudomonadati > Pseudomonadota > Alphaproteobacteria > Sphingomonadales > Sphingomonadaceae > Alteristakelama > Alteristakelama amylovorans. Next base: position 342,037 of record NZ_JAXOJT010000002.1, read on the forward strand.
GGTTGCGAGTTGATCGGGCGCGACAGTGTGGCGGCGGCGCGTGAGATCGTGACCGTTGCGGTCGAGGCGCTCGAGGCGGCGGGCGTCACCGGGCTCGCGCTCGATTTCACCTTGCCCGACCTGATCGAGCAGTTGGCACCCGATATGGCAGCCGATGCGCTGATGCGGTTGCGCGACCGGCTGGATGCGAAGGATGCGGCAGGCGTGGCGGCGATCGATCCGGCATTCCTGCCGTTGATCGAAGCGGCGGGTCCGTTTGAGACGGCCATCGAGCGGTTGCGTGCGCATGACCGTAACGGCGTGCTGGCGTCCCGCCTCGACGGGCTGGCCGCCGTTGCCGAAGCGGTATCGGGCAAGGTCGCGCTGACGCTCGACCCGACCGAGCGCCACGGCTTCGAATATCAAAGCTGGATCGGCTTCTCGCTGTTCGCGCAAGGGGTGCGCGGCGAGATCGGGCGCGGCGGCAGCTATTCCGTGATCGGCGCGGACGGCGAGGAGCCTGCGGTCGGATTCTCGCTGTTCGCCGATTCGATCCTCGACGCGGGGCTGACCAACGGCGACCGGCGGCGTGTGTTCCTGCCCGTGGGGACCAATGCCGCCAAGGCGGCGGCGCTGCGCCGTGAAGGCTGGGCTGCGGTCGCTGCGCTGGATGCCGACGACAGCGCGGCGGCGCAATTGTGCACGCACCAGTTGATCGACGGGAAGCCGGTCGCGCTCTAATCCAGCGGTTCGGCCAGCAAGTCCGCCCACTCCGGGTGCTTGCGGATATAGGCGGCGACGAACGAACATTTTGCGATCAGCGTCATGCCGCGTGCCCGTACATCGGTCAGCGCATGCAGGATCAGACGGCTGGCGATGCCCCGTCCCTCCAGCGCGGGCGGGACGATGGTATGGGTGAAGGTCATGACGTCACCGTCGATCGTATAGGCGGCAAAGGCGGTGTGGCCATCGACCACGAGTTCGTAGCGGCTACGGCTCCGGTTATCGGTCACGCTGTCAGAATCCATCTGTCGTCCCTCGATTGCTGCCCCTTGGGCGCAATGGTAGCGCGATAGCACTGGAGGGCAACGCCGTGACGATCCGATTGCTGAGCCTATTGCTGCTGTTCGTGATGCTGGGTGCCGCGCGTCAGCCGGTCAAGCTGGTGCGCGCCGGCGAGCGGATCGAATGGTCGATGGGAGAGGGCCGCAAAGTCTATCGGCTGGGCGGCATGACGGCGATGTTCGACCGGGTGCAATGCGCGCCGCTGGGCGAAGATTGCGAGGAGGGGCATATGGAGCCCAAGCTCGTCATCACCGCAGCGGACGGCAAATCGGTCACGCTTGACGGCTCGCCGATGCAGAATATCCTGATGCTCGGACCATTGTCGAAAGGCGGACCGGTCGCGGCATTCGTGCAGACCTATAGCGGGGGCATGCATTGCTGTCAGGAGATGCGCGCGGTGGTGCCGGGTGCGGACGGGCTGAAGGTCGTCGAACTGGGTGCCTATGACGGGGCCGAGATCGGCTGGCCAAAGGATATCGACAAGGACGGGACGCTGGACTTCGTGGTGAGCGACGACCGCTTCCTTTATGCGTTCGAGAGCTATGCCGGGAGCGTCGCGCCGCCGATGGTGCTGAACGTGATCGACGGCGCAAAGGTCGATGTTTCCGCCGACCCGCGCTTTCGCAAGATATTCGAGAAGGCGGCGGCGGAAACGCGCAAAGGCTGCATCAAGGAGGAATATCCGAACGGCGCCTGCGCGGCATGGGCGGCGAACGCGGCGCGGCTGGGTCAGTTGGAGGCGGCAATGCCGGTCATCCTCAAGGAAATCCGTACCGAGCCGAAAATCTGGCCGGACAAGTGCAAGGTCGCGCGCGATCCCGAGAACGGCGCATGCCCCGACGGCCAGCTGATCGAATATCCCGATTATGCCGCCGGTTTGCGCGCATATCTGGCGGAACTGGGCTATACGCCGCCCGCATGAGTGACCCGCAAGACGTTCTTCGTACCACTTTCGGCTTTCCTGATTTTCGTGGCGTCCAGCGTGACGTCGTAACGCGCGTGCTCGCCGGACAGCGCACGCTGGCGGTGATGCCGACCGGCGCGGGCAAGTCGCTGACCTATCAGCTCCCGTCGGTGATGCTGGAGGGGACGTGTCTGGTCGTTTCCCCGTTGATCGCGCTGATGCACGATCAGCTGCGCGCGGCGGAGGCGGTGGGTATCCGCGCCGCGACACTGACCAGCGCCGACGATAATCGCGACGAGACGATATCGCGGTTCAGGGCGGGCGAGCTCGACCTGCTTTACGTTGCGCCGGAACGGGCGTCGAACGAGGGGTTTCGCAACCTGCTGCGTCAGGCACCGCTGTCGATGTTCGCCATCGACGAAGCGCATTGCGTGAGCGAGTGGGGTCATGACTTCAGGCCCGATTATCGGCTGCTGCGCCCGCTGCTCGACGCGTTCCCCGATCTGCCCCGGCTGGCGCTGACCGCCACCGCCGACGCGCATACCCGCGCCGATATCCTCGAACAGCTGGGTATTCCCGACGACGGGATGATCATCGCCGGGTTCGACCGGCCCAATATCCGCTACGCGATCACCAATACCGCCTCCAAAGGATCGGCGATCGCGTCTTTGGTCAAGCGCACGCCGGGGGCCGGGATCGTGTATGCGACCTCACGCGACCGCACCGAGAAGCTGGCAGCGGCGCTGGCCGGAACCGGGCGGCAGACGCGCTTTTACCACGCGGGCATGGCCCCCGATCAGCGCAAGCGCGCGCAGGCCGAGTTCGTGCGGTCCGAAGATATGGTGATGGTCGCGACAATTGCGTTCGGGATGGGGATCGACAAGCCCGACGTGCGCTTTGTCGCGCATGCCGGCCTGCCGAAGTCGATCGAGGGTTATTATCAGGAAAGCGGGCGTGCGGGGCGCGATGGCGATCCGGCGGTGGCACACCTGTTCTGGGCACCCGGCGATTTCACGCGCGCGCGCGAATGGCTGATGGAGATGCCGGAGGGGCGGCGCGCGGCGGAGCGGACGCGGCTCGACGCGCTGGCCGGACTGGTCGAGACGGCGGAGTGTCGGCGCGCGGTGCTGTTGCGCTATTTTGGGGAAACGCCGCCGGACAAATGCGGCAATTGCGACAATTGCCTGAACGCGCCGGGGGTGCGCGACGCGACCGAGACTGCGCGCAAATTGCTGTCCGCGGTCTATCGCACCGGACAACGCTTCGGCGTCGGGCATCTCGAAAAGGTGCTGAGCGGGGCGAGCGACGAGCGCATCCTGAAATGGGGCCATGACCGGCTGACCGTGTTCGGCATCGCGGACCCGGAGGATATGGCGCTGGTCAAGCCGGTGGCGCGGGCGTTACAGGCGCGCGGCGTGCTGGTGCCGAACGAGCATGGCGGGCTGGCGCTGGGGGGCAATGCGCGCGAGATTTTGCGCGGCGAGGCCAGGGTTGAGGTCGTGCTGGCCAGCGAGCCGGAACGCGGGCGCAAGCGGCGCGGCGGTCCGGCTGTCGAGATGGCGAGCGAGGATGCGCCGCTGTTCGAGGCGTTGCGCGCCAAGCGCCGTGAACTGGCGGAAACGGCAAGCGTCCCGCCCTATGTGATCTTTCACGATTCGGTGTTGCGCGAAATGGCGTCGCGGCGACCGCGCGACCGCGCGACGCTGGCCACGTTCACCGGCGTCGGCGAACGCAAGCTAGATGCCTATGGCGATGCTTTCCTTCAGGTGATACGCGAAGCGCCGTAGTTGCGTTCGGCTGGGCTGAACCGGTGCCACAGGAGAGGTTCATGGCCAACATCCGCCGTATCAACGACCAGATTTCGGTCGCCCCGCAAATCGATCCGGCGGATGTGACCGAACTGGCGCGGGCGGGGTTCGTGGCAATCGTCAACAACCGGCCCGACGACGAGGAATCCGGCCAGCCCGAGGGTGAAGCGGTGCGCGCGGTGGCCGAGACGCTGGGCCTGTCCTATCACGCGATTCCGGTGACGCATGCCGGCTTCGCCGCGACTCAGGTCGAGGCGATGCGCAACGCGCTGGATGCGGCAGATGGTCCCGTGCTGGCCTATTGCCGGTCGGGCACGCGATCGGCGAATTTATGGGCACTGGCGGAGGCGAGCGGGGGTACCGATCCGGTCGAACTGATCGAGCAGGCGGCGGGCGCGGGCTATGATCTGAACGGAATTCGCGCGATGCTGGATACGCTTTCAGGACGGACGTGAGCTTTCTGGCATGAACTGGATGCTTGCTGCGGGATCGCTGGCGGCAGTGTTGACGCTGGCGGGAATCGCCTGGGCGTTACGGCTGGGCGGGACACAGCAACTGAAAACGGGCGACGATGCGGTCGCGCTGGCCGAGGCACTGGTGAGCGGGTTCGTCGGGCAAGCGGGCGTGGTTTCGGCGAGCGGCGGACTGGCCGCCGTCGCGGGCGATGCGGGCGAACTGGTACTGATCGAGCCGATGGGTGCGCGGTTCCGGGCGCGGCGGATCGACGGTGCGACGCTCCTGTCGGTGACGCACGGGGACGCTGGTGCCGCGATCACGCTGCAAACGGGTACGGGGGAGCTATTCCGCATTACGGTGGCGGATGCGGAGGAGGCTCGGGCATTCGCGGCGGCGCTGGACGGCTGAACGCCCCATTGCACTTGCCACACAGACGCGCTTATTAACACGCGTGTAAGGAACGCGATGCCCAATCTGCCCGATCCCGTCGATCTTGCGGTCCCCGCCTTCGTCCTGCTCGTGCTGGCGGAGATGGTGGTCGCGCGATTGAAGGATCGCAGCCGGTACTGTCCGCGCGATACGCTGACGTCGCTGATGCTCGGCTTTGGCAGCACCATCGCAGGCGTGCTGGCGGGCGGTGCGATCTTTGCGCTGGCGGTGTGGGTGCACCAGTTCCGCCTCTTCGACATCGGCTACGCCTGGTACTGGTTCGTGGTCGCGTTCGTGATCGACGATCTGGCCTATTACGCCTTCCACCGATCGGCGCACCGGGTGCGGTGGTTCTGGGCGAGCCATGTCATCCATCATTCCAGCCAGCATTATAATCTGTCGACCGCGCTCAGGCAGACCTGGACCGGGTTCTTTAGCGTGTCGTTCCTGTTTCGCCTCCCGCTGTTTCTGATCGGCTTTCCGCCGGCGATGGTGTTCTTCGTCGCAGGGGTGAACCTGGTCTATCAGTTCTGGATCCACACCGAAGTGATCGGTCGTATGCCGCGCTGGTTCGAGGCGGTGATGAACACGCCGTCGCACCACCGCGTCCACCACGCCACCAACCCGCGTTATCTCGACAAGAATTATGCGGGGGTGTTCATCATCTGGGACCGGATGTTCGGCACCTATGAGCCGGAGCGCGACGATGAGCGGCCGCGCTACGGGATCGTCCACAACCTCCCCGACTTCAACCTGATCCGCGCGGCGTTCCACGAATGGTGGGGAATCGCGAAGGACGTATGGACCGCCCCGAACTGGCACGCTCGCCTTGGCTATATGTTCGCGCCGCCCGGGTGGAGCCACGACGGCAGCCGCGATACATCGGAAACCATCAAGGCGCGCTGGGCGGCGCGGGAAGACTTGCGTCGGCAAGCGTCCGCTCACGCGGACGACGGTGCCGGCCCGGTCCCCTACCCGGCCACCCACACGGTACACTCGATGGGTGGCCGGGTGGGGGAGCGGGCCGGCACCGTCTAGCCGAAGGCTCGAGAACAAATGCAAGAAGCCGATATCGTCGTCATCGGAGCCGGGTCCGGAGGCAGCGCCGCCGCAGGCCGCCTGAGCGAGGACGGTAAATATAGCGTCGCGGTGATCGAGGCCGGGGGGCGTAATACCGGCTGGCGCACGCTGATGCCCGGCGCGATGGCGATGCAGACGCCGGCGACCAACTGGGCGTATGAGACCGTGCCGCAGCCGGGGTTGAACGGGCGGCGTGGCTATCAGCCACGGGGGAAGGGACTGGGCGGGTCGAGCGCGATCAACGCCATGCTCTATGTGCGCGGACATCCATGGGATTACGACAATTGGGCGGCTTTGGGTTGCACCGGTTGGGGCTGGGACGATGTGCTGCCGGTGTTCAAGCGCAGCGAGGCGAACGAACGCGGTGCCGACGGCTGGCATGGCGGCGATGGGCCATTGCATGTCGGCGATCAGGGGTTCGCGCATGCCGGGTCGAGGGCGTTCATCGACGCCGCCGCATCGCTGCAAATCCCGCGCAACGACGATTTCAACGGCGCGCGTCAGGAAGGCGCTGGCCTGTATCAGGTGACGCAGAAGGATGGCGAGCGCTGGACCGCGGCGCGCGGTTACCTGACCGAACGGCCCAACCTCAACATCATTTGCGACGCGACGGTCGAGCGCGTGTTGTTCGAGGAAGGGCGCGTATGGGGCGTCGCCTATGCGCGCGGCGGGCAGACGCGAATGATCCGGGCACGACGCGCCGTGGTGATGGCTGGCGGGGTGTTCGGCACGCCGCAGACGCTGATGCTGTCGGGCATCGGACCGCGTGCACATCTGGCCGAGTTGGGGATTCCGGTGCGGGTCGACGCGCCTGAAGTCGGCGGCAATTTACAGGACCATCTCGATTATGTTGCGGCGTTCGAGACTCCGGGCAATCTGTTCCTGGGCCGGTCGCTGCGCGGATCGCTGAGCGGGATGGGCGCGATGTGGCGCTGGTTCCGGTCGCGTTCGGGTCAGATGACGTCGCCCTTTGCCGAGGCGGGGGCGTTTCTGAAGACCGATCCGTTGCTGTCCGCGCCCGACATCCAGCTCCATTTCCTGATCGCGATCGTCGAGGATCATGGCCGGGCAAAGGTAAAGGCGCACGGGTTCAGCTGTCACGCCTGTGTGCTGCGGCCGGAGAGCCGGGGAACGGTGCGGCTGCAGTCGATCGATCCGCGCGCGGCACCGCTGATCGACCCCGGTTTTCTGAGCGACCGGCGCGATGTCGATCTGCTGATGAAGGGCGTGCGGGAAATGTACCGCATCCTCGACGCCGAACCGCTGAAGCGATTTGGCGGGCGCGATCGCTATCCGATCGATATCCAGGACGATGCCGCGCTGGAGCGGCTGATCCGGGCGCGGTCGGACACAATCTATCACCCGGTCGGCACCGCGCGGATGGGCAGCGATGCCGGGGCGGTGTGCGACCCGCAACTGCGTGTGCGGGGGGTGGAGGGGCTGTACGTTGCCGATGCCTCGGTGATGCCGCGTCTTATTGGCGGGAACACCAACGCGCCGAGCATCATGATCGGCGAACGCTGTGCCGATTTCGTGAAGGCTGACCTTCGCTGAACAAAAAAAGGGCCGGTGGCGAACCACCGGCCCAGTCGTCCGCAGGAGGAACGACGTGAGGGGCCGCGCCGGAACGCGGCCCCGATCTCTCAATAGTTGTAGGCGCGTTCGCCATGCTCGTTGATGTCGAGGCCATCGGTCTCGACTTCAGCGGTCGGGCGAAGGCCGATCGTGTATTTGAGCACGAGGAACAGGACGAGGCTGACCACGCCGGTCCAGGCGACGGTTACGCCCACCGCCCAAAGCTGGGTGATGACCTGTGCGACCATGTCATATTCGCCCGCCTTGGCGACCGGTGCGGTATAGTCGATCCAACCCTGACCGCCGAACGCCGGGTTGGCGACGATGCCGGTGCCGATCGCGCCGATGATGCCGCCGACCGCATGGATGCCGAACACGTCGAGCGTGTCGTCATATTTCAACGCATTCTTCACCGTGGTGACGAACAGGAAGCAAACCAGCGAGGCGACAGCACCCAGCAGGATCGCGGTGCCGGGATGGGCAAAGCCCGCCGCCGGGGTGATCGCCACCAGACCGGCGACGACACCCGATGCCGCGCCAAGCAGCGACGGCTTTTTGTGAACGATCTGTTCGATGATCGCCCATGTCGCACCCGCCGCAGCGGTTGCCGTCAGCGTGTTGATGAAGGCGAGTGCGCCGAACGCGTTGGCTTCGAGACCCGAACCCGCGTTAAAACCGAACCAGCCGATCCACAGCAAGGATGCGCCGATCATGGTCATCACCAGCGAGTGAGGCGGCATCGGCTCCGACTTGTAGCCAAGGCGTGGACCGATCACGAGGCAGCCGACCAGACCGGCGATGCCGGCATTGATGTGTACGACTGTGCCGCCGGCAAAGTCGAGCGCGCCCCAGCCCCACAACAGACCCGTGTCATCGGGTGCGGCGTGAAGGAAGTCCGGGCCAGCCCAGTACCAGACCATGTGTGCGAGCGGGAAATAGGCGAGCGTCAGCCATGCGACCACGAAGATGATCAGCGGCGTGAACTTCACGCGCTCGGCAAACGCCCCGACGATCAGCGCCGGCGTGATGCAGGCAAAGGTCATCTGGAAGATCACGAAGACATATTCCGGCAGATAGACGCCATTGGAGAAGGTTGCGGCGAAGGTCGTCGGATCGACGCCCATCAGAAACGCCTTGTCCAGACCGCCGAACAGTTTCGGGAATGGCGTGCCGGTCGAGGTGAAGGCCATCGAATAGCCCCAGGCGAACCACACGAGTGCGGCCACGCAGACGATCGTCAGCACCTGCATCAGCACCGACAGCATGTTCTTCGTGCGGACCAGGCCGCCATAGAACAGCGCCAGCGCGGGCACCGACATCATCAGCACCAGTGCGGATGCGACCAGCATCCAGGCGACATCGCCTTTGTTGACCATCTCTGCGGTCGGGACGAAGGCGGCGGTCGCGGCCGCAGGGGCCGCCTCGGCCACGGCTTCCGTGGCGTTTTGCGCCCAGGCGGGGATCGCCGCGAACATCGCAGCTCCCGCACCGGCGGCTAGTTTCAAAGCAGTTTTCATGGCTTACCCCCTGTTACAGCGCGGTCTGATCGGTTTCGCCGGTGCGGATGCGCACCGCCTGACCGACGTCGAGCACGAAGATCTTGCCGTCGCCGATCGCACCGGTGTTGGCCGCGGCCTGAACCGCCTCGACCACACGGCCCGCGAGATCGCTCGCGCAGACCACCTCGATCTTGATTTTCGGCACCATGTTGGTGCTGTATTCCGCTCCGCGGTAGATTTCGGTCTGGCCTTTCTGCCTTCCGAACCCTTTGACCTCGGTAACGGTCATGCCCGCGACACCCAGTTCGGTGAGTGCTTCCCGGACGTCATCAAGCTTGAACGGCTTGATGATGGCGATGACGAGTTTCATTGCGCCCCCTTCTCTTTTGACCCGGAAGGCCAATCAGCAAAGGGCGTGCCAGAGTCGAAATCGTGGGGATTCTGCCAGAGTCGCCGGCAGACGTTCGTTACCGAAAGGTAAAAAATTGTGCAGGTGCGAATGGCTGCCTGTTTTTTAGGCTGTTGGCATCACTGCCCGCGCAAGGTGCAGATCTTCGTCGTCGACCATGACGCGAACCGGGATCAGCATGGCCAGACTGCCCTCAACCACGCTGGACCCGGCGTCGAAGGCGAAGGCCATGATCCCCTCCGCCTCCAGCAATCCGATCACCATATGCGCCTCCGGTGGCGAATAGCGGCCAAGTTCGACCAGCGCCATCAGGCGGTTGTGCGCTGGGGATTGCGCACGGGGAGGCCGTCGATGCTGGTCGTGCGGATGGCGTATTTGCCGAAGCGTTCGGCATCGGTCTGCTTGATATGATATTTGCTGAGCGTCTCACGCTCGCGCTCGAAGCTCATATAAGGGACGCCCCAGCCGCACGAGGTTTGCACGGCGTCGAGATCGATCACGAAGATTTGGCGCGTGCCGGGCAGCAATGTGAAATGTGCGGCGAGTGCATCCCATTCAGCATCCTGCGGCAGCACCGGGCGGCCCCGCCCGTAGATGCGAAAAATCAGCGCCGGACTGTCGAACGCACAGAACATGATCGTGATACGCCCGTCGGCGATGAGATGCGCGTTGGTCTCATTGCCCGATCCCGCGACGTCGAGATAGGCGATGGTGCGGTCATCGAGTACACGGAAACTGTCCATCCCCTTTGGACTGAGGTTGACGCGCGCGTCCGGGGCGGCGGTGGCGACGAAGAACACCGGCTGTTTCGCGATGAACGCGCGGTGATCGTCGGTGAGGGCGTCGAAGAATTCGGCCATGATGCGCTCCATTGACGCGCATGGTTCATGCGCATAGGCTTAGCGCATGAAACAGGATAGCATCTTCTCGGGCAAGCGAAAACCGGTGAACCTTTCAATCGATACCGGGATTGTGGCAGCAGCGCGTGAGGCTGGAATCAACCTTTCCCAAGTCAGCGAGAGAGCAATTCGCGACGCGGCCAAAGCCGAGCGTGATCGAAAGTGGGCGGAAGATAATCGCGACTGGGCAGAAACGTGGAATGCCTGGGTCGATGAACATGGCCTGCCGCTCGCCCGATATCGCCAGTTCTGATGGCGCAATTCGACGTGCATCGCACGCATGGCGCGGGCCTTTTGCTCGACTGCCAAAACGGTTCGCTGGCCCATCTACGCACACGGATCGTTGTACCGCTTATTCCAGTGGACACCGCGCCCGCCGCGCGCGACCGCTTACACCCGGTGTTCGATATACACGGGCAGGACCATCTACTTGCGACGCATCTGGTGGCCACCGTGCCCACGAACGAGCTCGGAAAGGCAATTGCGTCGCTGGCCAGCGAGCATCACATTATTGTGGGTGCATTCGATCGGCTGCTAACCGGCGTTTAGGCTAAGCCGCCGTCCCGCCCACCGTCAGTCCCTCCACCAGCAAGGTGGGCTGGCCCACGCCGGCCGGCACGCTCTGCCCGCCCTTGCCGCACATGCCGATGCCCTCGTCGAGGGCGAAGTCGTTGCCGATGCCGGTGACTTTGGTGAGGCAGGTCGGGCCATCGCCAATCAGCGTCGCGCCCTTGATCGGGGCACCGATCTTGCCATCCTCGATCCGGTAGGCTTCGGTGCAGGAGAAGACGAATTTGCCGGAGACTATATCGACCTGACCGCCGCCGAAGGATTTAGCGAAGATGCCCTTTTTTACGCGGGCAAGCAGCTCGGCGGGATCGTCCGCGCCCCCCTTCATGAAGGTGTTGGTCATGCGTGGCATCGGCGCGTGCTGGAAACTTTCCCGGCGGCCATTACCGGTCGGCTCGACCCCCATCAGCCGGGCGTTGAGGCGATCCTGCATATAGCCGCGCAGGATGCCGTCCTCGATCAGCACGGTTTCGCGCGTCGGCGTACCCTCGTCATCGATTGACAGCGAGCCGCGCCGGTCGAGGATCGACCCGTCGTCCACCACCGTAACGCCGGGGGCGGCAACGCGCTCGCCGATGCGACCGGAGAAAGCGGACGTGCCCTTTCGGTTGAAATCGCCCTCCAGCCCGTGGCCGATTGCTTCATGGAGCAGGATGCCGGGCCAGCCCGGGCCGAGCAGCACGGTCATTTCACCCGCCGGTGCATCGACGGCGTCGAGATTGACCAGCGCCTGTGCCAGCGCTTCGTCGATCGCACCGTTCCAGGTTTCGGGCTGAAGCAGCCGGTCATACAGCGCGCGACCGCCGGTGCCATAGGTCCCGGTTTCACGGCGGCCGTTGGTTTCGACGACGATCGAGACATTGAGCCGCACCAGCGGGCGGATATCGGTGGCGATGAAACCGTCCGGGCGGACGATTTCGACCACGCTCCACGATCCGAGCAGGCTGACCGACACCTGCACCACGCGCGGATCGCGGGCGCGGGCGGCGGCGTCGATCGTCTGGCACAAATTCACCTTGTCGGCGAAAGGAACCAGGTCGAGCGGGTCGGCATCGGTGTAGAGGTGGCGGTTGGTCTTTGTCGGCGGCGCGGCGCGCGGCGATGCGGTGGGGTCGATCAGCGCCATCGTCTGTGCCGCGCGCTGAATCGCGGCGGCGCTAATGTCGTTGGCATGGGCAAAGGCGGTCGTCTCGCCCGCCACCGCGCGCAGGCCGAAGCCCGAATCCGTGTTGTAGGACGCCGTCTTCAGCCGTCCATCGTCGAAGCCGAACGCCTCGGACTTGCGATATTGCAAATAAAGCTCGCCGTCATCGGCACGCGCGAGGGCGTCGGCGGTGAGGCGGAGGGCGGCGTCGGCATCGAAGCCGTCGCGATAGAGGAAGCCACGAGGATCGCTGTACATGCCAGCGAATATAGGCAGCCTAAACGCTGGCGCCAGACGATATGTCAGGCAGTTCGCTCTGATCCGCGCCATCCGCCGCGCCGCCGATCAGCACGAAGCGGCGGTCGCAATAGCCGCAATCGACATAGCCATGCTCGTCGATTTGCAGAAACACGCGCGGATGGCCAAGCGAGGCTGCGATGCCGGCATGCGCGCCGTCACAGGCGACACGGGCGTGCGAGACGCGGGTGGTTTCGGGTGGCGCGATCATGGGCACGCGGTTAGCAAAGCGGCGCCGTTGCGGCAATGCGCCAGATGTTCGCAATCGGGTTTCACTTGCCAATCCACGCGCGCAGTTCCAATTCCGCTGGCATGAGCGACGCGGCGATCGAAATTCAGGGGCTTTCCAAAACCTATGCGGGGGGAAAGCAGGCGCTGGACGATGTCAGTTTCGATGTCGCGCGCGGAACGATTTTCGGGCTGTTGGGGCCGAATGGCGCGGGCAAATCGACGCTCATCAACATATTGGCGGGTCTTGTGAACAAGACCGGCGGTACGGCACGCGTGTGGGGGTTCGATATCGACCAGCATCCGCGCAACGCCAAGCGCGCGATCGGCATCGTCAATCAGGAAATCCTGTTCGACCCGTTCTTCACGCCGGTCGAGACGCTGGAGATCCAGGCCGGCCTGTACGGCGTACCCAAGGGGGAGCGGCGCTCGATGGAGTTGCTGCGCGCGGTACATCTTGAGGACAAGGCCAACGCCTATTCGCGTACTTTGTCCGGGGGCATGAAACGGCGGCTGATGGTGGCAAAGGCGATGGTGCATTCGCCGCCGGTGCTCGTGCTCGACGAGCCAACCGCGGGCGTCGATATCGAACTTCGCCAGCAGCTCTGGGCCTATGTCCGCAGCTTGAACGAGCGCGGCGTGACGGTGGTGCTGACCACCCATTATCTGGAGGAAGCCGAACAGCTGTGCGATCGCATCGCGATCATCAACCACGGTCGCGTGATCGCCAACGAGCCGACGCGCGCGCTGGTCAACAAGACTCAGGAAAAGGCGGTCGAGGTGGTGGTGGACCGGGATATCGACGCCCTCCCCGACAATGGCTGCTTTCTGAAGATTGAAGCGAAGGGTGAGCGCACGCTGCTCATCACCTATGCCAAGGACAAGGCCAATGCCGGCGAAGTGCTGGGCGCGGTACAGGCGGCGGGGTTCGGGATCATCGATGTCTCGACCCGCGAAGCCGATCTGGAGGACGTGTTCCTGAGCCTGACGCGGGCGTCCAATGGCTGAAAGCGACGTCCTCATCATCGGTTCCGGCGCAGCTGGGCTGACCGCAGCGCTCAACCTGGCCGACCGGTTCAAGGTCACCGTGCTGGCCAAGGGGCAGCTGAACGAGGGATCGACCGCCTGGGCGCAGGGTGGGATCGCGGCGGTGCTGGAGCCGGGCGATACGTTCGAGAGCCATATCGAGGACACGATGGTGGCGGGCGCGGGGCTGAACGATCGCGCCACGGTGGAGTTCGTGGTCGAGAATGCACCGGCCGCAATCGAGCGACTGGCGAAGCTGGGCGTGCCGTTCAACGCGGACGACGATGGCGAAGGCCTGCATCTGACGCGTGAGGGCGGGCATAGCGCGCGGCGCATCGTGCATGTCGACGACGCCACCGGCTGGGCCGTGCAGGAAGCGCTGATCCGTGCGGCGACGGCGCATCCCAACATCACTTTGGTGCCGGATCGCGTGGCGATCGACCTGGCGACCAGCCGCCATGAAGAACGCTATTCGGGCGCGGGCAATGTGTGGGGCGTCTATGCCGTCAACCGTGTCACCGGGCGGGTCGAGCTCTTCACCGCCCGTGCGACGATATTGGCGACCGGGGGCGCGGGGCGCACCTATCTGTTCTCAACCGCACCGCGCGGGGCGACCGGGGACGGCATCGCCATGGCGTGGCGCGCGGGATGCCGCGTTGCCAATATGGAGTTCATGCAGTTCCACCCGACCTGTCTCTACAATCTCGACATCAAGAACTTCCTGATTACCGAGGCGGTGCGCGGCGAGGGCGGGCATCTGATCAACCCCGGCACGGGCAAGCGCTTCATGGCCGATTACGACGCCCGGCTGGAGCTGGCCCCCCGCGACATCGTGGCACGCGCGATCGACGCGGAGATCAAGCGCGACGGACTCGACTATGTCCATCTCGATATCAGCCATATGCCGCCCGAATTCGTGAAAGGGCATTTCCCGAACATCTACGAGAAGCTGTTGACGCTGGGCATCGACATGACGACCGGACCGATTCCGGTCGTCCCGGCACAACATTATACGTGCGGCGGTATCGTCATCGATTTGGACGGACGCACCGACCTGCCCGGTCTGTATGCGGCGGGCGAATGCACCGAGAGCGGGCTGCACGGCGCGAACCGGCTGGCGAGCAATTCGCTGCTGGAATGTTTCGTGTTCGGAGAGGCAGCGGCGAAGCATATCGCGGCAAGCTGGGACGCGCTGCCCGCGCCTCCGGCGATTCAGCCATGGGACGAAAGCCGCGTCGCGGATTCGGACGAGGAAGTCGTCATCAAGCAGAACTGGACCGAAATCCGCCGTTTCATGTGGAATTATGTCGGGATCGTGCGGACCACCAAACGGCTCGAACGCGCGGCGCACCGCATCAAGATGCTGAACGAGGAAGTCGCGGATTATTACGGCCATTTCCGCGTCACCCCCGACCTGATCGAGTTGCGCAACCTGCTGCAATCGGCCGAATTGATCGTGCGTTCCGCGCTGCACCGCAAGGAAAGCCGGGGGCTGCATTTTACGCTGGATTATCCCGAAACGGCATCGCAACCGATCGACACCATTCTTGTTCCGTGATTTTTTCGGGGAATCTTCACGCTTTACCGTCATAATCCCGGCATTCGTCGCAGCTTTGGCCAAAGTGGCTTGAGACTTGCGGCGGTGCGACAGCATGTTCACATTGGGCAAGGGGCAATGACTGGTTTCGCAATGATCGAGTTCACGATTTTACAACGGGCGCTCACTTTGGGTGGCCTTGCCCCCGCGCTGTTGATCGGGGCCGGCGTGCATGGCCAGGACCTGCCCGCGAATTTGCCCGCACCGAGCTATCGGATGGCAATTCCACCTGCGCCGCAACCGCTGCCCGTCTTTCCTGCCCCGGCATCGCTGAGCGCGACGGTGAATTCGCTGGCGCGCAATTTCGGCGGCGTGGTGGGGATTTCGGTGCGCAGCCTTGAATGGGGCTGGCAGGTCGATGCCAATGGCGCCCGCCGCATGCCGCAGCAAAGCGTGAGCAAATTATGGGTTGCGATGACCGTGCTCGACGCACGCGACCGCGGCCGCCTGACGCTCGACGATCCGGTATCGGTGACGCGCGACAATCTGACCGTGTTCCATCAGCCGATCGCATCTTTGGTGGTCAAGAACGGCGTTTATCAGACGACGGTGCGCGAATTGCTGCTGCGCGCGATGCAGTCGAGTGACAATACCGCCAACGATCGCCTGATGAACCTGGTCGGCGGGCCACAGGCGGTGCGCGCCTTTATCCGCGAAAAGCAGCTCGGCGAAATCCGCTTCGGCCCCGGCGAGAAATTGTTACAGGCGGGAACCGCCGGCCTGACGTGGCAGCCCCGCTATTCGATGGCAGGCGAGTTTCAGCGCGCGCGGGCCGCACTGCCGCCGACCGTGCGGCGTGCGGCGTTCGACGCGTATGTCGCCGATCCGGTCGATGGCGCGGCACCGTCGGCGATCGCACTTGCACTAGCGCGGCTGAAGGCGGGCGAGCTGCTGTCGCCATCGTCCGGCCGCTGGCTGATGACGGTGATGGAGGCATCGCGCACCGGCAAGATGCGACTGCGCGGCGCAGTCCCCGTCGGCTGGACGTTCGGGCACAAGACCGGGACGGGCCAGGATCTGGGCGGGCGAACGGCCGGCTATAACGATGTCGGCATTCTGACGGCACCCGACGGCAAATCCTATTCGGTCGCGGTGATGATCGGCGATACGCCGCGCCCGATCCGCGAGCGGCAGGAACTGATGCAGGCCGTAGTCGCCTCCGTGGTCGCCAACCACCGCTAGGTTCGGGCGCAACCTTCGGGAAGCGGATCGCGTCGCCCGACATTAGACGCGCCTGTATGACAATGACGCCCGCCCGCTATCACTGGCCCGCCGCCGAAGCCGCGCTCGACCGCGAGGGCTGGGCGGTGCTGCCCGAACTTCTGTCACCATCCGAATGTGCGGGACTGACCGCGCTTTACGATACGCCCGAGCCGTTTCGCAGCACGGTGACGATGGCGCGGCACGGGTTCGGGCGCGGCGAGTATCGCTATTTCAGCTATCCCTTGCCGCCATTGGTTTCGGCGTTGCGGACGGCGCTCTATCCCCGGCTCGCGGAAATAGCGAACCGCTGGCATGAACGCATGGGGATTGCACGGCGCTTTCCGAGCAACCACGCCGGCTTCCTCACCGAATGCCATGTCGGCGGACAGAATCGACCGACGCCATTGCTGCTTCGCTATGGTCCCGGGGACTATAATTGCCTGCATCAGGACCTGTATGGCGATCACGTTTTTCCGCTCCAGGTGGCAATCCTTTTATCCGCACCCGAGGGGTTCGAGGGCGGCGAGCTGGTGCTGACCGAACAGCGCCCGCGAATGCAGTCGCGCGCGGCGGTGGTGCCGCTCGTGCAGGGTGACGCGGTCGTGTTTGCGGTGAACCAGCGGCCGGTTCGCGGCGGCCGGGGTGATTATCGGGTGACGATGCGGCATGGCGTGAGCGCGATCCGGCGCGGGCAGCGGCACACATTGGGAATCATTTTCCACGACGCGCTTTAGGTGGCGACACTGGCCAGCGTACACGCCGGTTAGGTCTCGCCCCGGTCGCTGCCCGCTGCTAAGCCCCGGCCATGCCCCATCTCTATCTGGTCGACGGCTCCGGCTATATCTTTCGCGCCTATCACCGGCTGCCGCCGCTCACCAACAAGCATGGCGAGCCGGTCGGGGCGGTCTATGGCTATATCACGATGATGTGGAAGCTGGTGGATGCGCTGAATACGGCGGACGGGCCGACGCACATGGCGGTGATCCTCGACAAGAGCGAACACACGTTCCGCAACGATCTGTACGACCAGTATAAGGCGCACCGCCCGCCCGCACCCGAGGATTTGGTCCCGCAATTTCCAATGATCCGCGACGCGACCCGCGCCTTTTCGCTGCCGTGCATCGAGGAACTGGGCTGGGAGGCCGACGACCTGATCGCCAGCTATACCAAGGCGGCGCTGGCACAGGGGTGGCAGGTAACGATCGTCAGTTCCGACAAGGATCTGATGCAGCTGATGACCGATCCGTCGGTCGACATGCTCGACACGATGAACAACCGGCGGCTGGGGCCGGACGATACGCGTGAGAAATTCGGTGTGGGGCCGGAGAAGCTGGGCGAGGTGCTGGCGCTGATGGGCGACAGCGTCGACAATGTGCCGGGGGTGAAGGGCATCGGCCCCAAGACCGCCGCCAAGCTGATCGACGAATATGGCGATGTCGAGGCCGTGCTGGCCGCCGCGCCGTCGATGAAGCCGTCCAAGATGCGCGACAATTTGATCGAGCATGCCGATATGGCGCGGCTGTCGCGCAAGCTGGTCGAGCTGGCCTGCGACGTACCGTTGCCCGATCCGCTGGAGGATCTGGAGCTGAAGGGCATTCCCGAAGCGCCGCTCCGCGCCTTCCTTGAGCATCACGGGTTCAAGACCCTGCTCAACCGGCTGGGCAGCACCGGTACCAGTGTGGCCGACGCGCCGGTGGACAGCCCCGAGCCGGTGCCGCTGCCCGAAGACCCACCCTGCAATCATGACGGCTATGAGACGGTAGTCGATGAGGCTGCGCTCGACCGCTGGATTACCGTGGCGAAGCATCAGGGTTGGGTGGCGATCGATACCGAGACCACCGGGGTCGATGCGACGCGCGCGGAACTGGTCGGCGTCAGCATGGCGCTGCATCCTAACCTCGCCTGCTATATTCCCGTCGCGCATGGCGGGACCGACATGTTCGCCGAGAAGCCGGTCCAGCTGGACCGCGATACCGTGATGGCAAAGCTGAAACCGCTGTTCGAGGACCCGGCGGTTCTCAAGATCGGGCATAATCTGAAATACGACATGATCGTGCTGGGGCGGCTCGGGGTCGAGATTGCGCCCTATGACGACACGATCGTGATGAGCTTCGACCTCGATGCCGGGCTGCACGGGCATGGTATGGACGAGCTGGCGGCGACGCATCTGTCGCACAGCTGCATCGCGTACAAGGACGTGGTCGGGACGGGCAAGAAGCAGCTGGGCTTTGCCGAAATCGATCTGAAGGCGGCGACGCGCTATGCTGCCGAGGATGCCGATGTGACGCTGCGGCTGTGGCGGCGCTTGAAATCGCGCCTGCCGTTCGAGGGGGCGACGCGCGTCTATGAGATGGTCGACCGGCCGCTGGTCAGTGTGATCGCTGGCATGGAAATGGCCGGGGTGAAAGTCGATGCGGGCGTGCTGTCGCGGCTTTCGACCGAATTCTCGCACCAGATCGCGGCGCGGGAGGAAGAAATCCACGGCATCGCCGGGTTCAAATTCACCATCGGCAGCCCCAAACAGCTGGGCGACGTGCTGTTCGACAAGATGGGCATCAAAGGGGGCCGCAAGGGCAAGTCGGGCGTCTATTCGACCGACGTGAACGAGCTGGAGCGGATCGCGGCGGACAAGGATTCCCCCGGTCGCGAGATGGTAGTCAAGGTGCTCGACTGGCGGCAGCTGTCGAAGCTGAAGTCCACCTATACCGACGCGTTGCAGGCGCAGATCAATCCGATGACCGGTCGCGTCCACACCAGCTATTCGCTGACCGGCGCACAGACCGGACGGCTGTCATCGACCGATCCGAACCTCCAGAACATCCCGATCCGCACCGAAGTCGGGCGGCAGATCCGCGACGCGTTCGTGGCCGAGCCGGGCAATGTCATCCTCGCCGCCGATTACTCGCAGATCGAGTTGCGGCTGGCGGCGCATATCGCAGACGTCCCCGCGCTGCGCACCGCGTTCGAGAATGGCGACGACATTCACAGCATGACCGCGATGGAGCTGTTCGGCGAGGTCAACCGCGACACGCGCGGGCGGGCCAAGACCATCAACTTCGCCATCCTCTATGGCATTTCGCGCTGGGGGCTGGCGGGTCGGCTCGACGTGACGGCGGACGAGGCACAGGACATGATAAACCGCTACTTCGAGCGGTTTCCGGGCATCAACAACTACATCGTCTCGACGATCGAGGAAGTCCGGGCGAAGGGCTACACCAAGACCTTGTTCGGCCGGAAAACGCACTTCTCGCGCATCAAGTCCAGCGTCCAGCATGAGCGGCAGGGGGCCGAACGCGCCGCGATCAATGCGCCGATTCAGGGGACCAGCGCCGATATTATCAAGCGCGCGATGATGCGGATGGGGCCGGCACTGCTCGACGCGGGGCTATCCGACGTTCGCATGCTGATGCAGGTGCATGACGAACTGGTGTTCGAGCTGCCCGAGGGGGATGTCGAGGCGGCGACTGCGGTGATCCGGCGGGTGATGGAGACGGCGGCGGAACCGGCGGTCAAGCTTACTGTACCGCTGGGGGTCGAGATCGGCACCGGCCCAAGCTGGGGCGCGGCGCATTGACCGACGCGCGGCCCGCGCCTTCGGCGGCGGCTCCCGAGGATATTGCCGCGCTGGCCAAGGGCGGACGGACGAACATTTTCGGGTTCTTCCTGCGAT
This sequence comes from Sphingomonas sp. LT1P40, assembly GCF_036663835.1. Taxonomy (NCBI): domain Bacteria; kingdom Pseudomonadati; phylum Pseudomonadota; class Alphaproteobacteria; order Sphingomonadales; family Sphingomonadaceae; genus Alteristakelama; species Alteristakelama amylovorans. Next base: position 361,875 of record NZ_JAXOJT010000002.1, read on the forward strand.
TGCTCGCGCGGCTGCCATTCTTGTTCATTGCCGGACGGCTGTACGGCCCGGAGATTGTCGGGCGGTTTGCGCTGGCGGTGGTGGTGGTCGAGCTGGCTGCGTTGCTGGCGACGCTTGGCCTGAAACGCGGGCTGGCACAGGCGCTGGCCAATACCGATCGGCCGCATGCCCATGTCGTATGGGACGGGATGGTCGTCGCGTTCGTGGTGTCGATGATCGCCAGCGCGGTGCTCTTCGCCTTCCCGCAGATCATGTACGCCAACAGCGCAGTGACAGGCTTGAGCGGGCTGCTGCCGGTGATCGTTTTTGCCATCGCCTGGTCGGACGTCAGCCTCGCGGCGCTTGCCTATCGCGGCAATGTGAAAGCGACAGTGACGGCGCGTGCGATCGTCGAGCCGTGGACGATTAGCATCGCGGCGTGGGCGCTCTATTATGTCGTGCCGCGCGACGGGCTGATTATCGCCTATGTCCTGTCGATGGCAGCGGCGCTGATCGCCAGCCTGATCCCGTTCATCCGCAGCTATGGCCTGCCGCATGGCTGGTCGCCGCGTGTGCGGCCCTTGCTTCAGCTGGCACGGCGCAACATGCCGCTGGCCGGGGCGGACGCGATCGAATGGGGCACGCGCAATATCGACCGTTTCATCCTCGGACTGCTCTTCCCGCCTGCCATCGTCGGCATCTATTACATGGCGCAGCAGGTCGCATCGATTCCGCAAAAGCTGAAAACGAGCTTCGACCCCATTTTGGGTCCGGTGATCGCGCGCAATCTGGCAGCGGGCAACCATGCCGCCATCGCGCATCAGGTGAAGCAGGTGGCGTTCTGGATCATCACCGCACAGGCGGCGCTGCTGCTGATGGGCGGCATCCCGGCGGAGGGCGTGATGGGCGTGGTCGGGCCACAATTCGTGGCGGGAGCGGGGGCGCTGTGCTTCCTGCTCGCCGCCGAAGTGCTGGCATCGCCCGGCGCGGTGGCGGAGGCGGGGCTGGTCTATATGGCGCGGCACCGCAATCTGATGGTGTCGCTGCTGTTGCTGGGATTTCAGGCGGCGCTGTCGTTCGCGCTGGTGTTCGCAATGCGAAACCTGGGCTGGAGCACCAACTGGCAGGCGGCGGGACCGGCGGTAGCGTTGGCCGTAACGTTAGCAATCGGATCGACAATCAAATGCTGGCTGCTCGCGCGACTGACCAAGGCATCGGTATTCAGTCTGCGGCCCGGATTCGTCGCCGCACTCGCGGTAGGCGGCGCGGTCGGCGGCGCGTTCACGCTGCTACCACACCGGCTGGAATGGCTGGAACTGTCGGTCGGCGTCCCGGCGATTGCGATCGCCTATCTCGCCGTCATCGGGAAATTCGCATTCGGCCCGGATGACAAGGCACTGTTCAAGAAGCTGCCAAAACAGGGTGACTTAAACGCCTAGTGCCGGAAGTGCCGCATGCCGGTGAACACCATCGCCAGCCCGGCCTTGTCGGCGGCGGCGATGACGTCGGCGTCGCGGATCGAGCCGCCGGGCTGAATCACAGCCGTCGCGCCAGCCTCGATCGCCGCGAGCAGACCGTCGGCGAAAGGGAAGAAGGCGTCGGAGGCGACGGCGCTGCCGATCGTGCGGGGTTCGGACCAGCCGGCCTTCTCCGCCGCGTCCTTGGCTTTCCACGCCGCGATACGCGCGGATTCGAGACGGTTCATCTGGCCCGCGCCAATCCCGGCAGTGCTGCCGTCCTTCGCATAGACGATGGCGTTGGACTTGACGTGCTTGGCGACGGTCCAGGCGAAGCGGCAGTCGGCGAGTTCGGCGTCGGTCGGCTGGCGTTTCGTCACCACCTTCAATTCACCTAGCTGGCCATTGTCGCGCGACTGGATCAACGCGCCGCCAGCGATCGTCTTGAGCATCAGGCCGGGGCGTGCCGGATCGGGCAGATCGCCGCTGATGAGCAGACGCAAATTCTTCTTGGCCGCGAAAATCGCTCGCGCGTCGTCGCTGGCATCCGGGGCGACGACGACTTCGGTGAAGATGTCGCTGATCGCGCGCGCGGTGTCGGCGTCGAGTGGGCGGTTGAGCGCGATGATGCCGCCGAATGCGGAGACGCTGTCGCAGACGAGTGCCGCCTTGTACGCATCGACCAGCGTGTCGGCGGTGGCGACGCCACACGGGTTGGCGTGCTTGACGATGACGACGGTCGGCGGGCCGTCGCGGAATTCGCTGACCAGCTCCAGCGCGGCGTCGGCATCATTGTAATTATTATAGCTGAGTGCCTTGCCCTGCAGCTGTTGCGCCTGCGCGATGCCGCGTGCAGCGGGGCCGGTAGGCAGATAGAGCGCGGCGGACTGATGCGGGTTTTCGCCGTAACGCAGTTCCTCCCCGCGCCGGAACACCAGCGGCAGCGTGTCGGGGAAACGCTGACCCTGATCGGCAAAGGCGAACCAGTTGGCGATGGCGGCGTCGTACTGCGCGGTCAGGGCGTAGGCCTTGGCAGCGAAGCGGCGGCGATCGTCCAGCGTGGTTTCGGCGGTTGCGACGATGGCATAGTCGGCCGGGTCGGTAACGATGGCGACAAACGCGTGGTTCTTGGCCGCCGAGCGAACCATCGAAGGGCCGCCGATGTCGATATTCTCGATGATTTCGTCGCGGCTTGCACCCTTGGCCACGGTCTGGGCGAAGGGATAGAGGTTGACCACGACTAGGTCGATCATGCCGATGGCGTGGTCGCTGGCCGATGCCATGTGTCCGGCATCGTCGCGCACCGCGAGGAGGCCGCCGTGAACGTTCGGGTGCAGCGTCTTGACGCGGCCGTCCATCATTTCCGGGAAACCGGTGAGATCGGAAATGTCGCGGACTTCAAGGCCAGCGTCGCGCAAAGCCTTGGCCGTACCGCCGGTCGAGACCAGTTCGACGCCCTTGGCGGCGAGCGACTTTGCGAGTTCGACGATGCCGGTCTTGTCGGAAACCGAGATCAGGGCGCGGCGGATCGGGATGCTGGTCATGGCCGCGCGCTTTACGGCGTCAGGCACCTCACGCAACCCCTAACGCGCGCGGTGGAACAGCCAGGAGATGCTGGTGCCGCCGGCGGGGGATTCACCGGTCAGGACAAGCTGTTGCGATTCGCGCGGAATCCCCTTGCCGTCGATCCATACGCTTTCCTCGATCGCCAGTGCGCCGCCGCGTGCGCGGAACTGCCACGCGCTGCCCGATGGCGTGCGAAGCAATGCGCCGGCGCCATCGGCGGTGGGGGAAACGTCGACCGTGGGATGGAGGTGGAAGCGGATCGCAAAGGGGGTCGAGTCGCGCTTGCCCTTGCGCCCGGCCGGTAACAGCATGTCCTCGCCCCGCACATCACGGCCATCGGCACCCAGCGCGATCTGGCGGCGGTGGATGAGGCCGTGACGGCGGACATAGCCGTCATGGCTCGCTTCGATCCGGCTGGCGGTGTCGGTTTCCTGACGGCTCAGCTCCATTTCGACCACGCCGCGTCCCAGCGTACCGTCCGGGTGGATCGCGGTGGAATTGCTGTCGCCGACGATCAGCGTCGAATGCGCCGCACTGGTGCGCAGCCCCTCGGTCAGCGCGGGCGGCAGGCGCAGATCGGCACCGCGCGCACCGCCGCAGCTGACGACGATGCGGTCGGGGCCGTCCGAGAACTCGAACGCGAGCGTGGAGGCACAGCCGCCCTCCATCACGCGCGCGATCGGCGGGGGCGCGGCGTCCATGATGAGGACGGTGCGTTGCTGGGCGACGCGCTGATAGCCCCATTCGCGTGCCTGCCGCAGCGGACGGACGCGCGCGCCGGTGGCGGCGACGATGGCGTCGATCGTGTCGCCATCGACCGGCACCCCGCCCTGCCAGCTGGCGAGGCCCCGGTCGCCATGGGAAATACCGAGCAAGGCGGTGACCATACGGGTCAGCGCGCCGGTCACGCTCTCCGGCGCGTCGAGGCGGCGCGAGGCATAGGCTTCGCGCAACAGCGTCAGTAGCATAATCGCGTCGAGCAGCGCCATCGGGGAACGTCCGGCGATGCCACCATCCTCACTGATCGTGGCGGTCAGCGCGCGGGCGAGCCCGGCCTCGCCGAAATTACGGCGCGGATCGCCGCCGGGGATCATCAGGCCTGCGGTGAGGACACCGCACCATGCGGCGATGCGCTGTACGCCCGATGGCACGCGATCCGCCGCGCGATCAAGATGGCGGGCGCCGCGCGCGAGGGCGTGGAGCACCTTTGACCGGTAAACGAGGTCGGTGCTCGACAGCAGCAGCGGGGCATGTGCGGTCCAGAACTGGATGCGGCGGCCCCACAAGTCCGCGCGCCATGCCGGGTCGGCAACCTTTTCGGCATGCGCGCCCAGCCATTTGCGCATCAGCGCCTCGGCAATCGGCGCGGCCTGAGCGCGGGTGCAGACGGTGGAGAGGTCGCGCAGCCACGCGAAGCTGTGGAAATAATCGCCGAACGGCTTTGACCAAACTGGCCGTGCCGGATCGAGTGTTTCGAGATCGTGACTTTCGCCGCGAAAGAGCATGCGGCCGTCCAGCAAGGCATTGCCGCGTGCCGGATCGCCCATGAACGGATCATCGATGACGGCGATGAGCTTGAGCGGATGCCGCCCCTTTAGACGAAAGCTGTGAATGGGGGTGCGCCAGGTCATGCGATAAAAACGCTCGGAAATGCGGTCCGCCAGCGACAGGCCCCTGTCGCCCCCGATCCGGATCAGCCTTTTGCCCTGCTGAATCCCATCGGTATCTGGCCCCTCGGTCGCGGGGTCGTCGCCCTCCACCGTCACCCCGCCCGTAACGCGGTGATATTGGAGGCGTAATGGCCCGGCCCACCCTTGAAGGCGGCGGTTCCGGCTACCAGCGCATCGGCACCGGCGGCGATGACGCGCGCGGCATTGCCCTGATCGACGCCGCCATCGACCTCAAGGTCGATCTGGCGACCGCTGGCGTCGATGCGGGCGCGCAGGGCCGAAATCTTGGGCAACTGGCTTTCGATGAATTTCTGGCCGCCAAAGCCCGGGTTGACGCTCATCACCAGGATCAGGTCGACCATGTCCATGACGTGATCGACGACATCGATGGGCGTGGCAGGATTGAGCACCACGCCCGCACGCTTGCCCAGCGCCTTGATCGTCTGAAGCGTGCGGTGGAGGTGCGGGCCGGATTCGGGGTGGACCGAGATGCAGTCAGCACCGGCATCGGCGAACGCCTGCAACATTGGATCGGCTGGCGCGATCATCAGATGGACGTCGAACGGTTTGGCGGTGTGCGGGCGCAGCGCCTTGATGACCGCTGGGCCGATCGTGATGTTGGGGACGAAATGGCCGTCCATCACGTCAATATGGATCCAGTCAGCCCCGGCCACGTCGATCGCGCGCACTTCATCCCCCAATTTGGCGAAGTCGGCGGAGAGGATCGAGGGGGCGATACGGACGGAAGTCATGCTGTCCTTTAACAGGTCAGGAATCGCCCGCAACTCGCTTCAACCGCACCATGAAGAAGCCGTCGAGGCCACCCTTGTCGGCCAGCATCCCCGGCAGCGTGCGCAGCCAGCCACGTTCGTGCGGCGTGACGTCATCGGGCAGTTCATCGCCACGGATCGGATCGGTCACGAAATCGGTGTTGGCGGCGAGGAAGGTTTCGAGCTGATGCTCGCCCTCCTCCGGCTCCAGCGAGCAAGTCGCATAGACCAAGGTTCCACCCGTGCGGACCCACTTCGCGGCGCGGAAAAAGAGCTGCGACTGAAGCTCGGCCATTTCGGCGATGATGCGCGGACTGACGCGGTGAAGCACGTCGGGATGACGGCGGAAGATGCCGGTGGCGCTGCACGGCGCGTCGAGCAGGACGGCGTCGGGGCGGAAATCGGGTGCCCATTTGAGCAGATCGGCGGTGACGATCTTCACCTTCAAACCAGTGCGGGTCAGGTTTTCTGAAAGTCGCGCCAGACGACTTTGCGAGACATCGACGGCGGTGACGTCCCAGCCGGCGGCGGCGAGCTGCAGCGTCTTGCCACCCGGCGCGGCGCACAGGTCGAGGACGCGCCCATTACCCTTTCCCAACAACCGCGCGGGGAGCGAGGCGGCGATGTCCTGCACCCACCAGCCGCCCTCCGCGAACCCTTCGAGTTGCGGCACGGCCTGATTGCCCGGGATGCGCAGATGGCCGGGGAGGAGGCTTTCGCCGTCGATCTTCGGCGCATCGCCGTGAAAGCTGAGGTCGAGCGGCGGCGGGACCGCGATGGCGGCAGCGGCCGCCTGTGCGACATCCTCACCCCAGTTTTTGGCGAGGCGGAAATGGACCGGCGCAGGCAGCGCCGGAAGGTCGGGCAGCGTCACCCCCTTTCGCATCAGCGATCCGAACACGCCATGGACCAGCTTGCGCGGGCCGCCATCGACCAGCGGCAATGCGGTCGAAATCGCGGCGTGCGGCGGGGTACCGAGGCGAAGCACCTGAACCAGCGCGATACGCAACGCAAAGCGCGCCTTGGCATCGTCGGGCAAGTTGCGCTGAGTCGCGCTGTCGATCAGCGCGTCGAGATCGGCGAGGCGGCGCAGAACTTCGGCGGCGATGGCGTGCGCCAGCCCCCGGTCGGGCGGGGACAGGCTGGACGCGGCATTGTCGAGCGCCTGTTCGATCGCAAGACCACGCCGAAGCACGGCATCGAGCAGGCGCAACGCAGCACGGCGGGCGGGCACGCCGGGCGGGTCGGCGGGAGGGCGACGATCAGACAAGGCTTCGGATGATCCATACAGTTGCCGTCACGAGTGCGACGAGCGTTACAATTCGCAATCCGGTGAGCCAGCGTGGCTCTTTCCGGTCGTAACTCATCAGTGCCGCAGCGATATCACCAGGTCCATCGACCATCAGCCGCGCCGGTTGGGATCGAGCGCGCTGGAGCGGCGCGGGGTGGGGCGGACGCCGAGGGCGGAGGGGCGGGTCGTTGACAGTCTTGACGGTTTCGATGGGTTTGCGGCGAAACTGTCAAGCGGGGCGGACTGGCCCATTTCGACCGCCATCGCCTCCAGCGCGGCAATGCGGTTGCCGGTGTCAGGATGGGTCGAGAACATGCTGTCCCCGCCGCGCGACAGGCCGGGGACGATGTAGAGTTGCGCCGTCGCCGGAACACGCTCGGCGACCGGGTTGGGGATCGCCGCCGCGCCGCGCGCCAGCTTGGCCAGCGCCGACGCGAGCGCGCGGGGGTTGCCCGAAATCTCCGCGCCGCCGCGATCCGCGCCATATTCGCGCGTGCGGCTGATCGCCATCTGCACGATCATCGCGGCGAAGGGCGCGACGATCACTGCAAGGATGGTCGCCAGTATCGCACCGCGACCCCCGCCGCCGCGAAAGAACATCCCGAAATTGGCGAGCATCGAGATGGCACCTGCGATCGTCGCCACCATCGTCATGATAAGCGTGTCACGATTACGGACATGGGCGAGTTCGTGCGCCATTACGCCCGCAATCTCGTCGCGGTTCAGCATATTCAGCAGGCCGGTCGTGGCCGCGACCGCCGCATTCTCAGGATTGCGCCCGGTGGCGAACGCGTTGGGGTGGGGGGAATCGATGACGTAAACCTTGGGCATCGGCAGGCTGGCGCGCTGGGCGAGGCTGGCGACGAGGGTGTAGAATTCCGGGGCGGACTCGGCATCGACCTGCCTGGCATTGTGCATTTTCAGCACGATCTTGTCCGCGTTCCAGTAAGTGAAGAGGTTCATGCCCACCGCGACCAGCAGCGCGAGCATCATGCCCCCGCGACCGCCGATGGTGAAACCGAGCGCCATGAACAGCGCGGTCAGCGCCGCCAGCAGCATCGTCGTCTTGAAACCGTTCACTTGGCTTTGCTCCTTTGCAGGTTCAATGTGGGCATAGCGTCCGCTGGCTTCAATCGAGGATATCATGGGCAAGCGCCCCGACCATGTGAAACCGCCCGCGCACCTGTCACCGAACACGCCGGTGCCGAAGCCGGAACCGATAACGCGGCCGGATGCCGACCCGCTGGGCAACGACCCGACACGCTATGGCGACTGGGAACGCAAGGGGATAGCGGTCGATTTCTGACGCCCAGTTAACGAGACGGAGGCGGAACGATTCCTGTGGCTGCGCGTCAAGCGAGGATGACGGTGACGGCTAAACCCCTGATTATCAAGATCGTGATCGGCGTTGCCGCCGCGATCCTATTGTTGTTGCTGATCCTGGCGATGTTCCCATGGGGCGCGTTCAAGGGCAACGCCGAGCGCGCGCTGGCGGAACGGGTCGGGGCGCCGGTGACGATCGGGTCGATCGAGCGGCGCGGCTTCTTTTCATTCAACCCCGCGCTGGACCTGCGCGACATTCGTATCGCGCAACCAGCGTGGGCCGGAAAAGGCGAGTTGCTACGGGTCGAGCGTGCCAGCCTGCGTCTGCCGGTGCTGCCGATTCTGATCGGGCGGATCGACCCGGATCCGATCTCGGTAGAGAATGGCCGGGTCACGCTGATCCGCAACAAGGACGGGCGCAGGAACTGGGATCGCGGACAGGGCAAGCGCCGTAATCGAGGCGGCGGCGGGCTAGAGGAACTGATCGTCCGCAACCTGACCGTGGATTACCGCGATGCCAAGCGCGACCGGCGCGCGGTGGTGCGGGTGGACTCGGACGCGACCGGGTTTCGCGCGGTCGGCAACGGTGCGCTGGGCGAGGAGCCGGTGAAGATCGCGTTCAGCGGCGATCCGATTGCGCGGCGGACGGCGTGGCCATTCACCGCTTCGATCATGGGGCCGACGACGCGGATCGCGCTGAAGGGCACGATGGCCGCACCGCTGGATGCGCGCAACATGCGCTTCGACATCGACGCGCGCGGCAACGATCTGCTCGATATCGACCGGGTGATCGAGGCCGGGCTGCTGGGGACGCAGCCGGTGGCGCTGCGCGGAACAGTCGAGCGCACGGGTGAGGTGTGGAAGATCGAGAAGCTGTCCGGCACCATCGGGCAGTCGCGGCTGTCGAGCGCGACGGCGACGGTGGACAAGAGCGGCGAGCGTCCGAAGATCGACGGTACATTGCGGCTGGCGGTGCTGGAGTTCAACGATCTGTCGAACAACCGCGGGCTTGCGATCGGTGCCGCCAGAAAAGCGCAGCTCGGCCCCCGCATCGTACCGGGGACGCGAATCGACCTGAAGAACGTGTCCGATGTCGATGGCGTGCTGCGCGTGCGGGTCGACCGGCTGATCGGCGAAAGCGCTGGACCGTTTCGTCGCGCCGTCGGCACGCTGACGCTCGACAATGCGCGACTGACGGTCTCGCCGTTCGAGATGGGACTGGTGCGCGGCGTGTTGAGCGGACGCGTGGTCATCGACCAGCGTGGCGGCAAGGCGCTGCCCACGCTGACGATGGATTTGAAGCTGGACGGATCGACGATCGGGACGCTGGCCGGGAGCGATGCGATCGACGCGCCATTGCGCGGGATCGTGCGGCTGAGCGGCGAAGGCGAAACGGTGCGCGCGGCGGTCGGGCGTTCGACCGGGACGGTGGCGCTGGTGTCGGGTCAGGGCCGGATCCCGGCGAAGCTGGCATCGTTCCTGGGGCTGGACGTCGGGCGCGGGGTGTTTGCGGATAAACAGGACGTGGCGTCGCTGCGCTGTCTGATCGTGCGAATGGATGTGGCGCGCGGCACGGCGCGGATGAGCCCGCTGGTGATCGACACATCGCGCTCGCAATCACGCGTGTCGGGCACGATCAATCTGGCGACCGAGGGACTTTCGCTCAGCATGATGGGATCGCCCAAGAAAGACAGCATCCTGCGGCTGAGCGAGCCGGTGCCGATCGGCGGCACGATCAAGGCGCCGTCGCCGCGCGTGCCGGGGAAGGAAAAGGGCGTCGGCACGGTATTGAAGATGCTGGGCGAGGCGATTGCGGGCGACCGGCCGCCGCTGGCGAGCGATGCAGATTGCGCCGGACTGGCGGCGCGGGCGATGCGTTAGAGCGCGTCGCGGATTTTGAGGACCGTGTTCCAGTTGCGGGCGGTGACGATCGGGTCGCGCGTCGCCTTTCCCAGCGGCGCGTGGAGGATCGAGCGGGCTTGGCCCTGGGGGAAGTCGATATAGAGTTCGCGGCCGATCGCCTGCGCGCGCTCAGGGCCATTATCCTCGGCCATGGCAGCATCGACCCTGTCCGCGGCGACGGGTTTCCGGTGGAAGGTGACGACGACAAAGCTGGGGCGGGTTTTCACCTCCTCCGGAAAGGGGTTCGCGGCGACGATCGCGGCCATATTATCGGGCGTGCGGACGAAGATTTCGGATTTGAGGCCGGTTTGTGCTTGCAACGCTTCGTGGATTTGCGCTTCCAGCGTGGCGGCATCGGTATCCTGCGCGGTGAAGACGACGTTGCCGGAGGCGAGCAGGGTCTTAACGTCGGTGTGGCCCAAGCCCTCGACCACTGCTTTTAGTTCCGCCGATTTGAGCTGGCGTTTGCCGAGGTTGATGCCGCGCAGCAGCGCCGCCCATCTCACCGGGCTTCTTCCCGGAGCGGGCGCGCGAGCAGCGACTGGACGATGTCGCGCACGGGCGCGCCTTCGAGCAGGGCGCAGACGGCTTCGGTGACGGGCATGTCAACCCCCGCGGCAATTGCCGCCTCGCGCAGCACCGGGGCGGTGGCAGCGCCTTCGGCCACGGTGCGGCGGTCGGCGAGGAGATCGGCGGCGGCCTTGCCCTGCCCCAGACCTACGCCGAGCGAGAAGTTGCGCGAATTGGTCGACGAGCAGGTAAGGACGAGGTCGCCAAGGCCGGACAGGCCCGCCAGCGTTTCGGGCCGTCCGCCGCGTGCAACGCCGAAACGGGTCATTTCGGCGAACCCGCGCGCGATCAGCGCGGCGCGGGCGTTGAGGCCCAGTCCCGCCCCCTCGACCACGCCGCACGCGATGGCGAGGACGTTCTTGACCGCGCCGCCGATCTCCGCGCCGGTGACGTCGGACGAGGCATAGGTGCGGAAAGCCGGACCGGCGATGCGCTCGGCGAGTTGATCGCGCAGATCGTCATCCTCGCACGCCAGCGTGACGGCGGTAGGGAGCCCTGCGGCAACCTCATGCGCGAAGGTCGGGCCGGACAGTACCGCGACCGGGGCGTTGGGGTGGAGTTCGCGGGCGATTTCGGCGACGAGTTTCTGCGTGCCCGCCTCGATCCCCTTGGCGCACAGCACGAGCGGTCGGTTGCCCGCCTGAAGTTGCGACAGGACCGAACGCAGGAATTGCGCGGGAACGACGACAAGCAGCGCGTCGCTGCCGGCCAGATCGGCCAGGTCGCCGGTAGCGCGGATCGAGGGGGACAGCGGGACGCCGGACAGGAAGCTGCTGTTCTCATGCGATTCGTTGATCGACGTCACGACGTCGATCTCGCGTGCCCACAGGGTGACAGGCTGGTCGTTACGCGCCGCGACCTGTCCCAGTGCGGTCCCCCATGCACCGCCGCCAAGGACTCCTATTCTCATGCCTTTACCCCTGCGCCGCGCACCTTTTCCGCATCCGGATCAAGCGGCCAGCGCGGGCGCGCGGGCATATCGAGCGGATCGGTGAGGCCAAGCGCGAACCGCTCCGCCCCGGCCCAAGCGATCATGGCGGCATTATCGGTGCAGAGCCAGAGCGGCGGCGCGATAAAGGGCAGGTCATGGCTGCCGGCAAGCTGCTGGAGCGCGGCGCGGACGGCAGTGTTGGCGGCGACCCCGCCCGCGACGACGAGCGCGGTGGCTTGCGGGGCCTTGGCCAGCGCGATGCGGGTGCGATCGACCAGGCAATCGACCACCGCCTGCTGAAATGACGCGGCGAGATCGGCGACAGGGTATTTGTCGGCTTTCCGCGCGACGTCGCTTTTGAGGCCGGCGAAGGAGAAATGCGGTTCGCCCGAGCCGACCAGCGGGCGCGGGAGCGGGACAGATTTGGGGTCGCCATGCCGCGCGGCCTGCTCGACTGCGGGACCGCCGGGGAAGCCGAGGCCAAGCAGTTTCGCGGTCTTGTCGAACGCTTCGCCCGCCGCATCGTCGATGGTGGTGGCGAGGCGGCGGTAACTGCCCACGCCCTGCACCAGCAGCAGCTGGCAATGACCGCCGGAGACGAGCAGCAGGAGATAGGGGAAAGCGAGGTCGGGATCGGCGAGACGCGGGGACAGCGCGTGGCCCTCCAGATGGTTGACGCCGATCAGCGGCTTGTTGGCGGCGTGGGCCAAGGCTTTCCCGGTGACGAGGCCGACCATGACGCCACCGATCAGGCCGGGACCGGCAGTGGCGGCGATGGCATCGACTTCGGCAAGGGTGACGCCTGCGTCCGCCAGTGCGCCCTCGACCAGTGGTCCCAACGCCTCGACATGCGCGCGTGCCGCGATTTCGGGGACGACGCCGCCGAACGGGCGATGCGCCTCGTCCTGCCGCGCGAGGCGGTGGGCGAGGACTAGCCGATCGCCGGTGACGATGGCGGCGGCGGTTTCGTCACAACTGGATTCGAGGCCGAGGATCAGCATGAGGCCGATCTAGGGATGCAGCGGCGGTTTGTCGAAGGGCGGGCGGTTTGTTGGCGCAGAGGCGCAGAGAAGAAGGTCTTTTCGCACCTTGCGTGAGCAACTTATCCCCTCAGCACCTCTGCAACCTCGGCCTCCGATTCGGCATGCAACGCCCAGAAATCGCGCACCGGTTCGCCCGCGAGCAGTCCTTGCAGGACGGCGAGGTGAGAATGCCAGCCGCCGCCGAAATTGGCCATCGGACCGGGACCGGTAATGCCGCTATGAATGAGAACGAGGCGGGTTTTGTCCGCCCCTTCGGCGAAGAGCTCGAAGCGGGCAGTGCCTTCCTTGCCCTCATCCCAGCTGATTGCGAGGACGTGCGGCGGATCATATTCGACCACCGTCTCGCGGCCCACCCCGCCTTTCCACTTCGCGTATTTCTCGGGGTAGGGGACGTCGTCGGCGGAGAGATTGTCGTGATCGAACACCAGCTCGACCGGTGCACCAGCCCGCGCATCGGTGCCGCCCGCGAACCATTGCTGCCGCAAACTTGCCTCGGCGAGGTAGCGCCATACGGTTGCGGGCGGCGCGTCGAGGATGCGTTCCATGCGGATGGTATCGGCGCTGAGGATATCGAGTGCGGGCATGGGGGCGGTCCCTTCAGTCGAGATTGAGTTGCCAGGAGATGCCGAAGTGGTCGCTGACCCAGCCGAATTTTGCGCTCCAGCCGTAATTGTCGGGGGGCATCAGCACGCTGCCGCCATCCGACAGCAACGCGAACAGGCGGTCGAACCCGGCTTCGTCGTCGCAATCGAGGAAAAAGGACCAGGACGGCGTGAAGTCGAAGCCGTGGGTGATGAAGCTGTCATGGACCATCACCGCTTGACCCGCGATGGTGGCATAGCCGCGCAGCACCGAGCCTTCCGGGCCGGGTCCAGCGGGGCCGAAGCGCTCAAGTGAGTCGATGCGGCTGCCGGGGATATGTTCGACATAGAAATCGAGCGCGGCCTCGGCCTTGCCGCCCTGAAACATCAGGAAGGGAGTGGCTTTCATGTTGCGTCTCCTGTGGGGGCGTCGCGGAGCAGATTTTCAAGATTGTCGAGGCGCGTTGTCCAGAAGGCCGCCCATTGCTGAAGCCATGCCTCTGCCTCGGCCAGTGGTGCGGCTTGGAGGCGACAGAGTTGGGTGCGGCCGACTTTCCGCCGGGTGACGAGGCCGGCGCGTTCGAGCACCTGCACATGCTTGGACGCCCCGGCGAAACTCATCGCATAGGGTTGCGCCAAGTCGCCGATGCTTTTTTCGCCCAGCTTGAGCGAGGCGAGCATGCCGCGCCGCGTGGGATCGGCGAGGGCATGAAAGGTGGCGTCGAGTCGTTCAACCATTTGGTTTAGTTACGGCTCGCTGCCGATATTGTCAACCAGATGGTTTAATGTTGAGCGAGCACCGAATCCGCAACGAACGGATTGGTCTTGCGCTCCTGCCCAAAGGTGCTGGGCTGGCCATGGCCGGGGACGAAGACCGTGTCGCCGCCCAGCGGCCACAGCTTGCAGGTGATCGCATCGAGCAAGTCCTGATGATTGCCCATCGGGAAATCGGTGCGACCGATCGAACCCTGAAAGATCACGTCGCCGACGATGGCGAGGTTCGACGCCGGGTGGTGGAATATGACATGGCCGGGGGTGTGGCCGGGGCAGTGATAGACGTCGAGCGTGAGGTTGCCGACCGTCACCGTGTCGCCATCGACCAGCCAGCGGTCGGGCTCGAACGGCTTGCCGTTGACGCCATAGCTGCGGCCATCGTCCTCCAGCCGGCTGATCCAGAAACGGTCAGCCTCATGCGGCCCCTCGATCGGCACGCCCAGTTCCTTGGCGAGGATGCCGGCTTCACCGCAATGGTCGATATGCCCGTGGGTAATCAGCAATTTCTCGATCGTGACGCCATGTTGTTGTGCCGCCGCCTTCAAGCGATCGAGGTCGCCGCCGGGATCGGTGAACACGCCGCGCATGGTTTCGGTGCACCACAACAGGGTCGAGTTCTGTTGCAGCGGGGTGACCGGAATGATCGCGGCGCGGAGCGGAGGGTTGGGGGCGTTCATGCGCCGGAGATAGGCGGGGTGACGCCATGCGGCAACAGAGGCTTGCCGCGACGCGCGCGGGATTGCATGGGCGGACGATGCGCTTCGACGCCCCCTTCGTATTGCTCGACGATGCCCGGCCGGGGGGTGAGGCGGCGCGGCTGTATCGCGCGCCGGTGCGGACGATCGTGGCGGAGACGGCGGGCGAGATTGCGGGGGCGCTGACGGCGCTGGATGCAGCGCGGGCCGAGGGGCTGAACGCGGCGGGGTATATCGCCTATGAGGCGGGGCATGCGCTGGAGCCGAAACTGGGGGTTCCGGCAAATTCGGGATCGTTGCTGTGGTTCGGGCTGTTCAACGGGTTTGAGACGATCGCGGCGGATGATGTCGCTGCGCTGTTGCCCGATCCGGCAGGGGCGTGGGTTGGGCGACCGCGACCGGGGATCAGCCGTACCGATTATGGTGCCGCTTTTGCCCGCGTGCATGACTGGATCGAAGCGGGCGATATCTATCAGGCGAATCTGACGTTTCGCGCCACCGTGCGGGTGATCGGCGATCCGTTGGCGGCCTATGCCGCGATCCGCGGGCGGGCGGCGGCGGGCTATGGCGGGATCGTGTGGACCGGCCGCGAGTGGTTGCTGTCGTTTTCGCCGGAATTGTTTTTCGCGCTGCGTGACAACGAGCTGATCGCACGCCCGATGAAGGGGACGACGCGGCGGGGGGTGACGCCGGAGGAGGATGCCGAAGCGAAGGCCATGTTGGCGAGCGATCCCAAGCAGCGGGCCGAAAATCTGATGATCGTCGACCTGATGCGCAACGACCTGACCCGCATTGCCGAACCGGGCAGCGTGACGGTACCGGAGCTGTTCAAGGTCGAGACCTATCCGACGCTGCACACGATGGTGTCGACCGTGTCGGCGAAGCTGGCGGCGGGGACCAGCGTGGGAGAGGTGATCGCCGCGACCTTCCCGTGCGGATCGGTGACCGGCGCACCGAAAATCCGCGCGATGGAGGTGATCGGCGCGGTCGAGGCGGACGCACGGGGTGCCTATACGGGTTCGATCGGGCGGATCGACGCCAATGGCGACGCGGCGTTCAACGTGGCGATTCGGACATTGCATCTGGCCGAAGGCGCGGATGTCGCCACGATTGGACTGGGATCGGGCGTGGTAGCGGATTCGCGGGCGGGCGAGGAATGGGACGAGTGCTTGGCCAAGGGCGCGTTCCTGACGCGGGGACAGCGGCGCTTCGACCTGATCGAGACGATGGCGTTCGATCCGAATGACGGCATCGCGCTGCTCGAACGGCATCTGGCTCGGATGAAGGCGAGCGCGGAAGTCTTCGGCTTTGCGTTCGACCGGCATGCCGTGCGCAACGAATTGCAGGCGGCGACGTTTCGGCTGCGCGAGGCGGCGCGCGTGCGGCTGATGCTGTCGGCGAAAGGGCATGTGGCGATCGGCACCGCGCCGATGCCGCCAGCGCCGGACGGGCCGGTGACGGTGGCGATCCGACCCCTGACAGTTGCGCCGCGCGACTTTCGTCTGGTGCACAAAACCAGCGACCGTCGCATCTATCCCCGCATCGAGGGGGTATTCGAGACGATCTATATCGACGCGGACGGCTATCTGACCGAGGGCAGCTTCACCTCGATCTTCGTGCGCCACGACGACGTGTTGCTGACCCCGAAATCCTCGCGCGGCTTGCTTCCGGGGGTACTGCGCGCCGAGCTGGTCGAGGCGGGCCGCGCGATCGAGGCGGACCTGACGCCCGCCGACCTGACCAGCGGCTTCTTTATCGGCAACGCACTGCGCGGACTCGTTGCGGCTGTTACGGTTGCGGAAGAGGCGTTGCCGGACCTATAGCGCGCGCGTTTCCTCCAGACAGGTATCACGCCATGCAGACCTCCGCCGCACTCGGCCGTATCCAGCCCTCCGCCACGCTCGCCATGACCAGCCGCGTTCTGGACCTGAAGCGCCAGGGCATCGACGTGATCGGGCTGGGCGCGGGCGAGCCCGATTTCGACACGCCGGATTTCGTCAAAGAGGCCGCGATCGAGGCGATCCGGAAGGGCGTGACCAAATACACCAATGTCGATGGCACGCCCGAACTGAAGGCGGCGGTGATCGCCAAATATGCGCGAGACAACGGCCTGACCTATGCCGAGAACCAGATCAGCGTGAATGCCGGCGGCAAGCATACGCTGTTCAACGCATTCTGCGCGACGATCGACGCGGGCGACGAGGTCATCATCCCGGCGCCCTATTGGGTCAGCTATCCCGATGTGGTCGAGTTCGCCGGGGGCAAACCGGTGTTCATCAGCGCCGGGGCGGACCAGAGTTACAAGATCAGGCCCGAACAGCTTGAGGCCGCGATCACCGCCCGGACCAAATGGGTCGTGCTCAACTCGCCGTCCAACCCGACCGGTGCCGCATACAGCGCCGCCGAGCTGAAGGCGCTGGGCGAGGTGCTGGAGCGGCACCCGCATGTGCTGATCTATGCCGACGATATGTACGAGCATATCCTGTATGACGGCTTCGAGTTTGCGACGATCGCGCAAGTTTGTCCCACGCTGTTCGACCGCACGCTGACCGCCAATGGCGTGTCGAAGGCCTATGCGATGACCGGCTGGCGCATCGGTTATGCGGGCGGGCCGACATGGCTCATCAAGGCGATTGGCAAACTCCAGTCGCAGTCGACCTCGAACCCGTGCAGCATCTCTCAGGCTGCGTCGGTGGCGGCGCTGAACGGCGACCAGTCGTTTTTGAAGGGTCGCAACGACGCGTTTCAGAAGCGCCGCGACCTGGTGGTCGGCATGCTCAACCAGATCGACGGCATGAACTGTCCGACGCCGGAGGGCGCATTCTACGTCTATCCCGAATTCAGCGCGCTGATCGGCAAGATCACGCCCAAGGGTGCGCTGATCGACACCGACGAGGCGATGATAACCTATCTGCTCGACGATGCGCGGGTGGCGGCGGTGCATGGCGCGGCGTTCGGTTTCTCGCCCGCGCTACGCATCAGCTATGCGACCAGCGAGGCGATCCTGACCGAGGCGTGCGGACGGATTCAGGAAGCGTGCGCGAATCTTCGGTAAGTTAGGCGGCACCGGCCCGCTCCCCCACCCGGCCACCCACGCCAGTGTATCTTGATGGGTGGCCGGGTGGGGGAGCGGGCTGGTGCCGCACTTCTCAACAAAAATCCTGAAACCTTTTCCGGTTTCTGAACGAACCTGTGAACAGGATGGCCAGATGCAGTTCATCTGGCTCAGCTAAAACAGCGCTTGGATTCGCGGGCAGCGGTTTTGACCGCCGCCCATCAAGCCAAAGGAATAACTCATGCGTGCGATGTTCAAATCCGCATTTCTTCACCGCTTTCTCGCGGGCTTCTCGCTTGGCGCGATTGGCATGGTCGCGCTGAATATTGAGCAGGTCGCGGCGACGACGCTCTTCTGATGCGCCGCGCCGCCGCCCTTGCCGTGGCCGGTCTTGCAAGCCTTGGCGTAATGAACGCCACTGGCGTAATTCCGCCGGTGTTCGCCGCTGCCGAAAAGGCTGTGGCGATCCCGGCCGCCGCCACCGATGTCGCACCCGCGCCGGGCAATCAGGTCGCGGTGCTGGCGGGTGGCTGCTTCTGGGGCCTGGAAGCGGTGTTCGAGGGTGTGAAGGGCGTGAAGGCCGTCACCAGCGGCTACGCCGGCGGCACGAAAGCGACGGCCACCTATGCGCAGGTCTCGACCGAGCGCACCGGCCATGCCGAGGCGATCCGCATCGTCTATGACCCACGGGTGGTGAGCTATGCGACGCTGCTGCGCATTTATTTCTCGGTCGCGCACGATCCGACCCAGCTGAACCGGCAGGGGCCGGATACGGGGCCTAGCTATCGGTCGGCAATCTTTCCACAGAATGCCGGGCAGGACCGGGTGGCGCGCGCTTACATCGCGCAGCTTGGCCGGGCGGGAGTCTATGGCGCGCCCATCGTTACGAAAATCGAGCAGGGCCAATATTATCTGGCCGAGGCCGAGCATCAGGATTTCGCACGGCGCAATCCGACGCACGGCTATATCGTGCGCTGGGACAAGCCCAAGGTGGCGGCGTTCCGGGCGGCATTTCCGGCGCTGGTGCGCTAAGCCGCGTTAGCGGCAAGAAGAATTGCTCACACAAAGGCACGAAGGCACCAAAAGGAAAGAAGGGGAATATCCTTCTCCTTTGTGCCGTCGTGCCTTTGTGTGAGATAAATACTAAAGCGCTGCGCGCTCAGACGAGACCCAATTCCGCCAGCTTTCCCGCCAGTTCGCCGGGCAATGACGCCATGTCGCCGGTGCCAAGGTCGCGCGGTGCATCTTCGTCCGCGAGATAGCGCCAGCCCTGATGCGCGCGCTTTGGCTGGGGCGTGACGAGGACCAGTTCGGGATCGAGCAGGATCGCGGTGCGACCGCCCTCCGCCTCACCAAAGCCGAGGACCGGCGATCGCGCGATCAGCTGGTGCTTCCAGATCCAGAATAGCGAGCCGCCGGCGATCTCCTCGAACCGCTTGGGCTTGTAGCGCGTGGTCAGCTCGACCGGCCCGGCGCGACCGCGGTCCGCGAGGCGGTCGCGCAGATGCTCGACGCTGCTGACCCCGAACGCAACCTTGGTGAGATGAAGCGGCATAGGCTTCATCTGGGGCGCGAACTGCCCGCGATCAACCCGTCAGCCCGACCGCAACCGCCAGCCCGAGGAACGCGAAAAAGCCCATCGAATCGGTGACCATCGTCACGAACACCGAGGACGATACCGCCGGATCCTGCTTCATCCGGTCGAGCGCGAGCGGCACGAGCACCCCGGCCAGCCCGGCGACCAGAATGTTGATGACCATCGCCGCCGCGATCACCCCGCCCAGCGCCGCGTTGCCGAACACCAGCCCCGCGCCCAAGCCGATCAGCACCGCGATCGTCCCGCCATTCAGCAATGCCACCAGAATCTCGCGCTTGATCGTGCGAATCGTGTTCGATTGCGTCAGCTGATTGGTGGCGAGCGCGCGCACGACAATCGCCATCGTCTGGGTTCCCGCATTGCCGCCGATCGAGGCGACAATCGGCATCAGCACCGCCAGCGCCACCATCTGTTCGATCGCCGCGCCGAACTGGGCGATGATGAACGAGGCGAGCAGCGCGGTGAACAGGTTTGCGATCAGCCAGCGCACGCGCGACGTATAGGTATCGCGGATCGGCTCGTTGATGTCGCCGTCGCCCGCGCCGGACAGCAGCAGCGCATCCTCGCCTGCTTCCTCGGAGATGATGTGGACGATGTCATCGACGGTGACCATGCCGACCAGCCGCCCGCTGTCATCGACGACGGCGGCCGAGATCAGTGCGTATTTCTGAAAGAGCAGCGCGACCTCTTCCTGATCCATCGCCACCGGGATCAGCGTCTGTTCGCGCTTCATGACGTCGGCGATCGCAACGTTGCGCGGGGTGCGCAGGATCCATGACAGCGCGCAGGCACCGACCGGCTTGTGCGCCGGATCGACGACGAAGATTTCCCAGAAATCCGTCGTCAGATCGTCGTCGCCGCGCAGATAATCGAGCACGTCGCCGACCGTCCAATGCTCCGGCACCGCGATCAGGTCGCGCTGCATCAGGCGACCGGCGGATTCCTCGGGGAAGGACAAGGCCTCCTCGATCGCGGCGCGATCGTCGGGATCGAGCGCGCGCAGCACTGCGCGTTGATCCTCGTCGTCCATGTCCTCGATGATAGAGACAGCGTCGTCGGTATCGAGTTCGGCGGCGATGTCGGCGACTTCATGGGGTTCGAGCGCGTCGATCAGGTCTTCGCGGACCCAGTCGTTCATTTCCGCCAGCACGTCGCCGTCGATCAGCCCGGCGATCGCGGCGGCGAGCGCACGACGGCGATCGGCGGGCGTCAGCTCGACCAGATCGGCGATATCGGCGGGGTGGAGCGGCTCGACCTTGTCGCGCGCCGCCTCGACGTCGCCCGCCTCGACCAGATCGAGCACATTGCGGACGAAATCGGGGCTGAGGCGTTCGTGCGACTCGCGCGGCGCGTCGGTGGTTTCGGTCTCGTCGGTCATCGAGCCCTCCGTCTGGCGCCTGCCGTCCCTCTAGGGTCGAACGTCCATTATTTGCAACCGGCGGCGTGCATCCCTAGGTGCGGGGCAAGCCAATCCCAAATCCCTGGAGCTTTCTAGTTTATGTCCGACCTTCCCACGCGCCTCAACCTGACCCTCGACAGCGGTGAGGTGACGATCAAGCTGCGTCCCGACCTCGCCCCCGGCCATGTCGAGCGTATCGCCAAGCTGGCCGATAGCGGTTTTTATGACGGGGTGGTGTTCCACCGCGTGATCGACGGCTTCATGGCGCAAGGCGGCGATCCCACCGGCACCGGCATGAGCGGATCGAAGGAGCCGAACCTGAAAGCCGAGTTCAGCCGCGAGCCGCACGTCCGCGGCGTATGCTCGATGGCGCGCACCAACGATCCCAACACCGCCAATTCGCAATTCTTCATCTGTCTGGACAACGCCACCTTCCTCGACGGGCAGTACACCGTGTGGGGCGAAGTGACCGAAGGCATGGAGCATGTCGACGCACTGCCCAAGGGCGAACCACCGCGCAATCCGGGCAAGATCGTCAAGGCACGCACCGAAGCGTAAGTCGCGGCAATCCCGGTCCGCCAACTGTGCGGACCGGCATTGCCGCGCTATTCACAACCCGTTCAACGGGGAACCGGCAGGGGAACGGGATGTTTCGCAACACCATGAACATTCCGACGCTGGCGGCACTGGCCGCCATCACCCTTCCCTTCGCAACGCCCGCCGTCGCGCAAACGGGCACGCTCGCGCAGGTGCAACAGCATCTGAAAGCCGCACAGACGATGACGGCGGCGTTCGCGCAGACCGATCGCGTCGGCAAGACGCTGAACGGCCAGCTGACGCTGAAAAAGCCCGGCAAGATCCGTTTTCAATATGAAAAGGGCGTGCCGCTGTTGATCGTCGGCGACGGCAGCGCCTTGTGGTTCATCGATTATTCGGTGCGACAGGTGTCGCGCTGGCCAGTCAAGAACTCGCCATTGGGCGTGCTGCTCGATTCCGACCGCGACCTGTCGCGTTATGCCAAGGTCGTGCCGACCGGAAACCCGCAGGTCGTGAGCATCGAGGCGCACGATCCCAAGCGGCCCGAATTCGGGCGGCTGACAATGGTGTTCGCGCGCAACGCCAGCGCACCCGGCGGGTTGATGCTGCAGGGCTGGGTCGCGCTGGATTCGCAGAACAACCGCACCACCGTCCGTTTGAGCAACCAGCGCTTCAACGCGCCGATCAGCGACGGAGCGTTCCGCTGGAACGATCCGCGGAAGACCGGCGGGCGCCGCTGACCGCGGCATTCATGCTGGCGACAGATTCGCGGCGTTAAGACGGAAATTGCGGATGGGGCTTTCGGGATTTTCCCCCTGTTGCCCGAAAAATACCCCTTCCTGCCTGCGTGACGAACGCCAGGTCGGCCCTCGCTCCATGCCCCCGGAGCGGGGGCCTTTGGCTTTTTGGCGCTTTGCAGCGCGTGCCGCACCAGCCCGCTCCCCCTCCCGGCCACCCATAGGATGCTTGGCGCTGGATGGCCGGGAGTGGGAACGGACTGGTGCGGCAGACAGGCAACCTACTCTGGCGCGACAAAAGGAACGCGACTACATCCCGCGCGACATGAAGATCGCGTCCTGGAACATCAACTCCGTCCGTTTCCGTATGGAAATCGTCCAGCAATTCCTCCGCGAGGAAGCGCCCGATATCCTGTGTCTTCAGGAAACCAAGGTGATCGACGGGGATTTCCCGCACGGCCCGCTGGACGAACTGGGTTACGACCACATCATCATTCATGGCCAGCGGATGCATCACGGCGTCGCCATCGTGTCGCGCGTGCCGCTGGTCGAGGACGACCGCTTCGACTGGCAGGCCAATGGCGAGGCGCGGCATGTCGGCGTGCGATTGCCGAACGGCGTGCGGCTGGAGAATGTCTATGTGCCCGCAGGCGGCGATATTCCGAATCGCGAGTTAAACCCGAAATTTGGGCAGAAGCTGGATTTCATCGAGCGGATGACGCGCTGGTCGGAGGGGTTGTCGGGCATTCCCTCCATCGTCACCGGCGATTTCAATATCGCGCCGCTGGAATGCGACGTGTGGAGCCATAAGCAGCTGCTGGACGTGGTGAGCCATACCCCGATCGAGGTGGCGGCACTGGCACGACTTCAGGCGGCGAACGACTGGGTCGATCTGGGTCGCACCTTCATCCCCGCACCCGAACGTTGCTTCACCTGGTGGAGCTATCGCGCAAAGGACTGGGCGGCGTCGGATCGCGGGCGGCGGCTCGATCATATGTGGGCGAGCCGCGACGTCGCGGCCAAGGCGACCGCACATCGTGTGTGTGAGCCGGTGCGGGGGTGGCTGAAACCGTCCGACCATGTCCCCATCGTCACCGAGTTCGATTTTTGAGCGACGCGCGGTCCGTCGCGCGCGCCATCGACGCGCTGCGCCGGGGATGGCCGATCGCCATTCGCGGGAGCAGCGGCACGCTGTCGCTGCTGGCGATCGAGACGGGCGACGCGGCGCGATTGGCTGAGTTTGACCCCGACGCCACCGCACCCGTGCTGATCTCTGCCGGGCGCGCGGTGACGCTCAAGCTGGCCAATCAGCTCGATGCGGCGGTGCCGGATGCACCCGTGCTGGTGCGGCGAGCGCCGTGGCTCGATTTCGACGGCGCGGTGGCGCTGGCTGACCCCCAACTCGATCTGGCAACCCCGTTGAAGGGGCCGTTTCGCGCAATCCCGCCGCTGGTGCCCGATGCGGCAGCGGCGGCTTTACGGCTGGCGCGGATCGCGGGGCTGATCCCGGCCTTCTTCGTGCGCGAGGGTGGTGAGGGGGCCATCACCCCCGCCGATATCGATGCGCATGAAGACCCGGCACGACTGCGCATCGTCACCCGCGCGCGGCTGCCGGTGGCGGGGGCGGAAGACGCCGAGATCGTCGCGTTTCGCACCCCCGAATCGCCCGACGAGCATATCGCGCTGCTGATCGGACAGCCGGACGGCCATCCGCCGCTGGTGCGGTTGCACAGCGAATGCCTGACCGGCGACGTGCTCGGGAGCCTGAAATGCGATTGCGGACCGCAATTGCATGCCGCGATCCATGCGATTGCCGAATCAGGCTGGGGAATCCTGCTCTATCTGCGACAGGAGGGGCGCGGGATCGGCCTTATCAACAAGCTGCGCGCCTATGCGTTGCAGGATCAGGGTTTCGATACGGTCGATGCCAATACCAGGCTGGGATTCGCGGTCGATGCCCGCGATTTCGGTGTCGCGGGGCGTATGCTGAAGCTGTTGGGGCAGGATCGCGTGCGACTACTGACCAATAATCCGCAGAAGGTGGCGGGGCTTGAGGCGGCGGGAGTCGCGGTGGCGGAGCGCGTAGCGCACAGCCTGCCGCCCAATCCGCACAACGAACGTTATCTCGCGACCAAGCGCGACCGCACCGGGCATCAGCTCTAGATGCGCTATTATCTCGACGCGGAGTTTAACGGCTTCGGCGGCGCGCTGATCGCACTGGCGCTGGCGCCGGAGGATGGCAGTGCGCCCTTTTACGCGGCGGTGCATTGTCCGCAGCCGACACCGTGGGTGGCGGCGCATGTATTGCCGGTGCTTCACGTGGAACAAGTCACGCATGCGGAATTGGGTCGAGCGATGAGCGCTTACCTATCGCGCGATCCCGATCCGGTGCTGATCGCCGACTGGCCCGAGGATATCGCGCATGCCGCGATGGCGCTGATCGCACGGCCCGGCTTCCGCCATCCCATCGCGCATATCCGGTTCGAGCTATGCGACCCGGCCGGGTTCGATGCGGCGCGAATGAGCGCGGTGCCGCATAATGCGCTGGAGGACGCGATCGCCTTTCGCGCGTTCATGCTCGGCTAGGCGATCAGCCGGACAACCTCGCCGAAATCATGCGCGATGTCGTGAACGCCGATCGCGCGCAGGCGGGCGTCGTGGCCGATTCCGCAATGGCTGCCCGCGCATAGCCCGATGACGTGCGCACCCGACGCGACCGCACCGGTCGCGCCAACGGGCGAATCCTCCAGAATCACGGACTCCAAGATGTCGATGCCGATATTGGCGGCGGCGTGCAGATAGATGTCGGGTGCCGGCTTGCCATGTCGCACATGTTCTCGCCCGCTGAAGATGCGTCCGTCGAATGCGTCGCGAATGCCGAGATGGTCGAGATGCGCCGCGATCCATTTGGTCGAGCTGGACGAGGCGATCGCGCGCGGCAGCGCATCGGGCAGCGCGCGGATGAAGGCGATGGCACCGGCGACTGCGGGGACGCCTTCGGCCATGACGCGGCGGTTCTCGATTTTGCGGATCTCGTGGAAGTCGTCGGGAAGCGGGCGGCCGATCCAGCGCTCGATCGCATCGATGAATGCGGTATCCGCCAGCCCCATGAAATTCGTCATCGACTCCTCGGTCGTGGTCGGGTGACCGATGCCGGTCAGATAGTCGGCGATATGGCGGTTGCCGTCATATTCGCTCTCCAGCAGCACGCCGTCGAAATCGAAGATAATGCCCTGAAACCGAGTTGCGATCATGCGCGCGCCCCGAACAGCGCGGTGCCGACACGGACATGCGTTGCGCCGATCGTGACCGCGGTCTCGAAATCGTCGGACATGCCGATGCTGAGACCGGACAGGCCATGATCGCGCGCGAGTTTCGCCAGCAGCGCAAAATAGGGAGCCGAATCGAGATCGAACGGCGGGACGGCCATCAGCCCGGCGACTGGGAGACCTGCCTCGCGTGCCATATCCAGCAGCGCGGGCAGACCGGCGACCGCGCAGCCGCCCTTTTGCGGTTCGTCGCCGATATTGACCTGAATGAAGCAATCCACATGTTTGCCGGTCTCCGCCATCGCCGTGGCCAGCGCGGTAACGAGCGAGGGGCGATCGACCGAGTGGATCGCGTCGAACAGCTCGACCGCGTCGCGTGCCTTGTTCGATTGTAGCTGGCCGACGAGGTGGAGCGCGATGCCGGGGGTCTCGGCACGAAGTTCGGGCCATTTGGCGGCCGCCTCCTGCACGCGATTCTCGCCGAACGCGCGCTGACCGGCGGCAATCAGCGGGCGGATCGCGGCGGCATCGTGCGTCTTGGAGACCGCAATGAGAGTCACCTCGGTCGGATCGCGGCGGGCGGTCTTTGCCGCCACTGCGATGCGATCATGGATAGCGGAAAGGCGGGTGTCTGCAGTGTCGGAAGCCATGAGCGGCGCTATAGGAGGGGCGATGCACCGCCGCCACCCCCTCCCGCAGCGCTGGCTGATGACCGACCCGCGGTTGGGCAGCGGGTTGTGGGCCGCGCTGGAAGCGTTGCCGCCGGGGTCGGGGGTGATCCTGCGGCATTATCATGCGAGTTTGGCGGAGCGACGGGCGTTGTTCGCGAGAATTCGGCGGATTGCGCGGCGACGCCGACTGACGCTGGTGGTCGCGGGGTGCGAACGACTGGGCTGTGGGGCGGCGGGAACGCACGGGCGGCATCGTGGCGCGATGACGGCACCCGTGCATTCGCGGCGGGAGGCTGTCTCGGCGATTCGGGCCGGGGCGGAATTGCTGTTCGTGTCGCCGGTCTACTCGACGCGCTCGCATCCCGGTGCGCGGGCGCTAGGGCCGGTGCGGCTGGGGTTGATGATCCGTGGGTTGCAGGTGCCGGTAATCGCGCTGGGTGGGATGGATGAGCGGCGGTGGCGAGGGATTAGGCCACTGGGTGTTGATGGCTGGGCGGGGATCGATGCGTGGATGGGGTGAGTGCGAAGTCGGCTCCTTCCCGATGCTCAGCTTTTCTCCAGCCCCATAACCCACACCCGTTGCTCCTCCGTGTCCGGGATCGGCAAGCCTCTTGCCTTTTCGATCGCTGCCAAAGCTGATTGGGGATCGACACCCTCACTGACGAGAACGGCGGCCGCCATGATCGACGAACGACCAATGCCTGCACGGCAATGGATCGCGACGGGTTTCCGCATATCTGCAATTTCGGCAGCAAACCGCATGGCGGTATCAGGATCGAAAGGCAGGCCACGATCCGGTATCGGAAATGACAAGAACCGAACGCCAGCCTTTTCGCAGAGTTCAATCTCCCGTTCTAGACCGAGATCGGTAACTTCTTCGGCTTTGAGCAAACTGACGACAATGCCGACGCCGGACCGTTGCCAGTGATCGATTTCATCTTCCAGCCAGTAGCCAGCACGCGGTCGCGCCATAATTGCGAGCCCGCTACCCGAAGCGTCGATCCAATAGAGATCAGATGGCATGCGCCCACAATCCAAACATTTTATGTGATTTGGCGTGAATATGACCAGCCTGCTCCACGAGCGGGTGTCCCGCTCATGCCGCCAAACAGACTTCAGCCGAATAATTAAAAGCGGATGGCGGTTCCGACGTACACCGCCTGGCTGTCGCGACGATTGTCGGTCAGCTGCGGCAGGCGATTCTCTTCCGACTTGTAGCGGACGCCCGCAGTCAGATCGAGGTTGCGGGTCAGCGAGTAGGAACCGCCGACGTCGATCGAATAGTTCGGATCGTCGGCGATCAGGCGTGGCGTGCTGGTGAGCGGACGCTCGGCCCCGGCCTTGATCCGGCCAGCGACACGCTTGCCGGTGTAAGCCACGCCGACTTCAGCCGATTCGCGGCTGCCCGGCTGGCCGGCCAAATCGAGTTTGGACAGGTCGCCCGCAATGCTGAAGCGCTTCCAGCCCACCGACACGCCCAGATTATAGGCGATGGGCTGAAGCGTGACGGTGGCGGGTGCTGCGGCACCACGATCGGCAAGAGCAGTGCCCGAACGGCTGTTACGCGCGCGCACCGCGACGGTGACGCTGCGGCTGGTCGAGCGTGCCGAATCGGCGGGCGTGAAGCGGAACCCGCTGCCCGACAGGCCGCTGCGTGCGAGCGCGGCGGCGAGCTTGGGATCGCCGGCGGCGGGGGTGAAGGTACCGATGCTGGTGATCGCAGGCGCGCGTTTCTGGGCGATTCGCTGCTGCTGTGGTGCGGTCTGGGCGAGAAGCGCAGGCGCGACAGCAAGGCCGGCCACGCCAAGCGTGCCGATCCCGATTCCTGCCATGAGTCGCCGAACGCTCATTTCAACCCCTATACTCACATTGCGCCTACCATGATCGAGGCCGGATGTTCCACCACCTGAATCGCTTTTCGCCCCAAGTGTTGCACAAGACGCACAGCCGCTTGCGCTTGCGGCGGACGCCCCAGTATCTATAGATGCCCCCTGAACATGATATTTCCCATAGGAAGATGCCGATGACCCGCCTGTTGCGCACTGCGATCCTGGGCAGCGTAGCCCTGACCCTGACCGCATGTGGCGGCGGCGGAGACCGGCCGCGTGCCGATCTGGCCGCATCGAAAGTCACCACGATCGGCGTAAACGCCTATCTGTGGCGCGCCGCACTCGACACGATTTCGTTCATGCCGCTGGTTCAGACCGATTCGAACGGCGGCGTGATCGTGTCCGACTGGTACGCCAACCCGAACATGCCGACCGAGCGGATGAAGCTGACCATCACGATCCTCGACCAAGATCTGCGCGCCGATGCGCTACGCGTCGCGGCGCTGCGTCAGGTCAATCGCGGTGGCCAGTGGGTCGATTCGCCGGTCGAGGCCGCGACGGTGCAGAAGCTTGAGGACATCATCCTTACGCGAGCACGGGATCTCCGCCGCGCTGCTATCGCGGGTTAAGCGTTTCTTGATTTAGTGGCGGTGCCGGCCCGCTCCCCCTCCCGGCCACCCATAAGGTAATTTCGCTGGGTGGCCGGGAGGGGGAGCGGGCCGGCACCGAAACCCAAGGATAAAGAATGTCGCGGTTCAACGCGCTGAAGGCCGATTCGGCGTGGCAGGCGGTTTGGGACGAACGCCGCACGTTTGTGGCGGACGACCATTCGCCCAAGCCCAAATCCTATGTGCTGGAGATGTTCCCCTATCCGTCGGGGCGCATCCATATGGGGCATGTCCGCAACTACACGATGGGCGATGTGCTCACCCGTTATCGCCGGATGAAGGGGATGGAAGTGCTGCATCCGATGGGGTGGGATGCATTCGGCATGCCGGCCGAGAATGCGGCGATGGAGAAGAAGGTCCATCCCGGCGGCTGGACCCGCGACAATATCGCGACGATGCGCGCGCAGCTGAAGCGGCTGGGGCTGGCGATCGACTGGAGCCGCGAGCTGGCAACGTGCGAGCCGGATTATTACGGGCATGAACAGGCGCTGTTCCTCGACCTGCTGCACGCCGGGCTGGTCTATCGCAAGGAATCGACGGTTAACTGGGATCCGGTCGACGCGACAGTGCTGGCGAACGAGCAGGTGATCGACGGGCGCGGCTGGCGCTCCGGCGCGCTGGTCGAGAAACGCAAGCTGAACCAGTGGTTTTTGAAGATCACCGATTTCGCCGACGAGCTGCTGGAGGGTTTGGACACCCTCGACAAATGGCCGGACAAGGTGCGGCTGATGCAGGAGAACTGGATCGGCAAGTCGCAGGGGCTGCAGTTTCGCTTTGCATTGTCGGACGGCGCCACGGTCGAGGTGTTCACCACGCGTCCCGACACGATCTTCGGCTCCAGCTTCGTCGCGATCGCGGCGGACCATCCGATCGCGCGGGCGCTGGCCGAGGGCGACCCGGCGGTCGCGGCATTTATCGAACAGTGCAAGCTGGGCGGGACGACTGCGGCGGAGATCGAGACGCAGGAGAAGCTGGGCCTCGATACCGGGCTGCGCGCGACGCATCCCTTTGACCCGGCGTGGGAATTGCCGGTCTACATCGCCAATTTCGTGCTGATGGATTACGGCACCGGCGCGGTATTCGGCGTGCCGGCGCACGATCAGCGCGATTTTGAATTTGCGACGAAGTACCAGCTGCCGATCCGGCGGGTGGTGTCGGAAGGCGACAAGACCGAACCTGAGTTTAGCGATGCGGAGGCCTATTCCGGGCCGGGCACGTTGGTGAACTCGCATTTCCTCGACGGCATGGACGTGGTCGATGCCAAGCGCGAGGTGATCCAGCGCGCCGAAGCGGGCGGTTGGGGTCATGGCACCACTGTCTGGCGGCTGCGCGACTGGGGCGTGTCTCGGCAACGTTACTGGGGCACGCCGATCCCGATCATCCATTGCGATGCGTGCGGTGCGGTGCCGGTGTCGAAGGACCAGCTGCCGGTGGTGCTGCCCGAAGATGTGACGTTCGACATTCCCGGCAATCCGCTCGACCGGCACCCGACATGGAGCAAGATCGATTGCCCGAGCTGCGGCGGCGCGGCGCGGCGCGAGACCGATACGCTCGACACCTTCGTCGATTCGTCCTGGTATTTCATCCGCTTCGCCAGCCAGCCAACGGACAAGCCGTTCGATCCGGCGGTGGTGGCGCAGTGGCTGCCGGTGAACCAGTATATCGGCGGGGTCGAGCACGCGATCCTGCATCTGCTCTATGCGCGCTTCTGGACACGGGCGTTGAAGCATATCGGCATGCTGGACATCGCCGAGCCGTTCGAGGGGTTGTTTACCCAGGGGATGGTGACGCACGAGACGTTCAAGTCGAGCGATGGCCGCTGGCTGTCGCCGGGCGAAGTGTCGCGCAAGGGCGATATCTGGGTCGAGACATCGGGCGGCGGTCCGGCAACGGTCGGCCGCATCGAGAAGATGTCCAAATCCAAGAAGAACACCGTCGATCCCGAACCGATCGTCGACCAATATGGCGCGGATGCCGTGCGCTGGTTCGTGCTGTCGGATTCGCCGCCCGAACGCGATCTGGAGTGGACCGAGAACGGGATCGATGGCGCATGGCGCTTCGTCCAGCGGTTGTGGCGGTTGTTTGCCCAGCTTGAGGCATGGGAGGGTGAGGACAAGCCGCTCGACCGCATCCTGCACCAGACCATCGCCGGGGTCGCAACGGATATCGCGGGGCTGCAATTCAACAAGGCGGTGGCCAAGCTCTATGCGCTGGTCAACGCGATCGAACGCGCCGCGCCGTCCGCATCGCGCGCCACCGCGATCCGCACGATCATCCTGCTCGCCGCGCCGATGACGCCGCATCTGGCCGAGGAAGCCTGGGCCGCGATGGATGAGGACGGGCTGATCGCCGACGCGGCCTGGCCGCAAGTCGATCCAGCACTGCTGGTCGATGACGAAGTGACCATCGCATTGCAAGTCAACGGCAAGCTGCGCGACACGATAATGGCGGCAAAGGGCGAAGCGAAGGACGTATTGGAGGCGATGGCCTTGGCAAACGCCAATGTGCAGCGCATTCTGGAAGGTGCAACGCCGAAAAAGGTAATCGTGGTGCCGGATCGCCTGGTGAATATCGTCGCATGAGCAAGCGTCTGAAGCTTTCGGCCGCCGTTCTGGCGCTGACCGCACTCTCGGGCTGTGGTCTGCGCCCGCTTTACGGCGGCGGGGTTGCGGGGCCGGTGCAGACGATGCTGTCGGGCGTCGAAGTCGCCCCGATCGAGGGCGAATCGGGCTGGCTGGTATCCAACGCGGTGCGCGACCGGATCGAAGCGACGGCGAGCGGGACGCCGCGCTACCGGCTGGAGATCAAGCTGGACGACCAGATCATCGGGCTTGGCGTGCGGCGCGACGATGTGGTGACGCGTGAGCGGCGGACGTTGCGCGCGCGCTATCAGCTGGTCGAGCTGGCGACCGGACAAGTGGTGCTGGATGCGACCGCCGGATCGGACGCCGGCATTGACGTCGCCAGTTCGGAATATGCCACCATCGCGGCCGAGCGCACTGCGCTGGAGCGGCTGTCCGGCATCATCGCCGATCAGATCGTTGCCCGGCTCGCTCGTTATGCGCGTTCGAGCGCGGGTCCGGCCACCGGGGCGAAGTGAAGGCCAGCGAGGCCCAGATTCGCGCCCGGCTGGACAAGCCGGGGCCGGATATCCGCCTGTTTCTGCTCTATGGCCCCGACGAATCGGGCGCGAACGACCTCGCCGCGCGGTTGGGGCGAGCGATGGGCGGCGGGGCCGAACGTGTCGATATCGAGGGCGCGTCGCTGAAAGCAAATCCCGGGCGACTGGCCGAGGAAGCCGCGTCGATGTCGCTGTTCGGCGATGCCCGCTATATCCGCGTGACTGCGATGGACGACGATTCGACCGAGGCAGTGCGGTTGCTGATCGATTCCGATGTTGCGGGGAACCCGGTCGTGGCGGTCGGCGGCGCGCTGAAGGGGACCGGACGGCTGCTCAAACTGGGGCTGCCCGCGCCGTCGGTGATGGCGCATGCCTGCTACGTCCCCGATGCGCGCAATACCAGCCAGCTGGCGGCGGGAATCGCGCGCGAAAACGGGTTGCGGCTGATCGGTGGCGTGGCCGAGCGGCTGGCGGCGATGTCGGGTGGCGACCGCGCCGTGCTGGCCCGCGAAATCGAGAAATTGTCGATCTATCTGGATGCCGCACCCGATCGCCCGCGTGAGGCTGGGTTGGCGGCACTTGAGGCGATCGGGGCCGATCTGGGCGAGGCCGAAATGTTCGGCGCGATTGAGGCGGTGGTTGAGGGTCGCGCGGCGGAAATCGGCGTGGATCTGGCCCGGCTGGAGCATGCCGGCGTGTCGTCGATCCCGCTGTTGCGGCAATTGGTACGACGGCTGATGAACCTCGCTGAGATGCGCGCCGATGTCGATCGCGGTGCATCGCCAGACGAAGTGGTCAAGAAATACCGCGTGTTTTTCAAGGAGGAGATGAGCACCAAGATCGCGCTGCGTCGCTGGAACAGCGCGATGCTGGCGCGCGGCGTGGAGCGGGTGCGTGAGGCCGAACGGGCAATCACGCGCGCGGGCGGCAGCGCGGGCCAGGTTCTGGCCGACGACGCGTTGACGACGCTGGCGCGGGCGGCAGCGCGCTCGCGGTGACGAAGCTCGGCAACAGGCATTCGCGCGCAAAGAAGGCCGGAACCGCCATGATGGTCCTGCTGTCGCTACCGCCCGCCTTTGCCTCGCCATCGGGACAGGAAGCCGGTGATACCTATGAGCTCACCCACAGTTATCGGACGACTTCACAGGCCAGCGATAAGTCGTCGGGAAGCTCGAACGGCAGCACGTCGATTTTCGAGCGCGTGATCGCGATACGCGATAGCGGTGTGGAACTGGAATATGACTTGCCGCCCGACGCAACAGCAGACGACAGGGCGCGGGAGTGGCAGTTTCCCGCACGAGTTTTGAGGGGCTCGACCGGGCGAACAGTGTTGCTCAATCGCGCGGAACTCGAAGCCCGGTTGGAAATATGGCTAGCGAAAGCGGAGTTGTCCAAAGACGATTGCGGACGCGTGATCTTCACCTGGAATGCGTTTCGCATCGAGTGCGATCCGCAAACGGTGCTGAAAATCATCGACGCGCTCGACTTAAGCAGTACCGATCTGCGTGAGGGTGCGCTTTATCGGGAGACGGGTGTACGCGAGGCTGGCAGGCTGACACACACGCCATCGAACGACTTTCGCGTCGTCCTGGAGATCGATCCCGAAGCCGTGCGCCGAACGCGGGCTGAGTCCGATGTGATCGTTGGAAATTTGATGCGCAAGCCGG
The DNA here is from genome assembly GCF_036663835.1 of Sphingomonas sp. LT1P40. Taxonomy (NCBI): domain Bacteria; kingdom Pseudomonadati; phylum Pseudomonadota; class Alphaproteobacteria; order Sphingomonadales; family Sphingomonadaceae; genus Alteristakelama; species Alteristakelama amylovorans. Next base: position 394,977 of record NZ_JAXOJT010000002.1, read on the forward strand.
TGACGCTGGAAACTGCCTTGAAGGCGCGGGCGGATGAGCAAATTACGGGAACGGTCACGGTGACGTTTGAAGCGGATGGCGGGAACGTGCGACGCCGAACGAGTGTGACGCAGATCGAGACGAAGCGCGCCGACGGCTGGTCGCAGCGCGAGACTGACGAACGGACGATCGAGCGACGGCCAGTACGCGCGACTCCGGCCGAAAAATAGCACGTCCGAATGATGCGGCCCACATTAAGTGAATGATTTAACTATATTTTCTCGCCCGTGAGCCGCTGACATATCATGTCGAGCTGATCGAGCGTCGAATAGGCCAATGTCATTGCCCCGCCCTTGTCGCCGAAGCTGATCTTGACGTTGAGGCCGAGCACATCACCGAGCTGACGTTCGAGTGCTGCAATATCGGCATTGGCGACACCGCTGAGCTTGCTCCCGCCTTCTTTTCCGGCGGCGCGCGGTTTCGACTCGCGCGCCAGCTTCTCGGTATCGCGTACCGACAGGTCACGCTCGACTACGATGCGCGCCAGCCGCTCCGGATCGGGCGCGCCGATCAGCGCGCGGGCATGCCCCATCGTCAGCAGTCCCTCGACCACGCGTTGCCGCACGGTCGGCGGCAGGTCGAGCAGCCGCAGCAGATTGGCGATATGGCTGCGCGACTTGTTGACGATGCGGGCCAGCGCCTCCTGCGTATGGCCGAACGCGCCGATCAGCTTGGCATAGGCCTCCGCCTCCTCGATCGCATTGAGGTCCTCGCGCTGGATATTCTCGATGATCGCGATTTCGAGCGTTTCGGCCTCGTCCAGGTCGCGGACGATCACCGGCACCTCGTGCAATCGCGCGCGCTGTGCGGCACGCCAGCGGCGCTCACCGGCGACGATCTGATAATCCTTGCCATGCGGGCGCACGACGATCGGCTGAATCAGCCCGCGCGCGGCGATCGACTTGGCCAGTTCCTCCAGCGCATCCTCGTCGAAATGGCGGCGCGGCTGTTCGGGATGCGGCGACATCGAGCTGACCGGAAGCATCCGCACGCCGGACGAGGTCTCGCCCCCTGCCCCAACCGGTTCCTCTCGCTCGACATCGCCGAGCAAAGCGCTGAGCCCGCGGCCAAGGCTGGGGCGGTTCTTGCGTGTGAGTGCGGCGGGCGGAGCGGGCGTCTGTTCTTCGGTCATGCGGCCTTCCTGAGCTTGGGCAGGCGATCGATCACTTCGCGGGCGAGCGCGATATAGGCTTCGGACCCGGCACAGCGATAGTCGTAGATCAGCGCGGGCAGGCCGTGGCTGGGTGCCTCCGACAGCCGCACGTTACGCGGGATCACCGTGTCGAAAACCACCTTGCCCAGCACAGCGCGAACGTCGTCTGACACCTGATCTGTCAACCGGTTGCGGCGATCGTACATGGTGAGCACGACCCCTAGGATCGACAGGCCGGGGTTGAAGCGGCTGCGGATGCGCTCGACCGTATTGAGCAGCTGGCTCAACCCCTCCAGCGCAAAGAATTCGCATTGCAGCGGCACCAGCAACGCGTCCGACGCGACCATCGCATTGATCGTCAGCAGCCCCAGCGAGGGCGGACAATCGATCAGAATCACGTCCCAACGCGATTCGCTGCGTTCGATCGCCTTGTCGAGCCGATGCGTGCGCGAATCGAACTCGACCAGCTCGATTTCCGCGCCTGACAAATCGACCGTGGCAGGTACGATGTCGAGGCCCGGCACGCGGGTGGCGACCACCACTTCCTGAAGCGTCAGGTCGCCAACGAGAAGATCATAGGTGGAATGGGCACGCTCTGACCGGTTAATGCCCAGGCCGGTCGAGCAATTGCCCTGCGGATCGAGATCCAGGAGCAGCACGCGTTGTCCGGTAGCGGCGAGCGCGGTGCCGACATTAATTGCTGTCGTTGTTTTGCCCACCCCGCCCTTCTGATTCGCAATGGCGATGCAGATCATCTTGGGCGAACCTCTCTGGCGACGACGATGAGCGAGTCGGGAGCCGTAATGCTCGGTTCCACGTGGAACGAACCTTGCCACGCGTGGCGCGCCACTTCCACCTCCGATTCGGCGTTTCGCCCTTTTGGCAGCACCCAGACTGTTTCTCGGTCGGCGCGGTGGGCGGCCATCCGGAAGATTTCGTCCAGCGGGGCTACGGCGCGCGCCGTAATCGCGGCGACTGGCGGTCCGATCGCGCGCTCAACTTTTGCGGTAACAACAGTCACATGGTCTAGCGCGAGTGACCTAATGACATGATCCAGAAATGCGGTGCGAAGCTTGCGCGGCTCGACCAGCTCGACCGGATCGGCACGCAAGATGGAGATCACGATGCCGGGCAGCCCGGCCCCACTACCGATATCTAGCCAAGCTCCCGTCCTCGCATGATCGAGCAGCTGCGCCGAATCGACGATATGCCGCGCCCAGATCCGCGTCAGCGTGGATGGCGCGATCAGATTTTGAGCTGCCGACGCCTCGACCAGCAAATCGACGAACGCAGCAAGCTTTGTTTCACGTGAAACATCGTAACGCTCGCGAATCCAGTTTCGTGCTTCATCCTCGGTCATGCAGCGTGCCGAACATGCAGCATGATGGCGGTTACTGCTGCGGGCGTTATCCCGCGCACACGTGCCGCATCGCCTATCGTCGCGGGTCGCGCAGCAGTCAGACGCTCGACCATCTCGTTCGAGAGGCCGGGGATGGCACCGTAATTGAGCGCAGCCGGGATGCTCGCCCCATCCGACCGGTCCAGCGCCAGCTGTTCCGCCGACTGTCGCTCGAGATAGGGTGCGTAACGGGCATCCTCGATTAGTTCGCCCATCAGGCCATCGTGTTCGATATCGCCCAAGCCGAGATGATCGAGCGACACCCCGGTAAACCGCAGCCATTCAAATGCCGTGCGACGGGCACCATCCTGTGAGACGGGCGCCCCCCCACGCGCCAGCTCGCTGGCCGTGCGAGTCACGGCAAACGCCGAATCGAGTGCCGCCCGCCGGGTCCGTCGCGCCGCCTGATGCGCAGCCCGCACCGTCCCGATACAGCCCGCCGCTTCGCCAAGCGAAGCCAGCCGCGTCTCGGCATTGTCCGCGCGCAACCGCAGCCGATACTCCGCGCGCGCCGTCAGCATGCGATAGGGCTCGGTCACGCCCTGCAACGTCAGATCGTCGATCATGACGCCAATATAGCTCAGGTCGCGTGGCAACAGCGTCGGCGCGCGACCCAGTGCAAGCGCGGCCGCATTGATCCCCGCCATCAATCCCTGTGCCGCCGCCTCCTCGTAACCGGTGGTCCCGTTGATCTGTCCGGCACAGAACAACCCCGGCAGCGCCCGGCTCTCCAGCGTCGCGGACAACGCGCGGGGATCGACATGGTCATACTCCACCGCATAACCCGGCGTGACGATTGTCGCGCGTTCCAGCCCCGGCATCGACGCGATCATCGCCTGCTGCACGTCGGTGGGCAGGGAGGTCGACAGGCCATTGGGATAGACCAGATGCGTGTCGAGCCCCTCCGGCTCCAAAAACACCTGATGCCCGTCGCGGTCGCCAAAACGAAAAATCTTGTCCTCAATCGACGGACAGTAACGCGGCCCCCCGCCCTCAATCGCCCCGCTGAACAGGGGCGAACGGTCGAGACCCCCTCGGATGATGTCGTGCGTGTCGTGCGTCGTCCGGCTGATGGCACAGGCGATCTGCGGCAGGCGCGGCGTATCGGTCAGCGGCGACATGCGCCACGGATCGGCGTCGGAGGGTTGCTCCTCCAGCCGCGCCCAGTCGATCGTGCGCCCATCCAGGCGTGGCGGCGTGCCGGTCTTCAAGCGGGTGATCGGCAAACCGCATTCGCGCAACTGCACGCCCAGCGCGGTCGCAGCCCGCTCACCGACGCGACCGCCTATCTCACGCTCTTCGCCTCGGAAGATGCGTCCGCCGAGAAACGTCCCGCTGGCGAGAACCAGCGCCGCACAGCCAATATCCTCCCCGCTGTCGAGGCGAATACCGGTCACCCTTCCCCCGTCGAGGATAAGGCCGACGGCCTCCCCCGCGACAATCTCCAGACCCGACTGCGCCGCCAGCATGTCTTGGATCGCTGCGGCATAAAGCGTGCGATCGGCCTGCACGCGCGGCCCCTGCACCGCGGGTCCCTTTGAGCGGTTGAGCAGACGATAGTGAATCGCCGCCCGATCGGCTGCACGCGCGATCAGGCCGTCCAGGGCGTCGACCTCGCGCACCAGATGCCCCTTGCCCAAGCCGCCAATTGCGGGATTGCAGGACATTGCGCCGATCATCGCGGGATCGAACGTCACCAGCGCGGTGCGTGCGCCGATGCGGGCAGCCGCAGCGGCCGCCTCGGTCCCGGCATGGCCGCCGCCGATGACTACAACGTCCCATGCACGCATGCCGGAGCGATAGCGCTGTGCGCGCGACGCGTCAAAAGCGTTCCACGTGGAACATCATTTGCCGATGCAGAATTTTCCGAACAAGGTATCGAGCATCGCCTCGACATCGGTCGCGCCGGTGATCCGGTCGAAGGTGCGTAACGCGTGCCGCAAATCTTCGGCCAGCAACAGCGGATCGGCCTGCGTGCTCCCCGCACGCAATGCGATTGCCGCCGCTGCCGCAAGGTCACGCTGCCGGTTATTGAGCACGACCGCGTCGGGCGACGGAAGCAGGGTCGCCGCAAACGTCTCGATCTGGAGCCACAAGGCATCGATGCCTTCTCCCGTTTTTGCCGAGATCGCCATTCGCTCGGCGGCCTCGGCCCGTCCGGGTTCGTCGGCCCGCGGGTGAAGAAGGATATAGGAACGGCAGGCATTGTCGGCAGGCGGCGCATCGTCGAGCCACAGCACGATGTCCGCCTCCACCACAGCCTGACGCGCGCGATCGATCCCGATCTGCTCGACGATATCGGCTGGCGCATCGTGAAGACCCGCAGTGTCGGTCAACAGATAAGCGATGCCCCCTCGCATCACCGGCGCTTCGATGCGGTCGCGCGTGGTGCCCGCCAGCGGGGAGACAATCGCGGCATCGCGGTCGGCCAGCGCGTTGAGCAGGGTCGATTTGCCAGTATTGGGTGCTCCAGCCAGCACGACTCGGATGCCGTCACGCAACCGTTCGACGCCGGGCTGGGCAACGATCGTTTCGATTTCGCCAGACAAAGCGGCTGCGCGCTCGCCAACCACGCCGATCGCGTCCGCCTCCGACGTCACATCCGCTTCATCGCCGTGATCAAGCAGGGCCTCTACCGTCGCGGAGAGTTGCAGCGCGCGTTGCGCCCATGTTTCCACTTGTCGCCGGATACCGCCTCCCGCTGCGCGCATCGCCGCGCGGCGCTGGCTTTCGGTTTCGGCGGCGAGCAGGTCGCCCAGCCCTTCGGCCTCGGTGAGGTCGATCTGCCCATGAAATAGCGCACGACGCGTAAACTCCCCCGCTTCCGCCGGGCGAAGGCCGGGAATCGCCGAAAGTGCCGCCTCGACCGCGCGAACCACCGCACGACCACCGTGCAGGTGAAGCTCCGCCAGATCCTCACCGGTCGCAGTACTGGGGCCGGGAAAGATCAACACCAGTGCGCGGTCGAGGATGTCGCCGTCGCACACCGTGCGCAACGACGCGCGGCGCGCTGGCGGAAGCTTGCCGGTCAGCCGCTCGACCGCCGCAAAGGCGTGAGGACCGGATATGCGCATGACGCCGATCGCGGCGGGCGGTTGTCCGCTCGACAGCGCAAAGATCGTATCGCTCACTCGCCGCTTTTGCCGCCCATTTTGCCGATATCGAACATACCCTTCCACAGGTTCATTCCCGCCTCTCCCATCGGGGTCCAGCTTTTCATCATCGTCTGGATCATTTCGGGATTGACCATGCCCTTGTCCATCGAACCCATCAGCATCTGGATATAATGGTCGTGGACGGGCGTGAAGTCGGGCAGTCCCATGACGCGGCGTGCTTCCTCGGGCGTGCAATCCACTTCGACGTTGATCTTCATCTTTCTCTCCGCTTCGTGCTTGAGCGGACGCCGCGCCCTGCCCTAGTCTGTCGCCATGTATGCGCCTGACCACGCCCTGATCGCAACGCCCATCGGCATGATCCGTGTGGAGGGCGACGAGACGCGGCTTTCGGCGATTCGGGTGGGTGGCGATGGCGTTCCAAATATGGCGCGCACAGCTGCGGTGCGTGCGGCGGTCGAACAAATTGCGGAATATTTTGCGGGCGACCTCAAGGACTTCGACCTTTCACTGGCTCACCTGCGCTCGCCGCGTGGGACGATCCTGCGCGCTGGACTGATCGCGGTCGGCTATGGTGATACGGTGAGCTATGGCGAGCTGACGCGGCAGCTCGATTCCGGGCCGCGCGCGATTGGGCAGCTGTGCGCACGCAATCCGTTTCCGATTATTGTCCCGTGCCACCGCGTACTGGGCGCAGGCGGCGCGCTCGGTTCCTATTCGGCGGGCGACGGCCCCGCGACCAAGCAATGGCTGCTCGATCACGAGCGGCGATATCTCTGAAGGAGCACAATATGGCGAGCATCACGATCGACAGCATCGACGGCAATGGCGCGTTCGAAACCTATCGCGCCGATCCCGAAGGCGCTCCGCGCGGGGCAATCGTCGTAATTCAGGAAATATTCGGCGTGAACGAGGGGATTCGGCGGAAATGCGATCACCTCGCCACGCTGGGTTACCTCGCCCTCGCCCCCGATCTGTTCTGGCGGCTGCGGCCCGGGATCGAGCTGGACCCGGATGTGCCGGAGCAGATGCAGGAAGCACTCGGTTTGATGGGGCAGTTCGAGCAGGACCAAGGCATCGCAGACATCGAGGCGTCGATCCGCGCGGCGCGCGCGGTGAGCGGCGGGAAAGTCGGCGTGGTGGGATATTGTCTGGGTGGTCGGCTGGCCTACATGACCGCCGCGCGCACCGATGCCGATGCCAGTGTCGGCTATTACGCGGTCGGGATCGACGGGTTGCTGGGCGAGAAGCACGCCATCGCCAACCCGCTGCTGCTGCATATCGCCGGCGACGACGGCTTCGTGTCGAAAGATGTGCAGGCCGCCATGCATGCCGGGCTGGACGATCACCCTAAAGTGACTCTGCACGACTATCCGGGCGAGGATCACGGCTTTGCCACCGAGATGGGCAAGCGGCGGTCGGACGCCGCGGCAAAACTGGCCGACAGCCGGACCGAAGCGTTCTTCGCCGAGCATATTGGCTGATACGAAAAGGGGCGGCATCCGCAACGGATACCGCCCCATTTTTGTTTTCAGACCAGTCGCTTAGTTGAACAGCTGAAGCAGTCCGACCTTCTGATCCGTTATGCCGGTATAGATCATCGATCCGGCGACATAGACGATCACGATCAGGCCGATCCACGCAATCCAGCGGTAACGCTCGATATATTTGGCGATGATGTTTGCCGCGACGCCCATCATGGCGACGGCGATGACCAAGCCGACCATCAAGATGCCAGGATGATCGCGCGCCGCGCCCGCGACCGCCAGGACGTTGTCGAGGCTCATCGAGACGTCGGCAATGGCAACGGCCCAGGCGGCGGCGGCGAAGCTTTTGGCAGGGCGGACACCCGAATGTTCGTCACCCTCGATCTCCGGCGACCCGGCGCTTTCGCCGCCATGCCCGATTTCGCGGTACATCTTCCACGCAACCCACAGCAGCAGCACGCCGCCGGCAAAGATCAGCCCGACGATCGCCATCAACTGAGTCACCACCAGCGCAAAGCCGATGCGCAGCACCAGCGCGGCGATAATGCCGATCAGGATGACCTTCTTGCGCTGATCCGCTGGCAAACCGGCCGCCAGCGCGCCGATGACGATGGCATTGTCGCCCGCAAGGACGATGTCGATCAGGATCACCTGACCGAAGGTAAACCAAGCGGCTGCGCTGCCCTCGAACAGCTTTGCAAAATCCGCGACGATCAGCGTCCAGATATCGGTCATGGTTCGCTACCCCTTTTACGAATTCATCGAATCGAAGAAGTCTTCGTTGGTCTTCGAATCCTTCATTTTGTCGAGCAGGAACTCCATCGCGTCGATCGTGCCCATCTGCATGAGGATACGGCGCAGCACCCACATCTTGCTGAGCGTACCCTTTTCGGCGAGCAGCTCTTCCTTGCGCGTGCCGGACTTGCCGACGTCGAGTGCGGGGAAGATGCGCTTGTCGGCGACCTTGCGGTCGAGCACGATTTCCGAGTTACCGGTGCCCTTGAATTCCTCGAAGATCACTTCGTCCATGCGGCTGCCGGTGTCGATCAGCGCGGTGGCGATGATCGAGAGCGAACCGCCCTCCTCGATGTTGCGCGCGGCACCGAAGAAGCGTTTCGGACGCTGGAGCGCATTGGCATCGACACCGCCGGTCAGCACCTTGCCCGACGACGGCACCACGGTGTTGTAGGCGCGGCCAAGACGGGTGATCGAATCGAGCAGGATGACGACATCCTTCTTGTGCTCAACCAGCCGCTTGGCCTTTTCGATCACCATTTCGGCGACCGCAACGTGGCGGGTGGCCGGCTCGTCGAAGGTGGAGGAGACGACTTCGCCCTTCACGCTGCGCTGCATGTCGGTGACTTCCTCGGGCCGCTCGTCGATCAGCAGGACCAGCAGGAATACCTCGGGATGGTTGTCGGTAATCGCCTTGGCGATGTTCTGCAGCATCACCGTCTTGCCGACGCGCGGCGGGGCGACGATCAGCGTGCGCTGGCCCTTGCCCTGTGGGCTGATGATGTCGATGACGCGGGCCGACTTGTCCTTTTGCGTCGGATCGGCGGGGTCCAGCGTCAGCTTGCTGTCGGGATAGAGCGGCGTCAGATTGTCGAAATTGACACGGTGGCGGACGACCTCTGGGTCATCGAAATTGACCGAGACCAACTTGGTCAGCGCGAAATAGCGTTCGCCATCCTTCGGCCCGCGAATTTCACCCTCGACCGTGTCGCCGGTGCGCAGGCCGAATTTGCGGACCTGATTGGGCGAGACATAGATGTCGTCGGGACCGGCGAGATAGTTCGCCTGAGCGCTGCGCAGGAAGCCGAAGCCGTCCGAGAGCACTTCGATCGTGCCCTCACCCATGATCATTTCGCCATTTTCGGCCTGGGCCTTGAGAATGGCGAACAGCAGATCCTGCTTGCGAAGCGTCGAGGCGCTTTCGACGCCGAGCTCCTCGGCCATCGTCACCAGTTCGGCGGGGGGTGTTTTCTTGAGTTCTTTGAGATGCATGGGGGAGTCCGTGTGGCGATCGCCGGGGGAATTGCGCACTGTGGTTGTGGAATTCGGGCGTTGAGACGCGGGCAATAGCATGGAGAAAGGAAGCCGGTTACCGCCAGGACGGCGGCACGACGAGAGCGGATTAGGTTCGGGCCGGATTCAAGTCAAGTCGGCGCTGTTTGAAATGCGTGAAGGACGCATTTGTGACGGCACCGGCCCGCTCCCCCACCCGGCCACCAATCCAGCATGATCTTGTGGGTGGCCGGGTGGGGAGCGGGCCGGTGCCGCCCACATCAAAAAGGCCGAACGACGGCCAGCACCACGATCAGCGCGACGAAGATCGCAGGGACTTCGTTGAGCATGCGCAGGCGGCGGGGTTCAATATTGCCCTGACCCACCGCCAAACGCTTGGAATAAGCAACCGCCCAACCATGATAGCCCGAGAGCAACACGACCAGCAACAGCTTGGCATGTAGCCAGCCGAGACCCGCTGCACCCTCGAACAGTCCGAGGTTGGCGGCAAGCACCAGGCCCAGAATCCAGACGACGGCGAGTGCTGGCGTGAGGATCACGCGGCGCAGTTTCGCTTCGCGTTCAGCCCAAGCCCTCGCCTGCACCGGATCGCCCAGCGCCTCCTGATGATGCACCAGATAGCGCGGCAGGATGAACAGCCCTGCCATCCAGAAGATCACGAAGATCAGATGGGCAGCTTTTACCCACAGATATGCCGCACCCAGAAAACCGATCATCTGCCACCCCGAACGAGATCGAGCAGCTGCTCGACATGGGCGATCGGCGTATCCGGCAGGATGCCATGGCCCAGATTGAAGATATGCGGACGATCGGCCAGCGCCGCAAGCACGCGTGTCGCGGCGGCGCGCAGTTCATCACCGCCCGCGATCAGCGCCAGCGGATCGAGATTGCCCTGCACCGGCATGCCCGACGGCAGTTCGCGGTGCGCCCAGGCGGGATCGACCGTCTCGTCGAGGCCAATACCGTCAATCTCGATCTCGCGGGCATAGGCACCGAGTTTTCCGCCAGCCCCCTTGGGGAAACCGATGATCTTCGCATTCGGGCAGCGTGCGCGCAGACCCGAGACGATGGCGGCGTTGGGCGCAATCACCCAGCGCTCGAACTGTGCAGGCGAAAGCGATCCGGCCCAGCTGTCGAACAGCTGCACCGCCTCGACCCCGGCTTCGACCTGTTTCGCCAGATAATCGATCGTGAGGGTGACGATTGCGTCGATGATTGCCTGAAACGCCATTGGGTCACGATAGGCCATGCGGCGCGTTTCAGCCTGGTCGCGGCTACCCTGTCCGGCGACCATATAGGTGGCGACCGTCCACGGGCTGCCTGCAAAGCCCAGGAACGTCGTCTCAGGCGGCAAAGCGGCGGCAACGCGGCGGACGGTGCCATAGACCGGGTCAAGCCGCTGCGGGGCCGCTGACAGCGATTCCAGCGCATGATCGACCAGCTTGGGCGCGAGCCGCGGGCCTTCACCCGTCTCGAACCACAGATTCTGGCCCAGCGCATGCGGGATGACGAGAATGTCGGAGAACAGGATCGCACCGTCGAACCCGAAGCGGCGGATCGGCTGAAGCGTGACTTCCGCCGCCGCATCGCTGTCGTTGACCAGTTCGAGGAAGCCGCCCTTCTCTGCTCGAAGCGCGCGATATTCGGGCAGATAGCGGCCCGCCTGACGCATGAGCCATACCGGCGGGGACTCGACCCGCTGACCTGACAGCACCTTTAGCAACGGCTTGGATATGGGCGACGCGGGCGTCGAAATCGAAGGTTCGGTCATTGCCTACTTCTATTAGAAGATAAGATTCAAAGAGGATGTGGTTGTAGATGGAGCGTGGATCGCGGGGCTTAGGCGGTTGTGCCGATTCTGCCAACAGATTGACGGCGGCAGCATACCCCGCTCCCCACGGAGTCGCCCAATTTATCCACAGTCTTCACAGTCTGTGCGCCGATCCGCGCCGCTGTGGAACCCGCTGTGGATGAAATGGCCGAAGCGGGGATCGATCGACCCGCTTGGCGGGGCATGAAGGTTGCGCTAGCCGTTTTGCCCATGTTGTCCACAGGTCTGTCCAGCGGGGGTTTCCGCCCGTGAAACTCCACCTCCACCTCCTCTCCGACTCCACCGGCGAGACGCTGGAGAATATCGCCAAGGCCGCGCTGGCGCAGTTCGACGATGTCGAGACCATCCGGCATTTCTGGCCGATGGTGCGTAGCGAAACGCACCTCGAGCGCATCCTGAACGAGATCGTGCAGAACCCTGGGCTGGTGATCTTCACGCTGGTGAATTCGACGATCCGCCGCACGCTGGAGGCGCGCTGCCGCGCAATGGGGTTGCCGGCGGTGGCCCCGCTAGACCCCGTCAACCACGCGCTGTCGAGCCTGTTGGGACAGGAGATGAAGGCCCGGCCGGGGCGGCAGCACATTTTGGACGCCGCCTATTTCGCGCGGGTCGATGCGATCCAGTTCACGATCGCGCACGACGACGGCATCGGCTGGGAGAATTGGGAGGAGGCCGATATCGTGCTCGCCGGCGTGTCGCGCACGTCGAAGACGCCGACTTCGATCTATCTGGCCAATCGCGGCTACAAGACCGCGAACATCCCGATCGTGCCGGAATCGCCGCCGCCATCGACGCTGTATGCATTGAAGAACCCGATGGTGGTCGGACTGACCACCAGCCCGGAGCGGCTGATTCAAGTGCGGCGCAACCGGTTGCTGTCGCTGAACCAGCAGGACGAGACGTCCTATATCGAACAGGACGCGGTGCAGCGCGAGGTCGCCTATGCGCGGCGCATGTTCGCCGATAATGGCTGGCCGGTGATCGATGTCACGCGCCGTTCGATTGAGGAAACGGCGGCGGCGATCATCACCATGGCGAATGACCGCGCGATGGAAGCGCGAGCGGAATGACCGTGCCCACACTCATTCTGGCTTCCACCAGCGCATCGCGCCGTGCGATGCTGACCGCCGCCGGGGTGCTGCATGAGGCATTGCCGGCACATGTCGACGAGGATGCGGTCAAGGCCGGGATGGCCGGGGCGACCCCGCGCGATCTGGCCGATGCGCTGGCCGAGCTGAAGGCGATCAAGATCAGCCAGCGGGTGCCGGGGACATTGGTGCTGGGGTGCGATTCGGTGGTGGCGATCGAGGACGGGACGATGCTCGACAAGCCGGTCGATCGCGCCGATGCCGCACGGCAGCTGGCGTTGCTGTCCGGCAAGCGCCACGATCTGTGGAGCGCGGCGGTGATCGCGGAAAATGGTCGTCCGGTATGGCGGCATGTCGAGCGCGCACGGATGGCGGTGCGGCCACTGTCAGATGCGTTTATCGAGCAGTATCTGGAGGCCGAGTGGCCCGCAATCGCGGGATGCGTCGGCTGTTATCGGGTCGAGGGGCCGGGGGTGCAGCTATTCTCGAAGATCGAGGGCAGCCATTACACGATTCTGGGCATGCCGTTGCTGACCATCCTCGATTATCTGCGCACGAGAGGCGTTTTGACGTCATGACCATCTATGCCGAAGTGATCGGCGATCCGATCGCGCAATCCAAATCGCCGGTGATCCACGGCTTCTGGTTGGGGAAGCTCGGGCTGGCCGCGCGCTATGACAAGACATTGGTGACGCCGGATGCGCTCGGCGATTTCTTCGCCTCACGCCGCGACGATCCCGACTGGCGCGGGTGCAACATCACCGCCCCGCACAAGGTGGCGGCGCTGGATCACGTGCCTGATCCAGGCGGCGTGCGCGCCTCGATCGGCGCGATCAACACCGTGTTCCGCGACGGATCGGGCGCGCTGATCGGCACCAACACCGATGCCGCGGGCTTTTATGCGCCGCTCGCCGATTTCGATCTGGAGGGCGCGGCGGTCGCCGTGATCGGAGCCGGCGGCGCGGCGCGCGCGGTGCTTTTCGCTTTGGCACGCGCCGGGGTTGAGCGGGTTACGATCCTCAACCGCTCACCGTTGAAGGCGATGGGGTTGCTCGCAACCTTCGGGTTGAAGGGCGATGCGGTGCCGCTCGACGCGCCGCTCCCGCCGGTGGCGTTGCTGGTCAACGCCAGTTCGCTGGGGATGACGGGACAGCCGCAGCTCGACCTCGATCTGTCGGCGCTGCCCGAGGATGCGGTGGTGTATGACGCGGTCTATGCGCCGCTGGAGACCGGTTTGTTGCGGGCGGCGCGGGCACGCGAGCTGGAGACGGTGGACGGGCTGGAGATGCTGATCGGCCAGGCGGCGCTGGCGTTCGAGCTGTTCTTTGGCAAGGCACCACCGCGCGAGCATGACGCGGATTTGCGGGCGCTGTTGGTCGCATGACCATCGTGTTGGGCCTCACCGGCTCGATCGGCATGGGCAAATCGACGGTGGCCGCGATGTTTGCCGAAGCGGGCGTGCCGGTGTTCGACGCGGACGCCGAGGTCCATCGGCTACAGGGACCGGGCGGCGCTGTGGTCGCGGCGATCGAGGCGGTGTTTCCCGATACGACCGGACCCCAAGGCGTGAACCGCACGGCCCTGGGTGAGGCGGTGTTCGGCAATCCGGCGGCGTTCGCGCGGCTGGAAGCGATCGTTCACCCCGCCGTCGCCGAGTCGCGCGCGGCGTTTCTGCTGGCGAATGCCGATGCGCCGCTGGTTGTGCTCGACATCCCGTTGCTGTTCGAGACGGGCGGATGGAAGAAGGTTGACCGGATCGCGGTCGTCTCTGCCCCCGCTGATGTCCAGCGGGCGCGGGTGCTCGTGCGGCTGGGCATGACGGTCGAGCGCTTCGAGGCGATTCTGGCAAAACAGCTGCCCGATGCCGAGAAACGGCAGCGCGCGGATTTCGTGATTCCGACCGGCGGTTCCCTTGATGAGACACGCGACGCAGTTCGTGCGGTCATCGCTTGCCTAGTGCCGCCAGAAGGCGGATAATCGCGCGATGCGGGAAATCGTTTTCGATACCGAAACCACCGGGCTCAGCTTCAGCGCAGGGCACCGGCTGGTGGAAATCGGTTGTGTCGAGCTGGTCAACCGGGTGCCGACCGGGCGCTCGTTCCATGCCTATGTGAACCCCGACCGCGACATGCCGGTCGAGGCGTTCAACGTGCACGGGCTGTCGGCGGCGTTTCTGGCCGACAAGAAGCGTTTCCCCGATGTTTGCGACGATCTGATCGAATTTCTGGGCGATTGCCCGCTGATCGCGCACAATGCGATGTTCGATTACGGCTTTATCAATGGTGAGTTGAAGGCCTGCGGGCGTCCATTGCTGCCGGTCGAGCGCATCGTCTGCACGCTTCAGCTGGCGCGGACACGGCATCCGGGGGCCAAGCACACGCTCGACGCGCTGTGCGTGCGCTATGGCATCGATCTGTCCGCACGCGAGCTGCACGGTGCGCTGCTCGACGCGCAATTGCTGGCGCAGGTCTTCATCGAACTGACCGGCGGGCGCCAGATCGCGCTTGGCTTGTCTGTGGAAGAAGCGGCACGCGAACTGAACCAAATTTCAACGGGTCGGAGCCATGTTCGTCCCGCGCGCGTTTTTACGGCCAGCAATGCAGAACTGGTCCGCCATTCGGCGTTCATGGCCGGATTCGAGGAGCCCCTGTGGAATGCACCGGCGTCCGGTTGACGCTGGCGAAGCGCGTTCCTAGGTGCCCCTCAACTAGACGGAGGAATATATGGATATCCGGGTTTCGGGTCATCGGGTCGATACGGGCGAGGCGATCAGGCAGCATGTCGATGAACGACTTCAGGGTATTGCCGACAAATATTTCTCACGCGCGATTTCCGCCCATGTAACCTTTGGCAAGGGACCGCACGACCATGGCTTTACCTGCGACATCGTGTCGCATGTGATGCAGGGTCTGGTACTGAAGGGCTCGCACGCAGCGCAGGAAGCGCATCTCGCGTTCGACGGCGCCGCCGACAAGATCGAGAAACAGCTGCGCCGCTATATGCGCCGCCTGAAAGATCGTTCTAACGGTCATGCCCAGGCGCAGGCCGCGGCCGAAGCCAATTACGACGCTGGCTATACGGTGTTCCAGATCGGCGACGAGGAAGAGGTTCCCGATGCCCCACCGGTCATCGCCGAAACCCGTGTCGACGTGCCCGACGCCAGCGTGTCGGATGCGGTGATGATGCTGGATTTGCGCAACACCAACGCACTGCTGTTCAAGAACAGCGGCACCGGCAATTACAACATGGTCTATCGCCGCACCGACGGCACGATCGGCTGGGTCGAACCCAACCGGGCCGCCTGACCGAGCACGATGGTCGATCTCAGCGATCTGTTAACCCCCGAGGCGGTGCTTTCGGGAACCCCTGCGGGCACCAAGAAGAAGCTGTTCGCGCTTCTGGGTGAGGCCGCTGCTGCGGCCTATCGCCTCGATCCCGCCGCCGTTGCCGAACGGCTGAGCGAACGCGAAAAGCTGGGATCGACCGGTTTCGGCGGCGGTATCGCGATTCCGCATGGCAAGATTGCGGGGCTGCCCGGCGTGATCGGCATGTTCGCGCGGCTCGACAAGCCGCTCGACTTCGGCTCGGTGGACGATGCGCCGGTCGATCTGGTGTTCGCATTGCTGTCGCCGCCCGAGGCGGGGGCAGAGCATCTCAAGGCGCTGGCGCGGGTGTCGCGGCGGCTGCGCGACCGGGTGTTTACCGCCAAGCTGCGCGGCGCGGGATCGACCGATGCGCTGTTCGCGCTGCTGACCGGGGTCGAGGCGCGTGACGCGGCCGCCTGAGGCGACAGGCGCAGACGCGCATTTCCGCGCGCTCGAATCGCTCTATGCCGCCGCG
Organism: Sphingomonas sp. LT1P40; assembly: GCF_036663835.1. NCBI lineage: Bacteria > Pseudomonadati > Pseudomonadota > Alphaproteobacteria > Sphingomonadales > Sphingomonadaceae > Alteristakelama > Alteristakelama amylovorans. Next base: position 410,955 of record NZ_JAXOJT010000002.1, read on the forward strand.
CCGATCAACCGGTTCTTCGATTCGCGGCTGGAAATTCCTGCGAGCGGACAGGCGCGCATCCATTTTACCATCGACGAACGGCATTTCCATGCCGGCGGCGCGGCGCATGGCACCGGCTATTTCAAGATGCTGGACGATGCCGCCTTCTACGCCGCGAACAGCCTGGTTACCGACCGGTTCCTGCTGACCACGGCGTTCAACCTGCTGTTCACCCGACCGCTGGGGATCGGCCCGGTGACCGCCGAGGGGCGCTGGGTCAGCGGTCAGCGGCGCGTATTCGTGGCGGAGGCGCGGCTGATCGACGGCAGCGGGGAGGAAGTTGCGCGCGGCACCGGCACCTTCATGAAGTCGCGCATCGCACTGGCCGGGTTGCCCGGTTATCGCGTGCAGCCATGACGCCACGGCTCGCCAGCGGGCTGATCGTCAATGCACTGGTCCGCCGTGTGAATGCGGCGGGCGGCAGCGCGATGATATTGGCAAAGGGGCATGCCGAAGCCGGTACGATCCTGGTCCTGACGCTCGAACGCGGCGGGAATCCCGGCTTTTTCGAGCGCGGGCTGGGGTCGGAGGGCAAGCCTGTACTGGTGGTCAGCGGCCCCTCCGACCTGGCGGATGACGCCGCGGTGACCGACTATTGGCAGCGGCGCCGCAGTCGAGATCCAGATCTGTGGGTGGTTGAACTGGATATCGCAGGGGCAGAACGGTTCGCCGCTGAAACGATCATCGATGGTTGACGGATCGTTGCGGTCCCGTCAGAGGCGCGCGCAGCTTAAAGAGCGTTGTGCCGACGGGGTGTGAAACCGCCGGTTACGCAGTCGGGGGGACAGTCCGACCGGCCACCGTGGATCGACTGATGTCGACAAGGGGATGGGCCGGATCGCACGCCAACCGCATAATATCGAAGTTGAATGACGTTCTCACTACGCGCCGCACTGATCGCGGCTGTTACTCTCTCCGTCGCCGCCGGAATCGGCGCGACAGCCCCGGGTGTGGCCCGGGAGGCTGAAAAAACGCCACTCGCAAGCATCAACGATCCTGTTGCCGAACAGGTTCCCACCATGGCCGAAGCGCTCGCCGATCTCGAGCAGGATGCACCGGCCGCGCTCGAACAAGCCGAACTGACTGAAGCCGCCGAGAGCGCAGACTATGCGACGCTGGCCGCCGCCGTCGCCGCGCAGCCGCTCGCCACGTCGGATGCCGAGCATAATTGTCTGGCCATCGGCGTCTATTACGAGTCGAAGGGCGAGCCGCTCGAAGGCCAACTTGCCGTCGCCGAAGTGATCCTCAACCGCGCCAAATCGGGTCGTTTCCCCGGCACCGTGTGCGGCGTGCTCAAGCAGCGCGGCCAATTCTCGTTCGTGCGTGGTGGCCAGCTGCCGCAGCCGCCCGTCAGCGCCCGCGCGTGGAAGACCGCACTGGCCGTCGCCAAGGTGGCGCGTGACGATGCCTGGGACAGCCGTGTGTCGAACGCGCTGTTCTTCCATGCCCGTTACGTCTCGCCCGGCTGGCGTCGTGCCCGCGTCGGCAGTGTCGGCAACCACATCTTCTATCGTTAAGCGGTCGGCACTAAACGACGAACCGGGGTTTCTCCCGTTCGTGCAATGTTCTAAAAGCGGGGGATGGCGAGCTTGTCATCCCCCGCTTTTGATTCGTGCCCGCCCGACGCACGGCTGCTCACCGCAGAGGTGACGCGGGGCGTGTGCCGGATGCTGCTGCGCCACGATATCGTGGCAATGGCGGAGGTACCGCTGGGCGATGGCCGCCGCGCCGACCTGATGGCGATCGACGCGCGCGGCAACATCATCATCGTCGAGGTCAAGGTGTCACGCGCCGATCTGCTCGGCGACGGCAAATGGACCGACTATCTGGCGCATTGCGACCGGTTTTTCTGGGCAGTTCCGGCGGGGTTCGATCTGTCCCCGCTCGATTCCTCGGCGTTCCTGCCCGAACGTGCCGGGGTGATCGTCGCCGACCGCTATGACGCGGCAGTCGTGCGCGAGGCGGCGACGGTGCCGCTGGTGGCCACGACGCGGCGCAACTGCACGCTGGCCTTTGCCCGCCGCGCCGCGCGACGGGTCATTACCCTGACCGATCCCGATGCCGACGGGCTGAACTGGAAGGGTTAGAAGCTCGGCCCGGAAACGGCGCGTTTCTCGGCCTTTGGCGCATTCTTCAGCATCTGTGCGATCATCGGCGAGCGGGCGTCGGCAGCGGCATAGTCGCGCGCGCTCATGCCGGCGAGCCGGTCGCTCTGGTCGGGATCGGCCTTGTTCGTCAGCAGCATGCGCACCAGTTCGATATCGCGGCGCTGCACCGCGCGGATTAACGGGGTCTCGCCACCATTATTGGCCAGGTTGATATTGGCACCGCGCGACAACAGGATCGTGACACCCTCGGGATAGGCGGCCTCGACCGCCAGCATCAGCGGGGTGTTGCCGGCACGATCCTGAAGATTGGCATCCCCGCCGCGCGCGAGGATGAAATTGAGATAGGTACGGTCGCGCCGCTTGACGACGATGTGGATCGCGCCCTCACCCTTGCCGTCCTTCGCGTTGACGACGCTCTGGCCGGGCTCGTTGAGCATCTCCGTCACCTTGTTTCCGTCCTGCTCGCGCACGGCATTCAGGAAAGTGGTGCTCTCCGAACGCTGCTGGGCGATGGCGGGAAGTGCGAACGCGATGAGCGCCGCGGCGAGTACGGGCCGGGACGGACGGAAAACCATGGTCGAAACAATGCCCCTTTGGTTGTGCGAACCTTGCAAGCCGCCCCGTATCAGATCATGGCTGGCGACACCATGAACAGCTTGTTTTTCCGCGCCCTTCCGCTCGCTCTGCTTCTTGCCGCCTGCGGAAGCGGCGAACCAGCGCAAAAATCGCTCGCCAACGCGCCGTTGGCGGGGGCGTCGATCGGCGGGCCGTTCGCGCTGGTCGATGGGAACGGCAAGGCGGTGAAGGACAGCGACTTTGCCGGAAAATACCGCATCATGTATTTCGGCTACACCTTCTGCCCCGATGTGTGCCCGGTCGATGTCCAGAATATCGGCGGCGCGATGAAACTGCTCGACAAGCAGAATCCGAAGCTGTCGGCGCAAATCGTGCCGATCTTCGTGACGATCGATCCTGCCCGCGACACGCCGAAGGTGGTGAAGGAATTCACGGCCGCCTTCTACCCGCGCATGATCGGCCTGACCGGCTCGGCGGCGGCGATCGATGCGGCGGCAAAGGCGTATCGCGTGCCTTATGCCAAGCGCGTGACGCCGAGCGGTTATCTGATGGATCACGGGCGTCAGGCGTATCTGATGGGGCCGAAGGGCGAGCCGATCGCGTTGTTGCCCCAGGATGAAAGCCCGCAAGCGATCGTCGCGGAGATCGAACGCTGGATCGGGTGACGCCATTTTGGGAGCAGCCGCTCGCCAGCCTCGACCGCGCGCAATGGGAAGCCTTGTGCGACGGCTGCGGCAAATGCTGCCTCCACAAGATCGAGGATGCAGACACGGGCGAACTCTACGCCACCAACGTCGCGTGCCGCTTGCTCGACCGCGATGCCGGCATGTGCAGCGATTACAAGCACCGCCATGCCTATGTCGCCGAATGCGTGCGGCTGACGATGAACAATGTCGAGGACATCGTGTGGTTGCCGCAGACCTGCGCCTATCGCCTGCGCGCAAACGGTGAAGCACTGCCGGACTGGCATTATCTGGTGAGCGGGGACCGCGAGAGCGTCCATGAAGCGGGCGAATCGACGCGCGGCTGGACCGTTTCGGAGACGCTGGCGGGCGATCTGGAAAACCATATGGTCGACCGGGTGCTGTGAGCGCCGCAATCGAAGTCGTCCGGCATCCGCGTGCGCGCCGGATGAAATTGTCGATCGACAATGCCACGGGGCAAGTCCGTTTGACGCTGCCGCCGCGCGCCCCGGTCGGCCCGGCGATGGCATGGGCGCAGGGGCAACAGGCATGGATTGACCGAGCGCTGGCGAAGCGTACTCAGCCCAGCCCGTTCGTGCCGGGCGGCGCGTTGCTCTACATGGGCGAGGCGGTGTCGCTGGGCTGGGACAGCGGCTTTCCGCGCACGCCGGTGTTCGATGACGGGCAACTGATGGCGGGGGGGCCGCGTGAGGGCTATGAACGCCGGATCGAACTGTGGCTGCGCAAACAGGCGCTAAAGGTGCTGAGCGCCGAAACCGCCGAATATGCCGCCAAGGCGAGCGTTACCGTCGCGCGGGTCGCGATTGGCGATCCCAAGGGGCGCTGGGGCAGCTGCGCATCGTCCGGCATCATCCGCTATAGTTGGCGGCTGATCCTGGCGCCGCCGGAGGTGCGCCGCGCGACCGTGGCGCATGAGGTGGCGCACCGTGTGCATATGAATCACAGCGCCGCGTTCCATGCGGTGGTGCGCGACCTCTATGGCAGGGAACCGGCCCGTGAACGTGCCTGGCTGCGCGCCAACGCCATGCGACTTCACTCGTTCGGGCGCGATTCCTGAAGCGGACGCGAGTCGCGCGGCGGATCGCGCGGGGGTGCGCGATCGGCTGGCTCGCGCGCGGGCGGGGGCGCTTCGCCCGGACCGCGTCCGGTCATCCGGTCGAGCCAGTCGTCGTCGATCCGGCCATCCTCCGGGGTCTGATCGTCGACTGATTCGCCGGGCTCCTGCGCGGCGTCGGGGTTGACCTCGTCGCGTTCGATGGGGTTACCATCCTCGTCGACGAACAGCCCGTTATCCGGCTCGCCATAGACTTGCTGGTCGGGTTCGACCTGCCATTCGGGCAGGGTTACTTCGGTCTCGAATTCCTCGACCGGGCGACCGGCGACGGCGGGCTTCATGAACGCGGCAAAGGCTTTCGCGGGCGCGGTGCCGCCCTGCAATCCGCGCACGACCTTGGCATCGTCGCGGCCCATCCACACGCCGGTGGTAAGGCCGGAAGAGAAGCCGAGGAACCAGCCATCCTTGTTCGAGCTGGTGGTGCCGGTCTTGCCCGCGACGGGGCGGCCGATCTGTGCCGCTTTGCCGCTGCCGGTGTTGACTGCGGTCTGGAGCAAATCGGTCATCTGCGCGGCGACATAGGGCGCGACGAGCACGCGCGAGGTGTCGACTTCATGCTGATAGATCACCGCGCCGTTCGCGGTGACGCGGGTGATGGCATAGGGGGTCACCGCCACGCCCTTTTGCCCGACCGAGGCATAGGCGCGGGTCATGTCGATCAGGCGCACGTTGGACGTGCCCAGCACCATCGCCGGTTGCGTGTTAATGGGCGTGGTGATGCCGAACCGGCGCGCCATGTCGGCAACCGTGCCGAAGCCCGATTCCTGCCCCAGCTTGGCCGCCACCGTGTTGACCGAATAGGCGAAGGCCGAACGCAACGTCATTTCGCCGGAAAAACGCCGGCTGTTGTTACGCGGGCTCCAGCCGTTGATCGTCACCGCCTCGTCGACGACGCGGTCGTCGACCTTGTGCCCGCCCTCCAGCGCGGCGAGATAGACGAACAGCTTGAATGCCGACCCCGGCTGGCGCGTCGCCTGAGTCGCGCGGTTGTAGTTGGACGTCACATAATCGCGCCCACCGATCATCGCGCGCACCGCACCGTCGCGGTCGAGGCTGACCAGTGCGCCCTGTGTGCCCGCGGGCGTGTTGGCCTGAATCGCCTGGGTCGCGGCGTTCTGCATCTTCAGGTCGATCGTCGTCCACACGTCAAGCGGGGCGACGGTCTCGTCGATCAGCATCTCCAGCTGGGGCAGTGCCCAGTCGGTGAAATAGCGCACGCTGTTCTGCTTTGGCGCGGCCGCCAGCTTCACGCCCGCAGGGCGCGCGGTTGCGGCTTCGGCGCGGGTCAGCGCGCCGGTTTCGACCATCACGTCGAGCACCACGCTGGCGCGACCGACTGCCGCCTCGGCATCGGCGGTAGGCGAATAGCGCGAGGGCGCCTTGACGAGGCCCGCGATGACGGCGGATTCAGACAGCGTCAGGTTGGTCGCGGCATGGCCGAAAAAGGTGCGCGAGGCGGCGTCGATGCCGTAAGCGCCGCCGCCGAAATAGACCTTGTTCAGATAGAGTTCGAGGATCTGGTCCTTGGTGAACTTGCGCTCCAGCGCCAGCGCCAGGATCATCTCCCGCACTTTGCGCCCGACGTCATATTTGTTGGACAGAAAGATCGTGCGCGCGACCTGTTGCGTGATTGTCGATGCGCCCTGAAGCCGTCGGTCGGTGCCGCGATTGTCGAATGCGAATTTGGTGATGCGGGCGAGCGCGACCGGATCGACGCCCCAGTGCGAGTGAAAGCGCCGATCCTCGATCGCCACCATCGCGTCGCGCATCGGCGTCGGGATTTTGGAATATTCGATCCATTCGCCGTAACTGGGTCCGAGCGATACGATGACGGTGCCGTCGGCGGCATGGACGCGGATCATCTGCCCGTTGGGCGATGATTTCAGCTCGTCGAAACTGGGAAGGGACGCGCGTGCTGTGTAAACCGCGATCAGCAAGGCAACGAAGCCGGCGAGCGCCAACAGCGCGGCACCGCCCAGCACCCAAGTCAGGATGCGGCGTGTTTTCGGCGACAACAGGGGCGTTTTACGGGTGGCCATGGAACGGTGTGTGCGAATCTACGGCTGAACCGCACATGTCACAAGCGGATCAATCGTGTTTGTTTGTCTGATTCAGCTTTGCTGAATGCGGCACCGGCCCGCTCCCCCACCCGGCCACCCATCAAGATACACTGGCGTGGATGGCAGGGTGGGGGAGTGGGCCGGTGTGGTCTGACTGAGCTTGCTCAGCCAGCATCACCACGTGCACGAAAGTCCAGCGCGACCGAATTGATGCAGTAACGCAAGCCGGTCGGCGGCGGGCCGTCGGGAAAGACATGCCCCTGATGCCCGTCACACCGGGCACAGCGCGCTTCGGTGCGCACCATCCCGTGGCTGACGTCGCTATGTTCCGTGATGCGGTCGGGCGCGATCGGTTGGGTGTAGCTGGGCCAGCCCGATCCCGAATCGAACTTGTCGTCGCTGTCGAACAGCTCCAGCTGGCACCCGGCACAGCGATAGACGCCGTCGGCCTTGTTATCGGTCAGCCGACCGGAAAAGGCGCGTTCGGTCCCCGCATGACGCAGCACAGTGAATTGTTCGGGCGTCAGGCGTGCACGCCATTCCGATTCGGAAAGATTGAGATGGTCCATGGCCACCGATGTGTGGTGCGAAGCGCGCGCCGTCAATCGGCGGCGTCGTCCTTCCACGCCCAATAGAGTTGCGCGGGCGGCACGTTCCACCATTCCATGTCCCGGTCGACCCGGTCGAAATAGGGATCGATGAAGTCGCGGCATTTGGGGCTGAACTGATAGACCAGGAACGCGCCGCCGGGGCGGATCACCTGTGCCGTCGCTGCGCCGATCTGCGCACCGACACCGGGCGGCAAGGTCGAGAAGGGCAGGCCCGACAGCACGAAATCGGCATGTTCCGCACCATGATCGGCGACGATCGTGTTGACGTCCGCGGCCGAGCCATGAATCGCGGAAAAGCGCGGATCGACGATCGAATCGCGCAGATAGGCAACGAAATCGGCGTTGGTGTCGATCGCGATATATTTCGCATCGGGGGTCATCCGGTCGAGGATATGACGGCAGAAGGTGCCGACGCCCGGACCGTATTCGACAAAGACCTTGGTATTTTCCCAGTCCACCGGCTTCAGCATCTTGCGGATCAGTTTGCCCGAGGACGGGATGATCGAACCGACCATCACCGGATGCTTGAAGAACCCCTGAAGAAACATCGCCTGAGGCGACATGGGGCGCGTGGGCTTTCGCTTTGCGCGGGCAATCGTGGTCGAACCGGTCATCAACTTCCCTTTGGCGGTGTCGCGTTTCTGTAGGACAGTTGCCACGCCTCTGTCATCAGCCACGTCGCGGCACAACGTGTCACCTGTCGCAGCGGTTGCGCAGGGCGGCGGAAAGTTTCATCATGAAACCTATGGGGCATCCACGCGAAGGGCAGGTCGCCGTGATCTTTGTCTCCGAATCCACGGGTTCGGATGCGGGCGGCTATGAAGCGGCGGCAGAGGCGATGGCGGCGCTGGTGGCGAGACAGCCGGGGTTTCGCGGGGTCGACTGGGTCGGCGGTGACAACGGTGCGGGCGGTGGCGGCGAAATCACGATCAGCTATTGGGCGGACGATGCCAGCGCGGCGGCGTGGCGCGACCATCCCGAACATCGCCGCATCCAGAACGAGGGGCGTGGGCGCTGGCTCAAACGCTATGATTTGATGGTTGCCGATATCCGCCGGGGTCACATCTGGAGCGCAACGTGAGCGCGCTTCCGCGCGATCGCACCTTCATCATCCTTTTTTTGGTGATGTTCACGATTGCCGCCGGCAACACCGCGCTGCAATCGGTGCTGCCTGCGCTTGGCCGGTCGCTGGGCGTACCGGACAGCGCGGTAGCGGCCGCGTTCTCCGTTTCAGCCCTGTTGTGGACGATGGTGGCACCATTCTGGGCAAACCGATCCGACCGGCATGGGCGGCGCAACATGGTGCTGCTGGGCCAGGTCGGGCTGACCGCGTCGCTGTTCCTGTGCGGGCTGTTCCTGGCCGCTGGAATCAATGGCTGGATCGCGCCGGTCACCGCCTTTGCCTTTTTCGTCGCGGCGCGGATGATCTATGGCGGGTTCGGATCGGCAGCACCGCCCGCGATCCAGGCGATCGTCGCGTCGCGCACGACCCGTGAAGACCGGACCAAGGCGCTGACCCTGCTCGGCTCCGCATTCGGCCTGGGTACCATATTGGGACCGGCGGTCGCACCGTATCTGGTGCTGGGCCATGCCTGGGCAAACGGGCCGGAGATCGGACTGGCGGGACCGGCCTTCATCTTCAGCATCGCCGCGCTGGCGATGTTGTTCGTGGTCATGCGTTTCCTGCCGCGCGATGTCGATTCGGACGTCGTCCACGGCGCGGTGTCCAGCTATCCGTCGATCGGCGGACAGGCCAGTGGGGCGAGCATCACCGCCGCCACCACGCCAAAAGCCGAGCCGGTCGGCTTTCTCGATCCACGCGTGCGGGCATGGATGATCTGCGGCCTGATCCTCGGCCATGCGCAGGCGATGACGGGGCAGGCGATCGGGTTTCTGATTATCGACCGGATGGGCGTGCCGCCGATCGAGGCGATCGGTGCGACCGGGCTGGTGCTGATGATGGGGGCGGGGTCGGCGTTGCTGGCGCAATGGGGGATCATCCCGTTGCTCGACCTGAATCCGCGCCAGCTGATGCTGATCGGGCTGGGCCTGAGCGCGCTCGGATGTCTGGCGACGGGTACGGCAACTTCGCTCTACGGCATCGCCACCGCTTATGCGCTGACCACGCTCGGCTTCGGCTTCTCGCGGCCCGGATTCACGGCGGGGTCGTCGCTGGCGGTGCCGCAAAGCGCGCAGGGGTCGGTTGCGGGCAAGGTGACGTCGATCAACGGTGCCGCCTTCATTCTCGGCCCGTCGATCGGCGTGGCGCTATACGGGTTGTGGCAGCCGCTGCCCTATCTGACAGCGGCCGCCGCACTGGCCGTCCTTGTTATTTACGGCTGGCTTACCCTTCGGTCTTCGCTGCCCGGCCCGGGAGCATCCCCGGCGCAATGAAGCCGAGCGGTTGGATCGACACCGCATCCTGTTTCAGCCGCGCTGCCATCAGCGCATATTCCTGCTCCATCTCCGGCGTCACCGTCGCCCGCGAATCGGCTAGGGCGGCACGGAAATGCGCCATCGTCACCACGCGATTATCAATCGATTCGCGCAAAGCGGCGAGACCGGCGCGGCGCACCACATCCTCAAGGTCCGCACCAGTAAAGCGGTCGGTGCGTTCGGCGACCTCACCCAGATCGACATCGCCGGCCAGCGGCATTTTCGTCGTCTGGATACGCAGAATCCGCTCGCGCCCCGCCTGATCGGGCACGCCGACATAGATCAGCTCGTCGAGCCGCCCCGGCCGCATCAGCGCCGGATCGACCAGGTTCGGACGGTTGGTCGCGCCGATCACGACGACCGACTGCAATTCCTCCAGCCCGTCCATCTCGGCCAGGATCGTGTTGACCACACGCTCGGTCACCTGCGGCTCGCCGCTACCGCTGCCGCGTGCGGGCACCAGCGAGTCGAGTTCGTCGATGAAGATCACGCAAGGGGCGACTTGGCGCGCACGGGCGAACAGCCGTGCGATCTGCTGCTCGCTCTCGCCATACCATTTGGACAGCAGGTCGGATGATTTGGTGGCGATGAAATTCGCCTCCGCCTCACGCGCCACCGCCTTGGCGAGCAATGTCTTGCCGGTGCCGGGCGGGCCATAGAGAAGGAACCCCTTGGCCGGACGGATGCCCAGCCGCCGGAAGGCGTCGGGGTCCTTCATCGGCAGCTCGACGCCTTCCTTCAGCCGCATCTGGGCGTCGTCGAGGCCGCCGACATCCTCCCATTTTACATCCGGCTTCTGCACCATCACTTCGCGCATCGCGCTTGGCTGGACGCGTTTCAGCGCCTCCACGAAATCCTCGCGGGTGACCGCCAGCGTCTCCAGCACCTCGGGCGGAATCGTCTTTTCCTCGAGGTTCAGCTTGGGCATGATTCGCCGCACCGCCTCGATCGCTGCCTCGCGCGCCAGCGCGGCGATATCCGCGCCGACAAAGCCGAAGGTGGTGCGGGCGAGTTCGTTCAGATCGACCCCCTCGCCCAGCGGCATACCGCGTGCGTGGATGCCCAGGATTTCGCGGCGGCCGCGCTCGTCTGGCACACCGACGACGATCTCGCGGTCGAATCGGCCGGGACGACGCAGCGCCTCGTCGATCGCTTCCGGCCGGTTGGTCGCGGCAATGATAACGACGTTGGCGCGTGCCTCCAGCCCGTCCATCAGCGTCAGCAGTTGCGCGACGAGGCGCTTTTCCGCCTCACCCGACACCTGACCGCGTTTCGGCGCGATCGAATCGATCTCGTCGATGAACAGGATCGAGGGGGCGTTGGCGCTGGCTTCCTCGAACACCTGGCGCAACCGGCTTTCCGATTCGCCGTAAGCCGACCCCATGATTTCGGGTCCGTTGATCAGGAAGAATTGCGCGTCCGATTCATTGGCGACGGCGCGCGCGAGGCGCGTCTTGCCGGTGCCGGGCGGCCCGTGCAGCAACACGCCCTTGGGCGGATCGACGCCCAGCCGCTGAAACAGCTCCGGATAGCGCAGCGGCAGCTCGACCATCTCGCGCAGCTGGTCGATCGTCGCCGACATGCCGCCGATATCGTCATAGGTGACGTCGGCGGGGCGGAAATCCTTGGCATCGACGAACTCGGTGCGCAGTTCGATTTCGGTTTCGGCGTCGATATGGACGATGCCGCGCGGCGTAGTGGAGACCACCGCGAGCCGGATTTCCTGCAAGGCATAGGCCGGCGCGCGCAGATGCTGAAGCACGTTGGGCGGCATGTCGGCGACACGCTGTTGTCCGACGGTGGAGACGGTGTCGCCCTGACATAGCGGACGCCCGATAAAGGTGCGCTTGAGCGCGTCCGCCGATCCTTCGAGCCGCAGATCCTTGCGCGCGGGGGCCATCACGACCTTGGTCGCGGCGCGCGATTCGACGCGGCGAACCTCGACGAAATCGCCCGATCCGACGCCGGCATTGGCGCGCTGCAACCCGTCGATGCGCAGCAGTTCCAGGCCCTCATCCTCAGGATAAGGGAAAACGGCGCGCGCGGGCGTGCTGCGCTTGCCGACGATCTCGATCACATCGCCCTGTTGCAGCGCGAGTTCGGCCATCAGCGTGCGGGGCAAATGGGCAAGGCCACGACCGCTGTCTTCGGGCCGCGCATTGGCGACCTGAAGTTTGCGGGTGGGGGTTTCCGAATCGGCCATTTGGCTCTCCCTTCCTGACGACCCAGTGTCGCCGGGGTGACGCGTCAAATAGGCACGCGGTTCCGGATCGGCTAGGTATGCCTCCGTTTCGCACGCGATTCGGACAAAAAAAGGGGCCGGTCGTTGGACCGGCCCTTGAAAGGTTTAGGAGAGGATGCCTGAAAGGCCTGCTCTATGTGCAGTGCAGCGTAATATGTTGCAAGTGCGAAAAGAACTAACGCGATTGCAAATTCTGCAATCTGTAACAATCGCGGTTTACAGCCAATGACACGGTTGTCATCGAATGGCGATAATCGGTTGCAAATGGAAACGCTGCACCACACAATTTGATATGCGAAGGTTGCCACCCCTCACCGCCATCGAAGCGTTCGTCCAAGTTGCAAGGCTGGGGTCGGTCAAGGCCGCGTCGGAGGAACTGGCATTGTCGTCACCCGCGCTCAGTCGCCGGGTTCAGGCGCTGGAACGGTTCATCGGCAAACAATTGTTCGAGCGGCGGCATCAGGCAATGAAGCTCAATGCCGATGGCGAGCGGCTGCTCGGCCTGATCGCGCCTGCGCTAGACACGATGAGCGACGCGATCGAGAGCATGACCAGCGGCGCGGAACTGCTGCGGCTGCGGCTCGGCACGCCGTCATTGTTCGCAACGCAGCGGTTGCTTCCATTCCTGCACGAATTGCGCGCGGCGCATCCGCAGCTCCATCTGGATATCGATACCGGCGGACATGGCATGTCGCGGCTGGGCGACGGGCTGGACGCGGCGATCGTGCTGGCGCGCGATATCGAACCGACGCTCTATGCGCGGCGACTCGACCGCAACCGCATCCGCCCGGTGGCGGCACGGCGGCTGGTCGAGGGGCCGGACGCGATTACCGAGCCGGCGCAGCTGGCGGGCTACAGCGTGCTCGCACACCGCGACATGGCCGACAGTTTCGAGATCTGGCGCGCGTCGCTGGGCATGCCGGATCTGGAGCCGGTGGCGATCGACCTGTTCGATTCGGGTACGCTGATGCTGGAGGCGGCGGCACAGGGTGTCGGTGTCGCCTTCATGCTCGACTCGCACAATATCGACCCGCGCGACCCGCGAATCGGGACGCTGTTCGGCGAGGCGACGGTGAAAAGCCCGTACAGCTATTGGTTCGTCTGCCGCCCCCGCGCGCTGGAGCAGCGCCCGGTGAAAATGTTTCACGACTGGCTTATCAAGCTGATCGAAATCGACGCCTAGGAGGGGTCAGGCTTCAGCGCATGCGGGCCTGCGAAGCGCGATCGGCTGTGCCCCGGTGCTCACGTGCCATAAGCACGCTGCGCTCCGGTGCTCGCCAATCCCCCTTCTCGGCTCCACCTGCGCTAAAGCCTGACCCCTCCTAGCCCTTGCCTAGGGCAGGTCGCGTCGAGTCAAAGCGGTCGTCCATCCTGATCCATCAACACTTCGCGCCGTCCGACATGGTCTGGGCGGGACACCAGCCCATCTTTTTCCATCCGCTCGATCAAGCGCGCGGCGCTGTTATAGCCGACCCGCAGCTGGCGCTGGAGCCATGACGTCGACGCCTTCTGGCTTTCCGCTACCAGCTGCGCCGCGCGGCGATACAGTTGCTCCTCCGGCGAATCCTCACCCGTCGGCGCGCCGTCGAGGGCGAATTCCTCGCCCTCCGGCTCTTCGGTGACGGCGGTGATGTAATCAGGCGCGCCTTGCGAGCGCCAGTGATCGGCAACCGCCATCACCTCCTCGTCGCTGACGAACGGGCCGTGGACGCGCGCGATCTGCTTGCCGCCGGGCATATACAACATGTCGCCCTTGCCCAGCAGCTGTTCGGCCCCCTGCTCGCCCAAAATCGTGCGCGAATCGATCTTCGACGTGACGTGAAAGCTGATGCGCGTCGGCAAATTCGCCTTGATGACGCCGGTGATGACGTCGACCGACGGGCGCTGAGTCGCCATGATCAGGTGAATGCCCGCCGCGCGCGCTTTTTGCGCCAGTCGCTGGATCAGGAATTCGACTTCCTTGCCCGCTGTCATCATCAGATCGGCGAGCTCGTCGACGATGATCACGATCTGCGGCAGCGGCGCCAGCTCGAGCGTCTCTTCCTCATAGATTGGCTGGCGCGTTTCGGGGTCGTAACCGGTCTGCACCTTGCGCCCGAGCTTCTGCCCCTTGGCCAGCGCCTGCCGCACCTTGTCGTTGAAGCTGCTGAGCGAGCGGACATTGACCGACGCCATCATGCGATAGCGTTCCTCCATCTGCTCGACCGCCCATTTCAGTGCGCGCACCGCCTTTGGCGGATCGGTGACCACGTCCGCCAGCAGATGCGGGATACCCTTGTACATGCTGAGTTCCAGCATCTTGGGATCGATCATGATCATGCGGCACTGATCCGGGGTCAGCCGGTAGAGCAAAGACAGGATCATGCAGTTGAGGCCGACCGACTTGCCCGAACCGGTCGTGCCCGCAACCAGCAGATGCGGCATCGGCGCCAGATCGGCGATGACCGGATCGCCGGCGATATTCTTGCCCAGCACGATCGGCAGCGACGCACCCATATCCTCATAGGTTTCACTGGAAATCAGTTCGCGCAAGGACACCGGCTCGCGCTTCGCATTGGGCAGTTCGATGCCGATAACGCTGCGTCCGGGAATGGTAGCGACGCGGGCAGAGATGGCCGACATGTTGCGTGCGATATCGTCGGCCAGCTGCACGACACGGCTGGCCTTGATGCCCGATGCGGGTTCGAGTTCGTACATGGTGACGACGGGGCCGGGGCGGACCTCGACGATCTGTCCCTTCACATGGAAATCGTCGAGCACGCTCTCCAGCAGCCGCGCGTTGCGTTCCAGCGCCGCCTTGTCGATCGCAGTGCTACCGCTTTTCGGCGCGGGCTTGAGCAACTCGTGCGACGGCAGCTGGTAGTTGCCCTTGAAATCGAGACTCGCCTGCACCGGCTTTGCCTTGGGCGGCGAGGGTGCGGGCATGCGATCCGCAATAACCGGGCCGGGCCGCGTTTCGGGCAGTGCCACCTTGCGCGGTTTCGGCGCGGCGGGGACGAAATCGGCGCCGTCCGCATCGTCATATTGCGCTTCGGCCTCGGTGCGATCGCGGCGCGGCAGCCGGATATGCTGGCGCACGTCGAGCTGTACGCTGCGCGCCCAGATCACCACGCCCGACAGCCCCGCGACGACGCCCAGCGCCCGTCCGCCCCACAGGGTCACGGCGGGGTCGCCCACGAAGTTGAGGCCCCAGCGAAACAGATTTGCGATGCCAAGGCCGGCGATGCCGCCCCAGCCGCCGGGCAGTTCCGGCACCGACCGGCTCGACACGAACGCCAGCGCCACGCCCATCAGCACCACGCCCGCGACAGCACCGCCAAGCATCCGTCCCCATGCGCCGACGGCTTCGCCCCGCCACAGCCGCAACGCGACGATCAGCCCGACCGGTGCCAGCAGCACAACCGGCAGCCCGCCGAGCGCCAGCAACAGGTCGCTGAGATAAGCACCCGGAATCCCCAGCAGATTCTGCGCCGGTCCGCCCGCGGCCGTATTGAACGACGGATCGCCCCCGCTGTACGTCCCCACCGCCAGCACCGACGCCAGCGTCACGAGGAACAGTGCGATCGCCCCGATCAGCGCCCCGCTCCGCTTCGCCCCTGCCTTCATCGTGTCACGCCACAGCATCGGCTGCACCCGGCTCGCCATGTCCCCGCCCCAATGTTCGTAAATCGTTCCAATCATCCTCCCTGCGGAGTCTGGCGTCAAGACGAGGGGTGGGATAACGGGATGGCATGAGTAAAGCGGACCTCCTTATCCTTGGTGGCGGACTGGTGGGCAGCGCGCTTTCCGTCGCGCTTGACAAGCACGGCATCTCTTCGATCGTGATCGACCCCGCTGATCCCGCCGCGATTCTGGCGGCGAGTCATGACGGGCGTGCCTCTGCCATCGCTGCTGCCCCGATGCGCATGCTGGAGGCGATCGGCGTCGCGGATCGACTGGCGGGCAAGGGTTGCTCGATCGAGAGTATCCGTGTCAGCGATGGCCTCGAGCCCGGCAAGCTGGATTTCGTGCCGCAGGATGGCGAAGGCGCGCTCGGCACGATGGTTGAGAACCGCCACCTCCGCGCCGCATTGATGGCGGCGGCGCAGGCTGCACCGCTGGCCGATGTGCGGATGCAGACGCGCGCCATGTCGGTCGGGCGCGGCGAACATGGCGTGACCGCGACGCTCGACAGTGGCGAAACGGTGCGGGCGCAACTGCTTATCGGGGCGGAGGGCCGCAATTCGCCGACCCGTGACACCGCGCACCTCAACGTCGCGCGCTGGAGCTACGATCATTCGGCGATCGTCACCTCACTCCACCACGAACATGCCCATGAGAACACCGCGTTCGAGATTTTCTATCCGCAGGGGCCGTTCGCCATCCTGCCGCTGATCGATGACGAACTGGGGCACCGCTCGGCGATCGTCTGGTCCGTTCGGCGCAACGAAGAGGCGGGGATGATGAAGCTGTCCGAACGCGGCTTTTTGGCCGAGGCGGACAAGAAGATGGGCGGATTCCTGGGCAAGCTCGGCCCGTTGGGGCCGCGCTTCAGCTATCCGCTGGGGTTTCATCACGCCGCGACGATCACCGCCGACCGGCTCGCACTGGTCGGCGACGCCGCCCACGGCATCCACCCGATTGCCGGACAGGGCGTCAATGTCGGCTTCCGCGACGTCGCGGCTTTGGTCGAGGTGTTGGTGGAGGGCAAGCGTCTCGGTCTCGACATGGGCGACCCTGCGTTGCTCAAACGCTATGAACGCTGGCGGAGCCTCGACACCTTCATGGTCAGCGTGGCGACCGATGGCCTGACGCATCTGTTCGGCATTCCCGGCAAGGCCGCGCATGCCGCACGTCGGTTCGGCCTGTCGGCGGTGGACAAGATGCCTGCGCTCAAGAACCGGTTCATGGCCGAGGCGCGCGGGGAAAGCGGGGCGACACCGAAGCTGTTGCACGGGGAACTGGCGTAACGCCTATTGCAACGTCCCTTCATCGGCATCGCCATGCCGCCCGAAAAACTGCATCAGCTGTACGGTGAGGTCCGCCCGGTCGCTTAGCGAATCCGCCTCCAGCAGCGCCTGTTTCGCGGCGGGGTCGAACGGGGCGATCTGAGCGATGCCGTTGACCAGGCTGGCATCGTCGAGGCGCGAAACGGCTTCCCAGTCCACTGCATAGCCCTGCGCATCCGCAAAGCGGCGCGATTCCATTTCAAGCGAGGCGCGTGCCCCCAGCGACAGGACTTCATCGTCGCTGTCGGCGATCAGTTCCGCCTCGATCTGGCGGAACAGGGTCGTGACATCGAGTTCGCGCACGACGCGAAAACGCGACAGCCCCTCCAGCACGATGTCGAACCGCCCGCCGTCGAGCGCCTCGACCTCGGCGATACGGCCGACACAGCCGATCTCGAACAGCGGCGGTTTGTCGCCCGATGCTTTCGGCTGGATCATGCCGATGCGCCGGTCACGCGCCAGCGAGTCGGTCACCATCGCACGATAGCGCGGCTCGAAAATATGGAGCGGCAGCTGCATCCGGGGAAACAGCAACGCGCCCGGTAGCGGAAAGATCGACAGCCGTGTCGTCATCCGAACAGGATGGCGGAGAGCTTGCGGCGTTGCGCCGACACCCACGGATCCTCCAGCCCGACCGCCTCGAACAAGGTGAGCAGTCGCGCGCGGGCGGCGCTCTCGTTCCAGTCGCGGTCCTCGGCAATCATTTTGAGCAGCGTTTCAGCGGCACCCTCGCGGTCGTTCGCGGCCATCTGCGCACCGGCCAGCTCGTAGCGCGCATCCATGTCGTCGGGATTTGCGGCAGCGCGGGCGCGGATTTCGGCGAGTTGGCCGTCGGCAGGCGCGTCTTTCGCCAGCGTCAGCGCGGCGCGGGCACGCTCGATCTCGGGCAACCTGGTCGCTTCCTCGGGCAGGTCGGCCAGCGCCGCCTCAGCCTCGTCATGGCGGCCCAGCGCGGTCAGCGCACGCACGCGACCCGCAGTCACCAACGGATGACCCGGCACCATCTCGGCGATCTGGTCATAGACCGACAGCGCACGCTCATGCTCGCCCGCCGCCAGCACCTCGTCCGCCATCGCCAGCAGTGGCTCGATCTCCGCCTCCTGCGCGGCCGCTTCGCTCTCGATCGGGATTTGCTTCAGAATCTGGTCGAGCGCGGTGCGCAGCTGCGATTCGGTGCGGGCATTGGTCAGATCGGTGACCAGCTGTCCCTGAAACATCGCATAGACGGTCGGGATCGATCGCACCTGGAATTGCGCGGCGATGAACTGATTGGCGTCGACGTCGATCTTGGCGAGGATCACGCCCTTGTCGGCATATTCGGCGGCGACTTTCTCCAGCACCGGACCCAGCGCCTTACACGGCCCGCACCATTCGGCCCAGAAATCGAGGATGACCAATTTGGTCATCGACGGCTCGACGATATCGCGCTTGAACGCCTCGACGGCGTCCTTGTCGGCGGCGGAAAGTCCAAGCGTGGCCACGGCGAATCCCTGTTGGTTCAAACTGACGCCCTATGTGGGCGCTGGCGCGGCGCGGGCCAAGCCCCTTGGCGGTCCCATTTTCGGCGGTCCATCTTCGGGCTTGCAGACCCCGAACCCCACTGCTAGAGGCCGCCACCTTGCCCCGCCCCCTCGGCTTTTCCGAGCGGGCGACATGACGCCAGAGCGGGCGTAGCTCAGGGGTAGAGCACAACCTTGCCAAGGTTGGGGTCGAGGGTTCGAATCCCTTCGCCCGCTCCAGCTTTCCGGCGTGAATTAGCGGCGCTAGTTCACGAAATTGCGGAAAGCGCGGCCGGCGCAGCGGCGCTGCGACCGACGACGCGGCTTTGCCGCGGCGCGCACCTCGTCAGAAAGCGACCACTCGACGGGCGAGTGTAAGAGCAGCGTATTCATGCCTGACATGAACCTCACCTTTTCCGGCCAGATGAAGGTTCAGGGCGATTCGCTGGTCGGCAAGGGCTGTGTGCTGGGCGGCCCCATCTGCAAGCAACAGATTTGGACGCGCATTTCGTGATGATTATCTTCATCCCGCTCGGCTAGACCGGGAAGCATGGAACGCGGCGACATTCGAATCGGCATTGGCGGCTGGACCTTCGAGCCATGGCGCGGGACTTTCTATCCGGAAGGTCTGACCCAGAAGAAAGAGCTGGAATATGCCAGCCGCCAGCTGACCGCGATCGAGGTCAACGGCACCTATTACTCCGGGTTCAAGCCCGCGACCTTTGCCGGCTGGGCGGCGGCGGTGCCCGACGACTTCGTGTTCACGGTCAAGGCCTCACGCTTTTGTACCAACCGCAAGGTCCTGGCGGAGGCGGGCGAATCGGTGGCGAAATTCGTGGGGCAGGGCATAATCGAGCTGGGCGACAAGCTCGGCCCGATCCTGTGGCAGTTCATGGCGACCAAGAAATTCGAGCCGCAGGATTTCGGCGCATTCCTGAAGTTGCTGCCTGCGTCGCATGACGGCGTGAAACTGCGCCACGCCATCCAGGTGCGGCATGAGAGCTTTGCCGTACCCGAATTCGTGGCGATGTGCCGCAATGCCGGTGCGGCGATCGTGTTCGCCGATTCGCCCCAATACCCGGCAATTGCCGATATCACCGGCGACTTCATCTATGCCCGGCTGGAACGCGGCGAGGACGACAATCCGCTTTGCTACCCGGCGGACGAGATCGACCGTTGGGCGGATGCGACGCGAACATGGGCGGCGGGCGGACGGCCCGACGGGCTACCCTATGTCGAGGATGTCGCGCTGCCAAAACAGCCGCGCGACAGCTTCGTCTTCTTCATCCATGGCGGTAAGGTGCGCGCCCCGGCCGGGGCGCAGGCGCTGATCGAACGCACCGCCGGATGACGGCGACGGCGGAGGAATCGGCCGGCGAACCGGCATGGCTCTACATGGATGCGATGCGCACCCTGCTCGCGGTGACGGTGGCGTTCGGGCATTTATGGGGGCTGCTGGTCGAGGATTACCGGCCGACCGGGTCGCTGATCGTGCAGCTTTGCTATTATGCGGCGGGCTTCGCGCATTCGGCGGTGGTCATGTTCTTCGTGCTCAGCGGATACTGGATCGCGCGCAGTGTGACCGCGCGGGTCGAACGTGGCTGGTCGTGGCGCGATTATCTGGGCGACCGGGGCGCGCGGCTGGTGATCGTGCTGATCCCGGCGCTGATCCTGGGCGGCGTGCTGGATGCGATCGGCCTGCACGTCCTGCGCCTGCCGACGCATCTGGGACAGACCGACACCTGGGTGCTGGCCAAGGACGTAGCGCACGATCTGGGGCCGGGTGTGCTGCTGGGCAATTTGCTATTCCTGCAGGATATCGTCGTCGCCCCCTATGGCACCAACGGGCCATTGTGGAGCGTGGCGTTCGAGTTCTGGTATTATTTGTGGTTTCCCGCGCTGTGGCTCAGCCTGACCTATCGGCGGTTTTCACTGGCGCTGGTCGTGCTGCTGGTCGGTGTCGTCAATCCGGAACTGGCGTTCGGCTTCGTCAGCTGGTCGTGCGGCGCGTTGCTGCATTTCGCTGAGCAGCGCGCGCGACAGCGTGAATGGCAGTGCTCGCGCCGCGCGGTCATCATGGCTGCGATACTGTGCGGAATCGTGCTGGCATGGGGGCGGACCGGCGATTTCGGGCTGGAAGACCCGATCGAGGCGGCGGCGTTCGCGCTGTTCCTGTTCACCCTGTTGCGCAGCGCGCCGCGACGGAACGCGGCGTTCGCGCCGCTTGCGCTGTTCGGGGCGCGGGCGAGTTTCTCGCTTTATGCGATCCATTTTCCGCTGATGGCGCTGGTCGCAGGGATTATCGTCGGTGGCGCACGGCGGGCACCTGATTCGGCGACGATGGCGATGGCGGCAGCGATCCTGGCGGGCGTGGTGGCTATCGCCTGGGGGTTCGCTGCGCTGACGGAGGCCAATACCGGGCGTCTGCGCCGGCTGTTACGACGGGCGACAGCGCGTCCCGAGACCGTGTGACCTTTGTGACTTTCCGACTATAGCCCCAGCCGCCCAAGCGGACTGCCGATCGCACCGCTGACCAGCGCCGCCTGAAGCGTGGTGGCGGGCCACAGCTTCGACAATGGCCCCATTACCCGGTCGCGCAGCCATGGCAGCGCCGCGCCATCGGATTGATAGACCGGCGTCAGCATCCGGCTCAGCGCCTGATAGAGCATGATCTGGTCGCGTCGCAGCCGCACCGCCTCCGCCAGCGCGTCGGGCAGCATGCGGGCGCGGCGCAGCCCGAGGGCAAGCGCATAGGCATCCAGCAGCGCCATGTTCGCGCCCTGCCCCAATTGCGGGCTGGTCGAGTGCCACGCGTCGCCGATATGGATCAGGCCGGGTTCGACGGGGGTGCGCAGCGTGCGGTGCGCGTAACGGGCGAAGGTGAGCTGGGCAGCGTCCGCGATCTGATCGAGCAGCGGCGTGGTTGCCGGCCAGAGCGTCGCCACTTCGCCCTTCCACGCATCGAGTTCAGCGACGCGCCAGTCGTTCAGCCGGTCGGCACGGAGCGACCAGAACAGTGCGGCGCGAGATGCGGTGGCATGGCGAGGTGTGCCGATCGGCAGTACGCCCGCCATCACGCTGGCGCGGCGATAGCGTTGCTGCAGCGCGTGCGGGTCGAAATCGCCTGCCCATTCGAGATCGGCCCACAGCGCGCCATAGGCCAGCGGGTTCCCGCATGCCGGGGCCAGTGCCGAGTGACTGCCCATCGCATCGACGATCAGGTCGAACCTGCCCGATGCGCCGGTAGCGAACCTCAGCCGCTGGCCGTCGCGGCCGATGACCGCACGCCCGGTCTCAACGGCAATCCCATCGCCGCGCACCGCGTCGTGGAGAATGTCGAACAAGGTCGCGCGATGGACGCCGACGCCGAAGCGATCCCCCTTCAGCGCGGCATAGCGCACGTCGAGGACGGTTCGCCCGTTCGCCTCCCCAATCAATCGGTCGACGCGCGCGCCACGTTCGAGCAGGGCGGTCTCCAGTCCCAATGTCCGCAGCACCGCCCGCCCGGTCGGCTGGATCAGCAGGCCCGATCCCAAAGGTTGCGGCGTCTCGAACCGCTCGAACAGGGTCACCCGGTGCCCGTCGCGGTGGAGCAGCAATGCCGCCGCCAGCCCAGCCGTGCCGCATCCGGCGACCGCAATGTCGAGCGGGGTCAGATCAGGCGTCCGGCGGTCGCGCGGGGCTGGGCAGGTCCGACACCATCCGTTCGCCATCGATCACAATCGGGCTGGCCACGCCGGGCAACCCGCCCGCGACGATCGCCATGCCGCGCGCCAGCACTTGTGGGTCGGCAAAGACCTCATCGACATTATTGATCGGTCCGGCGGGGACGCCTTGCGCCTCCAGTGCCTCCGACAATTGCTGTTTGGTCCAGTCCGCGATGGCGGCCTGAATCGGCGCGATCAGCCGCGCGCGGTTGCGGACACGCGCGGGGTTGGTGGCAAAGTCGGGATCGTCGGCGAGGGACAGGCCCAGCACGTTGCACAGTTTCCTGAACTGCCCGTCATTGCCGACCGCGATGATGAGGTCGCCGTCGCTGGCAGTGAACGCCTGATAGGGGGCGAGGTTGGCATGGCCGTTACCCATGCGGTGCGGCACCTTGCCCGATGCCATCCAGTTGAGCGCCTGATTGGCGAGCACCGCGACCTGCGTGTCGAGCAGCGCCATGTCGATATGCGCGCCCACCCCGGTCGTATCGCGCTGGCGCAGCGCGGCGAGGATGGCGACGGCGGAATAGACGCCGGTGAAGATGTCGGCATAGGCGATCCCGGCCTTTTGCGGCGCGCCGTCGGGCTCGCCGGTCAGCGACATGATCCCGCCCATCCCCTGAATGATGAAGTCGTAACCGGCGCGGTGCGCATAGGGACCGGCCTGGCCGAAACCGGTGATCGAACACACGATCGCACGGGGATACAATGCGCGGATCGAAGCGGGGTCGAGGCCGTATTTGACCAGCCCGCCGACCTTGTAATTCTCGATCACGACATCGGCATCGGCGATCAGCGCGTGGACCTCGGCCTGTCCTTCAGGGGTAGCGATGTCGATGAAACGCGCGGTCTTGCCGCGATTGGCGGCGTGGTAATAGGCTGCGTCGCGGTTGTTGCCGCCGGCATCGTGCAGGAAAGGCGGTCCCCAGTGGCGCGTGTCGTCGCCAGCACCAGGGCGTTCGACCTTGACCACCTCCGCCCCCAGATCGGCGAGCAATTGCCCGCACCACGGCCCGGCAAGGATGCGGGCGAGTTCGACGACCCGAATCCCCGCCAGCGGTTTCATGCGCGGCGAATTACGTAATAGACGTGATCGGGAAGCAATTGGCCATTGCCACGCTCGACCCGACCCGTCTGCAATACCCCGCCGATCTTCTCCATCGCCCGGCGCGATCGATGGTTGTTCTGCCCGACGACGAACACCGCGCCGCCGACGAAGCGATGGATATGATCGAGCATCAGCGTCTTGAGTTCGCGGTTATAGACCCCGCCCCAATAGGGGCGGGCGAGGAAGGTCCAGCCGATCTCCACCTCGTCGCGCACCGCGTCGGGAAAGGCGTAGCGACTGGCCCCGATGACCGCGCCGGTCGCCTTGTCGATGATGGTAAGCCCGCCGCCGGATGCCAGCGCGTCGTCGAAATAAGCGCGGAATATGCTTTCCTGCCAGCGGTCCTTCGCCGGGTGGACTTCCCAGATCAGCGGATCGGACGCGACCGCGAACAGCTCGTCCCAGTCCTCCGGGGCCGTGGGCCGCAGGACAAGCAGCTCGCCGGTCAGCGTTGGCTGCAAATCCATCAGAACGCGGCGATCCCGGTGATCGCGCGGCCCAGGATCAGGCCGTGGACATCGTGTGTGCCCTCATAGGTATTGACCGTTTCCAGATTGATCGCGTGGCGCATCACATGGAATTCGGCGGAGATGCCGTTGCCGCCATGCATATCGCGGGCGACGCGAGCGATATCCAGCGCCTTGCCGCAATTGTTGCGCTTGATGATGCTGATCGCCTCGGGTGCAAGGCTGCCCTCGTCGAACATGCGACCGCAGCGCAACGCCGCTTGCAGGCCGAGCGCGATCTCGGTTTCCATATTGGCAAGCTTCAGCTGCACCAGCTGCGTCGCCGCTAGCGGACGTCCGAATTGCGCGCGGTCGAGCGTGTACTGGCGGGCGGCATGCATGCACGCCTCCGCCGCGCCCATCGTGCCCCAGGCGATGCCGTATCGTGCACGGTTGAGGCAGCCGAACGGCCCTTTCAGCCCTTGAACCTCGGGTAGCAGTGCGTCTTCGCCGACTTCGACCCCGTCCATCACGATTTCGCCGGTAATCGACGCGCGCAGGCTCAGTTTGCCTTCGATCTTGGGTGCCGAAAGCCCGGCCATGCCCTTCTCAAGCACGAACCCCTTGATCCCGCCGCCATGCGCCTCGCTTTTCGCCCAGACGACGAAAACGTCGGCGATCGGCGAATTGGTGATCCACATTTTGGAGCCGGTCAGGCGATAGCCGCCGTCGATCTTGGTCGCGCGCGTGCGCATGCCGCCGGGGTCTGACCCCGCATCCGGCTCGGTCAGCCCGAAACAGCCGACCCATTCGCCGCTGGCCAGTTTGGGCAGATACTTGCGCTTCTGTTCTTCGGACCCGTAAGCGTGGATCGGATACATCACGAGGCTCGACTGCACCGACATCGCCGAGCGATAGCCCGAATCGACGCGTTCGACTTCGCGGGCAACGAGGCCATAGGAAACATAGCCCAGGCCCGCCCCGCCATATTCCTCGGGAATCGTCGCGCCGAGCAGGCCGAGCTGGCCCATCTCCGACATGATGTTCCGGTCGAAATCCTCGTCCAGAAACGCGCGCGTCACACGTGGCAGCAGTCGTTCCTGCGCATAATCGCGCGCCGTGTCGCGCACCATGCGCTCTTCATCGGTCAGCTGCGCGTCGAGCGCGAACGGATCCGCCCAGTCGAATCGGCCCATCGCGGCCATGACGTCTCTCCCTTGATCTTATGAAGTCGGCTGCGGGGCGGCGGGAGGTTGCGTGGCCCCGGCGGCGGGGGCGACCTGGCCCTTCACCGCCGCAGCCTCCAGCGCGTCGAGCGCGCGGCGGGTTTCGATATAGCGACCCGCCGCCGCCATCCAGCTTTCCGCGCCCTGTGCGCCGGGCAGCCGCGATACCTCCGCCAGCGCAGCCTCGACATGTGCCTGCGCCAGCAGCTGCCGCGCGCGCGCCAGTCGTTCGCGCGGATGCGGGCTGGGGGCATTGTCGCGGCGGATGATGACGAGCGTGGAGAGTTCGCGCTCAAATGCCTCCCACCACCCCTCGCCGCGCGCGCCGGTCGACAGGCGCGGCGCGATCTGGTCGAACGCCAGCCGCAAATCCTCCAGCGTCACCGGTTCGCCCGCCGCGCGCACCACGGTGGCGACCGATTGCGGTTCGATTCCGCCGAACCGGCGACGCAATTCATTATCGATATATCCCAGCGGCTGGCCGCGTTCGAGTGCGCGGCGGGCACCGAACACCAGCATCATCGCCTCGGCGCGTCCGGCATAACTGGCGGCAGTGCGCGCGTCGGCATCGGTCGAGCGCATCCGCGCGTCGATCGCGTCGAGCCGTGCGGCCAGCGTCTGTTCGCGGGCGCTGAGCGTGGCGATATCGGTGCCCGCCGTTGCCGACTGTTGCGCGGGGAGCGCCTGTTGCGAGACTGGCAGTGTGGCGTCGTCCGGCGTCCACCATCCGCCGAAGCGGAACAAAGCGGCCATCACCGCCAGGCCGATGAGAAAGGCGATCAGACCGGCGATCAGAGCAACCGAAAGGGCGTTGCTGCGGGGCGGGGCGTGGATCGGCGTGTCGGGGGTCATGGAAACGCTTATTCTCCCGATGCGGTCAGGGGTCAATCGCAAGGCGGTGTGCTGCAGCGATCAGCGCGTCGTCGTCGGGTGTGGCGGCGGCGGCGATCGCGCCCCAGCCAGAGCCGGCGGCTTCGACGACTTTCGGGCTGATCGCGGCGATCCGCACGGTGCCGCGCGGGATCGCGTGACGATCGAGCTCGGCGGCGAGCTGTCGCGCGGCACGGCTGGAATGGACAAGTGCCACACTGTCGTGGAGCAACGTCGCGTCCGCTGCCGTGATCGTCTGCGCATCACTGGCATAGGCCGCGATCGTCGCGGCAAGTGCGGGATGATCGAACGCGGTGCGCTCCCGGCCCGCCAGCCATAACAGCCGCGTGTCTCCGGTGGCTTCGCGCAGCAGCGTCGCCACGTCGCTGTCGCCGGTCAGCGTCACGTCGAACCCGGCGGCGCGCGCTGCATCGGCCGTGGTCGGGCCGACCGCTAGCACGGGCAGGGCGCGCAAGGCGGCGAGGCCGGCACCGCCATGAAGCAGTGCGTTGGCGCTGGTGAGGAGCAGGCCGTCGAAGCGTGCCGGGTCGGGCGGCGTCCAGTCGAGCGGGCGCATGGTGAACAAGGGCAGCGGCAGTGCCTCCAGCCCGGCGTCGCGCACACGCTGCGTCGTTGACGCGTTGCCCGGTTCGGGCCGCAGGATCGCGATGCGGCGGGTCAATGCCCGAACAGCGCGCGCAGGCGCGGCGAGGCGTCGGCGAGCAGGTCGCGGGCGATCGCGCCGGTCTCTTCCGCATCGCCGTTCAGGCCGCACCGGTCGGTGGTGACATGCTCGTCGCCGTCACCGGTCAGCAATTCGGCGCGCAGGCGGATGCCGTCATGCTCGATCGTCGCCAACGCCGCGATCGGGGAATGGCAATCGCCCGACAGCGCGGCGAGCAATGCGCGTTCGGCGAGCACGCAAATCTCGGTTTCGCGGTCGCCAATGGCGGCGATCAGCATGCGGGTGGCGACGTCGTCGGCGCGTGCCTCGATCCCGACCGCGCCCTGCGACGGGGCTGGCAGCAGGGTGTCGAGCGAGATCGCCGCGCCGACGTCCGGGCGACCCAGCCGCGCGAGTCCTGCAGCGGCCAGCAGCGTTGCATCGGCCTCACCCGCCGCCACCTTGGCGATGCGCGTATCGACATTGCCACGCAGCGGTACGATGCACAGGTCGGGGCGGATGCGGCGCATCTGCGCGGCGCGGCGCGGCGAGCTGGTGCCGATGCGCGCGCCGATGGGCAGCGCGTCGATCGAAACCGCGCCGATCAGCCGGTCTCGCACGTCTTCCCGCCTCAACATCGCGGCGATGGCGATGGTGGCGGGCCGGATTGTCTCGACATCCTTCATCGAATGGACGGCAAGGTCGATCTCGCCCGCCAGCAATGCGCGGTCGAGTTCCTTGGTCCACAGCGCCTTGCCTCCGATTTCGGCGAGCGGACGGTCCTGCACGCGGTCGCCGGTGGTGCGGATCGGCACGATCTCGATGGCGTGCGCCGCCCAGCCATGCGCGGCGAGCAGCGCATCGCGCACGAGATTGGCCTGAACGAGCGCTAGCGGCGATCCGCGGGTACCGAGACGGAGCAACATGTGCCGCCCTCTAGCGGCTCCTGTGACGTGTGTCAGTCCGTGAACTGTGGCGCGCGCTTCTGCATATTGGCCATCACCGCCTCCATCTGGTTGGGCGAGCGCATCAGTGGGGCCTGCTCGTTGCTTTCGGCGGCTAGGATCGCGGCATCATCCGCATGCGCAGCGAGATTGGCGAGTCGTTTCGCTGCGCGGATCGCATGCGGGTTTCGGCCTGCGATCTGGCGGGCGAGCGTCATGGCGGACGCGTGCGGATCATCGTCGATACGGGTGAGAAAACCCAGCGCCAGCGCCTCTTCCGCTGCAAATTCGCGTGCTGTGTAGCTCAGTTCCCTCAACACATCGTCGCGCACCGTCGTGCGCCACAATGCAAAGCCCGCCATGTCGGGAACGATGCCCCATTTCATTTCCATGATCGAACAGCGTGTTGCCGGCGCGGCGATGCGGATATCGGCGCCCGACATGATCTGAAACCCGCCGCCGAACGCGATGCCGTGGACCGCCGCGATCACCGGCACCGGAAGCGTGCGCCAGCCCCAGGCAACCTGCTGAAACAGGTTCGAGTCGCCATGACTGCGCGTGCGTAAATCCATGCCCGACCCGCCGCCCGCCATGCTTGCCATGTCGAGCCCGGCACAGAAAGCGCGCCCTTCGCCCGACAACACCACCGCGCGCAGCCCCGGCATCGATCCCAGTTGTTCGATCGCATCGGCGATTCCGGCGAACATCGCCGGATCGAGCGCGTTCATCTTGTCCGGGCGATTTAGGCGGACATTGGCGATGCCTTCCGCGAAATCGATGGTCACGCGCTGTTCGGTCATGGCTCCCCTCTCGGTTTTGCCGCGACACTAGCCTGCATCGAGACGGTAGCCGAGTCCCTTGGCGCTGCGAATCATCGGCCCGTCAAATGTGCGTTCGAGCTTGGCGCGCAGTTTCGAGACATGCACCGCGACCACATTGGTGCCGGGGTCGAAGCGGAGCTTCCACACGCATTCGAGCAGTTCGCGCCGGGTGACATATTCACCCTGGCGCTCTGCCAAATAGAGCAGGACGGCGTATTCGCGGGCGACCAGCGCGATCGGCTGGTTCGCGCGCATCACGCGGCGGTGGATCGGATCGATCGACAGGTCGCCGATCCGCATTTCGCCCGGCACATGAGTGCGGATACGCACATCGACCCGTGCCGCAAGTTCAAACGGATCCACCGGATGCACGACGGCATCGGCCGCCCCGGCGTCCAGCGCGGCGGCGAGCGATGCCGCGCAGTGCGCAACGGCGATCTCGGGGACGCGCGATCGATCGATGCGGCGTCCCGGTTCCCACCGGCGCAGGATCGCGGCGACATCCCGGTCATGTGCGAAGGGCGGCGCGCCGAGCACCAGCGCATAACCGCGCGCGGCAATCGCCTTGTCGAAAAGCGGAATATCGATTTCGGAGATGATTTTCTGCCCCACCGGCGTTGGTCTAGGCCAGCCGGGTCACGACGGTGCCGGAAAATCATCCGCTTTGGACACAGTGAAGCCTCGGGCCGAACCCAATGCCGCGAAAGCGGTCGCTCGCATACGGGGGTGCGGGTGCCGGCGGCTTAGCTGGTCGACTACATCGATGCCGTTACCGCCGCCGAGATGCGCGGCCAGCATCGCCAGCCCCTCGGACGGGGCGGTGGTCAGCCCTTCGACGATCGTGCCGCGCGCAATGTCGAAGCGATACTGGTCGACCCACGGGTGGCTGGGGTGCTGCCCCAATATGTTGAGCGAGACCGAGAAGCTGTCCGGGGGCAGCTGAACATGCACGTCGCGCTGCATGCGGTAGAGCATCAGCTTGCCTGGATCGAGGCGCGAGCGCTCGACAAAACGCAGTCCGGCATGGCTGCCCGGCACCCCACCCACAGCGGTGCCGTCATATTCGTAATAGTCGCTCCAATAGCCCGGGCCGAGATAGCCGTAAGTCAGGAACGGGAAATTATGGTCGTGCGGCAGGTCGTAGAAGAAGGGCGCAGTGCCGCTGGCCTGCACCACGGCATCGCCCATCGCGGGCCAGAAATTGGCGCGGATGACATATCGGCCATTGGGCGGGCGGAGCATGAAAACCTGCGGTCCATAGCCATTTGCCGTGCTCTGATTGGTGCAACGTTGCTTGAGTTCGTCGATCGCCAGGTCGGCGAGGAAGCTGGTGTTGCGGCCCAGCCGGGCCAGCAGCGGGCCAAGGGCGGCGAACTGATCTTCGTCATGCGCGTCGAACGGCGTCGAATCGAGCGTGTCGGCCAATTCCTCGAGCGATATCGGCGCGGCGTCGCCGGGATCGATCAGGCGGGGCATGGCTGAGCCAGTCGCTGATCGAGAACCTGCAATGTCGCGTTGGCCGCGCTGCGAATTTCGGCGTTTTGGTCCCCGTCCCGCATTGCAGCGAGGCGGGGATATGCGTTGCGGGCGTCGAGCATCAGCCATTCGCGCATTGCCGCCCAGCGCAAGTGAAAGGCGGGATGACGCGATGCGGCGTCGAACGATCCGGCAGCGTCGGTGCGACCACTCACTCGCAAAAAGGTCAGCAGCATTTCGGTGCGCGACGCGGCGTCGTCAGCGCTGGCGGCGCGAACGAAGCGGCCATCGGCGACGGCATATTCGCGCATCAGCGGTGCCGCACCGGGTTTGACGGTGGCGGTGATGGCCACGATGTCCCGCTCCGTCCCGACGATCACATGGCCGTCGGTTTGCCCGTTGTGACGGATCTGCATCCCGTCGCGCAGGATGACCGGGACTTGCTCGCGGCACGGTGATGTGTCGGTGGCGCTGAAATCCGCTGCTGCCGGGTCGGCGCGCCAGCGGCGCATCTGCGCATCTCCGCCCCGAACGTAGCGCGTGATGGTGACACGCCCCGGAATTACCACGGTGGCGGGTGGCGGGAGACGATTGAGCGCGGTCGCCGAGGTTACCGTCGCGGCGATGCTGACGGCGGCGCAATCGACCAGCACGGCACCGGTTCGCAGCCCATCGCGGCTAACCTTGAACGGCGGCTCGAACCACGGATCGGCATGAAGCGCGTCGATCAGCGGGGCCAGCAATCGCGCGACCCACTCGCTGTCCGACAGCAGAATTTCGGCCATGCCGGCGACGGCATCGGGACAGTTCAACCCTGCAAATCGCGCAGCGACCTCTCGCTGCGGCCCGGACAGCCACGCCGCGTTGACCGGGGCCGAGCGGTGGCGCGACCCGAGCAGATCGGGGTGCGCCGCCGCCGCGAAGCGCAAGGTCACTGATTGGTGCCGGGATAGGTCTCGTAAACCAGAATGGCGATGGCGATCATCAGCTCGAAAATGTCGTCGCTGACCATTTCCGAGGCGCGGATTGCGCCATGGGTGGCGATCTGGGTGCCGAGCGTGGCGATTTCGGCGAGCGACATGGTAATCATCGTGCTTCCCCCTGTAACGTCGATCGCAAACTAGGCGGGGTCCAGCGGACGGCAGAGTTAATTCGAGTTTACGTTGAGGTCGGTGGATGATTGCCGGACGCCCGTCACCCGGCTAACCGCACGGCATGACCGATCCGCTGGCATTCGACCCCAAACGCTTTTTCGACCACCGCATCGGCGGGCATGGCGATACGTTGGGCATCGCCTATCGCGACCATGGTCCGGACTGGTGCGCGCTGGGGCTGCCGTTCCGCGCCGACCTGATCGGCGATGTCGAGCGCGGGGTGCTGGCATCCGGCCCGATCATCGCATTACTCGACATGGCGACCAGCGTTGCGGTGTGGATGAAACGCGGCGGGTTCCTGCCGCACGCGACGCTGGATCTGCGCGTCGATTATCTGCGTCCGGCGACAGCTGGGCGCGAGGTGATCGGGCGCGGCGAATGCTATCGGATCACGCGATCGATCGCCTTCGTGCGCGGTCTTGCCCATGATGGCGACCCGGACGATCCGGTTGCGCATGTCGCGGGCACCTTCATGTTCACGGGAACGGCGGCATGATGCTGCCCCCCTATGCGACGCTGCTGGGCATGGAAATCGAGCGGGGTGAAGGCTCGCCGGTGCTGACCATGCCGTTCGCCACGGCGGTGCTGGGCCGACCGGGGTTTGTGCATGGCGGTGCACTGGCCGGTTTGCTCGAGATGGCAGCGATCAAGGCGCTGGAGCATGCACTGGGCGCGGAAGGCCGTGGTGATGCCCGGTTCAAACCCGTCAATGTCACGGTCGATTTCATGCGCGGCGGGCGCGAGAAGGAGACGCGCGCAGCGGGCGTCGTAAGTCGGCTGGGCACGCGCATCGCCAATGTCGAGGCGGTGGCGTGGCAGGATGACCGCGAGCGTCCAGTGGCTGCCGCCCGAATGAACTTCCTGATCGGCTAGGGGGCGGGCACGAGTTTCCGCAACCCCACGCCGTTACCGTCCTCCAGCACCCAGATCGCGCCGTCCGGTCCCTGTTCGACCTCGCGGATGCGCGCGCCAAGTGCAACACGGGCCACTTCGCTGGCGGTCGAGCCCGACAGGCGCACGCGCACCAACCCCTGCGACACCAGTCCGGCGAGGACGAAATCGCCGTTCCAGCCGATAAAGCGCGTGCCGGTATATTGGATCATTCCGCCGGGGGCGATCACCGGTGTCCAGCTGACCAGCGGTGCGGCGAAATCGGGCCGGGTGGAATGGCGCGGCAGCACCTCGCCATCGTCACCCTCCGACACGATCCGCCAGCCATAGTTGCTGCCGCGTGCGATCAGGTTGAATTCGTCGCCACCGCTCGGCCCCATCTCACTCTCGAACAGCCGTCCGTCGGTGGCGAAGACGAGCCCGTAGGGGTTGCGATGGCCGAGCGTCCAGATTTCGGCACGGGCACCAGCGGTGGCGGCGAACGGATTGCCCGAGGGCGTCGTGCCATCGAGATTAAGCCGCACGATCTTGCCCAGCGTCTGTGCCAGATCCTGCGCAGGGGCACCTTGATGTCGGTCACCGGCAGTGACGAATAGAAAGCCGTCGGGCGAGAATGCCATGCGGCCGCCGAAATGGCGCGTATCGCCCGCGATCTTCGGTGCCTGTCGCCAGATCGTCGTCACGCCTTCCAATGCGGTCGCGGCAGTGTTGAGCGTGGCGCGCGCGACCGCAAGACCGCTACCGCCCGCGCCGTTTTCGGCGAAGCTGAGATAGACGCGGCGGTTGGCGGCAAATTGTGGGTCGAGCGCGACGTCGAGCAGTCCGCCCTGTCCGGCGGCGGCGACCGTCGGCGTGCCCGTGACCGTCGTCTTTGTGCCGGAGTCGGTGACGAGGTACAGCACGCCCCCGCGTTCGGTTACCAGCATCCGGCCATCGGGCAGGAATGTCATCGCCCAAGGCTGATTGAAGGTGGCGACGGTCGTCGATTGAACTGCAGTGGTCGGCGGCGCGGGCGTGCTGGTGGCGGTTGGCGTGGGGGTCGGCGCGGGCGTCACGACACTGCCGCTCCCGCCGCTGCCACATCCGGCCAGGGCGAGTGCAGCCGCCGCAGTCAGCCAGCGCCCGGCCATCATTTTTTCGGCGTCAGTTTGAGCAGCCGCCCTTGCGATCCTTGCCCGCCATCCTCCAGCAGCCAGATCGCGCCGTCCGGTCCTTCCTCGACCTCGCGGATGCGCGCGCCCATCGGGAACTGGTCACCCTTGGCAGCGCCCGTTCCGTTCACATCGACGCGGATCAGCGCCTGGCTCGACAGGCCGCCGATGAACAGGTCGCCTGCCCAGTCCGGGAACAGCTTGCCCGAATAGACGATCAACCCGCCGGGTGAGATCGCGGGATTCCACGATACTTTAGGCGCCTCGAACTCGGGACGGGTCTTGTGATCGGGGATGTCGCGGCCGTCATAATGGTCGCCGTCGGAGACGATCGGGTAGCCGTAATTCTTGCCGGGCAGGATCAGGTTGACCTCATCGCCGCCCTTCGGCCCCATTTCCTGTTCCCACAGATTGCCGGCCTTGTCGAAAGCGAGTCCGAGCAGGTTGCGATGGCCGTATGACCAGACCGCGGGGTGAAAGCCCTGAGCGGTCAGGCCGGGATCGCCCGCCGGTTTGCCGTCGAGGGTCAGGCGCAGCATCTTGCCAAGCGTGGCTTTGGGATCCTGTGCCGGGTCGAATTTCTGACGCTCGCCATTGGCGAAGAACAGATGCTTGCCGTCGGGGGCAAAGGCGATGCGGCCAGAATAATGGCCGTTGCCGCTGACATAGGGTGACGCGCGGAACAGCGTCTGCACGTTGGCGAGGCTGGGTGACGCGCCTTCGGTCAGCGTGCCGCGCGCGAGGACGACGCCCTTGCCGCCGTCACCGGCCTCCGAATAGCTGAAATAGACTTGCTTGTTGGTGGCGAAGCCAGGGGCGAGCACGACATCCTTGAGTGCGCCCTGGCCCGCGCTGTCCACGGCGGGGATGCCCGAAACCGACGTCTTGGTCTTGCCGTCCGCGCTGACCAGCAGCAATGTTCCGGCCTTCTCTGTTACCAGCATGCGCCCGTCGGGCAGGAAGGTCATCGCCCAGGGTGCATCGAAATCGGCGACTGGCGTGACCGTGAACGGAACGCCGGCTGCGCCCCCGGTCTGGCTGGCGGGCGTCTGGCCGTTGCCCGGTTCGGCCCCCGTGCAGGCGATCAGGGTGAGCGAGAGAGCGGCGATCGGCAACAGGCGCATATATTCCTCCGGCAACTGGATGCTCCCGCAACGCGCGGGGCGGAATGATGTTGCAACGGGCATTTACGGCATCGCAACGAGCCCGTGTCTATCAACGGCGCGGGATGCAGGGAAACGCGACAATCTGGCCGAGGCATGCGCCGCTCAAGGAAGCGCTGCTGCTGCTCTATCTGCTCGCCGATGGCGGGACGGTCGTCGAGCGGCTGGGGTCGCTCGGGGTGTCGCTGTCGCTGGCGATCTATCTCGCGCTCTATGCGATGCTGGCCGGGGCGTTGTGGGTCGCATCACGGCTCGCCCAACCGCTACTGCGCTGGGGACTTGCACTGTCGCTGTTCGCCGCCGCCGCGTTTCTGGGCGCGAGCGAGCGCATCCTGGCTGACCATCTGACCTATGACGGATTCCTCAACTTGGCCGGATCGGCGGGGTTCGCGGGCGATGCGATGGCCCAGCATGGCGGACGAATCGCACTGGCGGTGCTGGTCGCAGTTCCGTTGTTGCTGGCGATCGGTCTTGCGCCGCGCAGACCCTTGCGGGCGCGGTGGGTGCTGGCGCCGGTTGGCGCGCTGGCGGTATTGACCGGGGTGCTGTTCATGCGCGGCGGCGATGGTGCGCGCGGGTTGCCGACGGCATTCGCGCCGCTCGCCTATCTGATGTTGGCGGCGGGCGAGGGGATTGGCAGCGAGAAGGAGCGGCGCGCGGTGGCGATGCGGCCCGGTCCGCCACGGGTCGATGGCGATATCGTGCTGATCGTCGATGAAAGCGTCGCTGCGCGCTATCTCGACTTCGTCGATCCGGCGGGGGTGCGGACTGGCTTGTTGACCCCGCCCAAAGGGATCGCGGTCAATCATTTCGGGGTGGCGGCGTCGATCACCAACTGCTCGCTCGGCACCAATCTGACGCTGCGTCATGGCGGCACGCGCAACCATTATGCCGAGCTGAACGCGACCGGCCCGGCGATCTGGGATTTCGCGCGAAAGGCCGGGTTCGGCACCGTTTATATCGACGCACAGCGCACCGCCGGCGGGTTGCATAACGGCATGGATGCGGACGAGCGCGCGCGAATCGACACGCTGGTGCAATTCGACGACGTCGCAGTGGAGACGCGCGACCACGCCGCCGCTGCACGGATTACACAGCATCTGACCAACGGGACGCGCGAGTTTATTCTGGTCAACAAGGTCGGCGCGCATTTCCCGGTCCACGACAAATATCCCGACAGTCATGCGGTCTATCGCCCCGCATTGCCGCGCGGCCGCTATCTGGGAATCGCCGACAGCGGCAAGCGCGACGGCTTCGACGGCAGCGGCACGCAATGGCAGCTTTATCGCAATGCATATCGCAATACGTTGTTGTGGAGCGTCGGCGGGTTTTTCGACCGGCTGCTGGCACCTGGCACGCTGCATGGCGCGACAATCATCTACACCAGCGATCACGGACAGGATCTGAACGAGCGCGGCGGGTCGGGCGTGCACACGCATTGCGGCGCGAATCCGGTGCCGGAGGAGGGTGCGGTGCCGATCGCGGTGCTGACCGATGCGGGGAATGTCGGCGGATGGGCTGCGGCGGTCAGGCTGAATCGCAACCGGGCGAGCCATTACCAGCTGTTCCCGACCCTGCTGGGCCTGATGGGCTATGCACCGGACGCGGTTCGCGCGGTCTATGGCGAGTCGCTGGACCGGCCGCTGAAGGATGAAATGCGCTTCAACACGCTGTTCAACGCGCGGCTGGGGCGAAAGCCGGTGTGGAAGGCGATCGACGCGGCGACGCTGATGCGCCCGCCGAAGCGGGACGCTGGACAGAGGGCGGCGGGGCGCTAACCCGCTTGCTCGGGGCATGGCGTCCCTCTAGGCTCCCGTCGAGATCGGGGGTTATTTCATGGGCTTGGCGCGTTTTGTTAATGTTGTTCTGGCCGTTCTCAGCCTTGCCATCGCCCCCGCCAAAGCCCAGCAACCCGCCCCGGTTGCGCCCGGCGCAGCCGAATTGGCGGAGCCGCCTGCGTTCAAGCAACCCCGACTGTCGCCGGACGGAAAACGCGTTGCGGCTGGCATCGTTACCCGTCGCACGCCGACGATCTTTATCTGGAATTTGCGAGGAAGCCGGGATCCGATCCGGGTTCCGCTTGCCGAGAATAACGATGTCGAGTGGATACGGTGGGTTGGCAACGATCGGCTGATTGCGGGAGTCACGGCGGTACAATATCAGCGAAGCCAGACGGTCATCCGGGTCAGCCAACTGGTGCTGTTCGACCTCACTAAGCGTCAAATCCGTTTCGTTGGCCCCCAGCAGTTCGACGGGCAAAACACGCTGCTCTACGTCTCAAGCGGCGGAGATCGCATTGTTTATGCGGCGCGACGCAGCGTCGCCGAATATCCGGCCGTGTTCGAATATGACCCGGTTCGCGATGTAGCGCGCGTGCTCGAACAACCGCGAACACGGGTGTGGGACTGGTTCGTGGACGAAGCTGGCGTCGTTCGTGCCGCGATCGGCGCAGACGCGGACAAAAGCTGGATCTTCTATCGCTCCGCGGCGGGTGAGTCGTATCAAAGACTGGCAACACGGTCGGAGCGCGCGGGCGATCCGGTCATCACTGCGTTGATGCCGGTCGCGGGGAGCGATCACGGCCACGCGCTCGCCGAAGGCGCGGACGGGCGCTTCGTACTGCGCCGCTATGATTTTGCCACGGGGTCGATGGGCGCGGTGGTTGCCGACCATAAAACGGTCGATATCGACACGGTGCATCTGGCCGATGGTCGACCGACGGGCATATCCTATACCGAAGATCGCGCCGAAACGCGCTGGCTCGATGCTGATCGCGCCGCGTTACAGAAACGGATCGACAAGCTCATCCCCGGAAAATTCAGCCAGATCGTGTCCGGCAGCGACGACGGTCGCATGCTGCTGATCCATTCCCGCGCCGACAGCGATGCCGGTTCCTACTCGGTGCTGGACCTGAACGTGCGCGAACTGCATCCGTTCGCCGATGTGTATCCGGCGCTAACGGGCAAGGTGCTCCGCCCGATGAAGCCGGTTAGTTACACAGCCAGGGACGGGCTGGCGATTCGCGGCTATCTGACGCTTCCGGTCGGTGGCGAGGTCAAGCTGCCGCTGATCGTGATACCGCATGGCGGGCCGTTCGCGCGCGACAGCTGGGGTCACGATCCGTGGGTACAGTATCTTGCGGCGCGCGGTTACGCGGTGCTGCAGCCGAATTTCCGGGGTTCGACCGGGTTCGGTCGAGCCTTTGTCGAAAAAGGCTATGGGCAATGGGGCCGGGGCATGCAGGACGATATCGACGACGGGGTGGCGTGGCTGGTGAAACAGGGAACGGTCGATCGCGGCCGGGTTTGCATCATGGGCGCATCCTTTGGCGGTTATGCCGCGATGTGGGCGGCGGTGCGCAATCCCGAAATCTATCGTTGCGCCATCAGCTTTGCCGGGATTTCCGACGTAGCCTCGATGCTGCGCTACGACCGGCAGAGTTTTGCAGCGCCGCGCTATGCGCGTGCGTGGCGCGACAAGGTGCGTGGCGAAAGTGATTTCGACCTCGATGCGGTATCGCCGATCAAGGCCGTCAATCGGTTGAACGTGCCGATCCTGATCGCACATGGCGACAAGGACGACAATGTTCCGCTCTATCAGTCCCGGCGGCTGCACGAGGCGTTGAAAGGCATCGGAAAAGCGCACGAATATAAAGTCTATGAGGGGGAGGGGCACGGGCTCGACAACCCCGATAACGCAGCCGACTTTCTGAAGCGTGTCGGCGCGTTTCTCGACAGGCATAATCCGACCGGACCGCCCGCTGCGGCGCGCTGACTCGAAAACCTTGCCGTGGCAGCAGGACGGGCGTATAGGGGCGCTGTTCTCGACATTGGAAACTTGCCGAGGTCGGTCCCCACGGGGCCGGCGCCGCCGAGTTGCATGTTCAATATTCTTAGCTGGAGTGCCGCGTGGCGGACATCGCCCTGTTGACCGGACTGATCGAACCTGAGGCCAAGGCGCTCGGGCTCGCACTCGTGCGCGTCAAGATCCTTGGCGGCACGTCCGACCCGACGTTGCAGGTGATGGCCGAGCGTCCGGACACGCGACAGCTGACGATCGACGATTGCGCCGATCTGTCGCGTCGCATTTCCGATGTGTTTGACGCGCTGGAGGAAGCGGGGCGCGATCCGATCGATCATGCCTATCGTCTGGAAGTCAGTTCACCGGGAATCGACCGCCCGCTGACCCGGCTGAGCGATTTCGAGGACTGGAAGGGGCACGAAGCCCGCATCGTGCTCACCGAAAAGCTCGATGGGCGCAAACAGTTCAAGGGCGACCTGACCGGGGTGGAGCCTGACGGGATCGTCGGCATCCTCGACCGGCTGGGTGTGCAGTCGTTCGTGCCCTTTGCCGGGATCGACGATGCCAAATTGGTAATTACCGACCGGCTGCTCGCAGCCACCGCGCCGCTTTCGACTGAAGGCGCCGACAAGATTATCGAAGAAGAGGTTTAACGATGGCCACTGCCGTTACCGCCAACCGCGCCGAACTGATCGCCATTGCGAATGCGGTGGCGACCGAGAAGATGATCGACAAGGCGATCGTGATCGAGGCGATGGAGGACGCGATCCAGCGTGCCGCCCGCGCCCGTTACGGTGCCGAGAACGACATCCGCGCAAAGCTGGACCCGCAGACTGGTGATCTGCGCCTGTGGCGCGTGGTCGAAGTGGTCGAGGCGGTCGACGATTTCTTCAAGCAGGTGAACCTGAAAGAGGCCGAGAAGCTTCAGAAGGGCGCGGTCGTCGGCGACTATATCGTCGATCCGCTGCCGCCGATCGAGTTCGGCCGCATCGCCGCGCAGGCCGCCAAGCAGGTGATCTTCCAGAAGGTCCGCGATGCCGAGCGCGAGCGTCAATATGAAGAGTTCAAGGACCGCCAGGGCGAGATCATCACCGGCGTCGTTAAGCGCGTCGAGTTCGGTCACGTCGTGGTCGATCTGGGCCGTGCCGAGGGCGTTATCCGCCGCGACGCGCAAATCCCGCGCGAAGTCGTCCGCGTCGGCGACCGCGTCCGCAGCCTGATCCTGAAGGTCGTGCGCGAGACGCGCGGGCCGCAGATTTTCCTGAGCCGTGCGCATCCCGACTTCATGAAGAAGCTGTTCGCGCAGGAAGTGCCGGAAATCTATGACGGCATCATCGAGATCAAGGCTGCGGCCCGCGATCCCGGTTCGCGCGCCAAGATCGGCGTCATCAGCCATGACTCCTCGATCGACCCGGTCGGCGCGTGCGTCGGCATGAAGGGTTCGCGCGTCCAGGCCGTCGTGCAGGAAATGCAGGGCGAGAAGATCGACATCATTCCGTGGTCGCCCGACACCGCGACCTTCGTCGTCAACGCGCTGCAGCCCGCGAACGTCGCGCGCGTGGTGATCGACGAAGAGGATGACCGCATCGAAGTGGTCGTCCCCGACGACATGCTGAGCCTCGCCATCGGTCGTCGCGGGCAGAATGTCCGTCTCGCCAGCCAGCTGACCGGCAAGGCGATCGACATCCTGACCGAGACCGATTCGAGCGAGAAGCGCCAGAACGAGTTCGTCCAGAACAGCGAGATGTTCCAGAACGAGCTGGATGTGGACGAGACGCTGGCACAGCTGCTGGTGGCCGAAGGCTTCAGCACGATGGAAGAAGTCGCCTATGTCGAACTGAGCGAAATCGCCGGGATCGAAGGGTTCGACGAGGAACTGGGCCAGGAGCTGCAGAATCGTGCGCAGGAAGCGCTCGATCGCCGCGAGGAAGCCAATCGCGAACTGCGCCGCAGCCTGGGCGTCGAGGACGATCTGGCAACGATGCCGTATCTGACCGAAGCGATGCTGGTGACTTTGGGCAAAGCGAAGATCCTGACGCTCGACGACCTGGCCGATCTGGCCACCGACGAGCTGGTCGCGAAGAAGCGCCCCGAACCGCGCCGTCGCGGCGATGGTCCGGCGGCACCGGTGCGCGAAGCCGACAAGGGCGGCGTGCTCGGCGAATATGGCCTGAGCGAAGAGCAGGGCAACGAGATCATCATGGCCGCGCGTGCGCACTGGTTCGAGGACGAAGAGCCAGCCGCGGATGCAAGTTCGGAGGACGCTGTTGCGGAATCCGAGCAATGAAACCCGGTCTGATCTGATCGATGGAAAGCCAGGTGCGGACCCCGTTCGCACCTGCATCCTGTCGCGCGAGGAAGCCCCTCGCGACGGCCTGATCCGGCTTGCGCTCTCGCCCGATGGCGAGGTGCTACCTGACGTGCGCGCGAAAGCGCCGGGGCGCGGTGCGTGGATCGGTGTCAGTCGCGCCGAACTGGACGCGTCGGGCAAGAAATTGCGCGGCGCATTGTCGCGGGCGTTCAAGACCAACGACCTGCGCATTCCCGACGATCTGGGCGAACGGATCGCCACGCAGCTGGAGCGGGCGTTGCTCGACCGGCTGGGGCTGGAGGCCAAGGCCGGTTACGTCGTCATCGGCGGCGAGCGCATCGAAAAGGCGGGACGCAGCGGCAAGCTGCACCTGTTGCTTCATGCGTCCGACGCGGGGACCGATGGCAACCGCAAGCTCGATCAGGCGCTGCGCGTCGGGCGTGAACGCGAAGGTTCCGGGGATACAGGCTTCACATTGCCCATCCCACGCACCATATTGTCCTTGGCCCTTGGCCGCGAAAATGTGGTACATGTCGGTTTGACCGACGCCAGAGCTGCCGCGCGGGTGAGCGAAACGCTCGCCCGATGGCTGCATTTTATCGGACCCGATTCTGTGCCCGAGCCTTGCGAAACGCCTTCGCAAGGCGCATCGGGCGCACGCGGCGACGAGACAGACGAAAACCCGTCGAACGAAGAACGAGCAGGAATAGACACTTGAGCGATACCGAAAACGAAAAGCCGAAACTCGGAATGCGCCAGCCATTGGGGCTGAAGCGCACGGTCGAGACCGGCAAGGTGAAGCAAAGCTTCAGCCACGGGCGCTCGAACACGGTCGTGGTCGAGGTGAAGCGCCGCCGCGTGCTTGGCCCGCAATCCGGCGCACCGCAGGAAGAGGCGGCACCGCCGCAGCCTGAGGTCGTCGCGGCTCCGCCGCCGCCGCCGCCGGTCGCCGCGCCGCGTCCGTCCGCGCCCGTCGGTGAAACGGCGCAGGAGCGTCAGGCTCGCATGCTGCGCGACGCCGACGAGCAGCGCATGAATGCGCAGGAAGAAACGCGTCGCCGCGAGGATCGTGAGCGGGCCGAGGCGGTCGAGGCCGAGCAGCGCCGCGTCGAAGAGCGCGCTCGCGCCGAAGCCGAAGCGGCCGCCGCGCCGAAGAAAGAGTCGGTCAAGGCCACATCCGCGCCCGAGCCTGCCGCTGCTACGCCGACGCCGACGCCGACGCCGGTGCCGGTCGAAGCTGCGCCACCGCCACCGCCGCCTGCGCCGCCCGAGCCGGTTAACCTGCAACTCGATGCCAGCCGTCCGGCTCCGCGACTGTTCACCCCGGTGCAGCGTCCGGAGATTCCGCGTCCTGCACCAGCACCGGTGCGCCCCGAACCCAATCTGGCCGGTGGCGGCACCGCCCGTCCCGCGGCGGGTGCGGCACGTCCGGCCGCCGGTGCGGCGGCAGCCGAGCCCAAGCGCCCCGAGCCGATCAAGCCTTCGCGCGACCGCAAGACCGACGAGCGTCGCGGCGGCAAGCTGACCGTCAACCGTGCGCTGGGCGGCGACGACGGCGCGCGTGCGCGCAGCCTCGCCGCGCTGAAGCGCGCGCGTGAAAAGGAACATCGCCGTCATTCCGGACCACGCGAGCCGCAGGTCAAGCAGATCCGCGACGTGCAGGTGCCCGAGACGATCACCGTCCAGGAACTGGCCAACCGCATGGCCGAACGTGGCGGCGACCTGATCAAGGCGCTGTTCAAGCTGGGCGCGCCGTCGGCGATGACCGACACGATCGATCAGGATACGGCAGAGCTGCTGGTGGCGGAATTCGGCCACAACTTCGTCGCCGTCAGCGATTCCGACATCGATCTGTCGCTGGATACCGGCGTGGATTCGGACGAGGACATGAAGCCGCGTGCGCCGGTCGTCACGATCATGGGCCATGTCGATCACGGCAAGACGTCATTGCTCGACGCGCTGCGCAACACCAATGTCGTGCGCGGCGAAGCGGGCGGGATCACGCAGCATATCGGCGCGTATCAGGTCACGCTGAAGGACAAGTCGAAGATCACCTTCCTCGACACGCCGGGCCATGAAGCGTTCAGCGAGATGCGCGCGCGCGGCGCCAACGTCACCGACATCGTCGTGCTGGTGGTGGCGGCCGATGACGGGCTGATGCCGCAGACGATCGAGGCGATCAATCATACCAAAGCGGCGGGCGTGCCGATGATCGTGGCGATCAACAAGATCGACAAGCCCGAAGCCAATGCCCAACGCGTGCGCGAGCGGCTGCTCGAACATGATGTGCAGGTCGAGGAAATGGGCGGCGAGACTCAGGACGTCGAGGTTTCGGCGAAGGAGAAGACCGGTCTGGAAACGCTGATCGAAAAGATCCAGCTTCAGGCCGAACTGCTCGAGCTGCGCGCCAATCCCGATCGTTCTGCGGAGGGTGCGGTGGTCGAGGCGAAGCTGGACAAGGGTCGCGGCCCGGTTGCGACCGTATTGGTCGGGCGCGGTACGCTGAAGGTCGGCGACATCTTCGTCGTCGGCGCGGAAAGCGGCAAGGTCCGCGCGTTGATGGACGATCAGGGCCGCCAGGTGAAGGAAGCCGGGCCGTCGATGCCGGTCGAAGTGCTTGGCCTGACCGGCGTGCCGATGGCGGGCGATCTGCTCCAGGTCGTCGAAAACGATGCGCGCGCGCGTGAAATCGCCGCCTATCGTGCCAGCGTCATTCAGACCAAGCGCACCACCAACGCCCCCGCCAGCCTGGAGAGCATGTTCAGTGCGCTCAAGGAAAAGCAGGCGATGGAATATCCGCTGGTGGTCAAGGCCGACACCCAAGGCACGGTCGAGGCGATCGTCGCCGCGATCAACAAGATCAGCACCGACGACATCAAGGCGCGTGTGCTGCACGCCGGCGTCGGCGGTATTACCGAGAGCGACGTGACGCTGGCCGGA
Source organism: Sphingomonas sp. LT1P40 (assembly GCF_036663835.1). NCBI lineage: Bacteria > Pseudomonadati > Pseudomonadota > Alphaproteobacteria > Sphingomonadales > Sphingomonadaceae > Alteristakelama > Alteristakelama amylovorans. The sequence goes on from NZ_JAXOJT010000002.1 coordinate 454,005, forward strand.
GCGTCCGGCGCGCCGATCATCGGCTTCAACGTGCGCCCGAACGCCAAGGCACGCGAGATCGCCGATCGCCAGAAGGTCGCGTTCAAATATTATGACGTGATCTATGAACTGACCGACGAGATTCGCGCGGGCATGGCCGGACAGCTTGGACCGGAAGCGTTCGAGACCGTGGTTGGCCGCGCCGAGATCAAGGAAGTGTTCAGCGCGGGCAAGCACGGCAAGGCCGCCGGTCTGCTGGTCACCGACGGTGTCATCCGCAAGGCGCTCAAGGCGCGTATCACCCGCGACGACGTCATCATCTATCAGGGCGAAATCGCGTCGCTGCGCCGTTTCAAGGACGATGTCGCGGAAGTTCGCGCAGGACTTGAGTGCGGTGTGACGTTCACGCAGAACTTCACCGATATCAAGGCGGGTGACTATCTGGAGACGTTCGAGGTCGAACTGCGCGAACGGACGCTGTAATGCCGAAAAGCCGGGGCCGACGTTCCAAGGAGCCGTCGGACCCGGCAGACGGCAAGCGCGATCGACCGCGTGGTTATCCGGCTCCCGCGCCAAAGACGGGGTGGGGACGGCATTTCATCTCCGCAGTGGATGGCGCAAATCCGGGTTGCATTCCCGCCTTCGGCGCAGCCATTATCCTGCCGCTGGCACTGACCTTGGGACATATGGCCAAGTGAAACCCAACGACTCCAACGAATCCCGCAACGTCCGCCTGCTGCGCGTGGGCGAACAGGTGCGCCACATCCTGTCGAGCATCCTTGCGCGCGACGAGGTGCATGACGAGGTGCTGGCGAAGCATGTCGTGTCGGTCACCGAAGTGCGCATGTCGCCCGACCTGCGCCACGCGATCGTGTTCGTGAAGCCGTTGCTGGGCAAGGACGAGGAAGCCGTGCTGAAGGCGCTGCGCACCAACACTGCCTATTTCCAGCGCGAGGTGGCGTCGAAGGTGAAGCTCAAATACGCGGCGAAGATCAAGTTTCTCGCGGACGAGAGCTTTGACGAGGGCAGCCATATCGAAAAACTGCTGCGCGATCCCAAGGTGGCCCGGGATCTGACGGATGACGGCGACGCCGAAAGCTGATCGCGTTTCGCGTCTGTCGCGCTAGGAAGCGGCGATGGCCAAGCTCTATTTCTACTATGCGTCGATGAACGCGGGCAAATCGACCATGCTGTTGCAGGCCGATTTCAACTATCGCGAGCGCGGCATGCGGACGCTGCTGTTCACGGCGGCGATCGACGACCGGGCGGGGGCGGGGCGGATATCGTCGCGGATCGGGTTGGCTGCGGAGGCGATATCGTTCGATGCGGCGATGGATTTACGGCTGCGGGTCGAGCGCGAAATGGACACAGGACCGGTGCATTGCGTGCTGGTCGACGAGGCGCAGTTCCTGAGCGCGGCGCAGGTCGATCAGCTGGCGGCGGTGGCGGACGTGCTGGGGGTGCCGGTGCTGGCTTACGGGTTGCGCACCGATTTCACGGGGGCGCTGTTTACCGGATCGGCGCGGCTGCTGGCGCTGGCGGATGCGCTGGTCGAAATCAAATCGGTGTGCCGCTGTGGGCGCAAGGCAACGATGAACCTGCGCGTCGATGCGGCAGGACGGGCGGTGGCGGAGGGTGCGCAGACCGAGATTGGCGGCAACGATCGCTATGTCGCATTGTGCCGCCGCCATTTCACCGAGGCTATCGCGGCCGCCGACTGACCGTCTCGTTTTGTGACTTGAGCGCAAGCGAAGCCACTGGCATCGCCCGCGATTGTCCGGCACGCCGTTATCCGGGGAGAGGGGGATGGAGGCTGCGTTCTACACCGTTGCGACGTGGTTGTTGCCCGTGGTCGCCGCGATCGTGCTGCACGATTTCGCGCAATGGACCGTTGCCCGCTGGATGGGCGACCCGGCGGCGAACGCCCAGCGACCGGAGCGGAACGCTGTGCGCCATATCGATGCGATCGGATCGGTCCTGGTGCCGATTGCGCTGGCACTGGCGCACGCGCCGGTGTTCGGCTGGGGGAAAAGGTTGCCGCTGACGGTGGACGACGACACGGTCACGCGGCGACGACTGGCGCTGGTGGCGCTGACCGGGCCGGTGGCGTGCATGGTCCATGCGGTGATCGGCGCGGTGGCGCTGGGCGCGCTGGTCGCCGCAATGGGCGGAACGATGCCGGAAAGCGGCACGAGCGGCTTTCTCGCCGCCAATCTGCTCAACTTCATTCTCGCCAATGCCTGTATGGCGACGTTTCATCTGCTGCCCTTCCCGCCATTCGACGTCGGGCGCGCCATTGCCGAATTGTTGCCGGAGGGAGTTCGGCGCAAAGTGCGGCGCGGAGGACGAATCTTCATCCTGATCACAGTGGCGGTGATCGTGGCGCTGCCGTTGCTCGATCCCGAGGCGCGGATTGGGGAGAAGTTGGCCGCACCGGTCATCAACGCGATCATGGGATTCGTGCTTGGGCTGGTGAACCTCACCGTCTAGGGCTCCAGCCATGCATGGCTGGATCATTCTCGACAAACCGCTTGGGCTAGGCTCGACGCAGGGCGTGAGTGCGGTGAAGCGCGCGCTGCGCGATGGCGGCTATGCCAAATATAAGGTCGGGCATGGCGGTACGCTCGACCCGCTGGCGACCGGGGTGCTGCCGATCGCGGTGGGGGAGGCCACGAAGCTCGCCGGGCGGATGCTCGACAGCGACAAAATCTATGACTTCACGGTGCGGTTCGGCGAGCAGACCGACACACTGGACTTGGAAGGCGCGGCAATTGCGACTTCGGACGTGCGGCCCACGCTGGCGCAGGTGGCGGCGGTGCTGCCGCGGTTCACCGGACCGATCGATCAGATACCCCCCGCCTATTCGGCGCTGAAGGTGGATGGCGAGCGCGCCTATGATCTGGCGCGCAAGGGCGAAACGGTCGAACTGGCGACGCGCTCGGTCACCATCCATGCGCTGGCTCTGGGCAAGGCAGACGCGGACAGCGCGACGCTGACCGCGCATGTGTCGAAAGGCACCTACATCCGCAGCCTTGCGCGTGACATCGCGCTGGCGCTCGGCACCGTAGGCCATGTCACCATGCTCCGCCGCGTGAAGGCTGGCCCGTTCACCCTCGATTCCGCGATATCGCTGGACAAAGTGACCGAATCCGGTAAGGCGCGCGACCTTGAACAACACCTCCTGCCGTTGAGGGCGGGGCTGGACGACATCCCGGCTCTATCCCTCACCCCCGATCAGGCAGGTCTGCTCCGACAGGGGCGGGAGCTGATCGGGATTGCTGCGAACGACGGCCAACACTTTGCGCTGAACGGCGAAACGCCGGTCGCGCTGGTCGAGGTTTCGGACGGGATCGTCCGGGTCGTGCGTGGCTTCAACCTGTAAACGATGTCGAAGGAAAACACATGACGATCACGATCGAGCGCAAGGCCGAGCTTTCCAAGGAACATGGCCGCGCCGAGGGCGATACTGGCAGCCCCGAAGTCCAGATCGCAATCCTGACCGAGCGCATTTTGAACCTGACCGGCCATTTCAAGGGCCATGCCAAGGACAATCACTCGCGCCGCGGTCTGCTGATGATGGTCAACAAGCGTCGTTCGCTGCTCGACTATCTCCGCAAGACGGACGCCGAGCGTTACACCAGCCTGATCGGCAAGCTCGGATTGCGTAAGTAACTGGGCAAATAATCTGAAAAGGCGGCCTTCGGGTCGCCTTTTTGCAATTCCGGGCATGAGCCCGGTTCAGGGGTTTGGGCAATTCGGCCCATGACCCGCTTTCAGGGGTGAAATCACCCCAAGCCGCGCAAGCCGGACAGCTTGCACACAGGCCCCGGGCGCATTGGGCGTCCGGTCCAAAGGAAATCAAATGTTCGACACCAAGAAGGTAAGCATCGAGTGGGGCGGCGAAACCCTCACCCTCGAAACGGGCCGCGTTGCCCGCCAGGCTGACGGCGCTGTCATCGCGACGCTCGGCGAAACCGTCGTGCTGTGCGCCGTTACGGCCGCGCGCTCGGTCAAGGAAGGGCAGGATTTCTTCCCGCTCACCGTCCACTATCAGGAAAAATTCTCCGCCAGCGGCCGCATCCCCGGCGGCTTCTTCAAGCGTGAGCGCGGCGCGACCGAAAAGGAGACTCTGACGAGCCGCCTGATCGATCGTCCGATCCGCCCGCTGTTCCCGGAAGGGTTCTACAACGAGATCAACGTGATCTGTCAGGTTCTCAGCTATGATGGCGAGAACGAGCCGGACGTGCTGGCGATGGTCGCCGCATCGGCTGCGCTGACGATTTCGGGCGTCCCGTTCATGGGCCCGATCGGCGCGGCTCGCGTCGGCTATATCGACGGCGAGTACATCCTCAACCCGAACAACAGCCAGATCAAGGAAGGCGACCTGGATCTGGTCGTCGCCGCCACTGGCGATGCCGTGATGATGGTCGAATCCGAAGCCAAGGAACTGTCGGAAGAAGTCATGCTGGGCGCGGTTCAGTTCGCGCACAAGGCATGCCGCGAAGCCGTCAACGCCGTGATCGACCTGGCTGAAAAGGCTGCGAAGGATCCATGGGAAATGGCCCCGCAGGCCGACCTGTCGACCGCCAAGGACAAGCTGAAGAAGCTGATCGGCAAGGACATCGCCGCCGCCTATAAGGTAGTCGACAAGTCGAAGCGGTCGGACTTGCTCAACGCGGCACGGGCCAAGGGCAAGGAAGCGTTTTCGGACGCCGCGCCGCAGGATCAGATGGCCGCCGGCAAGCTGATGAAGAAGCTGGAAGCGGAAATCGTTCGCGGCGCCATCCTGAAGGACGGCACCCGCATCGACGGCCGCACAACCACCCAGATCCGTCCGATCGAGGCGATGGTCCACTTCCTGCCGCGCACGCACGGTTCGGCGCTGTTCACGCGCGGTGAGACGCAGTCGATCTGCACCACCACACTTGGTACCAAGGACGCCGAGCAGATGATCGACGGGCTGGACGGCCTGACCTACACCAACTTCATGCTCCACTATAACTTCCCGCCCTATTCGGTCGGTGAAGTCGGTCGCTTCGGTGCGCCGGGCCGCCGTGAAGTCGGTCATGGCAAGCTGGCATGGCGTGCATTGCACCCGGTGCTGCCGTCGAAGGACGAGTTCCCGTACACGATCCGCGTTCTGTCGGACATCACCGAGTCGAACGGCTCGTCGTCGATGGCGACGGTTTGCGGCGGTTCGCTGTCGATGATGGACGCAGGCGTTCCGCTGAAGCGTCCGGTGTCGGGTATCGCGATGGGCCTGATTCTGGAAGGCAAGAACTTTGCGGTTCTGTCCGACATTCTGGGTGACGAGGATCATCTGGGCGACATGGACTTCAAGGTTGCCGGCACGTCCGAAGGCATCACCACGATGCAGATGGACATCAAGATCGCCGGCATCACCGAAGAGATCATGCGCAAGGCGCTGGAACAGGCCAAGGAAGGCCGCGCGCACATCCTGGGCGAAATGGCCAAGGCACTCGATCACACGCGTGAAGAGCTGTCGGCGCATGCCCCGCGCATCGAAACGCTGCAGATCGACAAGTCGAAGATCCGTGACGTGATCGGCACCGGCGGCAAGGTGATCCGTGAGATCGTCGCCACCACTGGCGCAAAGGTCGATATCGATGACGAGGGTCTGATCAAGGTGTCGTCGTCCGACACCGCGCAGATCGACGCTGCGATTGCGTGGATCAAGGGCATCGTGGAAGAGGCCGAAGTCGGCAAAGTCTATGACGGCAAGGTCGTCAATCTGGTCGATTTCGGCGCGTTTGTGAACTTCATGGGCGGCAAGGACGGTCTGGTTCACGTTTCGGAAATCCGCAACGAGCGGGTCGAGAAGGTTGCCGACGTGCTGAGCGAAGGCCAGGCCGTGAAGGTCAAGGTTCTCGAAATCGACCAGCGCGGCAAGGTTCGCCTGTCGATGCGCGTCGTCGATCAGGAAACCGGTGAAGAACTGGCCGACACCCGCCCGGCACGCGAACCCCGCGAAGGCGGTGATCGCCCGCGTGGTGACCGGGGTCCACGCCGTGATGGCGGCGACCGGGGTGATCGCGGCCCGCGCCGTGACGGCGATGGTGGCCGTGGTCCGCGTCGCGATGGCGGTGGTGGCCGTGGCGGCGACCGTCCGCGCGGCGAGCGTTCGGAAGGTGGCCGTTCAGAAGGCGGGCGGGACGATGCGCCAGAGGCATTCTCGCCCCCGGCATTCCTGACCGGCGACCGCGACTAAGCAATACATCCGCAAGGATAGCGGAGAGGATGAAGGGGTTCGGCAGCAATGCCGGGCCCCTTTTCCGTTGGACCCCTTTTCCGTTGGCGATGTTGGGCGCGGGCGATACGATCCGGTATTGCCCCGCACAGGATATTCGCCTTGACCCTTCGCCTTGCCCTTCCGCTGTTGCTCGCTGGTTGCGCGGTGCAGCCGCCCCTTGCCGAGACCCCGCCACTGGCCGCTGCGCCCGCCGATACCCAAGCGGAGGACGCGGGGCTGACGGTTTTCCTCGACGCGGCATTCGATGCCAATGTCGCGCAAAGTCCGGAAACGCAGACCGCATTGGGCAGCAAGGCCGGTTACGACAGGCTCGACGATTACACTGCCGCCGCCGGGGAGCGTCGCATGAAGCTCGCCGAACAGCAGCTGGCCGCGATGCGCGCGCAATTCTCCCCCGACCGGCTGGGACCACAGGCACGGCTCAGCTACCGGCTGTTCGAGACTCAAGTCGAGCGCGCGCGGCGGCAATATGCGTTTCGCGATTACGGCTTTCCCGTGTCGACCAATGGCAGTCCGGCGGGGCAAATCCCGGTATTCCTCATCAACAATCATCGCGTCGACACGGTCGCCGATGCGCGCGCTTATATCGCGCGGATCGCCGAGACCGAGCGCGTGATGCGCGAAGTGGCGCAAACGATGCGCGATCAGGCGATCAAGGGCATCGTGCCGCCAAAGATGGTGTTCAAACCGGCGCGCGAGGATGCGGCGAAGGTGATCGCCGGCGCGCCGTTCACGACCGGGGCCGACAGCACGCTGCTGGCCGATTTCCGCAAGAAGGTCACCGCGCTGAATGCGCCAGCGGCGGACAAGGCGGCGCTGATCGTGGAGGCTGAGGTGGCGCTGAAGGGGCCATTTAAGCGCGGATTCGACACGTTGTTCGCGGTGCTGGACGAGATCGAGCCAAAGGCGAAGGGCAATGACGGGGCGTGGAGCCTGCCGAGCGGGGCTGCATTCTATAACGCGCGGCTGGCGCAAAATACCACCACGGACCTGACCGCCGACCAGATCCACGAGATCGGGCTGGAGCGGGTCGCCGCGATCCGGGTCGAGATGGAGGCGGTGAAGCAGCGCATCGGCTACACCGGCACGCTCGAATCCTTCTTCGACGCGGTCCGCACCAACCCCGAGTTCAAATTCCCCAACACCGATGCCGGGCGTGAGGAATATCTGGTCCAGGCGCGTGCGGTGATCGCAAAGATGATGGCGGCAGCGCCGCGCTGGTTCCACACGCTGCCCAAGGCCGCGCTGGAGGTGCGGGCGGTCGAGAAATGGCGTGAGGGGACGGCGTCGGTCGCCTTTTATAACCGCCCCGCGCCGGACGGGTCGCGGCCCGGCATCTATTACGTCAACCTGGCCAATATGGATCAGGTGCAGAAGGTGCAGCTGGAGGGCATCGCGGTCCATGAAGGCGCGCCGGGCCATCATTTCCAGATCGCGCGCGCGCAAGAGTTGCCGGGGTTGCCGAAGTTCCGGCGCTTCGGCGGGTACAGCGCCTATAGCGAGGGCTGGGGACTCTACACCGAGCGGCTGGCGAAGGAGATGGGGGCGTATAGCGATCCCAATGCCGAATTCGGGATGCTGTCATTGCAGATGTGGCGCGCGATCCGGCTGGTCACCGATACCGGGCTGCATTCCAAACGCTGGTCGCGCGAAAAGGCGATCGAGTATTTTCGCGCCAACTCGTCGATCTCGCCCGCCGATATCGAGCGCGAGGTCAATCGCTACATCAACAATCCCGGTCAGGCGACGAGCTATATGATCGGCCAGTTGAAGATCGCCGAACTGCGCAAGCGCGCCGAGACAAAGCTGGGCGCGAAGTTCGATATCCGCGATTTCCACGAAGTTGTGCTGGGCAACGGCGCGGTGCCGCTGAACGTGCTGGAGGAGGAAATCGACCGCTACATTGCGGGGAAGCGGGGATAGGATGCGCCTTGTTCTGCCGTTGCTGTTGTTGCTGGCGGGCTGCGCGACGACCGCGCCCGCCGAGGTGCGCGTGGCATTCGATGCGAGGGGCGTCACCGACGTGCGCGCGACGGGCGTTGCCGATCGCAGCGCGGGCCGCCGTGTCACCGCCGACGATCCGGTGCGGATCGCGAGCATTTCCAAGCTGGTCGTCGCGCTCGGCGTGATGCGGATGGTGGAGGCGGGGCAGCTCGATCTGGACCGCGATGTCAGCGAGACGCTTGGCTATCGCTTGCGCAATCCGGCCTTTCCCGATGCGCCGGTGACGTTGCGGCAGTTGCTGTCGCACCGGTCCGGGCTGATCGATCCGGAGGAATATCGGGTGCCGCTGGGCGAGCGGTTACAGGATGTAGTGACGGGTGCAGCATTGTGGGACGCGAAACACCGTCCCGGCAGCTATTTCCGCTACGCCAATATCGGTTTTCCCGTGATCGCCAGCGTGATGGAGAAAGCGTCGGGCGAGCGCTTTGACAGGCTGATGCGTCGGCTGGTGCTGAGACCGCTCAAACTCGACGCATGCTTCAACTGGTCGACGTGCAGTGACGGCAAGATCGCGCAGGCGGTGGTGCTGTATCGCGCAACCGGAGAGGTGGCGCTGGACGATCTGGGTGGACGGCGGCCTGATTGTCCCGTGATCGCGACCAGTGGCTGTGCCCTCGGCACCTATCGGCTGGGCGAAAATGGCGCGCTGTTCTCACCACAGGGCGGGTTGCGCGCGTCGATGCGCGATTTGGCGGTGGTCGGCGGCATGTTGCTGCGGAATGACGGCAGCTTCCTGAAACGCGCGTCGATTGCCGAACTGGAGCGTGTTGATTGGCAGTTCGACGGTGCGAATGGCGACACGTCGAACGGATTCTATTGCCAATATGGGCTGGCGGTGACGACCCTGCCGACGGGATACGAAGGTTGTGCCGATGACCTGTTCCGCGATGGTCGTGTCCGTATCGGCCACGCCGGTGAGGCATATGGCCTCCGCTCCGGCCTATGGATCAATCGCGCAACGGGAAAGGGAGTCGCGTTCTTCGCCACCGCCACACCGCCGGACAGCAAAGGGCGCTCGGCATTCAGCCGCGAGGAAGAACGTCTCGTCCACGGAAGATAAGTGGGAGGCTTCTGTTGCCCGGTGCCTCCCGTACCGCTGGAATCCGCTTCTGTTGCCCGGTGCGGTCCAACCGCGCATTTTAGAATAACCTTAAGCCGTTAGGCCCTGGGGTTACGCTGCAATAGCGAGTGCTTCGTTATCGTTGGCACTTATGGTTGTGGGCCGTCGCGGCGGCTCCGTTCCGAACGAAAATAACGCCTTTCAATACACGTCGATCCTGGTTCGGCCCCGTCAGAAACGGTCTCCAGGCACCTTTCGGTTTCTGGCCACAATTTCTGGTGGAGCCGCCGGGTACTGCCCCCGGGTCCGCTGCATCTATTTCACGTCACAATTTATCGTCATAGCCGGGCGAACCCGGCACCTTCCAATATAGGGAAGGAAATCCGAATGAAAAGAGTGGGATTAGGCCTTCACATCGCCATGAACCGAGTGCAAGAACCAAGCCATGCTGACCCAGCGTTCCCGTTATGCCTTGCGCGCGATGCTGTTCATGGCGACGCAACCGGCGGAGGGTGCGCCGACCCCGATGACGCGGATTGCCGCCGAGGCGAATGTCCCGCGTAAGTTTCTGGAACTGATCCTGGCCGATCTGCGCGAGGCCGGGTTCCTCGATTCGACGCGCGGCAAGATGGGCGGATACCGGCTGGCACGACCCAAGCACCTGATTTCGCTCGGTGAGATCGTTCGCGTGATCGAGGGGCCACTGGCGCTGGTGCCATGCGTCAGCCGCACCGCCTACCGCCCCTGCCTCGACTGCAAGGACGAGGCGACCTGCGCGATCCGCCTGACGATGGCGCGGGTGCGCGACGAAACCGCACGCATTCTGGATGGCACCAGTCTGGCCGATGCGACGGCCAAGGAAATGGCAGCGGCCTGACCGCGCGCTAACGGCGTTCGATCCAGCCCAGTTTGAAATTCTGGTCGGTTGTGCTGCGGCATGGCTCGGGAAACAGGCCGGTGTTATTGTCCGCCGACGATTCCGCGCGCAAATTGCCGCGCACCGTGAGGCACAGCCCCGCCAGCGTCTTGATCGTCACGAAGTTTCCGAATCCGATCTGTTCGATCACGAACAGCTGATCGTCGGCGACGGTGCATTGCGCCGCGGCGACCCAAGGACGGCGCGGCTCGCTCGCCATGCGGGGCAACGTCGCGCACACGTCGGGCTCGTTCTGTGGCACGATCAGAAACCCGCGTCCGGCGATGAACCTCATCTCGAAATTCATGGTCCAGCGATTTTCGCACTGGCTCATGCGGATGCGGCGGTTGTTGGTACCGTCGGGATCGTCACTGAGGCCGATGATGCCGAGGCATTGCGGTGGATCGCGCGTCTCCAGCGCGTAGAAACCGGGTAGCGGTGCGTTGGCGGGCAGCGTTGCGGGGCGGGGTTCGGGTGCCGGCGTCACCGGCGTCACCGGCGTGGCGACGGGCATAGCGGGAGCCGGGGCTGGGGTCGCCGACGGCATGGCCGGCTGAGGCACGCGGGCAGGCCGCGTCTCGGCGTCGGGCGGCGGGGCCAGACTGAACATCTGCTCCAGGGCACCGTTTCGGCAGATCAGCGAGCCAAGATCGGTCGCTTCTGGCGCGCCGTAGGAGGGGCCGCGCCGAGTCCAGCAGGCGCCCTCCAGCGTGCGCACGCGCATACCGCGCGTTGCTCGCTCCAGCCGGAAACGTTGATCGAGCGCGCCGTTGCACGGGTGGATGTCGATACGGGGATCGCCGAACACGACCCAGCGCGCGACGGTTGCGCATTGACCCGGTGTCCCGACTTCGATCCGCACTTCCGACCGGCCCAGATAATGCAGCGTCAGGACAACCGGATTGTCGCACCTTCCCTCCCGCAGATAGGGGGCAACGCCGGGCCGGACGGTAACCTGCGCGACGAGGCAGTCGCCCTTCGCCGTGCTGAAGATATATTCGGCAGTGCCCGTTTCCGGGATCGGCGAACTCCTCAGCTCCTGTTGCGCCATCGCCGGAAATGCCGTTACCAGCGCCGCTACGACGATGAGCATCAACGTCACGACCCGCCTTGCCATCGCCGTCCTCCGTTTCGGAACTGAAACGGAGTTGGCCAGCGACGGCGGGCGGAGTCAAGCGGTCGCGTCAGCCCTTCTTGGCGCGCAGCTCGTCGCGGATTTCGCGCAGCAGCACGACGTCCGCCGGATCTCCGGGGGCAACGACTTCGGGTTTCGGCGCGACCTTGTTCACCGCGCGCACCAGCATGAAGATGATGAAGGCGATAATCAGGAAATTCACCGACTGGGTCACGAACTCGCCATAGCCGAGCAGGGGCACGCCGGCCTTTTTCAGCGCGGCATAATCTGACAGCGATCCGGTGTAGGTCGCGGGCACTTCCCCCAGCCGCACGAAATAGCTGGAGAAATCGAGCCCGCCGAAAATGCGGCCGATGACCGGCATGATGATATCCTCGGTCAGCGAGGTGACGATCTTGCCGAACGCCGCGCCGATGATGACCGCCACGGCCAGATCGAGCACATTGCCGCGCGCGATAAATGCTTTGAACTCACCGATCATGGCATATCCCTAACTGCCGTTGTCGAGGCAGCGTAACTGCGGGATTCAATGGTCGCAACCCGGGTTTCCATTGCAGGACGGGCTGCGGTCCCCTACCTATCCGGTGTCGTATCGATGCGACACACATGAGAGGGTTTCTTCGACATGAAGCTTCGTCTGGTTGCCGCGCTGGTTTCCGTTGCCATGCTTTCGGCCTGCGGTCTCAACAGCGTTCCCACGGCTGAGGAAAATGCGAAGGCGAAATGGGCGGAGGTGCAGAACCAGTATCAGCGTCGCGCCGACCTGATCCCCAACCTCGTCTCCACCGTCCGCGCGGCGGGTGCGCAGGAAAAGGCGATTCTGGTCGAGGTGACCCAAGCGCGCGCGTCGGCGACGCAGGTCAAGGTGTCGGACGCCGACCTGACCGATCCGGCAAAGCTGGCCGCATTCGACCGCGCACAGGCGGGCGTGACGCTGTCGCTGCAACGCTTGCAGGAGGCCTATCCCGAGCTGAAATCACAGGGCAATTACGCCACGTTGATGACGCAGCTTGAGGGGACTGAGAACCGCATCGGCATCTCGCGCCGCGATTATAACGAGGCGGTGCAGGGCTACAACACCACCATCCGCACCTTCCCCGACGCGATCGGTGCCAAAATCTTTTACGGTTCCAAGCCGATGGTGCCGTTCCAGGCAACGACGCCGGGCGCCGACACCGCACCGACCGTGGACTTCGGGAACAGCAACTGATCCTGCGCGCCGCCCTGTTGTGGGTTTTGCTGGCAGCTTGCAGCGCCGGTGTGTCCGAACCCGTCGCGCCAGCGCAGGCGAAGCAGTTGCCTGCGCTGACCGGCCGAGTGGTGGATAATGCCGATCTGTTGTCGGCGAACCGCGAGGCCTTGTTGACATGGGCGCTTGCGGAAACGGAGCGCAATACGAAGCATCAGTTTGTGGTCGTCACGGTGCCGACGCTGGGGGGCCGTGCAATCGAAGCGTTCGGCTTGGCGCTGGGCAATCATTGGGGAATTGGCCGCAAAGGGTATGACGACGGCGTGTTGCTGATCGTAGCGCCGAACGAGCGCAAGGTACGAATCGAGGTTGGTTGTGGCCTGGAAAAGACGCTGACCAACGCGGAAGCGAGCGTGATCATTGAGAAGACGATCCTGCCACGCATCCGCGCGGGCAATATGGCGGGCGGCATTCTCGCCGGAAGCGCGGCGATCATCCGCGAGATCGATACGCCGGGAGCATCATCGTGAGAATCGTGCAGTATCTGGTCGCCTTCATGCTTGCGGTGCTGATCGGCACGGCGGCACAGGCGCAGACTTTTCCCAAGCTGACCGGGCGCGTCGTCGACAGTGCGAACCTGCTCTCACCCGGGCAGGAGGCGCAGCTGACGGCGATGTCGGAGGCGACCGAACAGGCGACCGGGCGACAGCTGGTGGTCGCGACGATCCCCGATCTTCAGGATTACCCGATCGAGGATTATGGCTATCGGCTCGCTCGCGACTGGAAGATCGGCCAGTCGGAGGCGGACAACGGTATCGTCCTGATCGTCGCGCCGACCGAGCGGAAGATGCGGATCGAGGTCGGCTATGGGCTTGAGCCGATCATGACCGACGCACTGTCGGGCATGATCATCCGCGACACGATGACCCCGTTGTTCAAGGCGGGCGACATGGGCGGCGGTATCATCGCGGGTGCGACCGCGATCAACGAACAGCTGAAACTCCCGCTGGAGGCCGCCGAGGCGCGGGCGAAGGCGTTGATCGATGCGGGCAAGAGCAAGAAGACAAGCGGCACCCCCGGCTGGTTCGTGCTGATCTTCTGGGTCTTCATTCTACTCTTTGTGGTGCTGCCGATTATCGTTGGGGCATCGCGCGGCAAGAAATATCGCCGCGGCAGCGCGCCAGTGGTGATCTGGGGTCCGGGTTGGGGCGATGGCGGTGGCTCCTCATGGGGCGGCGGTGGCGGATCATCCTGGGGCGGCGGCGGTGGATTCGGTGGTGGCGGCGGCGGCTTTTCCGGCGGCGGCGGCGGGTTCGGCGGCGGCGGCGCATCGGGGGGCTGGTGATGACACGGCGATTTACGGCGGAGGAGCATGCGGTCGTGACGGCTGCGGTGGCCGAGGCGGAGCGCGGCACCGACAGCGAGATCGTGACCATCGTCACCGACTGGTCCGACCATTATCATGACGTGTCGCTTTATTATGCGGCGGCGGTGATGCTGGCGTCGCTGGGACTGTTTGCGATGTTTCCGGGGCTGCTCGACGCCAAGCTGGCGCTGTTCACGGGCGGCTGGGGCGAGGCGGAGCGGCATCTGCAACTGGCGTTGCTGGTGGTGGTTCAGGCGGTGCTGTTCCTGGCGGTGCGGTTCGGGTTTGAGGCGCTGCCGTTCCGCGGCGTGCTGATTCCCGCGGCGGTGCGCGGAAGGCGCGTGCGGCGGCGTGCGGTGCAATTTTACAAAGCGAGCGCGGAGAAGCGGACCGAGGCGCGGTTCGGGGTGCTGCTTTACCTCAGCCTTGCGGAGCATCGCGCGGAGATCGTCGCGGACGAAGCGATCGTCGCCAAGGTCAAGGATGATGTCTGGGGCGAGGCGATGGTGGCGCTGATCGATCGCATCCGCGCCGGTGATCCGGCGGGCGGCATGGCGGCGGCGGTGACGCGGATCGGCGCCGTGCTGGCGACACATTTCCCGAAGACCGAGAGCGATGCCAACGAGCTGCCCGATCGGCTGATCGAACTGTGACGCCGGACACGGATGCGCCGGTAGAGACCGTCTGGCAGGGCAAGTTCATTACCGTGAAACGCCAGGGCCGCTGGGAATATGTGTCGCGCGCGCGCGGCATCCGCGCGGCGGTGATCGTCGCGATCGACGATGATGGGCATCTGCTGCTGGTCGAGCAATATCGGGTGCCGCTGGGCCGGTCCTGCCTTGAATTACCTGCCGGGCTGGTCGGCGACGATACCGACGGCGAAGCGGCGGAGACGGCGGCGGCGCGCGAGCTGGAAGAGGAAACCGGCTATCGTCCCGGGCGTATCGAAGCGCTGGGCGAGTATTTCTCGTCCCCCGGCATGGTCAGCGAGAGCTTCACGCTAGTCCGCGCGCGCGATCTGGTGCGCGTCGGCGATGGCGGCGGGGTTGAGGGTGAGGGGATCACCGTCCACCGCGTGAAGCTGGCGGACGTGCCAAATTTTGTCGACGACTGTCGCGCGCGAGGGCTGGCGATCGACGTGAAGCTGTTGCTGGTGCTGGGTCAGTCGTTGCTGGCGTAAAGCTGCTCGAAGCTCAGCCGGTCCCAATAGCCGCGCTGAAGTTTAATGCGGCCATCGACGACGTGGAAGAAGCCACAGCCGCGAAAGCCCTTCGGGTCCTGCCATTCCATCGCTGCCCATTCGCCGTCGGCCATGCGGTTGACGGGCAAGCAGACCATCTCGGCGGCGGCGAACTCACTCACAAACATCGCGCGGATCGCGTCACGCCCCTCGACCGGAGCGTTGGCAACCTGATGATTGACCGCGTCGTCGTGATAGAGCGCGGTCAGGGCCTCAATATCCGCAGCATTGAACGCCTCGATCCAGCGATCGAGAATCTTAGCCGGGGTCACCGGAAATTGTCGGCATAGGCCTGAAGCTTCAGCTTGCGCTGGGGGGCGGGGACGACATGGTAGGCGATGTGCTCGCGCGCGGCATATTCGGTTGCCGCTTCCAGTGTCGGGAAGTTCAGGCGCAGCTGGCCCAGCGTATCGCCGGAACCGGCCCAGCCGGTCAGCGGATCGGGGCGCTGCTGCTCACCGGGATCATATTCGAGCACCCAGCGATCGGTGCGGGCGCGCCCGGACTGCATGGCGTTCTTGGGGCGCTGATAGATGCGTGCGGTGCTCATAGTTTCGCCTTTAACGCGAACCGCCGCGCCGTGCATCCGCATTTTTAGTGCGCAGCGTCGCGGATGCAGCCGCAGGATCGTCCGGCCAGGGGTGACGGGGGTAGCGGCCGCGCATTTCCTTGGCGACATCGGCCCAGCTGCCGCTCCAGAAGCGGGGCAGGTCGCGCGTCGTTTGAATCGGGCGACCGGCGGGCGAGGTGAGCGACAGGACCAATGGGACGCCGTCTCCGATCGTCGGATGGACGGCGAGGCCGAACAGCGACTGTACGCGCATTTCGACGGTGGGGCCGGCTTCGGCGGTATAGTCGATTTCGTGGCTCGAACCGGCGGGGGTCTCGAACCGCGCCGGCGCGCGGCGGTCGAGCAGCTTTTGACCATCCCAGCCGAGGCGGTTCTGGAGCGCCTGAGTCAGCGCCTCCGGGGCGACGGCGTCGAGGCGGCGTTTGCCGGTGAGCGCGGCGGGCAGCCAGGCGTCGAGGTCGGCGCTCAGGGCTTCGTCGGACAACGCCTCGACCCCGGCATATGCGGCGCGGGTTCGCAGCGCGCGGGCGGTATCGGACCACGGAAGCAGATCGAGGCCGTGAGTGCGAACGCCTTCGAGCAGTGCAGCCGCGATTTCAGCGGGATCGGCGGCGGTGTCGGGGCCGGATGAGAGACGGATCGCACCCAGGCGCCGTTCGCGGTTCGCCTCGACGCGACCGGTGGCGGGGTCGAAGCGGACGCTGCGGCGCGTTTCGATGCGGTTGGCGAACAGCGACTCGATCGTGGCGGCGTCGATCGGCGCGGCGGAGAGGATGCGCGCACCCGCCGCCATGCCTTGCGTCTCCGCCACCGCGAGCCATTCGTGGCGTGCGAGCGAGGATGTCGGATCGAGCTTGAACCCGCGCCCACCCGCCGAGGCCCAGGTCGCGCCGCTGGCGTCGCGGCGCTTGGCGATGCGGTCGGGGAACGCGAGCGCGACGCAGGTTGCTACGCCGTCAGCCGAGCTGCGCTCGGCACCCACCCCCAACCCCTCCCTTGCAGGGAGGGGAGTCAGTTTGGTCCAACGTTCGGCCAGACGCCTTCCCGCCTCCGCCCGCTGGCCGCGTTCGGTGCGCCAGCGGCGCAGACGGTGTTCGAGATCGGTGTCGGAGCCGCCCAGCCCGCGTTCGCCGAGCAGGACGGCAATTTGCGCAGCGGTGCGGGCGAGGCCCATTTCACCTGCGCTAATCAGCATGTGGCCAAGGCGCGGGGCGAGCGGCAGGCGCGCGATGGCTTTGCCGTGTGCGGTGGGGCGGGCATCATCGTCGAGCGCATCCAGCGCGGTCAGCCGCGCACGCGCCTCCTGCACCGCAGCCTCGGGCGGCGGGTCGAGCCAGCGCAGCTCGCGTGGATCGGCGACGCCCCATAACGCGCAATCGAGCGTAAGCGCGGACAGATCGGCCTCGAGAATTTCGGGCGGGTCGAAGCGGGGCAGACCGGCGGTGGCGGCGGCTTCCCACAGGCGATAGGCGACCCCCGGCTCCTGTCGTGCGGCGCGGCCCGCGCGCTGGGTGGCGGAGGCCTGACTGGCACGTTCGGTGACGAGGCGGGTCATTCCCGCCGCGCGATCGTAACGCGGGCGGCGGGCGAGGCCGGAGTCGATAACGATGCGGATGCCGTCAAGCGTGAGCGAGGTTTCCGCGATCGACGTAGCGAGGACGATCTTGCGCCGTCCATGCGAGTCCGGCGCGATCGCCGCGCGCTGGGCGGCGGGGTCGAGGCTGCCGTGGAGCTTGTGCAGGATGGTGCCGGGAACATCGTCGATCCGCTCTGCGGTGCGCTCGATTTCGGCGACACCGGGGAGGAAGGCGAGAATGCCGCCTTCAGCCTCACGGAGCGCATGCCGGATCGCGGCGGCGACTGAGTCCTCGATCCGCGCCTCGGCGGCGCGTCCGAGATGGATGAGTTCGAGCGGATGGCTGCGCCCCTCACTCTCCACCACGGGGGCGTCCCCCATTAGCGTCGAAAAGCGCGATCCATCCAACGTCGCTGACATCGCCACGAGCCGCAGATCGGGCCGCAGAGCCGCCTGCGCATCCAATGCCAGCGCCAGCCCGAAATCGCTGTCGAGACTGCGTTCATGCACTTCGTCGAACAACACCGCCGACACGCCCGCCAGCTCGGGATCGCTCTGGATGCGGGCGACGAAAATCCCCTCGGTCACGACCGTGACCCGCGTCGCCGCAGACCGCCTGCTGTCCATCCGCGTGGCATAGCCGAACGTCTTGCCGACCGGCTCGCCCGCCAGCACGGCCATCCGCTCGGCGGCGGCGCGCGCGGCGAGGCGGCGCGGGGAGAGCAGCAGGATTTCGCCGTTGCACCAGTCCTCGTTCAACAACGCAGGGGCCACCGCCGTGGTCTTGCCTGCACCCGGCGGGGCGACCAGCACGGCATTGCTTCGCGCGCGCAATGCGGTGAGCAGATCGGACAGGACGGCATGGATCGGAAGGTCGCTCACCAGCCCGCCCTACGCGGTTTCGAGAATTGCTTGAAGCGGCATGGCACCGGAAGCGTTCACGCGCGTTGCGGCGAATGAAGAGGAGAATGGCATGGCACGAATAATTTCTAGCTTCACCGTAACCCCGGACGGCAATGGCGATTATCTGATCAACATCGAGGATGACGATGGCGAAACGATCGACCTGACCGCAAGCTACGAGCAGCTTGATCTGATGAGCGACGCGATCGGCGATGTGCTGGACAGTGACGAGGAAGAAGCGCTGGGCGTCGATGACGAGGAAGCGACGACCGACGACGTTTAAGAAGTAGAAGAGGCGGCACCCGAACCGGTGTCGCCTTTCTAATATGCGCGGGCGACCGCGAACTCGACGGCCTCGATCATCGCTTCCTTGGCCGCGCTGCCCGGGAAAATGCCCAGCGCGTCGATCGCGCGCTGGCCGTAATGACGGGCGCGGGCGAGCGTGTCGTCCACCGCGCGGCTGGCGCGCACCAGTTCGATGGCGTGAGCGAAATCGTCGTCGCTGACGCGGCGGCCGAGCACGGCCTCCTTCCAAAAGGCGCGGTCTTCGTCGCTGCCGCGCGCATAGGCCAGGATGACGGGCAGGGTCATCTTGCCCTCGCGGAAATCGTCGCCCGCGTCCTTGCCCATCGTGCCGGCGTCGGAAACATAGTCGATCGCGTCGTCGACTAGCTGAAATGCGATGCCCAGATTGCGGCCATAGGCGTCGAGCGCGGCTTCTTCCGACTCGGGCCGTTCGGCGACGACGGCGGAAATGCGGCACGCGGCGGCGAACAGGGCGGCGGTCTTGGCACCGATAATGTCGAGATAGCGTTCCTCGGCCAGGTCGATGCGGCGCGCTGCGGTGAGCTGGTTGACCTCACCCTCCGCGATGACCGCGCTGGCGTTGGAGAGGATTTTCAGCACCTTCAGGCTGCCGTCCTCGACCATCAGCTCGAAACTGCGGCTGAACAGGAAATCGCCGACCAGCACGCTGGCGGGGTTGCCCCAGATCAGATTGGCGGCGCGCTTGCCCCGGCGCATGTCCGATCCGTCGACGACATCGTCGTGCAGCAGGGTCGCGGTGTGGATGAACTCGACCGAAGCGGCCAGCCGGTGGTGTCGCGTCCCCGGATAGCCAAGCAATTTCGCGCTCGCCAGCGTCAGCATCGGCCGCATCCGCTTGCCGCCGCCCGCGATCAAATGACCGGCCAGTTCGGGGATCAGCGGGATTTGCGACTGCATGCGATCGAGGATCACGGCGTTGACCATGTTCATGTCCGACGCGACCAGCGCGATGATCGGATCGAGCGAAGGTTCGGCGCCGCGGCCGATACGGTGAATGGACGCACTCATGCTGGCCGCGATGTGGCGGCAAGCGGTGGCAAAGGCAAGTGCGCGGGGCTTGCATGCGGGTGAAAGGAACGCAACAAGGCCGCGAATCTGCTGTGCCGGTGCAGAATCACGAGGAAACCCCATGAGCGACGACACGCTGCAACGCTATCGCCAGAGCATCGACCGGATCGACGCGGCGCTGGTGTTCCTGCTCGCCGAGCGATTTCAGATCACGCAGGCGGTGGGCCGTTACAAGGCCGAGACCGGACTGCCCCCCGCCGATCCGGGACGCGAGGATCGCCAGATCGAACGGCTGCGCGCACTGGCGGCGCAAGCCGATCTCGACCCCGAATTTTCCGAGAAGTTTCTGCGTTTCATCATCGACGAGGTGATCCGCCACCACGCGAAAATGCAGGACGCGGCGGGAACGCCCTGAACCGCGCGTCGTTGGGGCCGAAAGGGGGGCCACAGCCTTGAACGATGCCGATTACCTGATTTTCGCGCCCGAAGAAGTCGATCTGTCGCGCTCGCCGTTGCGAGCCTCGCTGGATGTCGAAACATTCGTGTTGGGCGCGTTCAATCCGGGGCTGACGCGGCTGCCGAACGGCAATCTGCTGCTGATGGTGCGGGTGGCGGAGGCGCTGCGCGAGCCGGTGGTGGGCGGGCATGCGCGCGCGATCCGCTGGACGCCAGATGGTTATGTGCTCGATTCCTATCCGCTCGACGGGGTGGAGATGAGCGATCCGCGTAGCTTCACGGTAACGGGTGGCGGGTCGCCGCTGGCCGGACTGACCTCGATCTCGTGGCTGCTCCCGGTCGAAGTGACGCGCGATGCTCGCGCGGTGGTGGCGGTGCATTACGACAAGGCGATCGCGCCGTCGGCATCGTACATGGCTTACGGCGTTGAGGATGCGCGGATCAGCCTGATCGGCGGGGCGTGGTACATGACCGTGTGCGGCGTGTCCGACGAGCGGCAATGCACGGCGCTGTACCGGTCGTTGAACGGGCTGGACTATAAACTCGAAGGCGTCGTCCTCGATCACCAGAACAAGGACATGGTGTTGTTCGAGGGGAAGCCGGGGGGCCGATTCATGGCGCTGACCCGGCCATTGGGTGAAGTGTGGTTCACCCCGCCGCCGGGCAGCGAATTTACCGGCGGGCCGTCGATCCAGTTCGCGCAGTCACCCGATGCGCTACACTGGAAACCGTGCGACACGCCGGGTATCCGGGCGCGGCGGGGGACGCTGACCAGTGCGCGGATGGGCGGGGGGACACCGCCGGTGCTGACCGATCGCGGCTGGCTGATGCTGTATCACGGGGTGGAGCGGCGCGAGAAGGTGGGTGTCTATCGCACCTTCTGGGCATTGCTCGACCGGGATGACCCGACGCGGATCGCGCGGCTGGCGGACGATATGCCGCTGATCGAGGCGAACCCGGCGCTGACCGGCCCGATCGCCGCGCAACTGTATCTGCCGACGCCGGTGGTGTTCACGACCGGTATTGCCGATGGCGGGGACAGCTGGATCGTAGCCAGCGGCGAAGCCGATCTCGCATGCCGCATCACGCATATCGCAAAGCACCGGTTCGACTGACATTCAGCTAAACGCGCGCATTTGTTCGCAAGGGCACAATTTTGCGACAAATCGCGGCTATCGCGCCGCTGTCTGAATGAATCGATACGTCTGGGAGTTACGAATGCGGCGCACGTGGTTGTTTGCGGGATTGATGACGACGGTGGCCCCCACCGCGATGGCGGCGGCGCAGGATGCTCCCGCCACCGTGCAGGCGCAGCCGGAGGCCGATACGCCCGGCGGCGGTGGCGATGTCGTCGAGGAGGAGGCCGAAGAGGTCGTCGTGACCGGTCAGCTGCGTGGCGCAGTGCCCGGCGACGTCAAGCCCGAGATCGTGCTGAACCCTGCCGATATCCGCGCCTATGGCGTCGGATCGCTGGCCGAATTGCTGACCGAGCTGGAGCCGCAGACGCGCTCCGGGCGCGGGCGTGACGGGGGCGGGCCGGTGCTGTTGCTGAGCGGACGACGCATCTCCGGCTTTGCCGAGATCCGCGACATTCCGCCCGAGGCGATCGAGCGGATCGACATATTGCCCGAAGAAGCCGCGCTGAAGCTGGGCTATCGTGCCGATCAGCGCGTGGTAAACATCGTGCTGCGCCGCCGTTTTCGCTCGATCACGGCGGAGCTGGACGGGACCTTCGCCACCGATGGCGGGCGCAGCGGGCAGGATGCCGAGCTGAGCTGGCTGCGTATCAACCGCGACGGACGGATCAATATCGATGTCGAATATGAGCGCGATTCGAGCCTGCTGGAGAGCGAGCGCGACATCATCCAGGATCCCCTGCGCCCGCGTTCCGACACCGCGTTCCGCACCTTGCTGCCCGATACGCAGAATCTGTCGCTCAACAGCGTATTCAGCCGCAATATCGGCAAGGTCGCGGCGACCGCGAATGTACGGATCGAACAGAGCTGGAGCGATTCGCTACTGGGATTGCCCGCCGCCGGCGGGATGACCCCGCTGCAGCGGGGCAGCGATACCGGCACGCTGCATGGTGGCTTCTCGCTCAATGGCGACATCTCGCCCAAATGGCGCTGGTCGGTGACAGGCAACTGGGATCGCGTCGAAGGGCGCACGCTGACCGACACCGATATTGGCTACACCAACCGGACGCGATCGGTGTCGAATGTCGGATCGCTCGATGCACTGGTCAACGGATCGATCGCCAAGCTGCCGGCGGGCGATATCTCGACCAGCCTGCGCGTGTCGGGGCGGACCAGCGACCTGGCAAGCGAGTCGCGGCGCGCGACGGGGTTCTCGACCGCGTCGATCGGGCGCGATACCGGCGCCGCTCAGGCGAATATCGACTTGCCGATCGCCAGCCGCACGCGCGGCGTGCTCGGCGCGATCGGCAATTTGTCGCTCAATCTGAATGCCGAGGCGGAGGAGCTGTCGGACTTCGGGACGCTCGTCACTTATGGCTATGGTGCGAACTGGTCGCCGGTCGACGGGGTGCGTTTCATCGCATCGTTCACCGAGGAGAAGGGCGCGCCGTCATCGCAGCAGCTGGGCAACCCGACGCTGGAGACGCCGAACGTTCGCGTGTTCGATTTCGTGCGCGGCGAAAGCGTGGACATCACGCGCATCGACGGCGGCAATGCCGGGCTGATCGCCGACAATCGCAGTGTGATGAAGCTTGGCCTCAATTTGCGGCCGATCAAGGACACCGATCTCAGCTTCAACGTGGATTACAACAAGAGCATTATTCGCAATCCGATCGCGTCCTTCCCGACCGCGACCGCCGAGCTGGAAGCCGCGTTTCCCGATCGCTTTGTGCGCGATGGCAGCGGTCAGCTGATCCGGATCGACAACCGACCGGTCAATTTCCTGCGCAGCGAGCGCGAGCAGGTGCGCTGGGGCCTTAATTTCTCGAAGCCGATCAGCTCTCCGATGGCGCGGCAGGCGATGGAGCAGATGCAGGCGCGGCGCGCCGAGCGCGAGGCAGCGCGTGCCGCCGCCGAGGCACGCGGCGAAACGCCCGCACCAGCCGAAGGCGGGCCGGGCGAGCGCGTGCCTGGCGAAGGTCGTCGTGCCGGTGAAGGCGGGCAACGGCCCGGCGGTGGCTTTGGCGGCGGGCGCGGCCCCGGCGGTGGCGGACGCGGCGGCTTTGGCGGCGGCGGCGGTCCGGGCGGCGGCGCGAATGGCGGGCGCATCCAGCTGGGCGTGTTTCACACCGTCGCGCTGACCGACAAGATCGTCATCCGCGACGGTCTCCCCGAACTCGATCAGCTTAACGGATCGGCGACCGGTAGCCGGGGCGGATCGCCACGGCATCAGGTCGAGGTGCGCGCGGGGGTGACGCGCGACGGCGTCGGGCTGCGGCTCAACGCCGACTGGAACAGCGCGACCACGGTACAGGGCGGCGCGACGAGCGCGGGCGCTTTGCGCTTCGACGATTTCACGACGGTCAATCTGCGGCTGTTCGCAACGCTTGGCCCGCAGTTCAAATTCGTGCGCGACAATCGCTGGCTGGCGGGCACGCGGGTGACATTGTCGGTCGACAATCTGTTCGACAGCCGCCTGAAGGTGACCGATGCCAGTGGCACGACACCGATCAGCTATCAGCCGGCGCTGCTCGATCCGCTGGGCCGGACGGTGAAGATCAGTCTGCGAAAGATGTTCTTCTGATATCCTCCCCGGGACGGGGAGGTGGCACCGCGCAGCGGTGACGGAGGGGGGCTGCGGCATCGGCATCCCCTGAGGTGAGCCCCCTCCACCAGCTTCGCTGGCCCCCCTCCCCGTGCCGGGGAGGATCTTAACGATCCAGCCGACTCTTCCGGTACAGCAGCGTAATCGCCACGCGGCGGTTGCGCGGGTCGGCGGGGTTGGTCTTGATGAGCGGTTCGCGGTCGGCGACGCCCTCAATCCGCTCGAACCGCGTTTCGGGGACGCCCCCAGCGGCGAGACGGCGGCGCGTCTCTTCCGAACGCGCGCTCGACAGCATCCAGTTGTTCATGTTGGTCGGGTCGCCATAACGCAGGCTGTCGGTATGGCCGCGGATCATGATGTCGTTGTCGGACTCGGCGATCGACTGCGCGACCAGTGCCACCAGCTGCGAAGCTTCGGCGACGAAGCTGGTCGTGCCGAGCGCGAACATGGAATAATCGGCATCGTCCATCAGGTCGATCCGCATCCCGTCGCGCGTAGGGACGAAGCGGACCTGCTTGCCCAGCTTGGCAAGGCGCGGGTTCGACTTCATCTTGCCCTCGATCTCGGCCTTCATCCTGGCAAAGCCCTTGCGGTCGGCGGCGTCCATCGCTTCCTTGTCCTTCAGGCTGCCTTTAACGCCGGTGCCGACATTGTCGCCGCCCGCCGCACCCGCCGGAATGGTCATCGACCGGGTGCCGGTCTGTTTGGCCATCGTCGGATAGTTATCCTTGCCCTGCAACGCGTCGCCGCCGAGCAGGCCGTTGGAACCGGCGCTGTTCTGCTTCATCTCGATCAGCGTCGGCGCGAAATAATCGGCGAGCGCCTTGCGCTGCTTCTCATTGGTCGCGCCCAGCAGCCACATCAGCAGGAAGAACGCCATCATCGCCGTCACGAAATCGGCATAGGCGACCTTCCACGCGCCGCCGTGATGCCCGCCGCCACCTTCGATATAGATCTTCTTGACGATGATCTTGGGCGGCTGTTTCGCCGCGTGAGGAGCACGCGCAGTCATGGCTTAGCGGCCACGGAGTCCGTCGAATACTTCCGCGAAACCCGGCTGATTATGGTGCGCGATCCCGCTGCGCGCCGCCTCGATCACCAGCGGCTGCGGATGACCGTGGAGCGAGGCGATGATGATCTGCTTCACCGTGTTGTAGATGGCGGCGTCCGCTTCGATGATCTGTTTCAGACGTCCGGCCAGCGGGCCGACCAGGCCGTAAGCGAGCAACACGCCGAGGAAGGTGCCGACCAGCGCCGAGCCGATCATTGCGCCGAGGATCGCGGGCGGCTTGTCGATCGAGCCCATCGTCTTGACCACGCCGAGCACCGCTGCGACGATGCCGAGCGCCGGCAGTGCATCGGCGAGATTCTGCAGCGCGTGCTGCGGCTCCTCGACTTCGTGGTGGTGCGTCTTGATCGCGTTATCCATCACATCCTCGACCGCGTGCACGTCGAGCGTGCCGGATGAGACGACGACGAGGCGCAGCGTGTCCGAGATCAGATTGACCAAGGTGTGATCGGCGAGCAGCCGGGGATATTCGGCGAACACCGCCGAGGACTTCGGATCCTCGACATGCGGCTCAAGCGCGATTGGGCCATCGACGCGAAGCATCTTCATCAGTTTCGAGACGAGGAAGATGACATCGAGATAATCCTGTTTCTTGTATTTCGGCCCTTTCAGCACCTTGGCGAAACCGCCGCCCAGTGCCTTCAGCTCGCGGCCCGAATTGCCGATGATGAGCGCGCCGACGGCAGCGCCGCCGATGATGAGCATCTCGTGCGGGAGTGCGTGGAGCACGGGTCCGAGCGCGCCGCCGGTGATGGCGAACCCGCCGAACACCATCGCGATCAGGACGACGAATCCGATGATTGGAAACATGTGCGCGCAAACCCCCGTTGGCGGTGCCCGTCCCATGGGAGCGCGTACCGTTCGGCTCAGTCTTGCCGTCAAACTCTAACGATATGGTTACCAGCGCGTTGAGTATGTCGCGCCGCAGCCTCGATCAGCGCAGATAGTCGAACAACGACATGCTCGTCAGCTTGGTAAAGCTCGCCTGGGTCGCCTGCAGGATCGTCAGCGTCTTTTGCAGCTCGGCGATCGCAGTGGTGACGTCGGCATCCTCGATGCCCGACCGCGTCGCCTCGCGCGTGACATCGACATCGACCAGCCGTTCGGCCTCCAGATCCATGCGAAACGCGCGCGCGCCGACCGAGGTGCGGGCGGTGCCGACCTGATCGAGTGCGGCGTCGAGATTGGTCATCGCTTCGTCGACCCCCCCGCCCTCCGCACCCGGCTGAAGCGCCGCCGACAATGCGGAGAGGATGGCGAACATATCGCTTTCGCCGCTGGAAGTCTGGATGCCGCCGAATGCGCGCGCGCCGGTTTCGGTGGCGGCGATGCTGACGCCGTCGCCTACTGGAATCGCTGCGCTGTCACCTTGTCCGGCATAGGCGATCGAGCCGTCGGGCTGGCGCGCATAGGCGGTGTCGCCGCTCGCGCCGCCGAACAAGGGCTGGCCGCGTGTATCCTTCGCATTCACCACGCCGAGCAGGTCGGCGATGATCGCATCGACCTCGACCTTCAATGCGGCGCGGCCCTCGGCAGTCAGCGTATCGCTGCCCGCCTGTACCGTAATCGCCTTCGCGCGTTGCAGCTGCGTTTCGACGGCCTCCAGCGCGGTATCCGTCGCCGCCAGCAGCGACTGCGCCATCTTGATGTTCGCACCATAGGCACCGTCATCGGCTTCGGCGCGCTTCAGGCCCGACAATTGCTGCCAGCCCGATGCGCTGTCCGATGGCGTCAGGATACGCTTGCCGGTCGCCACCTGCGTTTGCAGCTGGTCGGCCTGACGCGACAAATTGCCCATCAGCAGCGAGGGCCGGTCATAAAGCTGGCTGGTCGTCACGCGCATGGCTGTCACCGGATGTTGAAGAGCGTATCGAGCGTCTCGCGCGCGACCTGGATCACGCGGCTCGACGCCTGATAGGCTTGTTGAAAGCGGATCAGGTCGACCGCTTCCTCGTCGATATTGACGCCGCCGACCGAATCGCGGGCCGCCGCCGCATTGGCGCGGATCGTCGATTGCACCTCGGCGATCGCGCGGCGGCCGGTCAGCGCGCTGGCATTGTTGGTGGTCAGCGTGGTGAGGCTGCGCTCGAACCCGCTTTCGCTACGCAGCGCAGCGAGCGATGCGAGGTTACCGTTGCTGCGCTCACCGCCATCGGGCGACGCCGCAGCGATGCCGCGCGGATCGGTCAGGACGAGCTTGAACGTCGTGGCGCTGGTCGCACTGAACATCGCCGCGCCGGGATTGCCGTTCAGATCGTCGCCACTGGCCTGGACCGCGTTGACGCCATCGGCGAAATCGACGGCCATGGCGTTGAGCGCGTCGCGCGTGTCGGCGATGCGCGCCGCGCCCTCGCTAATTCCGGCAAGGGCACCGCCGCCGGGGGCTAAAGCATGCGACCCGTCGACGCCATAGACGGCAAAGGATACGGCACCATCCGGACCCCGTGCGTAAGTGGCGACGGCGGCCTGATCGACGTGGACGAGAAGCGGGCCGCCCGCACCGGCCTTGACCGTAGCGCGGCCGGCAGTGTCAAGACTGACACTGACATCGGCCAGTGCACTCATCGATTCGAGCAGGCGATCGCGCTCGTCGAGCAGCGCCGTCTGTGTGCTGCTACCCGGTGCGGCGCGGCCGAGGTTGGCGTTGACCTTGGCCAAGCCGGCGGTCAGCATATTGAGCTGGCCGGTCGCGGCGTCGGCAGACTGGTCGAGATCGGCGAGTGCGCCGTCCAGTCCCGCGCCGGTCGCGGCGAAGCTGTTGGCGAGCGTGGCGGCGGCCTGAAGCATCGTCGCGCGCGGGGCGCTGGCGGATGGATCGGCGGCGAGCGCGGTCGCGGCATTGAAGAAGGCGGTCAGGCGCTCGTCTAGCTTGTTGCCGGTCAGCACGGTTTCGACGCGTTCGAGCCAGACGACCCCGGCCTCGCTGCGCGCGAGATCGGACCCGGCGGTGCGGACTTCGGCGCTGCGGGCATCGTTACCGGTGCGGGTGATCCCGCCGATGGTGACGCCCAGGCCGTTGAGCGTGCCCGCATCGCTGGGTGCGGAAACTTCGCGCAGCGTGGCGACGCGGCGGGTATAGCCCGCGGTGCCGGCGTTTGCGATATTCTCCGACGTGGTGGTCAGCGCGCTTTGATAGGCGCGGACGCCGCTGACGCCGATCGACAGGATATCGGTCATGTCGCCTTATCCCCGGTCTGCGCGTCCGTCGCCGGTGCGGCGGCAGCCGCTTCGGCATTGGCGCGGGCGAGGAATGCAGTCATCGCTTTGCCGATGCCGATCGGCGCGTGCGTCGCCATGCTCTCGGCCAGCTTGTCGTCCTGCATATCGCGGAATTGGTCCAGCGCCTGACTTTCAAACAGGCTGTCGGCCAGTTTCGCTTTGCGCATCGATCCCAGCATCATCTTCGTAAAGATGGCCTCGAACCGGTCGCCCGCCGCTTCCAGATTGGCACGCGTACCCAGCCGGGCGGTGTCCGTGGAGACACTGCCCGTCAGTTTGAGCGAAGCGGCGGCGGGGACAGGAATATGGGTCACAGGATAATCAGCTCCGCTTTCAGCGCACCGGCCTGCTTCAGCGCTTCGAGGATGGCGACAAGGTCGGCCGGCGACGCGCCGATCGCGTTCACCGCCTTGACCACATCGGCAAGCTTCGGACCCGGCTCCAACAGGAACATGGGACGCTTCTCCTCTTCGACGCCGACACCGCTTTTCTGCTCAACCGCGGTCTGACCCTGGCTGAACGGAAGCGGCTGGCTGACCCGCTGGGATTCATCAATACGAACGGTAAGTTTACCATGTGTTACCGCCGCCGGGCTGACCCGGACGGCGCTGTTGATGACCACAGTGCCGGTGCGCGCGTTAACGATGACCTTGGCTGAAGCTTCAGCGGATTCGACCGTCAGATTCTCGATCTCGCTCATCACGCGGGCGCGGAAATCGGCACCGGGTTGCGCGGCGACCGCGACCGAGACGCCATCGATGGCGCGGGCGGTGCCGAAGCCGAAGCGGCCGTTGATCGCATCCGCGACGCGCTGTGCCGTAGTGAAATCGGACTGGGCGAGGTTGAAGATGAGCGTCGGGGTGGTGGCGAAGCCGGTCTCGACCGCGCGTTCGACCGTCGCGCCCTCAGGGATACGGCCCGACGACGGCGTGTTGACGACGATGGTCGATCCATCCTTCCCCTCGGCACCCAGACCGCCGACCGCGAGGTTGCCCTGCGCCATCGCATAAATCTGGTTGTCCGCGCCCATCAGCGGCGTCATCACCAGCGTACCGCCGCGCAAGCTCTTGGCTTTGCCCATCGACGACACCGTGATGTCGAGCTTCTGCCCCGGCTTGGCGAAGGGTGGCAGTTCGGCGGTGATCATTACCACCGCCGCGTTCTTCAGCGCCGGGTTGATCCCCGGCGGCAGCGCGAAGCCGAAGCGGGCGGTGACGCCCTTCATCGACTGCACCGTATATTCCAGATTGTCGTCGCCCGTGCCAGGCAAGCCCACGACGATGCCGTAACCGGTCAGCTGGTTGGTGCGGATGCCCTGGAAATTGCCGAGATCCTTGATCCGCTCGGCCGAAACCGGCTGAGCGAGAAGGAGCGTGGCGATGAGGGCAACGAGGAAGCGGATCATGTGCGTGTTCCTCAGAACGGGCTGATGACCGAGAAGAAGCGGCCGAGCCACCCCTGACGGCTGGCGCGGGCGACATCGCCCTTGCCGGTGTAGGAAATGCGGGCATCGGCGACGCGGGTCGATGCGATGCGATTGTCCGCGCTAATGTCAGTCGGGCGGACGATCCCCTTGATCTGGATGAATTCGTCGCCGCGATTGAGCGTCACGCGCTTTTGTCCCTGCACCAGCATCGTGCCGTTGGGCAGGACCTGCGCGACGGTTACGCTGATCTCGCCTGACAATGCGTTGGACTGGTCGGCGGTACCTGACCCCTTGAAGTTGCGCTTGCCGCTGACGCTGGCGTCGCTCTGATTGAACAGGTTCAAGGCACCCGTGGTTGGCGGCGTGATCGAGAAGCCGCCGCCGCTGTCGAGCTGCGATCCCGCCGACTTCGACGCGCTGGTGCGTTCGACCAGCACGATCGTCAGGGGATCGCCGACGCGGCGCGCGCGCGTGCCTTCGTACAGCGCGGCATAGCCTTCGCTGGCCTGGAAGATCGAACCGTTGGCGGGGGCGGCCGCGGGCGCGGCGACCGGAAGCGTGACGGTAAAATCCTCCTTCGGTGCCTTTTTGCCGAAAAGTTGCGCTTTCGCCGGCGTTGCGGTGAACGCGATGGCGGCGACGATCGCGGCGCCGGTCAACAGGCCTGCTGCAAATTTCATCACGCGCGTTTCCAATTTCCTGGCCTCAGATGTTCTGATTGACATATTTCAGCATTTCGTCGGTCGCCGAGATCATTTTGGAATTGACCTCGTAAGCGCGCTGGGTCTCGATCATGTCGACGAGTTCCTCGACGACATTGACGTTCGACCCCTCGAGCATGCCTTGGCGGATGTTGCCGCGACCATCCTGTCCGGCGATGCCCAGATTGACCGCGCCGCTAGCGGCGGTCTCGACCAGGAAATTGTCGCCAATCGCCTGAAGCCCCGCCGCATTCGGGAACGCCGCGATCTGGATCTGGCCGACCTGCGTCGCCTCGGTCTGGCCGGGAACGGTGGCGCTGACGGTGCCGTCGCTGCCGACGGTGATCGCGGTCGCGCCCTCCGGAATGGTGATGCCGGGCATCACCTGATAGCCTTCGGTCGTGACCAGCAGTCCCTCGGGCGAGCGGGTGAAGTTACCGGCGCGGGTATAGCCGAGCTGGCCGCCGGGCAGCTGCACCTGAAACATGCCATTGCCGTCCAGCGCCATGTCGAGCGCGTTGCCGGTGGTCTGGAACGACCCTTGCGTATCGATCCGCGCGGTACCCTGAATGCGCACACCGGTGCCGAGGTTGAGGCCGGTGGCATATTGCGTTTCCGACGTGCTGGCCGAACCGGGCGCGGTCACGACCTGATAGGCCAGTGCCTCGAACGAGGCGCGGTCGCGCTTGAACCCCGTGGTGTTCACGTTGGCGAGGTTGTTTGAGATCACCCGCATGCGCATGTCCTGGGCATCAAGCCCGGTGCGCGCGATGTGCATTGCTGCTGAACCCATGGTCCTGTTCCTTCCTCAAATTCTCAACTCACGCGCATCACGCGTGCTGATTTTTCAGCTGACGCGCATCAGGCTCGCGGCGCTCTCGTCCATCGTCTTGGCTTCGCGGAGCAGGTTCGCCTGCACCTCGTAACTGCGCTGGTTCTCGATCATGTCGACCAGCGCTTGCGTGAGATTGACGTTCGATTGTTCCAGCGACGCGGTCTGAACGGTCGCGTCCAGATCCTCGGGCAGTACGCCGCCGCCCTTGACGTGAAGCAGATTGTCCAGCCCCTTGGTCGTGATGCTGCCGCTGTCGCTGACCAGCTTGATCCGGTCGATGACTTGCGGCGGCTGGCTCGGGTCCGCGCCCGGGGGCACGATCGACAGCGTGCCATCGTCGGCGATCATGATCTTGTCATGCGGTGGCACGGTGATGGGGCCCCCCGACCCCATCACCGGGAAACCGTCGCCGGTTTCCAAGACACCACTCGGCGCGATGCGGAGATCGCCGCGCCGAGTATAAGCTTCGCTGCCATCGGCAGCCTGTACCGCCAGCCATGCCTCGCCCGTGATCGCCACGTCGAGGCTGCGGCCGGTCTGGGTGATCGCACCTGCGCGCCGGTCCATATCAACGACGGTTTCGGCGCTGGGCTGGCGGCTGTCGAAGCCGTCGCCCTTGACCATCAGCCGGTCGAAATTGACCCGGTCGGCGCGAAAGCCGATCGTGGAGGCGTTCGCGATGTTGTTCGCGATCGTCGCCTGCGCATCCATCTTGCCCTTGAGGCCCGACAGTGCGGTGTAGACGAGCTTGTCCATCGCTTAGCCCCTAACCCTTTGACTCAGCTACGAATGTTGAAAATGGTCTGCGAAATCTGGCTCGCGGTATCGAGCGCCTTCGCATTCGCCTGGAAATTGCGCTGTGCCGCGATCAGGCCGACCAGTTCCTCGGTGATATCGACGTTCGAGCGTTCGACCGCGCCGGACATCAGCCCGCCAAAGCCGTTGACGCCCGCTTCGCCCAGCCGTGGTTCACCCGACAGGCCGGTGGCGGCCCAAGTCGAATTGCCCAGCTGACGCAGGCCCGACGGATTGGAGAAGTTCGCCAGCGCGATCTTGCCCAGAGCCTGGCTGTCGCCGTTCGAGAAGCTGGCGCGGACGATGCCATCCTCACCCACCGTCACGCCGTCGAGCTGGCCGACCGCCTTGCCGTCCTGCGAACGGTTGTTGACGGTGAAGGGCGCGCCGAGCTGGGTCGTCGCGGTGCCGAAATCGAGGCTGACCGACTGTTCGGTCGTGCTGCTGCCGACGGTGAACGGCGCGAACTGGGTCGCTTCGCTTGGCGTGGTCAGCGCGCCATTGGCATCGAACGTCAGCGTGATCGGGCCGGGTGCTGCCGCGTCGGTGCCGAGCTGCTTGTCGCCGACGAACGTATAGACCGACCATTCGGTGGGCGCGGTCGTCGTCTCGCGCACGAAATAGCTGGTCATCGTCAGCGGGTTGCCGCTGGCGTCATAGATCGTCGTCTGGGTCGAGTTGTTGTAGGTGCCCGGATCGAACCGGTCGAACGCGTAAGGCGTATCCGGCGTGAAGCGCGTCGCTTCCGACGGGACGCCCGAATAGGCCGACAGATTCAACGAGAGCGCGACATTCTTGGTCGATTCGGGCACGCCGCTGGTCTGCGGCAGACGCAGGTTTTCGGTCGAGCCGAGGCCGGTTGCGACGACTGCGCCCGAACCGTCGACCGGATAAACCTGAAGATAGGCGCCCTGCGAGTCGGTGACATAGCGGTCGCTATCCACGAGGAAGCTGCCGTTGCGGGTGAAGTTGACGCCGGCGGATTCAAGGCCCGGCTTGACCGCGAAGAAGCCGTCGCCGGCAATCGCGATGTCGAGACTCGACGAGCTCTGCTGCATCCCGCCCTGACCGAATTGCTGGCGGATCGCCTTTACGACAGTGCCGGAGCCGATCATCTGGTTCGGATTGAGCGACACGCTCGATGCGATGACGTCGGCGAACTCGGTACGGCTCTTCTTGAAGCCGTTGGTTGAGACGTTCGACAGGTTGTGCGAGATGGTCGACATATCGGTCTGAGCCGCCTGAAGACCGGAGAGCGAGGTGTAGAAAGACATTTCGATAACTCCTTGGAAAGCTCAGCCGATCTTGCGGATGGCGGTGGTGGAAACCTGACCGAGGCCGGGCAGGGTAAGGACTGGGTTGCCGTCGCTGCCCATCGCAACGGCGGTAACCGGCGACCAGACAAGCGGTTTGGCGGTGACGGCGTCGCCATCGGCATTGCGTGCGGCGACGCGGATGGTGAACGGCCCGTTGCCGGCGGGTTCGCCGGTATCGGTCGAGCCATCCCATTCGAATTCGGTCTGTCCCGCCTCGACCGCGCCAAGCGATACGTTTTTGAGGATCTCGCCGTTCGGCCCCTCGATCACGATATTGACCTCGGCCGCCGCGGCGCCCAGTTCGATCACGCCGCCCAGCGAACCGTCGGTGCGCGGGTAAGCAACCGATCCCTCGGTCAGCACGGTGCGGCCGACCCACGATACCAGATCGGTGGTGGTCGTGCCGCCCAGCTTCGCGGCGATCGCCTGCAGCGTGGTGTTCATCTCGCTGATCCCCGCCAGCGACGAGAATTGCGCCATCTGGGCAACCATTTGCGTGTTGTCGACCGGATCGAACGGATCCTGATTCTTCATCTGCGCGGTCATCAGCGTCAGGAAATCGGACTGGTCCATCGCCCCGCTCGCGCCGTTGGTCGCCGCATTGGACGCGCTCGCATTGCTGCGATTGATGCCCAGATTGGCGAGCGTCGTGTCAAAGCCCGTTGCCATCAGCTGCGTCCCAGGTTGAGCGTCTGGGTGATCAGCGTCTTGGCCGTCTGCATCACTTCGACATTGTTCTGATAGGTGCGTGCGGTCTCCATCATGTCGACCAGTTCGCGCGTTTCGTTGACAGCCGATTCCCAGATGTTGCCGTCCTTATCGGCCATCGGGTTGCCGGGGTCATAGCGCTTGGTCGGCGCTTCGCCCGCCGCGACGACGCTTTCGACATCGACCGTGGACATGCCGCTGGCGGCGTCGAAGGCGGTGCGGAACACCGGCTTCATCGTGCGATAGGCTTCGCCCGCCGACGATGCGACCTGGCCGACATTGGCGAGGTTCGACGCGGTGGTGTTCATTCGCACGAGCTGCGCCGACATGGCGCGCCCTGCGACCTGAAAGATGCTGAGGGGTTGGTCGCCCATGATCATTCGCCTTTCAGCGCGCGGGTGAGGGTGGAGATGCGCCCGTTGAGGAACGCCAGCGTCGTCTGATAGGCGACGGCATTCTCGGCAAAGGCGGTCTGTTCGGTGGCCAGTTCGACGGTATTGCCGTCGAGGCTGGGCTGAAGCGGCACGCGATATTTCATCGCGCCGTCGATCGCGGCGTCGCCGTTCATGCCCGGCGTCTCGATCGCGTTGAGCGCTTCCTTGAAATCGATGTCCCGCGCTTTGAAGCCCGGGGTCGAGGCGTTGGCGATGTTGGAGGCGAGGATGCCCATGCGCTGCGAACGCACCGACAGCGCCGCGCCATGCACTCCGAAAAGACCGTCATTCGCCATGTTGCACGCCCTTTCATGTTCGTGTTCCAGCCCATCCTAGCAATGGGCGTGCCAGTTTCGGTGCGGGGCGCTGAAATCGCTCGTTTTGCCGAATGCAGTGTTGGGAGCGGCAAGGTTTTGCCGGTCGGACGGCAAGCAGGTTGCCGGTCTTGCCGGTGACGGCTGGCGCTGCCCTTGCGTGAGGGCGGGCAGATGATTTGGCCCGGTGCTTGCAATGACTCGCGCATGAATATCGCCGTATTTTCCGAACCCGCCGCCGCCGCCGCGACCTTTGTGCCGGGCATCTTCCTCGATCCGCCGGCGATCGGGATCGTCCTAGGTGGCACGGTGGCGAGCGTGGTGCTGCGCAACCAGCTGGGCGATGTCGGACGATCGTTGCGCGCGCTGGGCGTCATGTGGCGGCGGCCGTTCAGTGCCGATGCGCTGCTCAACCAGACGGCGGCGCTGGAGCGGATCGCGCGGCGGCACGGGGTGCTCGCGCTCGACCGGTCGGTGATCGACGATCCCGACATGGCGGCGGCGGTGACCGCGGCGGTGGACGGGGCAAGCCCCGATCAGGCCGCGGCAATCGTCACGGATCGAGCCAATGCGCGCGCCGAACGCCATCGCGCCGCGATCGAGGTGTGGACCGGCGCGGCTGAGGCGGCTCCGGCAATGGGATTGATCGGGACGATATTGGGTCTGGTCCAGATGTTCGCATCGATGGAAGACCCCGACAAGATCGGCGCGGCGATGGCCGTGGCGTTGCTGGCGACGCTTTACGGTGCGCTGGTGGCGAACCTGCTGGCGATGCCGGTGGCGGCGCGGCTGAAGCGGCTCGCGCGGGCGGAGGCGACCGAACGGTTGCGGCTCGCCGCACCGCTGGCCGCGCTCGCCACGTTGGAACGCGCGCGAAAACGGGATGTCGCGGCATGATCGCCGCCGACGCCTGGGACGATATCGCACCGGCCAAATCGGTATGGCTCATCACGCTCGCCGATCTGGCGCTGCTGCTGGTCGGCTTCTTTGTCTTTATGCAGGCCAATCGCTCGCTCGACCGGCAGGCGCTGGTCACTGGCCTGCGCAGCGGGTTCGGGATCGAGGAGGTGGCGGTGCCGCCAATGGCGGTTGCGACCGCGCGGCTCGACGGGTTCGCGGCGGGTTCCGCCGTATTGCCCGATGCGTCTGGCATCATCGGTTGGGCGCGCGACGCCGCCCGTGACGCGCGCACGCAAATCACCATCACCGGATCGACCGACGTCAATGCCCAGACCGGTAGCGCCGATATCGATCCCGCCACCGGCAGCGCCGCGATCCTGGCCGCCGACCGCGCCCGCACCGTCGCCGCGACGCTTGTGCGCAGCGGCGCGGTCGATCCGCGCCGTATCGTCATTCGGATCGAGCCGGGCAAGCGCCGGGCCGTGACCCTCTCCGTCGGCTTTGCCGGCGATACCCATCGACGTGGAGACTGATATGATCGTCCATCTCTTGCCCGCATTGCTCGCCGCGACGAGCACGCCCGTCGCCTTCCAGTCGACCGAGGCGCTCGACCAACTGGTCCAGCAATTCGCCGGTGCGCCGATCGGCGTCGAAGGCGGCGCGCGCGCGGCAGTGGACAAGCGCCTGCGGCTTGCCGCCTGCGCCGATCCGCAGCTGAGCTGGCGCTCGGCGGCGGAGGATGCGGTGGTGATCCGTTGTCCGGGGCCACAGCAATGGCGCGTGTTTGTCGCGGTCAATGTGTTGCCAAAGGCGGCACCGACCCGCGCACCCGTCGCGGTTGCCGCCGTGCGTCCGCCCGCACCGGTCAAGGCTGAGAGCGTCATCAAGCGCGGCGATCCGATCATGGTCGAGGCCGGCGCTGCCGGCTTTTCGATCACGCGTCAGGGCGTTGCGATGGGCGATGCGCCGGTCGGCGGTCGTGTCATCGTCAAGATGGACGACAAGCGCCCACCGGTGGCCGCGATCGCGATGGAATCGGGACGCGCGCGCCTCCCCGGATTCGGCGAATAATTATTTCCTAAAGCTTCGCCGCGCCCGGTCGTTTTCGCCTATGTCAGCAGAACGAGAAGGGTTGCAGACATGGTGGATCCAACTGGCTTCAGGCCTGTATCGATAGCGGACCGGCGGTTGACGCCAGTGCCCGCGACCGCGCCCGTCAAGGCAGCGGGCGTCGAGACGCGGGTGGCGCAGACCAGCACCGCCGCGTCGCTGACCCGCACGGCGGCGGCAAGCGCGCCGGTCGATGCCGAACGCGTGTCGCGCATCAAGAAGGCGATTGCCGACGGCAATTTCCCGCTGGTGCCATCGACCGTGGCAGATCGGCTGCTTGCGCTGAAACTCGACTGGAATCCGAATGAAAAGGCGTGATGCCCTGATCGACGTGATCGACGCGCTGTACGCCGAGATCGCGGCGCTGAAGTCGAACGACGTCGCCGCGCTGGAACGCGCGACGCATGCGAAACTGGTCGGGATCGAGGCGGTGGGGGCCGCCAATGACGACGAACCGGACCTCTCGCCCGAGCTGCGCGCGCTGGCCGAGGAGGCGCACAGGCTGAACGAGACCAGCCGCATCTATGTCAATCTGATGGCCGCCAATGTGCGGCGGCGGTTGCAGACACTGACCGGCAATGATTTGCCGTCCTACCGGCCTGGTCTTGCCGGAGCGTATGCGTAAAGGGCGTCGCTGATGCGGCCGATAGTGCCCACAACCGTCACCCCAGCGAAAGCTGGGGTCTTTTGCCTCTTGAGACCCCAGCTTTCGCTGGGGTGACGATGATGAGCGGATAAACTGGCACGCCTCTTGCTGAACATCCCTTAACCACGGGCTAGTTCAAAGAGCAGGGGCTGATGAGCGTACCTTCAATCGGAGCCAGAGCGACCGCCACTACGGCGATCGCGGCGGCAAGCCAGAAGACCGGGATCGACTTCAACTATCTGCTCGGCCAGGCACAGGTCGAAAGCGGGATGCGCAGCAATGCCCGCGCCCGCACCTCCAGCGCCACCGGCCTGTATCAGTTCATCGAGCAAAGCTGGCTGGGCGTCGTCAAGGAGCATGGCGACAAGCACGGGCTGGGCTGGGCGTCGGACAGCATCAAGCGCACATCGTCGGGCCGCTTCGTCGTGCCCGACGCCGCGACGCGCAACGCAATTCTGTCGATGCGCAACGATCCGCAGGCGGCCTCGCTGATGGCGGCGGAACATGCCAGCGACAACAAGGCGTCGCTTGAGAGTTCGCTGGGCCGGGAAGCGACCGGCACCGATCTTTATATGGCGCACTTCCTGGGCATTGGCGGCGCGCGCAAATTTCTGGGGGCGATGGACGCCAATCCGGAACGGGGCGCGGCCAGCATGTTTCCCGCCGCAGCGCGCGCCAATCGCAGCATCTTCTACACCCCCGGCGGCCAGCAGCGTTCGCTCGGCGAAATCTACGACCGGTTTGCCGGCAAGCTCGACAAGGGCGCGGCGGCAGTCGGTGCGACCGGCCTCGCCTCGGGTGGCGTCGGTTCCGGGGCGGGCGATGCGAAGTTTCAGCAGCTGGTCCAGTCGCTGGGTGACGGGGTCGAGGTCGTGCTGGGCAACGATGCCGTCGGGCAGGACCGCAAATGGCTGACCACGCTCGATCAGATGAACACCGCCGGACGTAGCAACGAGGGTGTGAACCCGCTTCGCCCGACGCCGCAGAGCGCGAAGCTCGCTTATATGATGCTTGCGAGCCTGGGAGCGTAACCGCGTGGCCGGAATGAATTTGAACATGGCGTCGATCGGCGCATCGGCAAAGAGCTTCTCGCTGCCGGTCGCAATCCTGGTGCTGGTCGGCATGATGGTCGTGCCGGTGCCGACCTTCCTGCTCGACACCTTCTTCATCATGAACATCATCATCAGCCTAGCCGTGCTGATGGTCGCGCTGAATGCGCAGAAGCCGCTCGATTTCTCGGCCTTTCCCACCGTGCTGCTGTTCGCGACGTTGTTCCGGCTGGGCCTGAACGTCGCCTCGACCCGTGTCGTGCTGGGGCATGGGCATGAGGGCGAAGCGGCGGCAGGCCATGTGATCGAGGCGTTCGGGACGTTCATGATCGGCGGCGATTATGTCGTCGGCCTGTTCGTGTTCGCGATCCTGATCATCATCAACATGATCGTGGTAACCAAGGGTGCGGGTCGCGTGTCCGAGGTGTCCGCGCGCTTCACCCTCGACGCCCTGCCCGGCAAGCAGATGGCGATCGACGCCGATCTCAACGCCGGGCTGATCACGCCCGACGAAGCCAAGGCGCGGCGGATCGAAGTTTCGACCGAAGCCGATTTCTATGGCGCGATGGACGGTTCGTCCAAATTCGTGAAGGGCGATGCGATCGCCGGCCTGCTGATCCTGTTCATCAACGTCATCGGCGGCCTGATTCTGGGTCCGGTCAGCCACGGCATGACGATTGGCGAAGCGGCCCAGACCTATGTGCTGCTGGCGATCGGCGATGCACTGGTCGCTCAGATCCCGGCCTTGCTGTTGTCGATCGCCGCCGCGGCCATCGTCACGCGCGTCAATGCGAACAAGGAACAGGATCTGGCGACCCAGATCGGCAGCCAGTTCTCCAGCCACAAGACCTGGACCCCGGTCGCGGTGATCGTCGCGCTGCTGGGTGTGATGCCGGGCATGCCGCATTTCATCATTCTGCCCGCCGCCGCCGCATCCGGTTTCATGGCATGGAAAATGTATCAGGCATCGAAGCGTCCGCCTGCGCCGGAGCCCGTCGCCATCGCCGAAGCCGTCGATCCGTCGAAGATCGGCTGGGACGAAGTGACCGACAATATGCAGGTGATGCTCGACATCGGTTACGGGTTGGTCCCCCTGGTCGACGAGCGTCGCGGCGGGCCGCTGATGGGGCGCATCACCGGTGTGCGTCGTGCGCTGTCGAAGGAACTGGGCTTCGTGGTGCCGCAAGTGCGCGTGCGCGACGACATCAATCTCGACCCCTTCACCTATCGCATCGTCGTCGGCGGCGTCGTCATCGGCGAGGATACCGTTTCGCCCGACGAAGTGCTGGCGCTGGACACCGGTCAGGCGGCGGGCTTGCTCAACGGCAAGAAGGCAAAGGACCCAACCTTCGGCCTCGACGCCGTCTGGATTTCGACTGCCGACGCCGATGCCGCGACCGGACAAGGCTGGTTGGTAGTCGATCCGGGCACCGTCATGGCGACGCATCTGAATCAGGCGCTGATCTCGAACGCATCCGACCTGCTCGGCCCGGACGAGGTGCAGGCTTTGCTCGACGGGCTACGCGAACGTGCCGCGCAACTGGTGTCGGCATTGTCGCCGAATCCGTTGCCGATCACGACGCTGACGCAGGTGCTGCGCGGGCTGCTGGCGGAGAATATCCCGCTCAAGGAATTCCGCCGCATCGCCGCCGCGATCGCCAATGCCGCGCAAAAAACGCTCGACGCCGATGAGATCATCGAACTGATCCGGCCGGAGCTTGGTCCGCTCATCATTCAGAAATTGTGCGGCGTGCGCGAGCCGTTGCGCGTGATGACGCTGGAAGGGCAGCTCGAAGCGTTGCTGGGGCAGGCGGTTCGGTCCGATCCGGCGCGGCGTCATACGATCGAACCCGATCTGGGCCGCCGTATCGTCGATGCCCTTCAGCGCGCGGCACAGCCTCTGGTGTCGGAGGCCAAGCCGTTCGCGCTGGTCGTGCAACCTTCGATCCGCATTGCGATCCGCAAGCTGGTCAAGACCTGTTTGCCCGACACGCCGGTGATGAGCTTCTTTGAAGTGCCCGAGGACAAGTCGGTCGAAGTCGTTGCCGTGATCGGCGCTCCTGCGGCGCTGCCGGCATGACGTTCCAGCAAAGCCATAAAGACTTTAGCCACAACGAATTCGCGCTGACCTATGGTCGCAGCGGCGAGACCAAACGCGACATGGATGCGCTGGTGCGCAAGCATATGCCGCTCGTCCGGCGGCTGGCATGGCACGTCCACGGATCGATGAGTTCGCTGATCGACGTCGAGGATCTGGTGCAGATCGGACTGGTTGCGTTGGTCGAGGCGGCGAACAGCTTCGAGGATCGCGGGCTGGTCAGCTTCGATCAGTATTTGTCGACGCGGGTGCGCGGTGCGATGATCGACGAATTGCGGCGACAGGCGACGATCACGCGCGGCGCGATGAAGCGGCGGCGCGTCTATAACGATGCGGTCGGCGCGCTGACCGACGAATCGGGCAAGCGGCCCGACGAGGCGACGGTCGCGTCGCGGCTGGGCGTCACCGTGGAGAAGTTGCGCAGCGACTATGCCAGCGCCGAAGCGGTGAGGTTCGATTCGATCGACGATGTCTATTCGGACGAAGGGCCATGGTTCATGTCCGACGAACCCTCGGCGTTCGACCAGCTGGCCGATGCCGACCAGCGCGAGGCGCTGATCGCGGCGATCAGCGAGTTGCCCGAGAAGGAGCAGCTCGTGATCCAGCTTTACTATGTCGAGGAACTCAACCTCGAAGAAATCGGCCAGGTGCTCGGCGTTGGTTCCGCGCGCGTCTGCCAGATCAAGAAGAGTGCGCATGATCGGCTGAAGAAAGGGCTGATGCGCCGGTTAGGATAGAATGCGAACGGTGCCGGGGGGCACTGGTCACATAGGGGGCGGGGTGGAAGCGTGCCGGGGGCCGCCTCCACCCCACTTCTTTTTGCGACACATTCGCAGATCACCATGCTACGCGAGTGGCGTGCGCCGCTATCTCTACCTTACCGCAGGGTTCGTCAGCCTCGGCCTCGCCGCGATCGGCGCGCTGCTGCCGGTGATGCCGACGACGGTGTTTGTCATCCTTGCCGCCTATTGCTTCACGCGCAGTTCGCCGACGATGGAGCGGCGGCTGCTCGAACATCCGCAGTTCGGCCCGCATATCGTGCGCTGGCGCGAGCGCGGGGCGATCAGCCGGACCGGCAAGAAGGCGGCGACGGTGGCATTTGTCGTGAGCATCGCGGTGGCGTTCGCCTTCACCGCCATGCCGTGGCCATTGGTCACCGTCGCGGCGGCGGCAATCGTCGGCGGCTGGATCTGGACACGGCCGGAGGCGTAAGCCTTAATTCGCCCCGGTCGGACGCGGCGTGCGCTCGCGGTTGCGCTTGTCCGCCACATAGCTGGGACCACCCTCCGGCTTGTAGATTTCAAACAGGCCGGTGGCCTCGAACAATGCCGGAAAGTTCTTCACGCCGTAGTTGCGTGGGTCGATCGGTGCCTGACGCTTGGCCGCGCTTCCTGCGGTGGACAGGAGCGCCCAGCCGTCGTCGCGCGCCGCCGCTTCCACCCCGCCGCGCAGGATGCTGACCAGCATCGTATCCTGGGCGATGGATCGCGCGGGATCGGCGGCGGGTGCCGGGCTTGCCACGGACTTCGCCTTGCTTCGTGGGGCGGCTGGCGAAGATTTGACCGGTGTCGGCGCTTCAGGCGCGACGAGGCCGTCGAGATAGAGGAACGTCGTACAGGCGTTGACGAACGGCTCCGGCGTCTTGCGCTCGCCAAAGCCATAGACGTCGTGCCCGCTGGCCTTGAGTTGCATGACGAGCGGGGTGAAATCGGCATCGCTCGATGCGATGCAATAGGCGTGCGGCTTTTGCGTGTAGAGCAATTCCATCGCGTCGATGACAAGGGCAATGTCGGTCGCGTTCTTGCCCGCCGAATAGCTGAATTGTTGAATCGGCCGGATTGCGAAGCTGTGCAGCTTGTCGCGCCACCCCTTCAGTCCGGCACTCGCCCAGTCGCCATAGGCGCGGCGGATGTTGGCGGTGCCATATTTCGACAATTCGGCAAGGATCGCAGCAATCTTGGTGTGCGAAACATTGTCGGCGTCGATCAGCAGGGCGATCCTGCGGTCGGACGTCAAGCTCAGCGAGGGATCAGTGCTCATGCAGTCTTGTGAGACCGATCGCGCCCGGACGCAACGATTGCGCCAACGGCGGTTTGCCGCGCGAACGAAAAACCCCGGTGGTCTTGCGACCACCGGGGCTCCTCGCATGCCCTCCAATGAAGGAGGGTGACCGGCCGTGGTGCCTGTCAGGGGGGTGACACCCCGACCGGCACACGCTTAGCGAAGCAGCGAAAGAACGCCCTGCTGCGACTGGTTGGCCTGGGCCAGCATCGCGGTCGACGCCTGGCTCAGGATCTGGGCCTTGGCGAGCGCCGTCGTTTCCGCCGAGAAATCGGTATCCTCGATGCGGCTGCGGGCCTCGTTCAGGTTGGTGGTCGTCGTCGACATGTTGGCAACGGTCGATTCGAGGCGGTTCTGAACCGCACCGAGGTCGCCGCGACCGGCCGAGATCGAGGTCAGTGCGGCGTCGATCACAGCAAGCGCTGCCGAAGCATCGTCCTGCGTTGCGATCGACAGGTCCGAACCGGCTGCCGTCGTTGCGGTCATGCCGACGCTGGCCAGTGCCGCGGTCTCACCCTCGACCATCACGGTCTTGCCCGAAGCGGCAGACAGCGTGATCTGGTTCTGCGCGACGGTGGAGTCCTCGCCTTCCTCGAACGTGACGTCGGCAGTGGCGCCTTCGGCACGAACCGTGACCTTCTCGATGTCGTCTTCAGCCGCGAAGTTGATCACGACGTCGGCCGCGCTGGTCAGCACGATGGCCGTGCCCGCTTCGTTGAGCGCCGCGGTCACGCCGCTGTCGGTCGTCGTCTCGTTGATCGCGTCAACCAGCAGCGCCAGGTCGTAACCTGCCTCGATGCCGGCATCTTCGTCTTCTTCGACAACGCCTGCGGCCAGATCGATGTCTTCGCCACCGATGCTGATCGTGCCGGTCATGGTTTCGTCGGCACCGACCAGCGACAGCGTCAGCTTTGTCGAGGCGGCTGCGGTAACGCCGGATTCACCCGTTACGGCGTTGATCGCGGTCACCTTGTCGGCGATCGCCGAGCTGGCATCGCCGCTGCTGTCGACGCTGGCGCCGACCCAGGTGCCGTTGATCTGCAGCTGGTTCTTCTCGAAGCCGGTGGCCGTACCCGTCAGGGTGCCGGTCGCGGTCTGCTCTGCGCCCGAGCGCAGGCCCAGCTTTGCAGCCGAGGTGTTGAGCATCGACATCGTGATGGTTTCACCAGCGTTGATGCCGGTCTGCAGCTTGACGTCACCCGTCTTGCCGTCGAGCAGCGCGACGCCGTTGAAGTTCGAGGTTTTCGAGATGTTGCCGACTTCGGCAATCAGCTGGGTCATTTCAGCCTGCAGCGTCGAGCGATCGCTGGTGCCCAGCGTGCCGTTCGATGCCTGGGTGCCGAGCTCCTTCATGCGCTGAAGCATGTTGGTGACTTCACCGAGTGCGCCTTCTGCGGTCTGCGCCAGGCTGATGCCGTCATTGGCGTTGCGCATGGCGACGGCCATGCTCTTGACCTGGCTGGTCATGCGGCTGGCGATGGCGAGGCCAGCGGCATCGTCCTTCGCGCTGTTGATGCGCTTGCCGGTCGACAGGCGTTCCATCGACGTCTGCAACGCCGAAGAGGCGCTGGACGACGCGTTCGCGGCACGAAGGCTCGCGATGTTGGTTCCGATAACAGTCATGTGCGTTCTCCGTTCAGTCCAAAGCGTCTCCGATTACCCCCCTGAATGCGAAGGAGCCCGAGCCGCCAATGGGGTGAACGGCAGGCTGAGCGCGGGATTAAGTAGTTTTATTTGCCCTGTTCACGCGCGTGCGTGGGAGCGCGCGCGGCAAATAGGAGCCGAAGCGGCGCATTTTTGCCGGATGGTTTACCGATCGTTTACCATCAATACCGCAATTACCCTTGCAACAGGGGGTTCTTTCGAATGCAGACGATCTTTCCGTCAGCGGCGGTGCTGCGCCAAAACTATGCGCTGGTCTCGGCGCTCAGGGCGCAGGGCTTCACGATCGGCGCGGCCGACAAGGTGAAGCCGATGCCCGGCGACCTGTTCATGATCGTCGAGGGCGAAGCTCCACCGGTATCCGCCCGCACATTGGTGCTGGCCGACGGGCCGGTCGCTGCAATCCCCTTTCATGACGGCAATCCGGCCCGCCTGACCTTTGGGTCGGACGACGCGGCGGTCGCCAGCGGCTTTGCCAGCGCGATGCTGCGCGGCGCGCATG
This sequence comes from Sphingomonas sp. LT1P40, assembly GCF_036663835.1. Classification (NCBI taxonomy): domain Bacteria; kingdom Pseudomonadati; phylum Pseudomonadota; class Alphaproteobacteria; order Sphingomonadales; family Sphingomonadaceae; genus Alteristakelama; species Alteristakelama amylovorans. The sequence continues at coordinate 498,592 of NZ_JAXOJT010000002.1, forward strand.
CCCCGGTCGCGTCGGACCCCGAGAGCCTCGCGCTTTATGCCTTGGCCGAGCGGGTGGCGGTGGCGGACATCACTGTGCTTATCAACGGGCCCACCGGCACCGGCAAGGAAGTGCTGGCGAAGGCTATCCACAACATTTCCGCGCGCCGCGACGGTCCGTTCATCGCGGTCAATTGCGCGGCGTTACCCGAGACGATGCTGGAAGCCCTGCTGTTCGGCCACCAGAAGGGCGCGTTCACCGGCGCGAGCGCGGCGGGCGAAGGCTTTTTTCGCGCCGCGAACGGCGGCACACTGTTGCTCGACGAAGTCGCCGAAATGCCGCTCGGCCTTCAGGCCAAGCTGCTGCGCGCCTTGCAGGAACGCGAAGTCGTGCCGATCGGTGCGACGGCGGCGGAAAAGATCGACGTTCGCGTTATCGCCTGCGCCAACCGCGATTTGCAGACCGAAGTGGCAGAAGGCCGGTTTCGCGCTGATCTTTATTACCGCCTGTCGGTTTTTCCGCTGTCGACCAAGCCATTGTGCGATCGCCCCGGCGATGTCGCTGCGCTGGCCCCGGCGATGGTGTTGCGCCACGCGGGCAGCCGAACACGCCTGCCTTGGGTGACGCGTGAGGCGCTGGCGGTGCTGCAGTCGCATGACTGGCCGGGCAATGTCCGCGAGCTGGAGAATGTGATCCAGCGTGCGCTGTTGCTCTGCCCGGGTGAGGCGATCACGCCCGATCATCTGATCTTCGACCGTGCGCCGGCCATGCTGCAACAGGCAGAGGGGACGCTCAGCAACATCGTCCAGCTCAGTGAATTCGCGGCGATCCGTGAGACGCTGGCGGCATGCGGCGGCAGCCGGATCGAGACTGCCAAACGTCTGGGCATTTCGGAGCGCACCCTGCGCTACCGGCTGGCCCGAGCGCGCGAGCAGGGTGAAGACATCACGCGGAGAATCAGCGCATGAGCATCGGTGCAATTGGCGGTGCGGGCGGGGGCGGCATCGACCGCGTCATGCAACTGCGTGCCCAGATCCTGGAACGCAACGAAGCGCTGCAACGCGCGACCACCGGCGCAGCCGCTCCGGCTGCGCAACCCGCAGGTCCGACCAGCTTCGCCGATACGCTGGAGACCGCGCTCAAGCAGGTCAACGGCGCGCAGGCCAAGGCCGGCGATCTGTCCGCGGCCTATGAGCGCGGCGAAACGGTGGACATCGCCAAGGTGATGCTCGCCCGCCAGGAAGCGTCGGTCGGGTTCGAAGCGACGCTGCAGGTCCGCAACAAGCTGCTGACCGCCTATCGTGACATCATGAGCATGCCGGTCTGACCATGAACAATAATCTTTCCATCTCCGACGCCCCTGCCGCACCGGCACAGGGCTTTTCCAATCCGCTGAAACAGGCCGGGTCGTTTCTGTCCCAGCCGGCGGTCAAGCGCAGTCTGCCGATGATCTTCATGATCGGTCTGATCGGTGCTGCCGCACTGGCATGGGCGGCGATGTCCACCCCGCCGCAGCGGGTGCTGTTCGCTTCCCTGCCCGAAAGCGACAAGGCGGCGGTGGCCGACGCGTTGTCCGCTGCGAGTATCGTCAACCGCATCGACGGTGCCGGTTCGATCACGGTCAACGAGGATGATTATCACAAGGCACGGATGCTGCTCGCCGGGCAGGACCTGCCCAAAGCGGCACCGGGCGGCTATGCGCTGCTCGACCAGCTGCCAATGGGTGTGTCGCGCGCGGTCGAGGGCGAACGGCTGCGCCAGGCACGCGAGACCGAGCTGGCGCGTTCGATCAGCGAAATCGATACGGTCGCGGTCGCCCGCGTGCATCTTGCTACCCCCGAAGCCACGGTGTTCGTGCGCGACAAGTCCGAGCCGTCGGCATCGGTGATCGTCACGCTGGAACAGGGCCGCACCTTGTCGGAGGCGCAGGTGCGCTCGATCGTCAACCTCGTCGCATCGTCGGTGCCGGGGATGAAGCCCGAATCGGTGACGATCGTCGATCAGGCGGGTGCGCTCCTCAGCAAATCCGGCACCGATGGCGCTGCCGGCGATGCCCGCATCGACCTGCAACGCCGGGTCGAGGACAAATATCGCCAGCAGCTGGTGCAATTGCTCACGCCGTTGCTGGGTGCAGGCAATTTCAGCGCCGAAGTGCAGGCCGAGGTCGATCTGGACGAAACTCAGGCGACGCGCGAAAGCTATGACAAGACGGGTGCCGTGGTGCGTGCCGAACAGGGCAACTGGACCGGTGCGCCGCGCGATGCCGCCGGTGCGCCCGGCGGTATTCCCGGCGCGCTGTCCAATGTCGCGCCGCCGGCGGCAACCGTCGGCACACCGCCGGCGGAGGGGGCTGCGCCCGTACCCGGCCAGCCTGCGGCCCCGGTAGCGGTGCAGGGGATGAAGCAGAGCGACAGCTTCACCCGCAGCTATGACAATGCCAAGGAAATCTCGGTCACGCGCGCCGCACCCGGCGGGATCAAGCGATTGTCGGTGGCCGTGCTGATGCGCGAAGAGCCGGGCAAGCCGCGCGGGCAGGTCGAAATCCGGCAGATCGACGGGCTGGTAAAGGCGGCCGTCGGCTTCAACCCGGCGCGTCAGGATCAGGTGACGGTCGTCAGCCGCAAGTTCAGCGCGGCGTCCGACGTCGCCGAGACCGGCACGCCATTCTACGAATCGGGCTGGTTTGCGATGATCGCGCGCAATGTGACGGCGGTGGTGATCGCGCTACTCGTCCTGCTGCTGGGCGTCCGTCCGCTAGCCAAGGCGTTGCTCAAGAAGCGCGACGACAGCGCGCGCGGCGGATCGCTGCCGATGGGCGTGCCGGATGGCGTCGCCATGCCGACCCCGGTCAGCGCCGAGATGCTGGGCGCTGGCGGCGTATCGCTGGGTGACCGGGTTGGGCTGGTGCGCGACTTCACCCGCGACAATCCCGCGCGTGCCGCCCTTGCGGTGCGCGACATGATAAAGACGGAGGGCAAGTCGTGAACGCGCCCCGTAACTTTACCGGCGTCGAACGCGCCGCCGTGCTGATGATGGTGGTCGGCGACGAAGAAGCCGCCGCGATCCTGCAAAAGCTCGATCCCGAAGAGGTCCGCCAACTCGGCACCGCCATGATGAGCGTCGCCGATGTCAGCGAATGGGAAATGGGGCAGGTGCTCGACGATTTTACGGGGCGGGCGCAGGAGCGCAGCGCGATCCAGTTCGATCCGCGGCCCAAGCTGGAATCGGTGGTGACCATGGCGCTGGGGCCGGAGCGTGCGGGCAATGTCCTTGCCCGCATCCTGCCGCCGCAGCCGTCCGAATCGATCGCGATGCTCGCCTGGATGGACGCCAACGAGATCGCGGCGATGCTGAGCGAGGAACATCCGCAGATCGCCGCCGTGCTGCTGGCGCATCTCGAATCGGCGACCGCCGCGCAAGTTCTGGAAATGCTGCCCGAGGCGATTCAGCCGCAGGTGCTGCGCCGCGTCGCCAAGCTCGGCCCGGTCACGCCTGACGCGATCGCCACGTTAACCGCCTTGCTCGAACGCCATGCCACGCAACCGCGTCGCGTCGCCGGATTGCAGATGGGCGGCACGCGCGAGGCGGCAAAAATCATGTCGTCGGCGCGGAAAATCACCGAGCAGAAGGTGATGCCCAAGCTGGCCAAGCTCGACCGCGAAGTCGCCAGGGCGATCGAAGAGGCGATGTTCGTCTTCGACAATCTGCTCGAGCTCGACGACAAAAATATGGGGACGTTGCTCCGCAACATCGAAAGCGACGTGCTGGTCCGTAGCCTGAAGGGCGTGGACGAGAATGCGCGCAACCGGTTCCTCGCCTGCATGTCCAGCCGCGCCGCCGACACGATCCGCGACGAGATGGAAGCACGCGGCCCAATGAAGCTGGCCGAAGTGCTGGAGGCGCAGAAGGTGATGATCGGAATCGCGCGTCAGCTGGTGAAGGATGGCACGATCACTATGCCGGGCGGCGGGGGCGACGACGATTATGTCTGATTTTATCCCCGGCATGTCGTCGCGCGGCGCCGGGATTGCCGAGGCGCTGCAGCGCGCCTTTGCACCGCCCGAAGGGTTCGCGCCGCGCGAGGTTCGCCCGCGCGAGGCGGCGGCGAGCCCCAAGCATTTCAGTCCGGCCGAGCCGGGGCACAAACCGACCGAGGGTTGGGATCCGTTCGATCCCGAACCGGCACCGCCTGTTCGGGAGTTTGTCGATCCGGTCGTAGCGGCGCATGCGGCCGGCTATGCCGAGGGGCTGGCAGCTGCGCGAGCGGAAGCCGAAAGTGCCGCGGCGCAACAGGCTGCCTTGCTCGAACAGGTCAGCGACGCCCTATCGAAGGGCGCACATTTCGACCGCGAACGCATGGCCGGACATTTGCGCCAGACCGTGCTGCATCTGGTCCAGCGGATGATCGGCGACGCCGGGATCGCGCCCGATGTGCTTGCGGCGCGGATCGAGGCGGCGACCGACATGCTCGCCGACAGCGCCGAATCGGCGATCCTGCGGCTGCACCCCGACGATGTCGCGCTGATCGAGGGGCATCTGCCCAAGACGGTGTTCCCCGTCGCCGACCCGCATGTCGCGCGCGGTGGCTTTGTCATCGAAAGCGCTTCGACCATTATCGAAGATGGCCCCGATCTGTGGATCGAACAGCTCGCCGCCGCGATCGACCGCATCCCGATTCCGCCTGCAATTTAAGGGTTTCGATGTTCAACAGCTTTACCGCCGATTACCTCGACGGCCTTGCCTGCCGCGACTTCGTGGCGCGGCCCAAGGTTTCCGGGCGGCTGTCCTCCTATGACGGGTTGCTGATGGAGGCGGTCGGGCTTTCGCTTCCGGTCGGCACGGTCTGCGCGATCGGCACCGGTGCCAACCGCATCGAGGCCGAAGTGATCGGCTTTCGCGCCGGTCGCACACTGATGATGAATCTGGGCGGCCCCGCTGCCCTGCTCCCCAACGCCCCGGTGCGCCCGATCGGCCCGCCGGGTGAAGCCGAAGTCGGTTCGGCGATGCTGGGTCGCGTGGTCGATGGATCGGGCAAGCCGATCGACGGCCTTGGCCCCATTCGCGGCGCGGGCAAATGGCCGCTGGCGGGCAAGATCCAGTCGCCGCTCGACCGCGGGCGCGTGCTGCAGCCGATGGATGTCGGGGTGCGTGCGATCAACGGGCTGCTGACCATCGGTCAGGGGCAGCGCGTCGGCATCATGGCCGGCTCCGGCGTCGGCAAATCGGTGCTGCTTGGCATGATGGTCCGCGCGGCCGAGGCCGATGTGGTGGTCATCGGGCTGATCGGCGAGCGTAGCCGCGAGGTTTCGGACTTTCTGGAGACCAAGGTCGCGGGCGAGGCGCGCCAGCGCTCGGTCGTGGTCGCGGTTCCGGCCAACCATTCGCCCGTCCTGCGCATCCGCGGCGCGCTGCGCGCCACGGCGATTGCCGAGGCGTTTCGCAACGAGGGCAAGAAGGTTCTGCTCATCATGGATTCGCTGACCCGCGTCGCGCATGCCGGTCGCGAGATTGGCCTGGCACTCGGCGAACCGGCCAGCGCGCGCGGCTATCCGCCAAGTGCCATCGCGATGTTGCCCAGCCTGATCGAGCGCGCGGGTACCGATGTGCATACCGGCGGGTCGATCACCGCCATCTATACCGTGCTGGCCGATGGCGACGACGGCAACGATCCGGTCGTCGATTCGGCACGCTCGATCCTCGACGGGCATATCGTGCTGAGCCGTGCGCTGGCCGAACGCGGGGTCTATCCGGCGATCGACCTGGGACCGTCGGTCAGCCGCGTGATGACCGATATCGCGAGCCGGGAGCATGTCGCCGCCGCGCGCGTGCTGCGTCGGCATCTGGCGACCTATGAAGAGAATCGCGATCTGGTGCTGATGGGTGCCTATCGCCCCGGTGCCGACCCCGCGATCGACGCGGCCATCGCGTGCCATGATTCGGTGCTGGATTATATCCGGCAGGCCTATGACGAGACGGTGCCGCTGGACGATGCCGTTGCCGAACTGATCGGCGTGTTCGGCGATGCGTAGTTTGATTGAGGCCGCACCGGCCCGCTTCCCCACCCGGCCACCCACAGCGTATTCTGGATGGGTGGCCGGGTGGGGGAGCGGGCCGGTGCGGGGAACGAAAAATGCCTGAGAAACACGCCAAGAAGCTCAACCGCCTTTTGCGCGTCCGGACGCTTCAGCTAGACATGGTTCGGGCCGACGAAGTCGCGGCGCGTGACAAGGTTGCTGCCGAGGAGTCGATGCGCGCGCGCATTGCCCAACTTGCCGAAGGGGTGGCACCCGCACCCGCACCGACGCCCGGAAGCGCGACCACGCTGATCGCGGCGGCGCATTACCGCGAACGCCTGCACCAGTCGGCCTTTGCCGCCGAACGCCGCGTGGCCGAGGCCGAGCGTGGCCTGAATTCCGCGCAAGACGCCACGCGCGAAGCCAAGCGCGACCAGACCGCGATCGAGAAGTTGCTGGCCCGGGCCGAGGCCAATGTAGCGCGCAAGGCGATGCGTGCGCTGGAAGATATGCCGTCGGTTCCAAAAAAACGGCACGATCCTTGCTGATTACTGGGGAAAGGAGATTTTCCCCGCCGTGTTCAACCTGCTTTCCATCAAGCTACCCGGCCTGACCCCCGCCGTGCCGCTGCGCGCGGCACCGGTTGCGCGCGTGCCGGTCGCCGATTTCATGGCGGCGCTGGGCGCAATGCTGATTCCGGGTATCACGGCAAAGGGTGACGGCGAGCGGCAAGTCCCAGCCGAGGGCGGCAAGGATTTGCCGGACGAGGCGGAAACGCCCGATCCGCTGCTGGCATGGTTGCCCGACGGCATGGCATCGGTTCAGGTCGAGGTGCGGCTCGCACCCGGCCTGGCGCTCACGGGAACAATGCCCGCTCCGCCGGAAGCGGCGCTTGTCGGTGAGATCGCTCCGTTTGCCGGTGCCGATCCCGCGCCGGTCGAGACGCCTATTATTGCTCCCGCAGCCGAGCGCGAGACGATCGACACCGCCCCGATCGTCGAGGCGACGGCGGAGCCAGACTTCGCACCCGTCGCCGTCGACCCCGAACCTGTGATCGAACCGCAAGTAAAGAGCGAGACACCGGTGCGCGACCGTATCGAGCCGCGCGCGGCACGACCGATCACGCCGCCCCCGCTCGCCCTCCCGCCACATCCGCAATCGCCGGTCGCCGCGGCTCCCGCGGGGCAAATGTTCGCCGCTGCCTTTGCCATCCCCGTCGCTGACTCGGCAAAGATCCCGACCGCCGGTGCCGATCCGATCGAGATCACCGCATCGCTACAGACTGACCAGCTGCGCACCACCGTTCAGGCGATGAGCGCCACGGATCAGGCCCCGCTCGATCTGTCGCGCGACGACTGGGCCGGCGCGATGATCGACCGGATCGCGGCCATGCAGGACTCGGCGCGCGACGCGGCGGAGGCGACCGATACGCGCATCCGGCTCGCACCCGAAAATCTGGGTGCGCTCGAAATCTCGATCCGCCGCGATGGCGACCGCCTGCATGTTCACTTCACCGCCGAGAATTCTACGACGCGTCAGCTGCTCGCCGATGCCGCATCGCAGCTGGTCGAACTGGCGAACGCGCGCGGGGTGAAGCTGGGCGGAACCAGTGTCGATGGCGGCACCGGCGGCCAGCCCGGCACGCCGCACCAATCCGAACCCAAAGGATCCACTCGCCCCGCATCGGCGGCGGCGAGCGGACCCAAAACCGATCCGAACGAGCGAATTGCATAACCTGTCAGGGGGAATCGAACGATGAGTGACAAGGAAGAAGCCGCCGCCACGCCCAAGAAGAAGGGCGGCGCCAAGAAATGGATCCTGATCGGCACCGGGCTGGTCGTGCTGATCGGCGGCGGCGTCGGCGGCGGGCTTTATGCCTCGCAGGCCGGACTGTTCGGCGGCGGCGCGCATGCCGGGGAAACGGCCGGTGCGGATACCCCGCGGCTGGTGCCGAAGAGCGAGGAAGTCCGTGCCGAGGCGAAGGCTGGCGAGGGCGAAGGCGAGGGCGGCGCAGGCAAGGGCATGACCACGCCCAAGGGTTCGGGCGGCGACAAATATGCCTCGACCTATTATGCGCTGGAGAAGGAGTTCACCTCCAATCTGCGCGAAAGCGTCCATTTCATCCAGGTCGGCGTTGCGATTTCGACCGCTTACGACAACCGCGTCATCGAGAATCTGAAGACGCACGAGATGGCGGTGCGCTCCGCCGTGCTGATGGCGCTGGGCGAGACCAATGAGGATGAGGTCTTCACCGCCGACGGTAAAAAGAAGCTGCAAGGGCGGCTGGCGAGGGCAATCAACGCTGTTTTGAAAGAAAAAGAGGGATTTGGCGGCGTTGGTAACGTCTACTTTACCAATTTCATCGTTCAGTGAACGGGCATGGTTAACAGCCCTTCAGAAACTGGCGCGCCGGATCGGCGAGAGCGCACCCGGACCGGGGCGGAGCACGCGCCGGCGCTGGGCGTCGCCAATCTCAATCCGTTCGGCGATCTGCACGGGGTGCAGCACCTCAGCGCTCGCCTTGCCAAGTCGCTGAAGGCTGTCGTCGAGCCGTTGGTTGGCGAAGGCGCGCGCTGCTGGGCCGAACCGCTTAGCGTTCAGCGCTTCGCCGATTATCGCGGGGAACGCACCGCGCTGACCGCATGGTTGCCGCTGACGATGATGCCGACGCGCGGCCGCGCGCTGATCGCGATCGACGGCAAGTTCGCATATGAGATGCTCGACCGCTTTTTCGGCGGCGAGGGGGAGCCGCCGCATCCGCTGCCGACCGAGTTTACCGGATCGGCGGATACGTTGCTGAGCCGCCTGTCGGCCAGCATCGCTGCACAGCTCGATCCCGCGTGGCAGATCCTCGCGCGGCTGGAATTCGCTGCGGTCGACAGCGTGATGCCGATCTCGATCGCGCCTGAAATCGATGCGGGCGAGGCGATGATCGTCACCCGCATCGGCGTGGCATCCGACACGGTCAAGCCGCACTGGATCGACATTCTCTATCCCGTCGCCGCGCTAAAGCCCTTTACTCCGTCGCTGACCGCCAAGGTCATCGGCGGCGATCCCGAACCCGAACCCGAATGGCGCAACGGCCTGACTCGCGCGGCGATGGCGCTGCGGCTGCCGGTGCGGTCGGTGCTGGCCGAGCCGGTGGTGCGGGTCTCGACGCTGATGAGCCTGAAGCCCGGCGACGTGATCCCGATCAGCTTTGGCCCCGACGTGCCGGTGATGGTGCATCGCCAGCGCATCGGTTGCGGCACCGTCGGCACCAGCAACGGCCATGCCGCCATTCGCCTGACCCGCTTTGAATCGCTTTCACTTGAGGACGCACGATGAACGACATGACCGGGGGCTTCCCGACCGACACTGCGGTGGCGGCCAATTTCCACTTGCTCCAGGATGTCGACGTCAAGCTGACGGTCGAGATCGGATCGACCACGCTGACGCTGCGCGAACTGCTCGCACTGGGCGAATCGAGCGTGATCGAGCTGGACCGTCAGGCCGACGAGCTGCTCGAGGTGTTCGTCAACGGCACGCTGATCGGTCGCGGCGAAGTCGTTACTGTCGGCGACAAGTTCGGCGTGCGCATGACCGAGCTGGTCGCGCCCGAAAAGCGCGGCTGACACCCGATGATGTGGTCCTATATTCTCAAGCTGGTGATCCTGCTGCCGCTGGTCTGCGGCCTGCTGATCGGCAGCCTGTATCTGTGGCGCAAGCTGGAGGCGCGGCTGCCGGGCAACCAGAGCGATCGCATGCTGAAGGTAAAGGAGACGATGATGATCTCCGCCGGCGTCCGCATCGCGGTGTTAGAGGTCGAGAACAAGCGGCTGCTGGTTTCGGTCAGCCGGACCGGCGTCACGCTGATCGACCGGATCGACCCGTGAGCGCCAACCTGCGTCTTTTCGCGCTCATTCTGGGGGCGCTCGCACTCGCGCTGTTTCTGGTAGCGCCTGCATTCGCGCAGGCGGCGGCACCGGCGGTGCCGGTCGCGGCACCCGCCACCGCGCCCACACCGGGCGTCGGTGACGCGGTCGATCGCGCGCTGGGCGATCTGGGCGGTGGCGACGCGCCATTGTCGCTGTCGTTGCAGGTGCTCATCATCATGGGCCTGCTCACGGTGCTGCCCGGCATCGTGCTGATGATGACCAGCTTTACGCGGATCATCATCGTGCTGGCGATCCTGCGTCAGGCGCTGGGACTGCAACAGACGCCGCCGAACCAGGTGCTGGTCGGCCTGTCGCTGTTCCTGTCCTTCTTCGTGATGGCACCGACCATCAGCCAGATGAACGCGACCGCGATCCAGCCCTATGCCGAGGGGAAGATCGGCGCGACCGAGATGATCGCCAAGGCGGGCGAACCGCTCCACGCCTTCATGCTGAAACAGACGCGGGTGAAGGACATCACGATGTTCGCCGAACTGGCCAAGACCGGCCCGATCGCGAAGCCCGCCGACACGCCGTTTTCGATCCTGCTGCCCGCTTTCGTCACCAGCGAGCTGAAGACCGCGTTCCAGATCGGCTTCCTGATCTTCCTGCCCTTCATCGTCCTCGACCTGATCGTCGCCACCGTGCTGATGAGTCTGGGCATGATGATGATGTCGCCGACGATCATCTCGATGCCATTCAAGCTGTTGTTGTTCGTGCTGGTCGATGGCTGGGCGCTGACGATGGGCAGTCTCGCTTCAAGCTTTGCGACTTAGGGATCCAAACATGGACGCAGATTATTTCCTGACCGTTGCGCGCGAAGCGATGTGGATCCTCGCGCTTGCTTCCGCGCCCATCCTGATCCCCGCGCTCGTCTCAGGCCTGATCCTGGGCATGGTGCAGGCCGCGACGTCGATCCAGGAGCAGACGCTGACCTTTGTGCCCAAGCTGATCGTCGTGGGCGTGAGCCTGGTGATCTTCGGCGGCATGATCCTGACGCTGCTGGGTGATTTCACGACCGGCATCTTCGAACGAATCCCGGAGCTGGTGCGCTAGATCATGATGGGCTTCGGCCTCTCGATCGAGCCGCAGCTGTGGGCGCTGCTGTTCACGATGGTGCGCGTGGGCGCAGCGTTCGTTGCTGCGCCGGTGTTCGGGGCGGTGTCGGTGCCTTTGAATGTGCGCGTTGTGCTGACGGCCGCGATCGGCATCCTGACGATGAACGCAGTGCCGATCCAGGCACCGGGCGAGATGTTTGCGCTCAACACCTTTCTGGCGATCGGGGCGGAGGCCTTGGTCGGCCTGTCGCTGGGCTTCATCCTGCAGATCGCGTTCGCCGCGCCGCTGGTGGCGAGCGAAGTGATCGGCGTGTCGATGGGGCTGTCCTTCGCCACCGCGATCAACCCGCAGAGCGGCCAGTCCAGCCCGGCGCTGGGCCAGTTCCTGACGATCCTGCTGACCCTGTTGTTCCTCGCCGTGGACGGGCATCTCGTGCTCGTCGAGCTGGTGGTGCGTTCCTATGAATTGCTGCCGCCGGGGCAGGCGTGGCTGACGCCGGGCAAGCTCCAGAATATCGCGTTGTTCGGCGGCTATGCCTTCTTTGCCGGACTGCTGCTGGCGCTGCCGGTCGGCTTTCTGCTGCTGTGCCTCAACATCGTCGTCGGCATGATCTCGCGCTCCGCCCCCGCGCTCAACCTGTTCGCCATCGGCATTCCCGCCAGTCTGGCGATGGGCGTGCTGGCGTTGCTCGTCGGCATGCCCGCAATGGGCGATTACATGCTGGTCATCGTCCGTGAAGGGCTGGATGCGGCCCAAACCCTGGTGCTCGGCTGATGTCGGAGTCATCGGGGGAAAAGACACAAGCACCAACACCCAAGCGCAAGCAAAAGGCGCTTGAACAAGGCGACATGATCAAGTCGCGTGATTTCGGCGCGGCGCTGGTGGTGCTGCTCGGTTGCGGGTGGATGGTGATGATGGGGCCGGAACTGCTCGGCGCGTGCAAGGAAGTGATGTCGGCCAGCTTCACCTTTGGCCGCGCCGATATCGAGAGTTTTCAGCCGTGGAAGCCGCTGGCGACCGCCGGATGGAAGCTCGCCCCGTCGCTGGTCGCATTGCTTGCGGTCACGTTCGTCGGTGCAATTCTCAGTCAGGCGGGCCTGGGCGCGCTGCATTTCCAAATGAAGCTGATCCAGCCCAAGGGCAATCGCATCAATCCCGGCTCCGGACTGAAGCGTATCTTCGGCGCGACCGGCTGGATCGAATTGTTCAAGTCGCTGCTGAAGGTCGTGCTGCTCGGTGGCATGGGTGGGTGGATGCTGTGGGGCGCGGCGGGGCCGATGATGGGGCTGGTTTCGTCCGACCTGACCCAGGCGGTACGCGCGCTTGGCGACACCTTCACCACGCTGATCTTCGTGATGGCGGGCGGGTTGCTGCTGATCGCAGGCGTCGATCTGCCGATCCAGCTGTTCCGCCATTTCCAGCGGCTCAAGATGAGTATGCAGGAACTGAAGGACGAGCATAAGGAAAGCGAAGGGTCGCCCGAGACCAAAAGCGCGCAACGCCAGCGGCAGCGCGAGATGGCGAAGGGCGGCCTGCGCAAGAGCGTGGCGACGGCGCATGTCGTGCTAACCAACCCGACGCATTTCTCGGTCGCGTTGCGGTATGAATCGGGCAGCGATCAGGTGCCGGTGGTGGTCGCCAAGGGGCGCGGCGAGATCGCGCTGGCGATCCGCGAACTGGCCGACGAATTCGCCGTGCCGAAGCTGGAAATCCCCGCGCTCGCCCGTGCCGTCTATTTCACCAGCCGCGAGGGGCAGGAGATCCGCGACGATCTGTATCTGGCGGTGGCGACGGTGCTGGCGTTCGTCTTCGGCCTCGACAAGCGTGCCGGCGGACGGATGCCGGCGATCAACGTGCCGGAAACTGCGCGCTTCGACGAACACGGCCAAATCGACCTAAAGGCGGCGCGGTGATGGCCGTTAACCGTTACATAGGGGGACGCAACCGTGGCTGTTGAATCGATTGCGAAAACCATCGGCACCGGATCGGGCATCGACACGACGGCGTTGGTCAGCCAGCTGGTCGAGGCGCAGTTCGAGGTCAAGAATGCGACGCTGACCCGGCGCGAGGAGGCGCTGACCGTGCAAATCTCCGCCGCAGCGACGCACAAGAGCAATATCACCACATTCGCCAGCGCACTCTCGACGCTGTCGCGCAGCGGATCGTTGGCGACTCAGCCGACGACATCGAACAGCGCGATCCTGAACGTCTCGCGTCTCAGCGGCGCCAGCCTCACCAACCTCAACGCGCGGGTCGAGGTGCGCCAGCTCGCCGCGCCGCAGACGGCCGCCGCTACGCCGGTGGCTGACAAGACCGCCGCAGTCGGGCGCGGCACGCTGACGCTCACCTTTGGCACGGCGACCGTTACGGGCGGGTCGATGACGGCGTTCACGCCGGGCAGCGGCACGCCTGTGACCATCGCCATCGGCGAGAACAATTCCAGCCTCGACGGGATTGTCGCCGCGATCAACACGGCGAATGCGGGCGTCACTGCCTCTATCCTGACCGATGCGGCGGGATCGCGGCTGGTGGTCAAGAGCGGTACCGGCGAAACGCGCGCGTTCACGCTGACCGCGACCGAAACGGCGGGGCATGAAGGGCTTGCCGCGCTGAACATCGGTATCGGCGCGACCGGCACCACGATCGGCAGCACCGCCGCCGACGCCATCGTTGCGATCGACGGCGTGCAGCTGCGCCGCGACTCCAATTCGATTTCCGATCTTGTCCCCGGCGTGAAGCTCGATCTCGCCTCCGCCCAGCCCGGCACCATCGTCAATATCGGCAAGACGCTGCCGACGAGCGCGCTGCTTCAGTCGGTGCAGGACTTCGTGGACACTTATAATGAGGTGTTCTCGGCCCTTCGTACCGATCTCGATCCCGTGACCGGATCGCTGCGTGCGGATACTGCGGCCAAGACGCTGAAGCGGCAGATGCAGCAGCTGACGCTGACCCCGATTGCCACCGCCGGTGCCGCAGGATCGCCGACGACGCTGTCGCAGATCGGGGTGAAGACCAACCGCGACGGATCGCTGACGCTCGACACCACCGCGCTGACCAAGGCGCTGGTCAACCATCCCGATGCGGTGGAGAAGATGTTCGCCCAGCCCAGCGGCGCTTCGACCACCAGCAACGGCCTGTCCGCCGCGCTCGACCTCATTTCCGGCGCCGCGTCTAGCGCGACGCGCGGGCTGGGCGCGAGCGAATTACGCTACACCAATGCCAAGGCCGACATCATCGAGGACAAGACCGAGGTGCTGGAAAAGACCGAGGCGTTGCGCACGCGCATGACCCGGCAATTCGCCACGATGGATGCCAAGGTCGCGGTCTATAAATCCACGATGAGCTTCCTCGAATCGCAGGTTGACGCCTGGAACAGCCAGGATTGATGCGATGAGAAGCCCGATGCGCCCCAATGCGAAAGCCGCCGCCACCTATCGCTCGATCGACGCGGTGGGTCGCACGTCCGCCGCGCTCGATCCGCACCAACTGGTCGAGCTGATGTACAAGGAGTGTATCGCCGCCCTTCGCGCCGCCGCCTTTGCCGCTGAAAAGCGCCAGCTGGCGGTGAAGAGCGAGCGTATCGCACGCGCCACAGCAATCATGTTCGCGCTCGAATCGAACCTGGATTTCGAGCGTGGTGGCGAAGTGTCGCGCACGCTCGCCACGCTCTATCACGGCCTGCGTTCGCAAATCATCAACGCCAGTATCGGGAACGATCCGGTGCCGTTTCGTGCGGTCGCGGACGATCTGGAAGAAATTGCCGGCGCGTGGAGTCAGGCGCGGGCCGCCTGAACTAACTTGCCCAGCGCGACAGGATTTCGCCCACCGAACTCGCTTCCGCTGCCGGCGCAATCGCCGATCTGGGCTTGAACAGCGGTGCCGTCGCCGCCCCCGCCGGTCCAACTGCGACCGGTCGGCGGGCCAGCACATGCGGGTGGTGCAGCGCCTCCTCCAGCGACAGCACAGGCGTAACGCACGCCTCGCTCTCGGCGAAATGCCGCACCCATTCGTCGCGGGTGCGCGCGACGAAGCGTTCGGCGAAGCGACTCGCCATTGTCGGCCAGACGGCGCGGTCGAATTGCGCAAACGTCCCCGCACCAAAGCCAAGCCCCGCGCACAACACGTCGAAATAGCGCGGTTCGATCGCGCCGACCGCGACATGCCCGCCATCGGCACAGGCATAACTGCGGTAAAAGGGCGCACCGCCATCCACCAGATTGCTTTCGCGCCGGTCGAGCCAGCGGCCCGACGCGAACAGGCTTTGCGTGAGCGCCATCAGCGTGCCGACCCCGTCGATCGCCGCTGCATCCACGACGCGGCCCTCACCGGTCGCCTGCGCGCCCATGATCCCCGCGACCATCCCCAGCGCCAGGAACATCGCGCATCCGGCATGGTCGCCCAACAGGTTGAGCGGCGCGACCGGCATATCCGCGGTGCCGATCGCGTGTAGCGCGCCGGTCAGCGCCAGCACGTTGATGTCGTTGCCCGGCCGTCCGGCCAGCGGCCCGCTCTGGCCCCACGCACTGGCGCGGCCATAGACCAGCGCCGGGTTACGCGCTCTGCACGGATCGGGGCCTAATCCCAGCGCCTCCATCGACCCCGGCTGCATCCCCTCGATAAGGCCGTCGGCATGGGTGACGAGATCGAGCAGTTCGGCGATCGCGGCGGGGTGGCGGAAATCGAGCGTCACATCCTGTCGTCCACGATACAAAGCAGGGACGATGCCGCTGGCGCTGGTCCCTGGCGGTGCGACACGCACGATCTCGCACCCCAGGTCGGCGAGCAGCATGGCCGCGAACGGCACCGGGCCGATCGCGTCGATCTCGATAATGCGTACCCCCGTCAGCGGCCCCTGAGATTGTACCTGCGATTGCACCCGTTGCTCCTTGCGCGGCCCCGCACGATGCGGGTGGCCCATCGCGCCTGTTTCGGCTAGCGCCGCGCGATGAGCAAGCCGCACATCGTCGCCCTTGGTGGAACCTCACGCCCCGATTCGGCAACGGGGCGCGCGCTCGCGCATTGCCTGGAACTGGCCGAGGCGCGGGGTGCGCGCACGACCTTGCTGACCGGCGAGGCGATCAATTTCCCGCATTATGAGCTGGGCGGAGCCAGCGGCAATGCGGCGATCGAGCGCTTTGTTGCGGTACTGCGCGATGCCGACGCGATCATCGTCGGCTCGCCCGGCTATCACGGCTCGCTGTCGGGCATGGTCAAGAACGCGCTCGATCATGTCGAGTTGTTGCGCAAGGACCAGCGCCCCTATTTCGACGGCATGCCGGTCGGGCTGGTGGCGACGGCGGGCGGCTGGCAGGCGGCGGTATCGACGCTGGCCGCGCTGCGTACCGTGATCCACGCCCTGCGCGGCTGGCCCACGCCGCTGGGCGTCGCCATCAACACCGGTGTCGAGGGCGATGCGGTGGGCGACGCCTCGCCGCAACTGTGCATCATGGTCGATCAGCTGCTGGGATTCCTGAAGCGCTGAATGTGGTTAACCGGATCGTGACGATCCGGCACTAGCATCGCCCGCATGGGACAGACTCTCCTGGCATCCGGCGATGCGCGTCGGCGCGGCGTTCGCACCATATTGGTGGTGGACGACAGCCGCACCAACCTCAACGTCGTCGGCGCGCGATTGGGTCAGCTCGGCTATCTGGTCGTGCTGTGCGACAATGGTCGTGAGGCGATCGACCTGATCGGTGCGCGCGGGTTCGATCTCGTGCTGCTCGACATGATGATGCCGCGCGTCTCCGGCCTCGATGTGCTGGCCGAACTGCGCAGCGCGATCGATACCGTCGACCTGCCCGTCATCATGATTACCGCGCGCAGCGACAGCGGTGCGGTGGTTGCGGCGCTCGCCGCCGGGGCCGACGATTATGTCGCCAAACCGTTCGATTTCGAGGTGCTTGCCGCGCGGATCGAACGCACGCTGGAACGCGGCACCCGCCTGTCGGAGCTCAAGCGCTCGGTCGCCGCACTCGATGCGCGCATCGCCGCGCGCGCGATCGAACTGGGCGAAACGCGCACCGAACTCGCCGTCACCCGCGCCGACCGCGCACGGCTGGTCAGCTCGATCCAGTCGCTAAATGCAGAGGTCGAGCGGCTTAGCGGAACCAGTGCCGCCTGACGAAATAGGTCGTGACCACTGCGGCGACAGCGATGCTGAAGCCGGTAATCACCCAGAATGAAAACGGATGATCGTCATAGGGAATGCCCTTCACGTTCATGCCGAACAGCCCGGTGATGAAGGTCAGCGGCAGGAAGATCATCGCCGCCACCGCAATCACGAGGCTGCGCTGATCGATCAGTTCGGCGCGAAGGTCAGTCAGCGTTTCGTGGATCAGCGCGGCGCGCTCACGGATGCTTTCCAGTTCCTCGGCCATGCGCGCGGCGCGGTCGGCGGCGGCGGAGATGTGCAGCCGGTCTTCATCGCTCAACCAGCGGACGGGCAGGGTGGCGAGCGTCTCCAGCGCTACCCGCTGGGGATAGAGGAAGCGGCGATAACCGATCGCGGTCCGCCGCGCGTGATTGACCTGACGACGCAGCTCGAACGCGCGGCGCCCATCCAGCTGCTCCTCGCAATCGTCGAGCGAATCGCCCAGATCGGCGACTTGCGGATCGAGCTGCCCGGTGATCGTGCTGGCGAGGACCGCGATCAAGTCGCCCGCATCGCGGATCGACCCGGCTTCGGTCGCGGCGCGCGCCGCGTCGAGCGCATCGAGCGGTAGGCGCGTGACCGAAATGACCCTGTCGCCCTCCGCATAGAGCCGGATCGACGCCAGCGGATCGGAACTCGCCATCGTCGCATGCGTCATGCCGCGCAGATTGAGCACCGCGCCGCCATTCACCTGTTCGCAGCGCGGGCGGGTTTCAAGCGCGGTGAGTGCCTCGATCACGAACCGGTCAAGCTGTGCGGTTGCGCTCAGCCAATGCTGCACCTCTTCGTCGCGCGACGTAAGATGAATCCAAACGAACCCGCGCCGCGCGGCAATGCCCTGCTCAGGCGTGGTTTCACGCACGCCGTTGCGCGCGACGACGTAGGCAAAGCCGCTCATCGCGCCATCTCCAGGTCGATCGTCAGGCCCGGCAGATCGGCGGGCGGGGCGGTGCATTCGATGCGATCGGCATCGGCGCGGGCGCGAGTGAGGATATCGAGGGGCACGTCCGGGCGGTGTGTAATCCGGTCGGCCTGCGACAGCAATCGCGCCTCCCGCAGCGTCAGCTCGTCCGGATCGGCGGAACGCAACTCGATCCGCACGAGTCCGCCTGCGCCCGCCGCCGGATCGGCGAGCCAGCGTTCCACGGCATCGGCGGATTGCGCCACCAACGGATCGAGCGGACCGGACAGGGCAGTTCCAATCGCGTGCCGTCGCTCGCCGCCATCGGGCCAGCGCGCCCGCATCGCATCGCGCGCCCGTCCCAGTGAATCGGCGAGCTGACCGAGCGTCGCCGGGATCAGCGGCTCCAACCGCTGCCGCAAAGCCGCCGCCAGCCCTGCCGATGCGCCGCCGGTGCCGATTGCGATCGTTACCGGATCGCGCTCGACGATCGCGGGCAGGGTGAAGTCGCACAGATCGGGCCGGTCGGCGACGTTGACGAGCACGCGCCGCGTCTTCAGCCGCGTCACCACCGGCTCCGGATCGTCACAGGCGATCAGCGCGAGCGGCGCATCGCCGTCCTCCGCGACGATCACTGCCCCCGCGCGCTCCAGCAAGCGGCGCTTGGCCTCCGCCGCCGCGCCGTCACCGATCAGGATCACGGGCCGCCCGTCCATCCGGACGAAGACCGGCAATCCCGATCGTTTCATCGGACCCACTCGGGCACGCGCTCGGCACCCATGATCGTCTCGGGCTGGATGCGGTCGGCGACCACCGCGAATCTGTCGCCCGACACCAGCACCTCCGGCACCAAAGCACGACTATTATAGGTCGAGGCCATCGTCGCGCCATAAGCACCCGCAGTGCGGAACACGGCGAGGTCGCCCGACCGCACGACGTCGATCTCGCGGCCCATTGCAAATGTATCGCCGGTTTCGCACACCGGTCCCGCGATATTGGCGATCATCTTCTCACCCGTAGGCTCGACCGCCTCGAAATCGTGATAGGCATCGTAAAGCGCCGGTCGCGCCAAGTCGTTCATCGCCGCATCGACGATGACATAGGGGTTGCCGTTGGCGGGCTTCACCCAGATCACCTCGGTCGCCAGCACCCCGGCATTGCCGCAGATGAAGCGGCCCGGTTCGAACATCAGCGTCACGTCCCAGCCCTCGGTCACGCGCCTGACCATCGCGCCGAAATCTTCGGCCGACGAAACCTGTTCGCCGGGATGATAGGGCACGCCAAGGCCACCGCCCAGATCGACATGGGTGATCGTGTGTCCGGCAACGCGCAGCTGTGCGACCAGCTCGCCGACGCGCGTGTACGCAGCTTCGAGCGGGGCCAGCGTCTTGAGCTGGCTGCCGATATGGATCGCCACGCCGCGCAGATCGAGGCCGGGCAGCTGCGACAACCGGTCGAAAATGCCGGGTGCGCGATCGATCGCCACGCCGAACTTGTTCTCCGCCTTGCCGGTCGAGATTTTGGCGTGGGTGCCGGCATCGACATCGGGGTTCACGCGCAGCACGGCGGGCGCGGTCTTGCCCTGGGCATGGGCAAGCGCGGCGAGCACTTCGCCTTCCTCTTCCAGCTCCAAGTTGAATTGGCCGATGCCTTGGTCGAGGCCAAGTTGCAGCTCGGCGCGCGTCTTGCCGACGCCGGAAAAAACGATGTCCTGTGGCTTCATCCCCGCCGCCAGCGCGCGCTTCAACTCGCCACCTGACACGACATCCGCACCGTAACCCTGTCTTGCGAGCACACCCAGCACGGCGAGGTTAGGGTTCGCCTTGATCGCAAAGGCGATGTGGACGCGCGGCAGTTCGCTCAGCGCGGCTTTCAGCACCTGCGCATGCCGCTCCAACGTGGCGGTCGAATAGATATAGACGGGGGTGCCGACCGCTGCCGCGATGGCGGGAATGGCGACGTCCTCGGCGTGCAGCACGCCGTTCCTGCGATTGAAATGGTCCATGAAACGGGTCTTCTCGATTATTGCGGCGGCAGATCGAACTCGTCGCTGCGGCGTTCTTCGGAGCTGCGCAGCACTTCGTCGCTGCGCGTCGGGCGAGTCTGGGGCGATGCCTCGACCAATTGGTCGGGGGTCGGGGTGGCGACAGCCCCATAGGGTTTCGGCGGAAGCGATGCCCCCGCGGCCGGTTTCAACTCCGCCTTGTTGCCGCACGCCGCCACGGCCAATGCCGCCAGCACTATCAACGCAACTCGCATCGTCACTCCTCTCGCGCGGCTCGTGCCGCCGATATCGCTTCGCGCACCCGGATCGGCGCGGTCCCGCCGAAACTGGTGCGGCTGGCCACCGATGCATCGACGCTCAGCACATCGAACGCGCGCATATCGATCCTCTCGTCGATTGCGGTCAGGTCCGCAAGGTCGAGCTGGTCCAGCCGCACCCCCTTCGCCTCAGCCGCCGCCACTGCGCGACCGGTGATATGATGCGCCTCCCGAAACGGGATGCCGCCTTCGCGCACCAGCCAGTCGGCGAGGTCGGTCGCGGTGGCAAAGCCCGATTCGGCGAGGCCGCGCATCCGGTCGGTGCGGAACTCTGCGCTCTCGATCATGCCGGTCATCGCCGCGATCGACAGGCCGAGCAGGTCATGCGCCTCGAACACCGGCGGCTTGTCGTCCTGCATGTCCTTGGAATAGGCGAGCGGCAGGCCCTTCATCGTGATCATCAGCGCGGTGAGGCAGCCGATGATGCGCCCGCTATGCCCGCGCACCAGCTCCGCCGCATCGGGATTGCGCTTTTGCGGCATGATCGAGCTGCCGGTCGACCATTGGTCCGACAGCCGCACGAAACCGAACGGCTGGCTCGCCCAGATCACGAATTCCTCGGCCAGGCGGCTGAGGTGGAGTGAGCATTGTGCAGCCGCCATCAGGTAATCGAGTGCGAAATCCCGGTCGCTGACCGCATCGAGCGAATTGCGCGTCGGGCCGTCGAAGCCAAGCGCCGCGGCCGTCGCATCGCGGTCGAGGTCGAAGCCGGTCCCCGCCAGCGCCGCCGATCCCAGCGGGCAACGATTGCCGCGCGCGCGGGCGTCGGTGAAGCGGCTGATATCCCGGGCCATCATCTCGAAATAGGCCATCAGGTGATGCCCCAGCGTCACCGGCTGCGCGCTCTGCAAATGTGTGAAGCCCGGCATCACGCTGTCGGCATGTTCCTCGGCCCGCGTCAGCAGCGCGTCCTGCAACGCGGTCAGCGCCGCCAGCACCTGATCGGTGGCGTCGCGCACCCATAGCCGGAAATCGGTTGCCACCTGATCGTTGCGGCTGCGCGCGGTATGAAGGCGACCCGCGACCGCCCCGATCTTCTCCGCCAGCCGCGCCTCGGTCAGCATATGGATATCTTCGAGCGCCAGATCTTCGGGCACGCCGTCGCGGGCATAGTCCGCCGCAACGGCGTCGAGACCGGCGGAAATCGTCGCCGCATCCTCAAGCGCCACGATGCCCTGCCGGCCCAGCATCGCAACATGCGCCTGTGATCCTGCGATATCCTGCTGCCACATTCGCTTGTCGAACGGGATCGATGCGTTAATCTCGCGCATCACCGACGACGGGCCTTCGGCGAAGCGCCCGCCCCACATGGAATTGGAGTCTGTCTTGCGCCCGACGATCGCGCTTCTCCCGATATTGTTCGGCGCATTAGCGCTTGGAACCGCTGGCTGCGATAGGGCCAAGGATGCTGGCGAGCAAGCAAACCCAACTGTCGCCGCCGATAGCGAGCCTGCGGCGGAGAACGCCAGCGACGAACCCGAACGCGTCGGCACGCTCGACCGCAGCAACAAGGGGGAAGCGGCCCCGGCGCATGTGTTTCAGGCACCGGACGGCAAGCCGGTGACGCTGGCCGCGTTCAAGGGCAAGCCGCTGCTGCTCAACCTGTGGGCGACCTGGTGCGCACCGTGCATCCGCGAAATGCCGATGCTCGACCGGCTGGCGGTGCGCGAGGGCGATAAGTTGCAGGTCGTGGTGATCAGCCAGGATCTGGAGGGCGCGGAGAAGGTCACGCCATTCTTTGCGAAATCGGGGTTCAAGGCGTTGCAGCCCTATCTCGATCCCGAAGTGAAATTCTCGACCGGCTATGGCGTCAATTTGCCGACGACTATCCTTTACGATGCTCAGGGGCGTGAGGTGTGGCGCGTGTCGGGTGACATGGACTGGGACGGCGAGACGGCGAAGGCGTGGATTGCGGAGGCATCGAAGTAACGGAGCGACGTGCGATGAAGATTCTGTGGCTTGCACTTGCCAGCCTTGTTTTCGCAGCCGCGCCGACGCTGGCTGATCAGGCCGGCAAGGCGCCCGTCGACGATGTGTTCGAGCGCGGGTGCGGCGATGATAACGGAATCGACCGTTGTTCGGATGCGGTGCAGGACAAAATGAGATCCTTGTACGGTTTCGAGTCCGGCAAGGATCTGATCGCGCGCGGCATCACGTTCCGGAGGGTCATGCTGGTCGATGGCTATGGCCGGGACGTCGTCGCCATCTCCGCGCACAGGATACTCGGTCGGGCACCCGTCATCGAGGTCCGAATCCCCGGGGCACCCAAAGCTCAGGCTGCGACTTTGGAAGCTACGCTTAGCAGTGAAGTGTGGGCGCGTGTCATCGCGGAGTCCACGAATTTCGACCGCGACTTGGTGCGCAGAAAAGGGGTGACTGAGGATGAAATCTCGCTCTGCCTCCATGCGTGGTTTGCCGTGGGGGAAGCGGGGGATGCGCGCCGGATCGAACAACATATTCTGCCGGAGCAGTTCACCGAGCCAGTGTACCGTCGCGATGCCGAAACCGCATGTGGTGGAGGTCTCGGAATGTCGTTCGCCTTTCGCCTCGCTGACATTGCGTATGAGGCGCTGGCGGAATGCGGCACAGTCGATCGTGCGACCGTTCGGAATATCCCGATGCTCCTCGCAGCTTGCTCGGCACTAAAGGGCGATCGGCAATCCGCCGGTGAAGCGCTCGCCGTGCTTCACAAGCTCCGTCCTGGCATTGGATTAACCCAGAAGGAAAGCGATCGGCTCGTCGCACATAATGCGGACTCGGTTCAGCCGCAGCTGTGGTCGCTCCTACAGAGCGCAGGGGCAATCTTCTTCGATTCCCCCGATGGCGTCGATGTCGATCACGTCACCGTGCGTGGCACCGCCTTCTATTGGAACACGGACAAGCCTGACGATGATGAAGAGGCAACAGTCGAACTGGCACTGATCCGCCAACTAGACCAATTCGTCGTAAAAAGCCTGCGGGTATCCGAACGACGACCGAAGAAGGCCACCTGACTAACGCACCCCCAACCCCCGCGCCAGCATCTCCGCCACGGTATCCGCCACCGCATCCGGCGTCTGGTCCGCGTCCCACACGCCATAGCGCAGGCCCAGGAACACGTTCATCCCCATGATCGCCCAGGCGTGGACCTCCGACACGTCCGCGCGGACCTCGCCGCGTTCGGCGGCGGCTTTCAGGCGGGCGGCGATGCGGTCGGCGGTGGTGGCGTAGTGGAGGCGGAAGCTTTCGGGATCGACGAACTCGGCTTCATCGATGATGCGGTAGATTTCCTTGTGCTGCCGGACGAACTCGATGAACGTCGCCAGGCCCGCGCGCTCGGCGGCGATCTGGTCGGGGGCGGCGCGGATCGCGGGGGCGACGTGTTCGCGGACCTGATCGCTCATGTCGCGGACCAGCGCGCGGAACACCGCGTCCTTTGAATCGAAATAGGTGTAAAAGCTGCCCAGCGCGACACCGGCGCGGCGAGTGATCCCGCTGATCGACCCCTCGTGAAAGCCTTTTTCGCCGAATTCGGCAGCGGCGGCGTCGAGGATCGTTCGTAGCGTTCGTCGCCCACGCGCGGTGCGCGGCTCCTTGCCTTCGCTCGCCGCGCTTTCGCTCTTTGCTTCGGTGACTGTGGCCTCCGTGCCACTATTTTCGGTCACTCGCCCTCTCCCTTGAAACCGGAAGTTGAAACCCGGTTCATGTTTCAGTATAGCGTCCTCCAACGTCTGACAAGCCGGGGCTCAGCCCGGCTATTTCTGGGGAGGAAGCACCGATGCTACGCCTGATTCCGTCTGCTCGCACAATTCTATACGCAGGCGCCGCTTTTGGCGCGCTCGCCGCCGCGCCCGCTTTCGCGCAGGATGTTCCTGCCGATACCGCCGTCGAAGACGAAGCCGCTTCGGGCGAAATCGTCGTCACCGCGCGCCGTCGCGAAGAAAGCCTGATCGACGTGCCGATCTCGATGTCCGTGGTTACTGGCGATTCGCTGGTTCGCAGCGGCGCACCAGACATCACCGCGCTGCAGGACAAGACCCCGAACCTGACGCTGCAGATCGCACGCGGTTCCAACTCCACGCTGATCGCGTTCAGCCGCGGTGTCGGCCAGCAGGATCCGCTGTGGGGCTTCGAGCCGGGCGTCGCGCTGTATATTGACGACGTTTATGTCGCACGGCCCCAAGGCGCGGTGCTCGACATTTTCGACGTCGAGCGGGTCGAAGTGTTGCGCGGGCCACAGGGTACGCTTTATGGCCGCAACACCATTGGCGGCGCGGTAAAGTACGTCACGCGCCGGCTGGGCAATGATTACAAGGCGTCGGCGCGCGCGTCCTATGGTTCGTACAACCAGATCGACCTGGTGGGGCAGGTCGTCGTGCCGCTGGGCGATACGCTGTCGTTCGGCGCGGCGGTCGCGCAGTACTGGCGCGACGGGTACGGCACCAACCTGACGACGGGTGCCGAGCATTATAACAAAAACGTGCTGGCCGGTCGGGTTTCGGCTGAGTTCACGCCATCGGACACTATCTTCCTCCGCGTCGCCGCCGATCGCGTGCTCGATCGCTCCAACCCGCGCCACGGCACGCGTTTGCTGCCCAATGGCGTCGATCCGATCTATGCGCCGACCGCCAGCGTTTATGACACGCGCGCCGGGATCGGCGATTACAACCGGGTCGAGACGCGCGGGGTTTCGGTCACCGGTGAGGTCAATCTGTCCGATGCGCTGACGTTCAAGACGATCACCGCATGGCGCGACGGCAGCACCGACACGGTGATCGACTTCGACAACACCATCCTGCCCACGCTCGACATCCCGGCGGACTATTCCGACCGCCAGTTCACGCAGGAGCTGCAGTTCCTGTATGAAGGCGAACGGCTTCAGGGCGTGTTCGGCCTTTATTACCTGAACGGTCGCGCGAGCGGCGCGTTCGATACCGTCATCGGCCTCGCCAACCTCACCACGCTGACCGCCGGTGAAGTGTTCACCAAAAGCTATGCCGCGTTCGGTGATTTCAGTTTTGACCTGAGCGAGCAGTTCAAGATCTCGGCGGGCCTGCGTTATACGCGCGACGAAAAGACCGGCACCGTGTTCCGCCGCAACTATACCGGTATCCGGTCCCCGCGCTTCGGCAATGCCGCAGCGGTCCCCGGCCTGATCCGTTCCGATTACACCAACAGCCGCGAGTTCGAGAAATTCACGCCGCGCGTGAGTCTCAGCTATCAGCCGAACGACGACCTGAATTTCTATGCCAGCTATGGCAAGGGCTTCAAATCGGGCGGGTTCGACATGCGCGGCGACGTGGTGCTGACGCCGACCACCGCCAATGGCTATGAGCCGGAGACGATCGACAGCTACGAAGTCGGCGTGAAGGGCGCGTTCCTCGACCGCACGTTGTTCGTCAACGCCGCCGGTTTCTATTCGAACTACAAGGATCAGCAGGTCACCATTCAGGTGCCGTCGCTGCCCAGCGGCATCGCCAGTTTCGTCGACAATGCGGGCAAGGGCGTCATCTATGGCTTTGAGCTGGAAACGCGGATGGTGCCGTCGCGCAACTTCTCCGCCAGCGTCGTGGTCGGTTACACCAATGCCGACTACAAGGAGTTCTTCACCTTCATCGGCGGCGGCACCACCCCGGTCGACGTGTCGAATGCGCGCGCATTCCAGAACACACCGGAATGGACCGCCAACGCGTCGTTCACCTGGTCGCACGATGTGGCGGGCGGCTCCCTCGCCTTCACCCCGGCGGTGTCGCTGCGCAGCGACATCCAGATGTTCGAACTGGCGACCCCGGCGCTCGATCAGGACGGCTATGCGCTGGTCGAGGCATCGCTCAACTGGACGTCGGGCGATGGCCGTTACCGGATCGGCGTGGCCGGTCGCAACCTGACCGATGCGCGCTACCGCGTCGGCGGCTACAACTTCCCCGGCGCGCTCACCGGCAACTCGGTGATCGGCTATTACGGTCCGCCGCGCACGGTGACCGGCACGTTCGAGGTGAAGTTCTGAGGGTCTGTTGAAATGGGGGAGCGGGCCGGCACCGCAAAATGCGCTGATTTGCGCATTTTCAACAGACTCTGATCGCCATACCGATTTGAGTTTGGCAGACTGACATGGCCGGGCGCTCACACGGGCGTCCGGCCAATTTTTTGGAGGGGATCGGCATGAGCGCCACCGAAGCGGCAACCGCGAGTCAGGGTCACGGCACGCCACGTTATCGCGCACTGGTGCTGGCGATGTTGCTGCTGGTCTACACCTTCAACTTCCTCGACCGGCAGATCCTTGGCATCCTGGTGCAGCCGATCAAGGCTGACCTCGGGCTGACCGATACGCAGTTGGGCGCGCTGGGCGGCATCGCATTCGCCTTTCTCTATTCGACCTTGGGGGTGCCGCTGGCATTGCTGGCGGATCGCACCAGCCGAACCTGGGTGGTCACCGCATCGCTGACGGTGTGGAGCGGGTTCACCGCTTTGTGCGGCCTTGCGACTGGGTTCTGGAGCCTGTTCCTGTTCCGCATCGGGGTCGGTGTGGGTGAGGCGGGCGGCGTTGCGCCATCCTATGCGATCATCGCTGACTATTTCCCACCGCATCAGCGCGCGCGGGCGCTTGGCATCTATTCGCTGGGGATTCCGATCGGGCTGGCGTCGGGCACGTTGCTGGGTGCGTGGATCGCGGCGACGGTGGACTGGCGCGCGGCATTCATCGTCGTGGGGCTGGCCGGGATCGTGATCGCCCCGATCTTCCGCCTGATCGTCAAGGAGCCGCCGCGCCCGGTTGCCACTTGCGACGCGGATCGCGTGCCGATCAGTGAGGTGTTCGGCATTCTCTTCAACAAACCCAGCTTCTGGCTGATGGCATTCGCCGCCGGATTCAGTTCGATGTGCGGATATGGGCTCGCTTTCTGGGCGCCGTCGGTGCTGATCCGCAGTTTCGGGTTCGATCTGGCGACGACCAGTTACTTCTTCGGGTCGATCCTGCTGATCGGCGGTACGATCGGCGTATTCGCGGGCGGCTATTTCGCCGACCGGATGGGACAGGGGGATCGCGGTTTCTATGCCAAACTGCCCGCCTTTGCGTGGCTGATCTGCGTGCCGCTGTTCGCGGGGGCGTTTATGACGGACAATGTCACGCTGGCATGGTTCCTGTTCCTGATCCCGAACGGCCTGAACATCCTGTGGCTTGGTCCGGTGATCACCGCCGTCCAGCATCTCGTCCCACCGCATATGCGGGCAACCGCCAGCGCGAGCTTCCTGCTGATCAACAATCTGATCGGGCTGGGGGCCGGATCATGGGTGATGGGGGCGATGTCGGACGCGATGACGGGCAGCTATGGCAACGACGCGCTGCGCTATGCCGCGACGTTTGCGCTGGGGTTCTACCTGATCGCGACGGTGCTGATGCTGCTGGCGGTGAAGCCGTTGCGTAAGGATTGGGTAGGTTAACGCTCCCGCGTCGCGGCGAACTTCACGGCTGGATAGCGCTCGGTGACGTAATTCACTTCCCATGCCGATTTGGCGAGGAACACCGGGTTGCCGTCGCGGTCCTTGGCCATCGCGCCGCGGTTGAGGTCGATGAACGCGGCCACGTCCGCCGCTTCGCCGCCCAGCCAGCGCGCGGTGTCATAGGGGGCGGGCTCAAGACCGGCGGCGACCTTGTACTCCGCATCCAGCCGCGACAGCAGCACTTCCAGCTGAAGCTGTCCGACCACGCCGATGATCCAGTTCGACCCGATCTCGGGGTAGAAAACCTGAGTCACCCCCTCTTCGGCCATGTCGTCCAGCGCCTTGCGCAGCTGCTTGGTCTTGGTCGGATCTTTCAGCTGCACGCGGCGCAGGATTTCGGGCGCGAAATTGGGCAGTCCGGTGAAACGCACATCGGCGCGTTCGCTCAGCGTATCGCCGACGCGCAGCACACCGTGGTTGGGGATGCCGATGATGTCGCCGGGATAGGCCTCGTCCGCCAGCTCGCGTTCGCGCGCGAAGAACAGGATCGGCGAATGGATCGCGATCGGCTTGCCATGGCCCGAGGGGATCAGCTTCATGCCGCGTTTGAACGTGCCGGACACCAGCCGCATGAAGGCGATGCGGTCGCGGTGGTTGGGGTCCATGTTCGCCTGAACCTTGAACACGAATCCGGTGACGTCGGCGCGGTCGGGCGACACCGGCGCCGGTTCGGCGGGCTGGGTGCGCGGCGGCGGTGCGTGGCGTGCGATCGCGTCGATCAGCGAATCCACGCCGAATTCCTTCAGCGCCGACCCGAAATAGACCGGGGTCAGGTCGCCGTTGCGATACGCTTCGCCATCGAAGGTGGCGTAACCGGCCATCCCCAATTCGGCCTCTTCACGCACCTTCGCCAAAATTTGTGGCGAGATGATCGCGTCGATCTGCGGGTCATCGAGGCCGCTGGTCTTTACCACCTTGCCCTGAAATTCGCGGCTGTCGCCTTCGGGCAGCAACAGGCGATCGTTGACCAGATCGTAAATCCCCTCGAACTGCCCACCCATGCCGACCGGCCAGGTCATCGGCGCGACGTCGAGCGCGAGCAGGTCGGCGATCTCATCGAGAATCTCGAACATCTCGCGCCCTTCGCGATCGACCTTGTTGACGAAGGTGATGATCGGCACGTTGCGCAGGCGGCAAACCTCGAACAGCTTCCGCGTCTGGCTCTCGATCCCCTTGGCCGCGTCAATCACCATCACCGCGGAATCGACGGCTGTCAGCGTGCGATAAGTGTCCTCGCTGAAATCCTCGTGGCCCGGCGTATCGAGCAGGTTGAAGGTAATCCCGTCGCGCTCGAAGGTCATCACGCTGGACGTTACCGAAATTCCGCGCTGCTGCTCGATCTTCATCCAGTCGGATCGCGCGCGCCGCGCGGCCCCACGCGCCTTGACCTCGCCCGCAAGATGGATCGCACCGCCGAACAGCAGGAGCTTTTCGGTCAGCGTGGTCTTGCCGGCGTCGGGATGGGAGATGATCGCAAAGGTGCGGCGATCGGAAATGGAAGTCATCGCGCGCCACTAGGGGTTGCGTTCGATTCCCGCAATGGCTGGAGGCGAAACGAACACTCGCCTGGACAGCGGTGTCATGCCACGCTGAGCGCTGGCGAGTCGCGCCGTTTCCCATGCGAGGATCCGATCATGAGCACTATCACCACCAGCGACGGCACCGAGATTTTCTACAAGGATTGGGGTTCAAAGGACGCCACGCCTATCGTCTTTCATCACGGCTGGCCGCTGAGCGCGGACGACTGGGACAACCAGATGCTGTTCTTCCTGCACAAGGGCTATCGCGTCATTGCGCATGACCGGCGCGGGCATGGCCGCTCCAGCCAGACCGACATCGGCAATGAAATGGACACCTATGCCGCCGACGTCATCGAACTGGCGCGCGCACTCGATTTAAAGGGCGCAATCCATATCGGCCATTCGACCGGCGGCGGCGAGGTCGCGCATTACGCCGCGCGCGCCGAACCGGGTCGGGTCGCTAAGGCGGTGCTGATTGGCGCGGTGCCACCGATCATGGTGAAGTCCGACGCCAACCCCGAAGGCTTGCCGATCGAGGTGTTCGACGGGTTTCGCGCCGCGCTTATCGCCAATCGCGCGCAATTCTACATCGATGTCGCCAGCGGCCCGTTTTACGGCTTCAACCGCGACGGCGCGACGGTCAGCCAGGGGCTGATCGACAATTGGTGGCGGCAGGGGATGATGGGCGGAACCAAGGCGCATCATGATTGCATCAAGGCGTTCAGCGAGACCGACTTTACCGACGACCTCAAGGCGCTCGATATCCCGGTCCTGCTGATGCACGGCACCGATGACCAGATCGTCCCGATCGCGGATTCCGCGCTGAAGGGGATCAAGCTGCTTAAGCACGGCACGCTCAAAACCTATGAAGGCCTGCCCCACGGCATGTGTGCGACGCATCCGGAAGTCGTGAACCCCGATTTGCTGGCGTTCATCGAAAGCTGAGGTGAGGGCGGCGGGTCAGCTTGTTGGTCAGTCGCCTCTTACCGTCACTTGCATCGCAAAGGCGCGTTTTTCGCCGGGTTCAAGTCGCAGCATCCCCGGCTTGTCCCAGATTTCCCCGTCGAAGCCGACCGGATCGGCATGGCCCTGCCATGGCTCGACGCAGAGGAAGCGCGCGCCGGGTTTTGTCCACAGTGCAAGGGTGGGCATGTCGGGGAAGGCGATGTCGAGTTCCGGCCCGCCGTCGACGCCATAACGCAGCGAGTGACTGGCCGGGGCTTCCCACACCAGCGCGTCCGCCGTGAACAGGTCGTCGCGCAATTGCAGCGTTCGGCCAGCGACCGGCGTCTCGCGCTCCGCCGCGCCGATCAGTCCGCCTTCGATGCGGTTGAGCCTGCCTGGCTCGTCGCGCTCGAAGACGATGCGATAATCGTCCTTTGCACCGCCGCCGGGCAGGGGCCATGCAAAGGCTGGATGAAAACCGAAACTCACCGGCATCGGCCCGCCGCCATTATTTGTGACGGCAACTTCGATCGACAGCGTCTCGCCGTCCAGCGTGAACGCGGCGTCGAGCATGAAGGCGAAGGGATAGACCGCGCGTGTCTCCGCATCGTCCGACAGCCGGAACATGACTCGATCTGCCGTCTGCTCTACGAGATCGAACGCACGTCGCCGCGCAAAGCCGTGCTGAGGCAGCGCATATCCCCGCCCGTCCAGCCGGTAGCTGCCGCCGTTCAGCGCGCCGATAATCGGAAACAGCAACGGCGCGCGCCCGACCCAGAACGCCGGGTCGCCATCGCTCATGTATTCGCGGCCCTGCGTATCGATGAGGCTGACGAGCTCCGCACCCAGCGGGTCGATCGTCGCGGTCAACGCGCCGCTTGAGATCGTGACCATCAGTCGCGGTCCGGCGCGCCCAGCGGGAAATAGGAACGAAACGGCCGCGCCTCGTCGATCGCCCGCGCGAAGCTGGTCCGCGCATTCAGCCGCGCCCGATAGGCCTTGAGCGCGACCAGTTCCTCCGGGATAGGATGCGCCCAGTCGGCGTAGAACAGCGCCGGTCCCGCCGCGCAATCGGCCAGCCCGAACTCGCCCGCCGCCCATTGCCGCCCGGCCATATGCCCGTCGATCCAGGCATAGCTCTTGTCGAGCAGCGCGCGTGCCTCAGCCACGCCATGCGGGTCTTTCGCACCCTCGGGCCGCAGCGCGTCGCCGACGATTTTTTGCATCGGCGTCATTACATAATTGTCGAACACCCGGTCCAGCATCCGCGCATCGAGCCCGCCCGCGAGCATATGTGGCGCGATATGCTCGACGATGATGCTCGCTTCCAGATACGTCCAGCCCTGATCGACCAGTAGCGGAAAGCGCTTGATCGGCCACAATTCCTCGAACTCGGCGTCGGTCGCGGGGTCATGGCCGACCATGCGGTAATCGAACGCCGTGTTGCTCTCGTACAGGGCGATCAGCGCCTTTTGGCAATAGGAGCTGAAGGGGTGGCCGTAGAAGATCATGTCATGCTTCCCGATGGACCGCGAACCCGGCGAAACTCTGGTTCACCGGCATCATCTCCATGATGTTGATGTTCAGATGCGGCGGCAGTTGTGCGACCCACAAGATCATCGCGGCGATGTCTTCCGCCGTCATCGGGTTCGCGCCGCCATACAGCTTGTCGGACGCTTCTTGGCTGCCGGTGCGGACGACGGTGAATTCGGTTTGCGCCATGCCCGGCTCGATCGAGGTGACGCGGACGCCGGTGCCTGCCAGATCGGAGCGCAGGTTCAGGCTGAACTGATGCACGAACGCCTTGGTCCCGCCATAGACATTGCCGCCGCCATAGGGATAGGTCGCGGCGACCGAGGACAGGTTGATGATCGCGCCCTTGCGTTCGATCAGCGCGGGCAACAGCTTGTGCGTGATCGCCACCAGCGCGGTGATGTTGGTGTCGATCATCACTCGCCAATTGTCGAATGAGGCGGATTGCGCGGGTTCGGTGCCGAGTGCCAGGCCGGCATTGTTGACCAGCAGGTCGATGCCGCGAAGCGCGTCGAGTGCGGCATCGCGAGCGGCTTCGTCGCGGATGTCGAAGACGGCGGGATGAAAGGCATCCCCCAGTTCGGCTTTCAGCGCATCGAGCCGGTCCGCGCGGCGTCCTGTGCCGATCACGCGCCAGCCGTCTGCGACGAACAGGCGGGCGGCGGCTTCTCCGAACCCCGAGGTCGCGCCGGTGATGAGTGCTGTTCGCATTCTATTCCCTTCCAACCGTCACCCTGGGACGTGTTCCGGGGCCACGGTGCCGCGCGGACTGAACTTCAATCCGGAGCACTTCCCTTGCCGTCCGGTAGGCCCCGGCACAAGGCCGGGGTGACGGCAAGAGGATCTAACCCCGCAACACCGCGCCCAGCTTCGTCGCCGCTGCGACGACCTTGTCCGCCACCGCCTTCAGCTCAGCATCGGTAAAGCTCTTGTCACCGGGTTGCAGGGTGACTTCGATGGCAAGGCTCTTGTGGCCTTGCTCGACTCCCGCGCCGGTGAACAAATCGAACAGGCGGGCATCGACGATCGCCGCCTTGTCCGCACCCCTGACTGCGCGAACGAGATCGCCAGCAGGGAGCGCGGCGGGGATGAGGAAGGCGAAGTCGCGCTTGACTGCCTGCAGCGCCGGGGGCGTATAGGCGGGGCGCATGAAGCCGGTTCCACGCTTGGCGGGGAGCGCGTCGAGGAAGATCTCGACCGCCGCGACGGGGCCGTCGAGGTCAAAGGTCTTGAGCAGCGCCGGGTGGACCATGCCGAATGCGGCCAGCACCGTCTTTGGCCCCAGTCGCAGCGTCGCCGACTGGCCGGGATGATAGGCGTCGCCTGCCTCACCCATGACTTGCAGGTTGGCGACCGGCGCACCGGCGGCTTCCAGCACGGCGAGTGCCTCCGCCTTGGCATCGAACGCATCGAACGGCGCGGCCTTGCCCGACGCCCAGCCCCGCACACGCTTGTCGCCGGTGAGCAGGGCGGTGAGCGTCAGCCTCTCGCCGTCGGCCAGATAGCGGCGACCGATCTCGAACAGGCGCACACTGGTCGCGCCGCGCTTCACATTGCGCGCCGCTGCCATCAACAGGCCGGGGAGGAGCGACGGGCGCATGACCTTCAAATCTTCACTGATCGGGTTGGCGAGCGTCCAGGCGCCGCCGCCTACGGCCAAGGCTTCCTTCTCGGCGATGAAGCTCCACGTCACCGCTTCGTTCAGCCCGCGCGCCGCCGCCGAGCGGCGCATGCGGCGCTCCAGCTTTTGCTCGGGTGTGGCGGTGGGGGTGGCGACGCCGGGGGTGCGGGGCAGGGGCACGGAGGGGACGTTGTCGATCCCCTCGATCCGGATCACTTCCTCGACCAGATCGGCTGGCCCTTCGACATCGCGGCGCCAGCTGGGAACAGTGACAGTCCAGCCGGAATCGACGGTGAAGCCGAGCGATTCGAGGATTGCCCGCTGTCGTTCGGGTGCGATGGCGAGGCCGCCCAGCGTCTCGGCGAGGTTGGTGTCATAGGCGATCCGGGTGGCCGGAACGGGCGGCGTACCCGCGCGGGTAACCCCGCTGGCGGTGCCGCCGCACAGTCCAAGCACGAGCTGTGTGGCGATCGACAGGCCGTTATCTAGGAATGCGGGATCGACGCCACGCTCGAACCGCGTGCGCGCATCGCTGGTCAGCAGCAGTTTCTGGCCGGTGCGCGCGATATGTTCGGGATCGAAATAGGCGCATTCGATCAGCACGTCGGTGGTCGTGTCCGAACAGCCCGAATGCTCGCCGCCCATGATCCCGCCGATATCGTGGACGCTCGCATCGTCGGCGATGACGGTCATGGTGTCGTCGAGCGTGTAGGTCTTGCCGTTGAGCGCCAGCACCTGCTCGCCCGCCTTCGCCTTGCGCGCGACCAAGCCGCCGTTGAGTTTCGCACGGTCATAGACATGCAGCGGACGGCCAAGATCGACCGACACGAAATTAGTGATATCGACCAGCGCGCTGATCGGCTTTTGCCCGATCGCGGTCAGTTTCCGACGCATCCACTCCGGGGACTCGCCGTTGCGGACGCCCGACACTGCTTGCGCATAGAAAGCTGGGCAACCGTCGGGATCGTCGATGCGTACATCCGGTCCCGGTCCCTCACCGGTCACGGATTCGATGCCTGAGCGATAGACATCGTCGAGCGGCTTCAACGTGCCCAATCCCGCCGCTGCCAGATCGCGTGCGATGCCGCGCACGCCCATGCAATCCTGGCGGTTCGGTGTGATCGAGACGTCGATCACCGGGTCATCGAGCCCGGCATAATCGGCGAAGAGCTTGCCGACGGGAGCATCGGATGGAAGCTCGATGATCCCTTCATGATCCTCGCCCAGTTCAAGCTCTCGGGTCGAGCACATCATGCCGTTCGATTCGACGCCGCGTATTGCAGACTGTTTCAATTCCATGCCGTTGGCGGGGACGATCGCGCCGGGAAGACCAAGCACTCCAACCAGTCCGGTGCGGGCGTTGGGGGCGCCGCACACCACCTGCATCGGCCCGTCGCCGGCATCCACGATCAGCACCTGAAGCTTGTCAGCCTGCGGATGCTTGTCCGCAGAGAGCACGCGCGCGACCCGGAAGCCCGCGAGCTTCTCACCGGAATTCTCGACCCCCTCGACTTCGAGGCCGACGCGAGTCAGCGCCTCGACGATCTCGTTGAGCGATGCGGTGGTGTCGAGATGCTCTTCGAGCCAGCCGAGGGTGAACTTCATGCGCCGACTCCCCCGCTCAGCGTGGGCACGTCGAGCGCCGAGAAGCCATAATGTTTCAGCCAGCGCAGATCGCCGTCGAAAAAGGCGCGCAAATCATCCATCCCGTATTTGAGCATCGCCAGGCGATCGATCCCGCAGCCGAACGCGAAGCCCTGCCACACATCCGGGTCGTAGCCGCCCGCCTTCATCACGCCGCGATGGACCATGCCGCTGCCCAGCACTTCCATCCAGCCTTCGCTGCCGCCGATCACGCGCTTGCCGTTGACGATGGAGAAGCCGACATCGACCTCCGCGCTCGGTTCGGTGAACGGGAAATAGCTGGGGCGCAGGCGCAGGACGATGTCGTTGCGCTCGAAGAACGCCTTCAGGAAGGTTTCCAGCGTCCATTTGAGGTGGCCGAGGGTGATGCCCTTGTCGATCACCAGCCCCTCGACCTGATGGAACATCGGGGTGTGGGTGGCGTCGCTGTCGCTGCGATAGGTGCGGCCGGGGGCGATGATGCGGATCGGCTGGTTGCCGCCCGCCGCTTTCATCGCGCGAATCTGCACCGGGCTGGTGTGGGTGCGCAGGACCATCGGCTGGGCATGCTCGCCCGCAAGGTAAAACGTGTCGTGCATCGCGCGCGCCGGATGCGTCTCGGGGATGTTGAGCGCGGTGAAATTATGCCAGTCGTCCTCGATCTCCGGCCCGGTCGCGACCGCGAAGCCGAGGTCGGCAAAGATTTCGGCCAATTCGTCCATCACCTGGCTTACCGGGTGGACGCTGCCAGCGGGCACGCCATCGACCGGGAGCGTGAGGTCGAGCGTCTCGCTGGCCAGCTTGGCCTCCATCGCCGAACGCTCCAGCTCGGTCTTGCGGGCCGTGATCGCATCGGTCACCGCCTCGCGCAGCGCGTGGATGCGCGGGCCGGTTTCCTGCCGCTCCTCCGGTGACATGCCGCCCAACGTCTTGAGCAGTCCGGTCACCGCCCCCTGCTTGCCCAGCGCCTGAACGCGGACGGCTTCAAGCGCGTCGATGCCGGACGAGGCATCGACTGCGGCAAGCAGGTCATTGCGGAGATGGTCTAGGTCCGTGGTCATCGGTTTTCCGTTCGTGTTCGCAAGAGGCCCGAACCGCAGTCCGGCGCGCAGGTCAAGTCTATACCCGGCTGCCCAGCAAGGCCGCGCCGAAGCCGACGAAGATCGCGCCGGTTGCGCGGTTGAACAGCCGCTGGTGGTTTGCGGGGGCAAGCCAGGCCGACAGCGACCGTCCGCCCAGCGCATACATGGCGAACCAGAATGCCTCGATCGCGGCGAAACTGAGAATCAGGATTGCCAGCTGCGGTGCGAACGGCCGGGTCGTGTCGATGAACTGCGGGAATAGCGCCGCAGCGAAGATGATCAGTTTCGGGTTCGAGAAGCCAGTGCCGAGGCCTGCGCCATACATTGCCCTAAGCGAGGGCGTGCGCGGGGCCATGCCCGCATCATTGCCGACGGGCGCACGCCATGCCTTGATCCCCAGCCACACCAGATAACCGACCCCGGCATAGCGCAACACTTCGAACAGCATCGGCGATGCCTTGAGCAGTGCGCCGAGTCCTGCGGCAGAGGCGAGCAGGCAGATTAGGTTCGCGGTCATCAGCCCGGCCATCGACACGGTCGAGCGGCGCGCGCCGTGATGGATGCTCTGCACCATGACGTGGAGCATGTTCGGGCCGGGTGTGGCTGATATCAGGAACACGGCAGTGACATAGAGCCACCAGGTCTGGAGCGTCATTCTCGATCCTCCGGGAAACGAAAAAGGGCGCCGGTGTTGCCACCGACGCCCCAAATCTCCCTGCTTGCCAAGTCGCCTCAGGCGGCCTGGGGCAGAGCCGCCTTTGCCTGCGCGATGATGGCGCTAAACGCTTCACCCTCGTGCATCGCGATGTCGGCCAGAACCTTCCGGTCCAGTTCGACGCCGGCGAGCTTCAGCCCGTGCATGAACTGCGAATAGGTTAGACCCTCGGCGCGGACGCCGGCGTTGATGCGCTGGATCCACAGGCCGCGGAAGCTGCGCTTCTTAACCTTGCGATCGCGATACGCATATTGGCCGGCCTTTTCGACGGCCTGACGCGCGATGCGGATCGTGTTCTTGCGGCGGCCGCGGTAACCCTTGGCCTGTTCCAGAATGTTCTTGTGCTTGGCGCGGGTGGTAACACCGCGTTTGACTCGTGCCATGGTTCAGTCCTTTCCTTACAGGCCGTACGGCGCCCAGAGGCGCACGTGACCGACATCGGCATCGGACAGGACCGACGTACCGCGATTGGTACGAATGTACTTCGAGTTGTGGCTGCTCAGCCGGTGGCGCTTTCCGACGACTCCATGCTTCACCTTGCCAGAGGCGGTGAACTTGAAGCGCTTTTTGACGCCGCTCTTCGTCTTGAGTTTGGGCATTTTCGTCTCCTTTTAGCGCGACGATCACGGACGGCCCCGGCAGCCCTAATTAGCCGGGCAGTCCTCCTGAATCGCGGAAAGGCGGGCCTGTAACTGCTGAATCACCATTTTGCAACCGCGCGCTACGGAACATGTGACCGCTACGAGTCTTTGGAGGGGGATGGCCACACCCGAAACAACGACAGCAACCAACGCACCGCTGAGCGGCGGCGTGCGCGCCGTTTCGACGCCGCTTGCCGCGACGCTGTCGGTGTTGGTAACGATTCTCGGCCTGATGATCCTCGCCTGGACGGTGCTGTATGTCACCAAGGGTCGCTTTCTGAAGAGCACGTTCGAGCGAATCGCCAGCAGCTCGACCAATCGCGAGGTAAAGGTCGCGGGTGATTTTCAGCTCTATTTCGACCCGCTCGACCTGAAATTCGTGGCACAGAAGATGACGATTGCAAACCCGGAATGGGCGACCAAGCCGCATCTGTTCGCGGCCGATTCGATCCACACCCGAATCGCTCCGCTCTCGCTGTTGTTCGGCACCCGCTATCATGCGCGCTTCCTCGACCTTCAGAACGGCGCAATCGACCTGGAATGGAATGGTGAGCGCGCCAACACCTGGACCTTCGGCAGCGGCAAGGGCGAGCCGGTACAGTTTCCGACGATCGACCGCGCGACGCTGGCGGGAACGACGCTGCGCTACAAGGATCCGCAGCTGCAATTGCTGACCGATTTGAAGTTCGAGACGGTCAAATCGACCGGCACGCGGATCGGCGACGCCGTGCGCTTTTCCGGCAATGGCGTCGCGCGAAAGACGCCGTTCACGCTGACCGGCGCGCTGCTCAGTCCCAATGAGACGGCGGGGCGCGGCAAGAACGAGCTGACGCTGCGTGCGCGCGCGGCGGGCAATATCATCACCGTCGACGGAACCCTGCCGAGCCTTGCGGATATCGAGAATGTCCCGCTGCGCACCACCGCGCGCGGCGCGAATCTTGCCAGCCTGCTCAACATCATCGGCGTCATGTTGCCGGAGACGCGCACTTATCGCGTGTCGGCCAATATGGTGAAGTCGGGCGATCTCTACAGCTTCAGCGGGCTGCGCGGGCGGTTCGGCAACAGCGACCTGTCAGGCAAGTTCGCGGCGGATGCGCGCGGCGAGCGATTGCTGATGACCGCCGATCTCTCCACGCGCTCGCTCGACATCGTCGATGCCGCACCGTTCATTGGCTACAACCCCGATATCGTCGCGTCGCGCGGGGCGATGGCGGCGGCAGCGGCGGCCGGTGCGGCCCCGGCGGGCGTGCTGCCCGATGCGAACTTCCCGATCCAGTCGATGCAGGTGTTCGACGCGAAGGCGAAATGGCGCGTGGCCGATGTGAAATCGCGCAGCGTGCCGATCTCGAACATCGACCTGACGGTAGAACTCGATCGCGGACGGCTGGCGCTGTCGCCGTTCACCTTCTCGATGGCGCGCGGCAACGTCGCGTCGGACATCATCCTGAACACGCGGGCGCGCCCGACCGCCGCCTCTTATGACGTGCGGCTGGCCCCCACGCCGATGAGCACGCTGCTGGCGGGTTGGGGTGTCGAAGAATCGGGGACGACGGGGACGGTCAAGGGCCGCATCAGGCTGGAGGGGCGCGGCGATTCATTACGCGACACGCTGGCCAGTTCCGGCGGGCGCATCGCCTTCATCCTGCCCAGAGGCAGCTTCTGGACGCGCAACATCCAGCTCAGCGAACTCGATATCGGCACTTTCGTGCAAAAGATGTTCGAGGGGAAGCTGAAGGAGCCGGTGCAGATCAATTGCGGGCTGATCGCCTTTACCGTGCGCGGCGGGGTGGCTGCGGCCGACCCGATCCTGATCGATACGCAGAAAAGCGTGATGCTGGGGCGCGGGGGTTTCTCGTTCCGCAACGAGACGCTGGACCTCGCCTTCCGCGCCGATTCAAAGAAGTTCAGCGTGTTCGCCGGACAATCGCCGGTGGGGATCAACGGGACGTTCGCCACGCCGGGATACGACATCATCAGCGACCAGTTGCTGGGTCGCGCCGGTGCTGGGCTGGGTCTGGCGATCGTCGCCACGCCGCTGGCCGGCGTGCTGGCGTTCGTAGATGTCGGCGATGCCAAGTCGGCCGCATGCGGCCCGGTACTGGCAGGCGCGACGGCCAAGGCGCAGCGCACCACCGAAGGTGCCCCACGCGACGATGTCGGCAAGGGCACGACCGCCAAGTCGGAGGACGGCAAGCGGTCGAAGGGCGAGCGCAAGGAACAGCGCAAGAAGTTCCTCGGAATCTTCTGATACGCTTTGCGTGTTGCATTGGCGGCGGGCTTGGATGAGTCATCGGCGATGGCCGCATTCGACCGCTTCATTCTGGACGCAGCAAATCGCCAGTTGTTGAGCGATACCGGTCCGGTCGAACTCAATGCTCGCTATTTCGACGCGCTGGCGCTGTTGGTGAGCGAAGCTGGACAGCTGGTGACCAAGGACCGGTTTCTGGAAACCGTGTGGCGCGGCGTGCCGGTGACCGACGAGGCGCTGACGCAATGTATCCGGACGCTCCGTCGTCAGCTCGGCGACGACGCCACCAATCCGCGTTTCATCGAAACGGTGCCGAAGCATGGCTATCGCTTCATCGCGCCGCTGGAGGCCGAGCAGCGGCAGGCGGCGGCATCAGAACCACCTGCGCCGGACGCATGGCGGCGGTTCGCGCCGCTGGCGGGGGCAGGGACGCTCGGCGCTGGCCTTGCGGGCGCAATCGGCGGGCTGTTTTATGGCTTTGGCGGCGCGGCGCAGCCGTTACAGCCGGGGACCGGGGCGACATCTGTGGTGATCGTGCTGTTCTGCGTTACTCTATTGATGGCGGTGATCGGCGGGGCGGGCGTCAGCTTCGGCATCGCCGCAGCGCGCATTTTCAGCGGGCGGGCGTGGATGATCGTCGGGGGTGCGGCGGGTGGTATGATCGTTGGCGGAATCGTCAAACTGCTCGGGCTCGACGCATTCAACCTGTTGTTCGGCCAGTCGCTTGGCAATTTTACCGGCGCGGGCGAGGGGGCGCTGCTCGGCGCTGCGGTCGGCATCGGTGCTTGGGCGACGGATCGAATCGCATTGCTGCGCCGCGCGGTCGCGATTGCGGCGCTGGCGGGCGGGACGGCTGGGGTTGGTATCGTGCTGATCGGTGGGCGCTTGCTGGGCGGCAGTCTCGCGCTGCTGGCGGCGCAATTCCCCAATTCACGGCTGCGGCTCGACCAGATCGGCGCGCTGTTTGGCGAAGAGGGGTTCGGACCGGTCAGTCAGGCTGCGACCGGCGGTCTGGAGGGCGCATTGTTTGCCGGATGTATTGTCGGCGGAATGCTGCTTGCCAACGGGCTCAATGCCCGCGACACCCAAGTGCCTCGATAATCTCCTCGATCCGCGCCGGATCGCCCGCCGCGATCACTTCGCCATTGCTGCCCGCATGAAGCGGATCGCCTGCCCAGTCGCACATCCGGCCGCCCGCGCCCTCGACCACCGGCACCAGCGCCGCGAAATCGTGCAGCTTCAGCCCCGCCTCGATCACCAGATCGAGATGTCCCGACGCGACCAGCCCGTAATTATAGCAATCGCCGCCCAGCACGGTGCTCATCACCTGTGCGTCGATATGCTCGAACGCGTGCAGCTGTCCGTCGTCGAACAGGGCGGGCGAGGTGGTGGCGAGCAGGGCGTTCGACAGTTCGCGGCAGGTGCGCGCCGCAGCGGGCTTGCCGTTGAACGTCGTGCCCCGCCCCACCACGCCGATCCAGCGTTCGCCGATGATCGGCTGATCGATCACCCCCAGCACCGGCCAGTCGCCGTCCAGCAATGCGATCAGCGTGCCAAAGATCGGGCGTCCGGCGATGAAACTGCGCGTCCCGTCGATCGGATCGAGCACCCAGGTCCGTCCGCTGGTGCCGGGACGCGTCTCCTCTTCCTCGCCGATGATGCCGTCCATCGGCCGCTCGGCGATAATCAGCCGCCGCATCGCCGCCTCCGCCGCCTTATCCGCCAGCGTCACGGGTGAGGCATCGGCCTTGGCCTCCAGGCCGTATTCGCTGCGGAAATAGGGACGGATCGCCGCGCCCGCCGTGTCGGCTAGGCGTGCGGCAAGGTCGATATCGGCTTGGGAGACTGGCATTGGGTGGACCTAACGCGGGTGCGGCGGCTTCACCAGCCTGTTTGCCTTGCGGCCGGTGACGACGCGGTTGTTGACTCGTCGCTCTCCCGTCGGGAGAGGGCTGCGCAGACTTGAGTCGCGCTTCTTCAGCGTAGCCCTAGTCGGAGCTGAGTCAGGGGATCGCCTCCTGATAGCGCGTCGTCCCCTCATCCGACCTCCGCTAGGCAGCAAGCTGCCAAGCTGCGCTATCCTTTTCCCTCTGGAGGAGGTTTGGAACAGCGGCTATCAACCTCTAGCGCACACTAGACGCAGGCCGGACACCCGCGTCCCCGCCCAATCAAAACGGAAACCAGCGGCTCTTTTCGCTGAACTTCATATAGCCGACATTGACGCCCGCGCGCCAGCCGACGCCCAGCCGCACCGGGATCAACACCGTATCGCCGCGGCGCAGATAGGTGGCGGAGAAGCCGCCGACGAAATAGACGCGGCCCTCGCCCGCCGGGAAGCGCTTGTAGAGCTCCTGGCTGTCGTAGAGATTATAGACCAGCACGAACACCTTGTTGGCGTCGCCGCCGACATCGAAGCCGACCGATGGCCCGGTCCAATAGACTTTGCGCTCGCCCTCGACGGCGTGGACCATCCGGCCAGACCCATAGCGCAGGCCGAGCACGATCGCGCCCGACCCCTCGCTGCCTGCGATATAGGCATTGGGTTCGCCCTGATCCTTCAAAATGTCCTCCAGCAATCCGGCGAGGCCGGTCGCGCCCTTGCCGAACACACCCTCGGCTTCGCTGACGACACGGGACCGATCGAAGGTCGCAGGTGCTTCGGGCTTGGCAAGTCCGTTGTCCGGCGCTGCGGCGGCAGCGGGCGGTGTGCCGGGGCCGGGCTGTTGCGGTGGATAGGGCTGGCTGTCGGGCGCACCTGCATCGACCGGCTCGTCGACGGGCGGCGGATAGGCGGGTTCCTGCGGGATCGACGATTGCGGGAGATCCAGATCGGCATCGATCGCCGTGTCGGGATCGACGGTCTGCATGCGCTGTTGCGCCTGCGCCAGCGCAGGCCCCGTCATCAGCGACGGCACCGCCATCACCATCCCCAGCCAGATCAACGCGCGCCGCATGTCAAAACCCTCCCGCACCATGCCATTACGGTGTGCGTTGGCGCGGCGGCAATGAACCGGCGATGACCCGAGTCGATTTCGCGTTCAACCGCTGTAAAACGCGCCATTGATCGCTTCTACAACGCTCGCTATAGCCGCCGCTCGCCGCAGGCACCGGAGACGTGGGTGAGTGGCTGAAACCAACGCTTTGCTAAAGCGTCGTACCGGGAACGGTACCGAGGGTTCGAATCCCTCCGTCTCCGCCAGATTTCCAGTTTATGCTGGATAATCAGTGACTTAGCGAAAGCGACTTGTGCGGCCAAAGAGATTTGGTCCACACGTTGGTACATAAAGACCCGTTCGGCCGCGGGGATAGTATCGGTCAAGACCGTCCACCGTTTGTTGGACCGTGAATTGGATGCGCCGCTGTGAGCGGAAGCCGTGTCCAGCATCTGCAACGTCGATCGGGAATTTTTCACCTGCGCATACGGGTGCCCGACGACTTACGGTCGCTGGTCGGGCTGACGGAGGTGCGGCGTTCGCTACGCACATATCAGCCATCCCGAGCCCGGACTTTAGCCGCAGTTTGCGCTGCGCGCGTGTTCGAGATGTTCGACATGGTAAGAATGATGGAGTTATCGAAGGATCAGGTTCGCGGCCTGATCTGCAATCTGTTCAACGAAATGACGCGGGAAGTGGAAGGGGCAGCCGGTACGCGGCTGTCCGATTGGGAACGCAACGAGCAGCTCTATTGCTCGTCGGAGATGACTGCGACCGCTCGTGTGCAACGAGCGCTGGGCGCATACGACGAAACGGTGCAATCAATTGCACGGCGGGCTTTGGTGCCGGCCGGTATGCGGATGACCGACTTGTCGTCCGGCTCGCGCGACGATCTACTAGACGGCGCGGCTCGTGCGTTGGTTGAGCGTGAACGCTTGTATCAGCTGCGACTTTCCGATCGGCTCACACCTTTTGCCCCGTTTGATCCAATCTTTGCCCGGCCCGTCGAAGCGCCGCCGAACACGAGCGAGGTGTTTGTCGGTCCTACGCTCGGTGAAGCTATCGACACCTATCTGGCTACCAAGCGGCGCAGCTGGACAAGCAAGACGCATGTCATTCGGACCCGCTATCTCGGCTATCTTCGCCAGCACCTCGGCGATGAGCGCCCACTGACCTCAATCGCTGCACCCGACGTTCGTGGCTATCGGGACGCGATTGCCTGTCTTCGCCGGAACAGCGGGAAGGCAGTGCGCCAGACCTTCGCCGAGAAGCAGACGAAGAACACCTCCCATCGGATCAGCGACAGCACCGTCGCTTTGATCTTCGTTCCGACCCAAGCTTTCTTCCGCTGGTGCCTGTCCGAACAAGGCTATCTTGACCGCAACCCGGCTGAGAATATCCGCGTGCCGGTCGCTAAGCGGCCGAAGGGAAAGCGGTCGCGCCGTCCCTATTCGGCTGGTGAGTTGACACAGCTGTTCGTCGCCCCCCTCTTTACCGGCTGCCAGTCGGTAAAGTGGCGGCTTGTTTCCGGCA
Organism: Sphingomonas sp. LT1P40; assembly: GCF_036663835.1. Lineage (NCBI taxonomy): Bacteria > Pseudomonadati > Pseudomonadota > Alphaproteobacteria > Sphingomonadales > Sphingomonadaceae > Alteristakelama > Alteristakelama amylovorans. The sequence goes on from NZ_JAXOJT010000002.1 coordinate 542,808, forward strand.
CGCAGATTTTCCGCGATGCCTATTACTGGATCCCGATCCTTGGCTTCTACACCGGAGCCAGGCTCGGCGAGCTTGTTCAGCTGCATCACGCGGACGTCGATAGCGAGGATGGCATCGCGTTTCTCCGCATTACCGAGGAGGGCAGCAGCACGGAGAACCGGCACGACACCAAGCACGTCAAGTCGGAAGCGGGCGTGCGCAGGATCCCGCTGCATTCTGACCTAATCGCTCTTGGCTTTCTGGATTTTGTCGAGAAGCGCCGGCACCAGCGCAAGGGCTCGAAGCGCCTGTTCCCGGAGATCAAGTTTGGGGCCGACGGGCAGGCTTCCACCGTCTTCAGCAAATGGTTCGGACGGCTGATGAGCAGGGCCGGACTGCATGACCCCGCATTGGTGTTTCACAGTTTCCGACACAATGCGGAGGATGCTTTCCGGGATGCGCTTCAGCCGCAGTACGTGATCGACCGCATTATTGGTCACAGCGATGGGACGACGAGTGCGGGATATGGCGAGGGTGCGTCGCTGGTGACGCTGAAGGCAGCTGTCGAGGCGATGAGGCTGAAGGTGCGGCTTCCTATCGGCGTGACCGCCGAAACCGGGGAGGTTTCAGCATGATCGTCTACGCATCCGAGCAGGATATCTTCCGGGCAACGAACGGCCTCACCTTCAGCGCCTCGCTCGCGCGGACATTGGCCTATTGTCTCTATTGGTCGCAGCACGCCACGCACTGGGATGGTGATGCGCCCATGATATGGAAGACTGGTCCGCAGCTGAACGCAGAATTGAGGATCGCAGCCCGGACTGCGAACCGGCATTTCAAGGAGTTGGCAAAGGCAGGATATTGGGTGCTGACCTATCGCCCCCGGCCGGGTACGATCGGTCCGGTCACGTGGTTAACCCTCACCGGGAAGTCTCTTCAGCTGTTGGAAACGGCGAAGGAGTTTGCGGCGAGCAGAGGCGCCAAGAAGGGGCTGGGTAACACCTCTTACGGACACAACTGCCACCAGCCGGTGGGTGAAGACTGCGACCAGCCGATGGCGCAGAATGTGACATCAAAGAAGCTTCAACAATCAGAGAAGACGGCAAAGAAAGAGAAGAGTTTCATTCTTCCTAGCGAAGCAGGGAAGAAGGGAATGAACGAAACTTCCTCTTCGAAGATTTTCGGGGAGAAGGATAAAGGTGAGCCGAAAGCCCCCGGCTACGTGAAGGCAACGCCGCTGGATAGAGAGCTCGCTGCCCGCATTGGTTCAGCATGGACCACGGCGGGTCTGAAGGAATGGGATTGGTCCAGCGCGTACACATGGAAGCACATTGCCGAGGTTCGCACTAAGCTTGCGAAGATCGATATCGTCAGCCCGGAGCAGGCGAGTGTCTTCTTTGAGAAACTCCTCGAAAATTGGAGTTGGCTCAGGATAGGCATGCAGCCGCGATATGCATTCCACGATCTCAACCTGCACGCACCCAGCCCGATGGCCCTTGCTCACGAGTTTGAAGCCATCGGCAAGAAGGTGCTGGAGAAGATGTTGCCGCCGAAGCCGGGGCTAAAGCCCTTTAGCTTCGACGACGATCTCTAATCCGATTTTCCTTTCATGGTGCCGCAACAGGAATATCGCTTCACGGACAAACCACCCTCTATTCGTGAAGCTCGCCATGACCGCTGCAATTAACTTCATAGCCTACCTGCGCGTTTCGACCGACAAACAGGGCGCTTTCGGCCTAGGAATAGAGGCTCAGCGAGAGGCGGTACGGCAATACGCTGGGACAGTCGGTGGCAATTTGGTCGCTGAGCATGTGGAGGTGGAGACGGGGCGTTCAGCGACCCGCCCAATCCTATTGCAATCAATTGCACAGTGCAAACGGGAGAGGGCGGTGCTGCTGATCGCCCGGCTCGACCGCCTCGCTCGATCTGTCAGCTTCGTGTCGTCTCTTATGGACGGCGGGGTGGAATTCGTTGCCGTCGACAACCCGGCCGCATCGAAGGTGATGCTCCAGATGCTGGCGGTGTTTGGCGAATATGAGCGAGATCAAATAGCGGCTCGAACGAAGGCGGCGTTGGCTGCCGCACGGGCTAGAGGCGTTATCCTTGGTGCGCACGGTAAAGTTTTAGCCGCCCGTCGTCGTTCCGACGCTGAAGTATTTGCCGAGGGTCTGCGTGGTCAGGTGGTGCAGGCGATGACGGATGGCGCGGGAACGTTGAGCGAGATCGCCCTGCATTTGAACCGGAGAGGATCCACCACACGTGAGGGCGCGACGTGGACCGCGCAGACTACTCAAAAAGTCTTGCAACGTCTCAATCTTCGTACCCGTGCGATGTGTTGAAATCCACAAAGGGACCGATGCTATACGAGTTGATTTTCTATCGCGATTTTCGCTGAAACTGGCGTGTTTTGCGGGTACATTTGTTGCTTGCCGCCAGAAATTGCGCGGCTGACCGGACGAGAGACGCCGATACCTGCGTGGCTCATTAGAAGAACATCGCCAGCGGGGGTGTGGCTCGTCCGAAGAAAGACACCAGATAGAATTTTGCGGGTCATATCTCGTGCAGTTAACTTCACCCTCGCTCCCGGCGGCGGGCAGAACAGTTCTGAAAGTGACAACCGTCGCATGTGACGCTGGTCGCTAGCTAGCCTGCACCGAGATGGGTCATAGGGGACTGGGCTTGGGTGTATCATGCTTCACGGAGCAGGCGGCGGCGCTACGGCGTAGTTGGCGCTCAACCTGCAGATGCGCTCTCGGCCTTTCGTGCGGAGGATTGGCAACGGCACAGATACTGTGCGCGAAGAGCTCCCCTTTTTTCAGCGCGTCTTTGCTGAGCCGTCTTGACTGTTCAGGCGTTCACGGGTCCCGCTCAGGCCGACCATCAGTTGCCCTAGTACTTCGGCAAGGAAAATCGCGTTGCCTTTTAAATCCCTCCATTGTTCGAGAGGTAGTGGCTCCACGCGCAGCATGTGCGCGATGTAGCCAAGGTCAGCGTGAAGCGATGGGTTGACGATTTCCAATGCTTGAAGCTGCAACGCGCGTTGGCTCTTTGCCTCCATCTCTCTCGTGTACGCCGCAACATGCTGCGCTAGATCAAACGGCCCACCTTCAAAGCCGCAAGCATAGGCTTGCGCCTCATCGCGCGCCTCTTCTGCCAGTTCCAAAGCCTCTGTGATGATCTCGTTTCGCCGCCTATACTCGACCATGACCCGGGCGCGCTCTTGGTCGCCTTGGCGGCGCTGCTCGCGCAGTGCCAGACCAAGCGCTACGATAACGGCGCTGACCGATCCAACAGCGCCGACAACTTCGGCAACGCTTCCCCAATTGACCGTCGAAGGACAGAACACAGGCATCCCCTGATTAAGTAGAGCGCCGCGAACTGTACCCGAAAGCGTCGGGGGTGAAATGCGCTGTGTGCGACCCCGCGTGAGGCTTTCGTAGCGCACGTAAACGCAGATCGTGCCGCACTGAAGCGGACAAGCCACAACTACTACGTCCAGCCGGTTCGAGCGGCACGACTACGGCTCGAATCCAGTTGCTTCAAACCTTCGTGCTGAAACGCGAACAGAGCGTGGTTTCGAGCGCAACGCGGTGTCCAGAAGGTCCGCCGCCCATCGCAAATCGTCATCGTCGAGCTTGGCAAGTCGCGAGGCCAAATCGAGCAAAACTGGCCGCCGGTCGCTGCCAAGCGTTGGATCATGGATGAATAGCTCACAGGGATCGACTTCCAGCGCTCGTGCTAGCTTTTCGATGGTAGGAAATGTGACGCCAGTGCCTCCGGTCTCGATCCTAGAAATCATGTCAGCGGACATGATGGTGAGGTCAGCTAGCATCTGCTGCGTCAGTCCTCGACGCCTACGGTGCGCGGCCACCAGATTTCCAAACCGCTGACGTAAATCCATGGTGAGCTCCCGCTCCCAAGTATCGGCGGCGCGGCTGCCAAGCCCATGGCTATGAAGTGAAGTTAACTTCATATCCTAACTTCACTTGCGGAAAGCCGGCACTGAGTTACGATTTATCCTCAAACACGAAATGGGGGGTGCAATGACGGAGGTGGTAGACGGACAGGCTTCGGTCGAGCGCAAGGCATGGCTGACGGTGCTGTGCTGGATTTTAGGCACCGCATACATTCTGGCGGGCTTCGGCAACCTGCTGGGCTTTCCTCAAGCGAGCGGTGCCGCCGGGCTCGTTCGGATTGCTGGCGGCATCGTGCTGCTTCCGCCAATCCTTCGGCGAATTGAAAATCACTTCCCCCTCGTCCGTCGGGCATGGGCGATCCTGCTGTTCGCTTTTGTCGTGCTGCCGATTATGTTGCTTCTCGTCGGGCCTTCATTGACGTTCACACCACTGCAAACAGCCGCCGAAAGGCCGGGGCCAGGGATATCGTCGGCCACTGCTGTGTCGCCCTCGGTCACGCCCGTTATGCCGTCACCTTCCAAACTGAAGGCAGCGCAGCGGTTCGGAGAGATCCCAGCCGACCACATGCTTCGGCCCGTTCAGGACGCGCTCAATGCTGGCGACGTCGACCTATCCCTTCGATTGCTTTCGGAGCGAAACGCTCTCGATGACGCAGATCGGCCTCTGAAGCAGCGGCTGATCGCGGCAATTCAAAAGGCATCGGATGAACAAATTGGTCGAGACCCCGGCGTTGAGTATGCCGAGCGGATCGACAGCTATTGGCTCCCGCAAGTGCGTGCCCTTCCCTCTACCGCTCCGGAAAGCGACGAGGCATTCGGGAAGCTTCGCACCAGCCTCGCTGGGATCGCCGCTGACGTCGAAGACAACGCGGGGCTCAAACTCTCCGGTGAGCAAGCCCTCAAGCGCAAGGAGTTGATCGACGCGTTGGCCGCGAAGCAGCGCTCGTTGTTTCCGGCCATGCGCCGACGTTATGCAAAGGCGCTGGATGCCAAGCTATTCCGACGCGACATCCGTGTCGTGACCACGGGCACGGGGGACAGCACCCTATTGGTGACCGGTCGTCTGTTTTCGTTCAATGCAAATATTGAGGACACTCAGAACGTCATTCGAGAAGCAGCCACATCGCTCCGTTTCAAAAAGGTCAGCTATCGATGGTCCGCGCACATCGACAAGCGGACTACCTACGACCTTAACGTGCCTAGCGATCCGGCGATTGGGCGGTAGCCAGACCCCTGTCACGAGCCGTGGCGGGACCTGGGCCGTTTGCAGGATCTGGCTGTTCGAAGTGGGCATAACCTAGCGTACTGCGGAAGGGCGCGGTAGTAATTGGCATGAGCCACAATTATGCCGAGAAGATCATTGCCGAGATGACGCGGTTCGACGGACAGGCGGGTCCAATGCCGCGCTGGTTCCGTGCAAAGCGGGAGGCATCGTTCGCGATGCTTCGTCGCTTCTACCATACCGCACCGCCTTCACTGATCTACCATTACACGTCGTCGGCCGCACTCATCTCGATCGTCGCCAACAACGAGCTATGGTTGAGCGAGGCCACTTATCTCAACGATCGCCACGAGATCGAACATGGTCGCCGGCTGGCCTGCGATTGCGTCAAGGCCCGGATCACAGTTGAACCTTCGGCCGAGGTTAGCGCCATGATGGGACTTGCGCTGTCCTATTTCGACAGCCGGGCCGATCCGCAGGTCTATGTTGCGTGTTTCTCTTTCGAGGGCGACGACCTCACCCAGTGGCGTGCTTATGGCGGCACCGACGCGCCCGTCGCGATCGAGCTCGAACACAGCCCGCTAATGTTCGGGTACACCTCCGAGGGCGTACTCGATCGCGTTTTGTACGACACGGTGGATCAGCGCTGGGTCTTCGACCAACTGCTCACAGCCTATGCTGACGCCTATCGCGAGGACATCCGTCATCCCATTCCGGTCAAGCGGCGCGGCCCTGCTATGATGGTCGATGAGGAGAGCAAGCTTGTCGCTGGCAGCCTCTATCATGCGCTCTGGCACTATATTGTCACCTGCAAGGATCCTGCGTTCGCATCAGAGCGCGAGGTGCGCTTCATTTACACCGCGCACGACTACGGCCAGGATGAAAGCTCGCGGTCTTGGTATCCTGACCATCCGACCCCGAACTTTCGTGAGAGCGCGGGCCGCGTCATCCCATATTTGACATCCACCAACCTAGAATTTTCCAACATGAACCGTATTCGCGAAGCTGAAAGGCTGCCCATTCGCTCGGTACGTATCGGGCCTACCGCCGAGCCACCATTGATCCAGCGCGGTATCCGCCGTCTGCTGAACACTCACGGACACCAGAACGCAACCGTGACCGTATCGACTTCGCCTTTCCGCCCGCGCTGACTAGGCGCGTTTTGAGGAGAGCAGCACTTCGATGCGATTTTGGGCCGGTTGATCGTCCACTTTCGTCCAACGCCGCTTCATCCACGGCCGATCTAAACAAAGGCGACTTTCGGGTTCGTCGACCGGAAACTCGAATGGCCCGCAGCCGCCGCCCTTTTCCCTTTTCAAGACAGGTCACTGGTCTACGTTAATGGTGGGTTAGACGATCCAGCAACCTCCCATTGAGGAGGTATCAATGCTGTTTCCTGAGAATACCTTGTTAGACACCACGCTGATCGATCTTGCCGAAGAGGTTGCCACCAGCTTAGCGCCACGGATCGATCCGCTTTCCTGCGACCGCTGGCTGGCGAGATCAGTGATCCAAAAAGCAGTTCGCCGCGCCGAGCCAGACCTTGCCATTCGGGCGGTAGCGAACCTGTTCGAACACGACCGCCGCAGCATGTGGCGCGCGTTGACGATTATCGCCTGCGAGGATGTCGGCGTCGCCAATATCGATGTGCTGGCTCGGATCGTAGCCTCTCAGCAAGACCGAAAATGGCGGCAGTCGGTTGGCGGCGATTGGCCCGTGGTTGCTGAGCTGGTCCGGCAAATGGCCGAGAGCAATCATTGTCAAGCCGCTTGCGATCTTCTTCTCAAAGCAATCAACGATCCTGCTTATCGACCTCATCGTGACGACGCCCTTGACGGATCGATCGATGAGATGATCGCAGGTATCGCTGACAGAAGTCGATCGATCACCGCGCGCGGCGTGGCCGTATTGGCGACCGGAGGTGGCCTTGCGGAAGGTCAGATGCATCACGACCCCGCCGCCGTGTTCGATACGCTAGCCGAACTCAACCCCTTCTCCCATGTCGTAGCAACGTGTCGAATTGCGTGGAAGATATCCCGGAACCCTATGGCGATGCTGTTGCCGCTTGTCTGGCAGGTTTGGTCCAGCGCTCCGACCGGTGAAATGAGCGACGACCTGACGCCACCCGTGCAATTAACTTCTGGTATTCCTGGCTACGCACTCGACCAGTTCACTAGGCGAGGCAATATCGTGTCTCGCGCTCTGGTCGCTGATAATCCAGATATGCGCGGCATGCTTGACGCGGCGGGGATCGGTTCCGACCAGTATGCCACCACCGTTGGCGATCTCATTTTTCTACTGGAAGGCACCGCGTTGCGTCGCCGACTGGTATGGCAGGGAGGTGACGAACTTCGCTTGCCGCATCGCTGGCTACCAGCCGTCGCACGGCTCGGGTCACATCTGGATCAGGCACTCCGCCTAGTCGAAGCTAAGGGAAGTCAGATCGCCAAACTGCGATGCGTTCACCTGGCCACCCTATCGTAGCAAACCTAGGCCTCTTCCGCAGAAAGTGCGTGCCTAACTTCCGGCAGAGCATCGTTACCATAGAGGTGAGTCCAACTCTGGATTGCATCGCTCGATCTTCCGGCGTTGCGAAGCGATAGTGCGAGTTTGACCGCGTGCTCGCGGACCATTGACACTGTTCCTGCCAGCTCGCTGAGAGGATCAATCCCTGCGTAATCGGTTTCAGCTATCAAGTCGCCAAGAGCGTTTTCGACGCGTTGGAGTTGGGAATGGTCTAGTCGGCTTTGCCCGATCAAACGCGCCGCCGTCTCGAGCATTCGCCAGAGGGCCGGAGATTGACGGAGCTCGATCACAGATACAAATTGGTCGATAAGCTCATTGGGGACCGCCAGCGGCCCGGAGCCGTGCGCATCCTGCCAAAGCCATAGGGCATCGCAAGCATATCCGACTTGATGACTGTCCTGCATCGTCAATCCGCGACGAACGACCGTTGTGAGTTCGCCACAAGCAGCCGTGTTCTTCGCCAGAAAGGGAACTAGTGCACCACTAGCGGCCAACGTGTCATTCTCTGAAGCGAACTTGATAATCGCGGCCAGCCTCTCTGGGGTTCGATCGGCAGATATAAGATTTTCCGCGAGTGCCCAGGTCAACGTCGCGCCGGCAAAATTGGCTTCCTGCTGATGATCATAGCCGCTCATTCCGGCACGGAAGGTCTCGATAAAGTCATTCGGGTCCACTGGTTTGAACCGAAGCGCGACGATAGTATCGAAGCGTTCGCAAGCTTGTTCGGCAGTCGGGCGGACAGAGCTCGACCGAACGGTGCGGATCATTGCGCCGAGGTATTTCCGATCAATCGCGTTAGCAGCGGAAAAGACGCGCTCTCGAACCGTGTCGGCTGGATCTCGGCCGCGACATGGCAATTTGGCCCAGAAGTACTCGAAAACTTGGGTGTCAGCTGGTAGCGGCGGGGTGCCCTCATCCAGTTGGCTCCATGCGACGCGTGCGAAGCGACGACTTTCGTCGGACGTGAGCGCATCCATGGCATGAAGGGCGGTCAGCCGTGATATTGCAGACCTTCGCGGGCCTCCCGTACCAGCCGCTGCTTCGAGTAAGGTAGCGATGATTGGCCGCAGCGACGGTATGCGCTTAGGTCGCAGAAGCTGCCCACTGCCGATCCAGTCGGTCGGTTCCGGAATGCCGTCCTCGCCGACTAGAGGCATCTCAAGATCAGCAAGTATCATGGAAGCACGGGCCTGCGGAGCGACTGCTTCGAAGCTGTTAGCGAGCAGGGTTCCGAGGGCGTCACCATAGCGGAATTGCGGTCTCAGGCGATGGCTAAGGGCAAGCGTTTCTAAATGAAGTGCAATGGCTTGTGCGCTGTCAAAGCGAACAACGAGCCGGGCCAATAGCTCCAGTAGCGTTAGCAGGCGATCGCGAGCAAATGTGGATCGTTCTGCGTCTGCGTTGTGGAGCACTGTTTGCCAGTAGTCACGAGCGTGCCTGACCCGCTTAGCAAGGCCAGCGATCACCTCGGCACCAAGCGCAGCAATCACTACCCGAGCGAAGTATCGTTGCAGCTGGGTGTCACCTTTGTCGAGACCAGCACTCAGAAGGTTAAGATACCACTCAAGCGTCGGCTGATGCTCGAGTTCAAGCGCGTCCAGTCGTTCCGAAATGTACAGCGCCACATAGCCAAATCGAGCAGGAATGCCTGCTTGTTCGAACAGCAGGCGGAAGGTGTCTGCGGGTTCTACTCGGCTGTCGCCGAAATGTATCGTCTTTGACGGTAGTTTGAACGATCCTGGTTTGAAATTTGGCGTGGGACTTTGCGGCTTCTCACGCTGCTTTCGCCGCTCGGTTGATGCACCTTGAACAGCAGCTTCGATCTCCTGCCACGGGTCACAGCGTGTCTCACGAAACCGCTCAGGCCAAGGCTCGAATTCTCCGCGACCGCGTCGTTCCAGCCTAGCTAGAAATAGCGCCCACGCGAGCCGCGAGCGGATCCATACGGACGTGCGGTCAACCCGTTCACGCTCGCGAAGATCATTTAGAGCGGTTGCGATGGTGCCGGCCGCTTCGCTGAATTTTCCCAAGGCCGAGAGGATCGCAGCGCGCCGTAGCGACCAAGCTGGATCCTCCCCGTTGATCTCCGATGCAAGCGCTTCAGCGGCAGTAAAGTCAAGATTATGAAGGCTATCTAAGGCTTGTTGGTGCCGAAGCCCAGCGAGTGCATCGCTGGACGGAGTAGCCTCACCTTCGATAAAAGAAACCATCTCCTCGAACAGTGCGCGGTCGCCTCGTAAGCGAGCATGTTGAAGAAGTATGGAGCTTACCAGTAGCCTATCAGTCTTTCTGAGTACGCTAGAGGTGATGGGGTCAGCAAAGCGCCTGACCTGCTCAATGAAACTTGGATGTATCGGCCAAAGGGCCGTCTCATGCCGCCAGCACCACTCGACCATCAAAGTCGCTGCAATCTCTGGCGGGAGCGATGCAAGCAGATCGGCATGTGGCATCTCGCTGTTGTGGCGTAGCGCAGTGCGCCTTCCACCCGGGCAGATCAGCCAGCCTGGATAACGCTGCCGTTCTTCGCGCCAACGTTCGAGCATCGCGAGTAAGTTTGATTTCTGCGCTTCCAAGTCTGCGTCACGATCATCAATAGGTGACGAGGCGGGTGTCCAATCGTGGATTGGTACGGGTCGCAGCGCGTGAAGTGCGTTGAGGATAAGGCGATTGGCTGCGCTGTGCTGCTTCTCTCGCTCAAGTGTTTCCACAAGTGGAAAAACATCAATCGGAGCGATGTTGCGGGCCTCGAGATATTTTCGCTTCGCGGGGCTGAGGTTGAGAGCCCCGGCCAGAAAAATGCGGCGAGCTGAGCTACCAAGATGATCACGTACCCACCCTGCCCACGCCAAGAAGTTGGGATCATCACCCGAGAAGCCAAGCAGGCAAAGTTCATTTTCAACGAAACATTGTCTAGCCAAGTTTACGAACGCTGCGTGTCGGATTGGATAGGTTCGAAAGTCCTCCTCTGCGATCACATAGTGGTCCGTTGTACCAATGGAGCCATGTAATTTGATGATGCGTGGCGCTTTGGCGAATGCGATCCCGGCCTCCGACCGGACTGGATCATATGCGCGATCGCAATGACGGGCAGCCCGTTCAAGCAGTGTGTCATAGTTCGTAGTGAGAATGTCAGCCCAAGGCAGATCAACCAAGGAAGCGTGAAGCTCTGCTGGGTGCCACGAAACGTCCCGGATGTTCTCACGGACAAAAGCATCAAGTGCAGCCTGTCCGAAGAAGCTCCGATACTCTTCTGCAAGCCGCAGCGGGTCCCAAGGAGCTGCGGCCGGATCGAGAGGATATAACTGGTTCCGCATAATTTTAGCCAAATCTGACCAGAGCGGGGGGGGAGGCAGCTCTGCACTCGACAGACTGGCCTCACGACTGAGCCCTGCGCCGATAAGTACAGCTGCACCACGGGCGCCTTCTGTCCTCCATAAACTACGGGCGAGCTGATTTAGTGCTGGGAGATCGGCGCACCCAGCCAGCGGATTAACGGTCGTTGGGTTTAGCGGGTTCATCCTCACCCAGTATCAGGGTGAAGTCATCACCGCCATGACTTGGCGAGACCTCTTAGGTTGTCATTTCAGGCTACGATCGCGATCGGGCTGCTCAAGACGGGCATGGAAAGCATGAGATTTCGCAAACGATTTGGCGATTATGTCTCTTACAAACCCACTAGACCTAGAGCCGTGAGTCAGCGTATGCGCAGGCCATGGATTTGCTCACCTATCTGGCAAAGGAATGGAACGTGATTAGCCAAGCGCTTTTCACGTTCTTGATCGCGGGCGCGATGGTAGCCGGGTTGGCTTACCTTGCGGCAAGGTCGCGCTTCACCGGCATCGTTGAAACGCTCAAAGAGCGCCTGTCCCTGAAGGATGACCGGATTGGCGACTTGGAGCGCAAGCTAGGAGAGTTGCACGAGGCAGCCGAAAGTCCGCCGCCCACTGTCGAGACGCACGGCGCTGAGACCGAAGATTATAGGGTCGTGATCCGCCAGCTAACCCAGCGCTACGTTTTCAACCACGATGGGATTTCGCCGGGAATTTTGGCAGGGGCCGAATTGCCGCCGCGAGAGTGGATGAACATTGAACTCAAACAAATGGGGAAAGACTGGCGCATCGGGGACGTGCAGGGTGCGTCCGCAGAGATTGTGCCGCTTATCCTACCCGGCCCGCCGCCTGCTGGACCTCAATTTTAGGCATATTCTACGGCCTAAGCCGCATGTTCTGATAGGTCGTGTAGGTGGCGAACGCCAACGATTCTGACGGGTTGTTTCGACAGTATAATTCCACGGCTCCTATGATGCCGAGCGCGTCAGATTGGTCGCCCACGTTCGACTTTGTAGGAGTGTTCAACCCGCTCCAAAATCCCAGTATCCACGCCCTGCGTTCCACAGTTTTGTGGGCCTGCATGGCCGTCGCACAGCTACCAACGCCTAGGCCGAATACCGTTTCAGCATAAGCAGGCGTGCCGCTAGCTGCCATAAGAACGGCAAGGGCGATCCATCTCACTTCGGTTTCTCCACCGGCTTATGCTTGGTCCGTAAACGCAAGAGCGAGCAAGACCAGACTCGATATTGCAAAGCCTGCCATATCGAAGTTACGATGTGCGATCTCCGCCGTACCCCACGCGCCCACGTACAGGACAATCGCAGCAGCTGCGCCAACGACTGCTAGAGTCAGCAGGAGCGCGCGCTTCACTCGCCTTTCTCCGGCGCCGGCTTATGCTTCACCAGCCTCCCTAGCTTCTCTGCGAGGCGCTTGGGGTCGTCGTCGGTTTCAAGCTCGCGCGCGACTTGCTTGAACTTATCAAGTTGACTCGGATCGTGTTTCGTAGGCGAACTAGCCGTCATGTTCGTGCATCCTTCGAAGCGATATCGCCTCTACATTGACGAAACCGGAACCCAAACGCTTAAGAAGGCGCATGAAGATCGGTTCTTATGTTTGATGGGAATCATTATGCTTCAACAGACGCATAATGACAAATTCGCACCGTCCGTCACCGAGCTAAAAGCCGACCTGTTTGGACACTGTGCCGACTCCCCGGTCATCCTGCACAGGCGCGACATGGTTCGGGGGGAGGGGCATTTTGAGAGCCTGAAAGACGACCCCTTCCTAGCAATGGAATTTGAGCGGCGATGGCTCAAGCTTGTGGAGGGTGCGCAGTTCCTCGCGATTGCAGGGGCGATCGACAAAGATGCGCACGTCAAAAAGTATGTGGTTTGGCAGCACGATCCCTACCACTACTGCCTAGAAATTCTCGTAGAGCGGTTCGTGAAATGGTTGAACCGCCATGGTTTCGTCGGTGACGTTGTCATTGAGGCTCGCGGGAAGTTCGCAGATAAAAGGCTCAAGCGCGCCTATTCGGGCCTTTGGGCAAATGGCAACAACGCTGTAACGGCGGCGCTCGTTCAAAAATGCCTGACTTCCAAAGAGCTGAAGTTCTGTAGCAAGGCCGACGATATTGCGGCGGTGCAATTGGCGGACTCGTTGGCCCACCCAGTCCTTCGCTACATGAAAACGACACATCTTAATGAAGCACCCGCTGTCGGCTTTGGGTCGCGTCTTGTGGACGTTCTTGTCGCGTCAAAACTAGCGCGGCAGCCGAAAACCGGGCTCATCGAAGGCTGGGGTCTGAAATGGTTGCCGGAATGAAAACGGGGGCCCAAGGCCCCCGCTGAACGCGAAACACGTTCTCCCTCCAACCGCAGCTGGATTGGATCGAAGATGGGAGCAAATCCCTAATAAATCAAGACTTTTCCACAAACTTGAACTTGAAGCTAAGCTGTTGAGGTTGAATCGTTTTCTCGAATTCAGGCGTCGATACCAGCTGATTTATCGGTGAGGCACTTGCCAATGATACCAGCCATCGCGTTGCGCGAACGCTGGCGGTCATCCACGCCGTTGGCGATGCGGTTGTTATAGCGGAACTCAAACTCTGCCAGATAGCGGTGCAGATGCTGCTGTCCGCAATGCTGGCAAACGCCCTTCATGCCGCGCTTGAAGATCGAAAACGCACCTTCAACGGTGTTCGTGTGGATCGTACGATCATCCAGGTTCACATACTGGTTCATGCGGTGGGTCGTGGTGCCATGCTCCGGGAACTCGCGACCGATCTTCGTGTAGATGCGGCTTTCGTCGGCCATCAGGCGGGCTTCGCCGGAAATGTTGGCCTTCACCACCGGGACGACGTTGGCGGCGGTGCAGCGCTCGAAAGCGAACGAACGCATGGTGCCGCTCTCACGATCGACCAGCGCGACGACTGCCATCTTGTGCGGATAGCCGGGGCGCGTTTCAGAACCCTTCTTGATGCCGAAATAGGTTTCGTCCCCTTCGACCGCGCCGCCGTTGCTACCGAACACGGATAGGTCACCCGAACGCATCGCTTCGCGGATACGGTGGGCGAGAAACCATGCGCTCTTATACTGGACTTCAAGCACGCGGCTGAGCCGGTGCGAGCTGATACCCTTCTTGCTCGACACCATCAGATGAACGGCCTGTAGCATCTTGTGGAGCGGCATACGGGCGTGCTCGAACACGGTGCCAACCTTCACGGTGAATTGAGCGCGGCACTCGCCACACTTTTTCAGGCCGTGGCGGACAACGCCTTCAGGGTTCTTCTTGCTTGGCTTGGAGCGGACGCCAGCCAGATCGTAGATGCGACCGCCGACCGTGCCGCAATGCGGGCAAACCGTTCCATCGGCCCACACGATGCTTTCCAGATAGGCGAAAGCCTTGGCTTCGTCGTGAAAGTGCGGGGAAGAAAGAACCGACATGGTGAAACGCTCCGTTTGGTGGAGCCGTTATGTGTCAAATCGTGGGTTTGTAAAGTGCATAATCACGAACGATTTTGCTTCGGATTGAACGAGATCACGGTACATTACCTTGGTACATTGGTTGGTACACAGGGCGGGCCAAACATGCGTAATAACAATAGTTTACCAGGAACCGAGCCGGTACACATCTCCTCCCTCCGTCTCCGCCAAATCCAGTTTTATCCTGGATAAACAACACGCCGCATGACCGGGTTGGAAGGGCACGACAAGTTGCTCGACACCGTGTCGGGATGTCGAGAATGCCCATCGTCAGCCGGTCGCGTACCGATCCGCACCTAGCTGCATCGAATGAGTGAACCCCGGGAACCCGCGAATGCTCGCGGCACCCGGGGAAGGCACGTCCAGATCGCTATCGCAGCTCCTTAAACGAACGGGTCCGGCGTGATGATGGTGCCGACCGGGCTTTCCAGATGGAACACATAATCGCTGCCATCCTGATAGCCGGCGCTCGAGTTCAGTCCGTTGACGATCAGGAAGGTCTGGCCGGCCATGTCGCCGCCGGTGGCGGTGAACAGTACCGCCTGACCCGATGCCATCTGTGCCGCGCCGATCGCCGCGGCCAAATCCTCGTTGAACGTCGCCAGCGACAGGTTGCCGCTGACCGGAGCCGCGACGCTGGTGACCGCAAACGGCAGGTCGATCCGGTCCTCCGCCGCATTGAATCCTACCAGCGTGTCGTAGTTGATGCCCGTAGATTGGCTTGCCACGTCATAGGCGAAGATGTCCGCGCCCACACCGCCGGTCAGCCGGTCGCCACCCGCGCCGCCCCACAGCCAGTCGTCGCCGCCACCGCCAGTGATCGTATCGCCCACGGCACCCCCATAGACACGCAGATTGCCGTCGGTTTCCGCCGCTCCATTGACCGTCAGGGCCGTCAGCAACGGAAAGCCCCAGATGGTCAGCGTGGCGTCGTTCGCCACCAGGCTGTCGGCCAGCGTCAGGTTGAAGCTGTTGCTGTCCCCCACCGGCCCGCGCTGCAGCGTGATCGTCTCGATATTCTGGATGCTCGTACCATCCAGCGTAATCGTGTAGTCGCCGTCCAGCGCCAGCTGATCGTTGGTGCCGCCGCCGCCATTGACTCGATCGACCGTTGGATCGAACCGGCCGGGGCCGAACCAGAATCCGTCATTCTGCGCGCCGCCGGTCACCACATCGGTACCCAGGCCGCCATAGATGCGGAAGCTGCCGTCGGTCTCGTTCGAGCCGTTGAAGGTGAAGCTGTTATCCTCGCCCAGATTCGTGCCGAACACCGTCAGCACCTGACCCGCGCCGACATTGTCGTTGTGGGTGGTGATGTCGTAATCGTTGCCGCCGTCGTCGAGCAGGCCGATCAACTCGACATTGCGCAGCGTCGTCGATCCCAGCACCAGCGCATTGCCGCCGGTATAGTTGCCGCGCAGACCGACCTGATCGTTGGTCCCGTCGCCGCCGTCGATTGCGTCCGACGCATCGAACGCCGCGCCCATCAGGAAACCGTCATTGCCATCGCCACCGGATGCGGTGTCGCTACCCCCTTGGCTCAGGTCGAAGAAATCGACGCCGTTGGTGCCGCCCAAATTGTCGTTGCCCGCGGTACCCTGAAGCACGCCGTCGTCGGCAAGGGTGATGGCGATGTTCGCCGAATCGTTATCGCCCGACTCGGCGATATTGATCGCCAGCGTATCGGACCCATCGAAATTGAGGTTGCCGCGATAAATCAGCCCTTCAACGGCGGCGTTGATATCAGCGGCCAGACCGACGATCTGCACATTGGCGGTGCCGTTGCCGGTTACCGCGAGGTTGGTGGTGCCCGACAAGGTCAGCGTGCCGCTTTGCACGCCGAGCGTCATCGTAACGCTGCGGAGATCGGGATCGGACACCGTGATCGCGTTGCCGTTGGCGGCGTTGAATATGATGTTGACGTCCTCGGTCCCGCCGACCGTCGTGTCAGCGACCGTCAGCACCAGCGGATCGTTCTGCGCCGTGATGTTCACGGTGACCGTGCCGGCATCATAATTGTTGTCGAGGACTACCGTTCCCTGATCGCCGCCCGGTGCGCCGTCCGACAGGCCAAAAGCGAGCAATACCGAGAGCGGCGGCGCATCGGACAGATTGGTGTACTGAATCCGTCCCAGCACTTCGTTGACGAGCGCGGTGGTCGCCGTCGTCGCGCTGCTGGTGAAGCTGATGCTCAGGCCTCCGGCGATGACCGACAGCGTGGCGAAGGTCAGGCCGCCGGATTGCAGGTCGTTGCCGGCGATTGTGAACGATGCGCCCGTGGCGTTGATCGCAAACGTATCCTCCGCCGAAACCCCAGAGTCACGGTTGATCGAGAAGGTCGCACCCGCATAATCGCCGGCGCCGCCGTTACGCGCATCGAGATCGGGGTCGCTGACCGCGACGGCGACAGTGGCCGCCGTCTGCTCGGTTGCGGCGATATCGGACAGATCGGGCACGACCGGCGCATCATTCTGCCGCGCGACGGTGACGGTGGTGTCGAGCGTCAGCGTGTCCGCCCCCGCGCCCTCGTTGGTACCGCGCCCGTCGACCAGCGTCAGCGTCACCGTGCGGGTCGATATGTTCGGCGCAACGCCGTTGCTGTTGGTATAGGTCAGCGCGCGGACCAGCTCGGTCAGCGCGGCCGGGGTTGCATCGGCGTCGAAGGTAAAGACGAGGTCCAGTCCGCCTGCGCCGCCGCCGGTATAGGTGGCGATCTGAACGCCGTTGACCGACACCGTGTTGGCGGTGAAGCTGACCGCGGCGGTCGCCGCGATCCCAAGCACGTCCTCCGACTCGAACAATCCAGTGCTGATTTCGACCGTCAGCGTACCGCCGGCGAAGTTGAGATTATTTGCATCCGCGATTGTCGCATTGCCGCCGACGTCCAGCCTGACCGCGCCGTCGTCTTCGACATAGGCGACATTGTCACCGGCCAGGTTGGCCGAGGTCGGTGCCACGTTCGGCGTCGCAAAGCCGAAATCGAGCGAGTTGTTGATGTCGGCCTGATTGGTGCCGTCGAGCGTCGGCTCACCATTGAAACTGAGCGTGATCAGGCCGCTGCGGAACGCGCCACCGCCGATGGAGATGCCGTTGTCGTCATTCTCGACATTGTCGTCCGGATCGCCCGTTGCGCTCAGGCTGGCGCGCCCGTTCAGCGGCGCGCCCGCGCCGAAGTTCGCCGCGCCGACCGCAACCGCATAGTTACCCGCGCCGAGATTGGCGAAGCTGTAATTGCCGCTCGCGTCGGTGGTGATGGACGCGATGATGCTCGTCGCCTCCGCGCCGTCGAGCATGTCGTTGCCGTTGGCATCGACATACAGGTTGACCGTGACGCCGGCGGTTCCTTCGCCCGCGTCGAAGACATTGTCGCCATCGGCGTCGACGAACACAGTGCCGCCCAGCGTCAGCGTGTCGAGCACCAGACTGTGCGGATCCGTCGAATTGGCGAAATTGCTGCCGGATACCGTCGTGGTGTTGTTCAGCGGGGCAACGATTCCGGGACCATAGGGATTGACCACCGATTCGAACCGGATTTCGATCGCCGAACCCGCAGGCAGCGTGCCCACGCCAATCGGGCCGAGCGCGAATGCCGATGCATCGACCGGCCCGTCGCCAGCGTCGGCGGTGTCCGTCGCTGTCGGCAGACGCCGCTCACCGACCGTGACATAGCCATACATCAGCGTGTCGGCTTCGCCGCTTTGATAGCTGTCCCCGATGCCGATCTGATGGCCCAGCTCGTGCATCACCGTGGTGAGCAGATCGATCTGGTTGGCCGCGTCGCCCTGACCGGTCAGGCGCGATCCGCTACCGGTGAACTCCGCGTCATCGCCGGGGGTCGCATCCAGATACCAGCCAATGCCCGCGCCGTCGGCGTCGATCTCGATGGTCGAGCCGTTGCTTGCGCCCAGATAAATGCCGGTCATATCGACGACGTTGAACGTCGCGGCACGCATCGCCGCCACCTGCTCGGCCGTGGCGCCCGCAAGAATCCAGCGGTCGATTGCCGCCGCGACGAAATAATCCAGTTCGGCCTGGCTCAGCACACCGTCATCGACGATCACCGGGTGCGCCGGGACGGCGGGCGTGCCCGTGCCCGCGCCGCCGGTTCCGGTGTCGGCGTTGCCGCCCGTCGCAGGCGCATCGCCGAGCACAGCAACAGGCGCGCTGGCCAATGGCGCGTCGGGGAGCGCGACTGCGAGCAGCGGCGACGAGGGCGTGCCCGGCTGCGCGACGGAACCCGTCGTTCCGATCGCCGCCTGATTGTCGGTGGAACCAGCGGAATAGGACGCGTTCTCACCGCCCGGGTTGCGGCCTTCGAGATAGGTTTCGATGTTCGTGCCGATGCCGGCCGTCGTCGATGCGCCGGTCGGCCCGCCGAAATCCTTCAGGTTAATATTGACGTCACCGTTCGAGGTGATGCGGATATCGTTGGTCAGCGCCGTATCGACATTGTTGCTGTTGATATCGACGTTGATCGTGCCCTTGTCGGTGCCGAGCGAGGTGCCGCCGGTCACGCGGATACCCGCATTGGGGGCGGCAACCGTCGGATTGGTGATCGTGTTGCCGGTGACGGTGGCATTCAGCGTTCCGCCCGATCCCGTGCCGGCGCGCGCGAAAATCTCGATCGAGAAGGCACCGTTGACCTCGGTGATATTGTTGTTTGCGATCAGGACGGTGAGCGTGCCGTTGCCGTTATTCTCGGCCGAAATGCCGCTCGCCTGAGCCGAACCCGAATTGTCCTGCGCCGCATTGCCGACATTGTTGCCGCTGATCGTGCCCTGCGCGAGCATATTGGCGGTCGAGCCGAGCGTCGTGACGTCGATCGCGCCGCCCTGGTTGTTGCCGGTGATCGTGTTGCCGGTGATCGCAAAGGTAACGTCCGAATCGCCCGACGGGCTGATCGTGATGCCGCCGCCGAGCAGTTCGGGGTTTCCGGCCGGGGCGTTGCTCAGCGTGTTGCCGCTGAAGGTGATATGCGAAGTCGATGCGCCGCCATCGGTGGCGAACTGGAAATGATCGCCCTCATTGTTGCTGAACGTAGATCCGGTCACGCTGGCGATGATCGTCGAGGTGCCGTTGGCCTCAATCAGCAGACCGTCGTCGCCGCCCGCGCCCACAACCTGCGATCCGCTAAAGGTCGATCCGGTCACGGTCAGGTTGAGCGTGCCGCTGGAGTTATAGACGTTGAACGCATGACCCGCCGAATTGCCGAAGGTCGAATTGGTCACCGTCGCGGTGCCGCTAAGGTTGCTGAACTCCGCGCCGCGGTCGAAATTCGAGTCGTTGCCGGCATCGATCTCGACGCTGTTGAGCGTCAGGCCGCGGACATTGCTGCCGAAAATGCCGTCATTCGATGCATTGGTGATATCGACCTGAGTCAGGTTGAGCGCGCCGATGCCCGACACGTTATAGCCGGTGCCGACGCCGTTCATCGTGCCGCCGGTAGCGTCGGCACCCGTGCCGGTGACGGTAAATGCGCCCGAACCCACGCCGTTCGCGCTGGTGCCGGTGTTGGACAGGTTGACGCCATTGGTCGCGGCGCCGGTGGAGATGCTGACGAAGTTGACGCCGCTGCCGCCGATGATCGTGTCGACGATATTGACCGCCGTGGCGGTGGTTGTGGTCACCGTGTTGCTGCTGTTCGTTATCGTGACCGTGCCGCCGCCGTTACCGGTCATGTTGACTGCGGTATTACCCTGGGTTGAGAGCGTAAGCTGGCTGGCGAAATTGACCGTGCCGCCATTGCTGTTGATGACGTCAATGCCGCCCGCGCTTGCGCCGGTCGAGCTGATCGTGCCGTTCTGGAAGGTGACGGTGCCGCTGTCATGGTTGTCGATATTGACGGCATTGCCGTTGGTATCGGTGATGTTACCGTTCCAGGTGACATTGGCATTGCTGCCGACAATGTTGAACGCGGCATTGGCGTTGCCGCTGTTGTTGATCGCGTTGCTGGCACCGTCGAAGGTGAACGTACCGCTCGATCCGGTCAGAATATCGACGCCGGAATCGCCGCCGCTGAGGCTGACATTGCCGTTGAAATCGTAAGTGCCGTCGGCATTGCCAAAGGCCAGCCCGGAGCCGTTGGTCGAAGTGACGTTACCGTCGAATACCAGCGTGCCGGTGTGGTTCGAAACACTGACGGTCGCAGCGTTGTTCGCCTGTGTGATGGTGCCGTTATAATCCGTCGTGACGGTGCCGCCGCTGACGTTGAACGACGCCCCGCTGGCACCCGACAGCGCGCCGCCGCCCAGATTGAGCGTGCCGGTCACCGTGGTCAGGCTGACATTGTTGGTGCCGCCATCGGAATCGGTCGAGGTGAAACCAGACCCGGCGACATTGCCGGTAGCCAGCGAAATCGCCTGTCCAGCCACGTCGATCACGGTGTTGCTGACCGTCAGCGTGCCGAAACTGGTGCCGCTGATCCCGCCGGCGGTGCCGGTGCCGTTCAGCGTGATGCCGTCGATCGTGTTGCCGGAACCCAGTGTGACCACCGTCCCGCTGCTCGTGGTGATGATCGAATTGGCACCGCTGTTGCCGATCGAGATGCCGTTGACGGTCATCGCATGGCCGTCGCCATACAGATTCTGGCTGTTTTCCAGCGTGATCGCACCCTGAACCGCCGCGCCACCGTCATAGACGAAAATCGTCTCACCCGCCGAGTCGACATCGTCGTTGGTGCTGCCGTCGCCGTTCGCGCCGTTCAACTGGGTCATGCTGGTGAAAGGCCGCAGGAACGACCCATCCGACGCGCCGTTCACGCCGCTGTAATTGCGGTCCACATACCAGACGACGTCGGTGATGTTCAGCGTGACCTGGCCGTCATAGCCGACGACATTCTCGATCCCGTCCTCGTCGCGCACGGTATAAGTGAAGGTGGCCGTTGCACCCGCGTCGAGACCGGTGGTCGGCGTGAACGTATAGGTGCCGTCGCCATTGTCCTGGATCGTGCCGTTGCTGCCAGCCGACACATTGGAAATGACCAGGTTCGCCGCGTTGCCGTCGGGATCGAGGTCGTTGCCCACCAGCTGAGCTCTGGTGAAGGTGATCGGCGTATTGCCAGTGATCGTGAAAACATTGTCCACCGCGATCGGCGTGATCGTCACCGAATCGGGGTCGATGGTCAGGCCGTCGAGCGCGTCGCTGATGGCAACATTCAGCGCATCGGTGTCACCGCTATTTTCGATGACGATGGTGGTTTCGATGGTATCGCCTGCATCGGCGACACCATCACCGTCGACGTCGTTTCGGATCTCATCGGTCGTATTGACGGTGATCGAAACAGCCATTTGATATCCCCCCCGATACATCCCCGGCGGCCCCGATGGAGCAGCGACGGACATAAACCCATGCTACCACACTTAACGCGAACATCGGCACCATACCAGTGCGCAACTTGGAGCAACCAAACCGTTTCAGATGGTTGTCCATCGGCCCTGTCACAGACCCCCCACCCTTGACCTATTGGCCGGACACGTCGAGTTGTCGCGCGGGATCATGCCCCGCACGATCGCTTTGACCGGGATAGAGATGATGGACGCGCTACGGCCTGTGACCCTGGACGATGTCGCTGAACGAGTCGGCACCGCCTATACGATCTTTGCCGGAGACGTGCCGGTCCTGCTGACGCTCGACCTGGTCGAGTCGCTGAACGATTCCGGACGTGTGGGCGGGTCGTTCCGCCTGGAATTCGTCGGGCCGGTACAGCCGATCCTGCCGCAGGGAATCTACCGCTTTTCAGTGGTGGACGCCGAACACGACATCTTCGTGGCGCCGATCTCGAGCGGCGCGCAGGGTACGCGCTATGAGGCCATATTTTACTGAGTCGCAGTGATCTCACCGATTCGCCGCGCCGGGCCACTTCCACAGATCGTAGACCTCTCCCGACACCTCGGCCCGGGTCGGCTCGAAACCGAACCGGGCATAGAGTGCACGCGCTGGGTTGTTGCGCTCGACATGGATCGAGACGCCGGAACCACGCGCCGCCGCACCGGCCAGCACGTCGCGCAAAATGGCGCTGCCGATCCCGAGTCGCCGCGCCTGCGGCAACAGCGAGATGTCGACGATGCGCAGATCGTTCGCCGACTGGAGCAGATAAAGCCGCCCGATCGCGATTGCATCACGCTCCAGGATCAGCGCTTCCATGCCGTGATAATGTTTCTGGTAATGGGCGTGCTGCGCGGCATGCTGCTGCGCGAGAAAGGCGCGGCAAAGTTCTTCCGGCCAGCCGGTCTGCGCCACTTCCTCCGCGCGGGTCGATGCGTAGAGCGTTTCGGTGAACGGGAAGTCGGCGTCACCCATCGGCCGCATGCCGATGCCGAGCGCGGTGGCTTCCGGGAACGATCGCATCCGCTGCGTTACGGGCGCTGCGGGAAAATGCCCTGCAGTGCGATGTTAAAATAGCAGGTGAGATACGGCATCATGTTGTTGTGCGGCAGGCTGCCGCCGGCCGGTGCGAGCGCTTGCGGTGCCATCGTGCCAAGCGGTGAATTCAACGGATTATAAGCGAATCCGTTATTGCTATAGGCCAGACTGGTCTGCGGTCCCGGCGTGTTGATGTCGGCGACTTCCCCGGTCACCGCGCGCATCCTGTGCGTGTGAAACGGAATCTCCGATTCCAGCAGCGTAACGGATTCGACGCCGCTCATTTCGCCCAGATCGCGCAGGCTCAGCCCCTGTCCCTGGCCAGGCTGCATCGGCGTATTGCCCTGCATATCGGGCAGCGCGAAGGTCGATTTCCCGTCCCCGCCATAAGTGGTGCCGAGCAGCGAGAACAACGCCGTGTTCTGCGAGATCGGCATCAGCTGACCATTGCAATGCGCCCAGCCGGTGGGCGGGAAATTGAATGGAAAGATCCTGATTTCCGCGACGAACTGATCGGACATGCCGGATACTCCTTACTGCGAGGGGAATACCCCGAACAGCGAAATGATGAAATTGATGCAGAGAAAGGGCTGCATATTCTCGTGCGGCTGTGATCCGCCGACGGGTGTGATCGCCCCCGCCGCCATGTCCGCGTCGGGCGTGCCCGCATAATGCGCGTCGACCGACGGACTCGCGCGCAGCACATTGCCGCTCGGGCTGTTGCTGGTCGCCGCACCGGTCGATGCGATGAAAGCATGGGTGTGCGACGGAATTTGCTGGACCGTCAGCGTTTCCGACTCGGTGCCCGCCATTTCACCCTGCTGATAGGTCGTTCCGTCCGGGCCGGTACCCATGTGCATGGGCACCCGGCTTTGCAGATTGGGCAGATTGAACGTTTCTTCGCCGTCGCCGCCATAGGTTGTCCCGATCAGCTGGAACAGCACGTCGTTCTCGGAAATGGGGAGCGTTTGACCGTCGCAGAACATCCACCCATTAGGAGGGAAATTCCCTGCGAACATCCGAAGCTCGCCAACATAAGGCTGTGCCATGGCCGATCGTCCTTAGTTCTGGGAGGGAAAAATGCCCTGCAGGGCAATGATGTAATTCAGCACCAGATAGGGCTGCATGTTGTTGTGCGGCTGGCTGCCGCCGACATTCGTCACGCTTTGCGGGCTGGTCGCCGTCAGGCTGCTGGCAGCGCCATAGCCGTTCAGGTGCCCGGCCAGATACGCATTGTTCGGATCGGGGGTCGATCCGCTCAGGATCGATGCCTGCGCGAAATGGAGATGCTGCGGCATCGTCTGCGAATTGATCGTCACTGATGTCGAACCCGCCGCCTCGCCCAACTCATGGCCATTGCCCGGATGAATGGGGACGCGCCCGCGAAAATTGGGCAGCGCGAACGTCGTCTGGCCATTGCCGCCAAACGTCGTGCCGAGCAGCGCAAACAGCGCCTGGTTCTGATTAATCGGCAGAAACTGGCCGTTGCAAAGCGCCCAACCCCGTGGCGCGAAATTGAACGACACGATCTTGATTTCGCTTAAAAATGGTTCTGACACTGCAGCCCCTCCAACTCACCGCGATTGCGTGGCGCCGCACGCCTTGAAAACCTGCGCCGACCGATCAGTTCAACAGCGCGTTGAACACAGCCTTGCCGTTCTGCTCGGTCGATAGTCCCACGAACAGGTCGAAGGCGCCAGTCGAACTATGCGAAACCTGATAGGTCTTGTCGCCCACCGGTGCCATCCGGGCATCCATCTCGAAGAACACGTAAAACGGCAAATCGCGGCCCAGCTCAGGCGGCCGTCCGGCATCGGAGACGCCCCGTTTGATCGCCGTCAGCGTGGCGACGGCCTTGCCGCTCTCGCCCGTGATCGTGAATGTCTGGCCGAGCAGGGTTTCCCATCTGCCCACTTCGCCCTGAGTCAACGGCGGCGCCTTTTTCTCCGCGGCAACCTTGACCAGGCCCGATCCCGCGCCATCGCAACCGGCCAGTCCGGCCGCAACCAGCCCCCCGATTACAAATCTGCGGCGCGAAGGTGCTTCGGTATTCATCACGCTCTCCCCCTGACTGAGGCATAGACCGCAATTATGCGTCCGCCTAGAGTTTTCAGGGGGTGCTGCCGGTCAAGTTACAGCCCGATCCTGTCGAGCGCCGACGCGACTTCGGGATCCATTGCCGCTTCACCCCTGGGCGAGAGGCGGTTGAGTGCGGTCTGCACGCGCTTCTGTGCGACTTGCAGCGTCTTGTGCCGCACGGCGCGAACGACATTGGTGCGCCCCGAGGAACTTTCCCCCAGCAGGGCGGCCCATTTGGCCTCCTCCGCCGCGAGCAGCGCCAAGGCGAGTCGAAGGCCATCCCGCTGGCCATGGGCGTAATCGTCGGACATCGGACCCTGATACGGCAACGGCGTCTGCCTAACGACTCGCAATCGTCATCGCGGGCTGGCATCTGGGGCCGCGATGCGCTGTCTCCTTCTCTCCGCCGCGATCCTCGCCACCCCCGCCGCCGCGCAGGTGCGCGCCGTGCCCGCCCAGCCTGCGTCCGAGCGGGAGGCGTTGCGCGGGGTCGAGGTGATCCTCATCAACGAGGGCGCGGCCCCCGCTGCCGCCGAAGGGCCGCGCACGATCGAGGTGACGGCGGCGGACGGCACGCGGATGGTGCTCGAACGCCTGCCCGCGCCCGCCGCGATGCTGGCACCAGGCAGCTTTGCCAAGGCACGCTATGTCCCCGTTGCCTATGCCGCGCGCCCCGCGCCGCCGGTGCCGGGCAAGGATTTGCCCGCCGGGGTCGGCAGCGCCTATCCCGGCGATGCTCGCGCCCGCGCCCCGGTCGAGGTTGCAGGCGAGACCGAGGTGCAGCGCTCGGCTGGAACGTCGTCGGCGTTCGTTGACCGCTTTTCTCCGCACGAGCCGATCTATGGGGTGTTCGGTAGCGACGATGCGGGGGCCAAGCTGCAGGTCAGCTTTGCGTTTCAGCCGTTCGATGGCGATGGGGCGCTCAGCCGCCTGAAATTCGCCTACACGCAAACCATGTTCTGGCGGATCGACCTGCCGTCCGGCCCGTTCGTCCACACCACTTACTCACCCGAAGTCTTCGCCGATGTCCCGATCGACGAGAGCGCGGCATTCGGCATCGGCTGGCGGCACGATTCGAACGGTCGCGGCAGTATCGGCTCGATCGACTCGAACCGCATCTTCGCGCGCTTCACCAAGGCGTTCGATCTGGGCGACGGCTGGCGCGCGGAGGTGACGCCGCAGGCTTGGGTCTATGTCGGGCAACAGGGCGTCGCCCCCGATCTTGACCGCTATTGGGGCAATGGCTCGCTTGGGCTGACGCTGGCCAAACCCGACAGCCTGAAGCTCACGCTCACCGCGCGCGGCAATCCCGACAGCGGGCGCGGCGCGGCGGAGTTGTTCGCCTCCTATCCGATGGCCGATCTGGGCGGCGGCTTCGGCATCTATCTGTTCGGTCAGGCGTTCACCGGGTTCGGTGAGGCACTGGACGATTATCGCCGTCGTGATACGCATGGCCGCATCGGCATCGCCCTTACTCGCTGATCGCACACAACATATTTTCCGGAGAGTTTTCGATGCGCATGAAGCTGATCCTCGCCGCCCTGGCCGTCACCGCCAGCGTTCCCGCCACAGCTCAACTCGCACCGGGCAAGGTCGCACCCGATTTCACCACGCAGGGTGCGCTGGCGGGCAAGGAATTCAGGCTGAACCTGAAACAACAGCTAAAGAAGGGGCGGACGCTCGTCCTCTATTTCTATCCGATGTCGTTCACACCCGGATGCAGTGCCGAGGCACAGGCGTTTGCAGCGGCGACGCCGGCGTTCAGGAAAGCAGGCGCGATCGTCATCGGCATGGCGGCCGACCCGATCGACAAGCTCAAGGAATTCTCGACCAAGGATTGCGCGAGCAAATTCGCGGTGGCGCAAGCGACCCCGGCGATCATCGACGGCTATGACGTGGCGCTGACACGCAACGGCGCGAAGACCGCGATGACCAGCCGCACCAGCTATGTCATCGCGCCGGACGGCAAGGTTCTCTATGCGCATAGCGAGATGAGTCCGGCCAATCACGTCAAGAACACGCTGGCGGCGGCGCAGGCGTACAAGACGCGGAAACGCTAAACATCCAATATGGGTATGTAAATTGCAACGGTCCGGGTCGCATTTCACCGGATTTTAGCAGTTAGCGCCTAATCCATGTTCATCAAATGCGTTGTCGGGCGCGTGTAATTGCGTCCTGGATGAGCGTGGGGTGGTTTCTATGGCGGTGGCGAGGGCGATTCGTACCGTCGGGACTGGTGATCCAGCCCGACAATTGTACGAACGCATCGGCACATTTTTGTTCGATCAGCGGCTGGATCCCGATCCGGCCAACTTCGCCTTTGCCTGGCATCTGCTCCACGATCCGGAGGGGCCGCTGGCGAAGGCGGTGGCGGCGCTGACCGACGGTGGTGTGCGATTGACCAAGCGCGATATCGAGTCGCTCGGCTGTGAAGCGCCGGTCAGCGCGGACAATGTGCGTGCGCAAGCCGACGGCCTCGTCGCGCAGACCCAGATGCAGGTCGAAGGCTTTCAGGACATGGTTCAGGCGATCCGCGCCGAGACCGAGGATTTCGGGCGCAATCTCGCCGCCAGCGCGGATGCGATCCTGCGCGCGACCGCCCCCGAAATGCCGGTGCTGGTCGATGTATCGCGCATTACCGCGACGATGCTGGAGCGTGTTCAAAGCGCCGAATCGCGGCTGGAATCGGCAACGCGCGAGGCGAGCGAGTTGCGCGACAAGCTGGAGGAGGCGCGCGATAATGCCCGCCGCGATCCGCTGACCGACCTGCCCAACCGCCGCGCATTCGAGGAAGGTTATGCCGCCGACACCGCAACCGGCGCGCAATTGTGCATCGCAGTGTGCGATGTCGATCACTTCAAGTCGGTCAATGACCGCTTTGGTCATGCGGTGGGCGATCGCGTGCTCAAGAGCATCGCCGATACGCTGACGCAAAGTTGCGAAACCCATTTGGTCGCGCGCTATGGCGGGGAGGAGTTTGCGGTGCTGTTCGCGCATGCCGATCTGGAGGCGGCGCGCGTGACGCTGGACAATGCCCGCGCGACCGTCGCCGCCAAACGCTATCGCCTGCGCGAGAGCGACGCGCCGCTCGGCGAGATCACCTTTTCGGCAGGCGTCACGCGCGTCGTGATCGACGAAGGATTTGCCGCGAGCTTCCAGCGCGCCGATGCGTTGCTGTACCGCGCCAAGGGCGATGGGCGAAACTGCGTTTACGCGAGCTGATCGCCACAACTGACAGTTGGTATAATTTCCCACGATCCGTGGCGTAAATCACCAACAGTGACAGCAACAAAATTAAAATCTCTGTGTTATCAGATACTTACAGAACCTGGCACGCTCCCTGCAATCATTCTGGCATCTCGCCGGATGGTCCGGCGAACACGCAAAGGGAGTTAAATATCATGGCAATCCGGTTTGAATCGTTCGCTCGCTACGCCGTCTCGTTCGTCGGCGCTGCTGCTGTCACCGTCCTGATGATCGCCAACACCGTCAGCATGGGTCCGGTCGCCTGACCGCACCCGGACATCCAATGCACAAGGGAAACAAAATCATGGCACGCCAAATCCTCGTCGGGATCGTTTCGTTCGGTCTCACCGGTCTGATGATCCTCACCACCGCCGCCCCGCAGGCCTCAGGCTTCATCGCCTGAGCCTGCGCGGCCCGCCCGTCCGCTCAGGACGGCTTGGGCGCGTCCGGCGGGGGACCGTCATCGTCACCCTCGCGCTTGATGAAGCTGATCCTCCCCTCGGGTTCGAGGATCGCCCAGGCCACCGTTTCGATCCGCGCGATCCCCGCCAGCCGCATTTCCGATTCGACTTCGGCGCGAGTGAGCCGGTCGCGTTTCAGGCTTTTCTCCAGCAGCACGCCGTGGCGGATCAGCACCAGCGGCTCGCCCTCGATCGCGCGCTCCGCCCGGCGTGACAGATAGGTCACCCAGCCCAGCACCACGGTCCAGAAGGCGAAGGTTCCAATCGCCAGCGTGGCCCCGGTCAGGCTGAAGTCGTTATGCGTGATCCCCTGTTGAATCAGGTCACCGACCACCACCAGCATCACCAGCTCGAACGGCGTCATCTGCCCCAGCTCGCGTTTGCCCATCAGGCGCAACAGCCCGAACAGAATGGCGAACATCACGCTGGCGCGAATGACGATATCCATCAGGGCAGGACCGTGATGCTGAGCGGCAGTTCGGCGATCGCGCGATCCCCGTCATGCAGGATGATCGTCCCGCTGGTTCCCGCGAACAAAGGCGGGTTGATCTGTCCGTCGATTTTGATGTCGAGCACATCGCCGGCCTTCATCGCGCCATAGTCGAAACGGAACGCGCCCTTTTCCGATTTCTCTTCGCCAGGTGCGGGGATCATCGTGTTGATCGTCATGTCGCGCCACAGGGATGCGGGGATCGCAATCACCGCTTTTGCGATCGGCTGATGCGCGGTGACCTGAATGCGCGTCTCAAAGAACATGCCGTTGCGGATGACTCGGGGCGTGGCGACTTCCAGCCGCGCGGTTGCGCTATCCACCGTCACTGGCCGCACCTTGCCCCCGCCGAACGCGCCGAGCAGCGCCGCCAGCATCAATGCCGAAAGCACGATCAGCGACGCCCAGCGATGGCCCGCACCGCGCCCATCGACATGTGCCGGGACGATACCGTCGGGAGTCGGGAGCGGGCGGGCTTTATCAGGCATCGGTTCGTCGCTGTAACGACGAAGCGGGCGTTAAGTTGCTCCAGCCGCCGGAACCCTCGCCTTGCCCCGCCGGTTTTCGCCGCAACCAGCGGAGTAGAAGCGATGACCGAGACAGCGGAAATGATCCATGAAGACGCGTTGCCCGGTGACGAGCACAGCCTTGACCCCGCGCCAGAATGGCAGCCGCGCTATCCCGGCTCGGGCCGGCTGAAGGGCAAGGTCGCACTGATTACCGGGGCCGATAGCGGCATCGGTCGCGCGGTCGCCGCGCTCTATGCGCGCGAAGGTGCGGATGTAGCGATCCTCTATCTGCTCGAAGACAAGGACGCCGCGGATACCAAGGCAATCGTCGAGGCCGAAGGCCGCCGCGCAATCACGATCAAGGCGGACGTCGGCTCGAAGAAGATGTGCGACCGCGCCATCGAGCAGACGGTGGCCGAACTCGGTCGCCTCGACATCCTCGTCAACAATGCCGGCGAGCAACATCCTGACAAGGATATCCGCGACATTACCGAGGAACAGCTTCAGCGCACTTTCCAGACCAATATCTTCGGCATGTTCTATCTGGTGCAGGCGGCACTCCCGCATCTGGGCAAGGGGTCGGCGATCGTCAATTGCACCTCGGTCACCATGTATCAGGGCGCGAAGGAGCTGCTGGACTATTCGGCCACCAAGGGGGCGATCACCGCCTTCACCCGCTCGCTTTCGGAAAACCTGATCGAAAAGGGGATCCGCGTGAACGCCGTCGCGCCGGGCCCGATCTGGACGCCGCTCAACCCGTGCGGTGGCGCATCGCCCGAGAAACTGGAGACGTTCGGCGAGGACACGCCGATCGGTCGCCCCGGCCAGCCCAACGAAGTCGCGCCCAGCTTCCTGTTTTTGGCGTGCGAGGACTCGAGCTACATGTCGGGACAGGTGCTGCATCCCAATGGCGGGACCATCGTCAACGGCTGACCCTGCGCCGATTGACGCGCGGTGAGGGGCGGCGCATGGGGCGGCCATGCGCTTCTTCTCCGACAATGCCGCCCCCGCCTGTCCCGAAGTGATCGCAGCGATCTCCGCCGCCAATGTGCAGGACACCGCCTATGACGGCGACCGGTTGAGTGCGTTGCTTGACGCGCGTTTTTCGGCGTTGTTCGAGACCGATGTCGCGGTGCTGTGGGTGCCGACCGGGACCGCCGCCAACTGTATCGCGCTCGCCGCACTCTGTCCGCCCGATGGCGGGGTGATCTGCCACCGCGAGGCGCATATCCAGATGGACGAGGCGGGCGCGCCAGAGTTCTTCACGCATGGCGCAAAGTTGATGCTCGCCGACGGTCCCGGCGCAAAACTGTCGCCCGATGCGGTGCGAGGGGTAATCGAGGCGGCCAAGCCCGGCGTGCACTGGGTGCAGCCGCACGCCATTTCGATCACCAATGCCACCGAATATGGGCTGGCCTATACGCCTGCCGAGGTCGCGGCGATCGGTGCGCTGGCGCGTGGGCACGGGCTGGGGCTGCATATGGACGGTGCGCGTTTCGCCAACGCGCTGGTGCATCTCGGCTGCTCGCCTGCCGATGTGACGTGGCGCGCGGGTGTCGATGCGTTGAGCTTCGGCTTTATCAAAAATGGCGGCATGGGGGCGGAGGCGCTGGTGTTTTTCGACCCCGCGTTGGCGGATGGTGCGCGCCGCCGTCGCAAGCGGGCGGGGCATCTTCAGTCCAAAGGCCGCTATCTCGCCGCTCAGTTGCTGGCGATGCTCGCCGACGATGTGTGGTTGCGCAATGCGCGTGCCGCCAATGCCGGGGCGGCGCTGCTGGCGCAGGCGGCCGGCGAGCGGCTGGTTTACCCGGTCGAGGCAAACGAAGTATTCCTTCAGGTCACCGCCGATGAGGCCGCGAACCTGCGTGCGCGCGGTTTCGACTTTTACGACTGGGCACCGGGCGAGGCGCGGCTGGTCGTCGCCTGGGATCAGGACGAGACGCAAGTCCGTCCGCTCGCCGACGCGATCGCCGCACTGTGACCGATGCTGTGAGCGAGCCAGCGCCGCAATCCACCCGGCTGGCGATCCTGATCCCGTTTGCGGTCGTTACGCTGATCTGGGGATCGACCTGGATCGTCATCACCGGGCAGCTTGGCACCGTGCCGCCGACCTGGTCGGTCACCTATCGCTTCCTGATTGCGGGCGTGGCGATGCTGCTCTGGGGGGCATTTACCCGGCAATCGCTCCGTCTAGACCTGCGCGGCATCGGCTTTGCGGCGCTCCTTGGGCTGTTCCAGTTCGCGCTCAATTTCAACTTCGTCTATCGCGCGGAAATGCATGTCACCTCCGGGTTGGTGGCGGTGGTGTTCGCGCTGTTGCTGGTGCCCAACGCGGTGCTCGCGCGCATCTTCCTCAACCAGAAACTGGGGCGTCAGCTGATCGTCGGTTCGGGAATCGCGATAACGGGTGTGGCACTGCTGTTCCTCCACGAAATCCGCCGCGATCCTTTGGCCAGTGACGAGATTTATTTCGGTATCGGCCTGACCCTGCTCGGCGTCATCTCCGCCTCGGTCGCCAATGTCATGCAGGGGACCGACACCGCGAAGGCCTATCCGATGGCGACGATGCTCGGCTGGGCCATGCTGATCGGCGCACTGTTCGACGGCGTTTTCGCCTGGGTGACGGCGGGGCCGCCGGTGTTCGACACGCGCCCCAGCTATATCGCGGGCGTGCTCTATCTCGGCATCGCCGCTTCGGCGATCGCGTTCCCGCTTTATTTCAAGGTGCTGCGCGTGATCGGCCCGGCCAAGGCGGCCTATTCCGGCGTGATCGTGCCGGTGCTGGCGATGCTGCTCTCGACGCTGTTCGAGGGCTACCGCTGGTCGCTGCTGGCGGCGGCGGGCGCGGTATTGGCGGGCATCGGGCTGGTGCTGGCGCTCAAGGCGCGCAGGCCCAACCGGTAATCGGGATAAAGCGGCCGCCACCCCAGCACTCGCTTTGCCTTGCCGTTGGCGATCCGGCGGTTCTCCGAATAGAATGCCAGCGCCTGAGGCGACAGATCGGCCTCCGCCAGCGGCACCAAAGGCGGCACCGGTAAGCCTAGCAAGCGACAGCCATAAGCGATCACGTCGCTTTGCGGTGCGGGCTCATCGTCGGCCAGATTATACGCGCCCGCCGGGGCATCGAACCCGGCGATCACACCGCTGGCAATGTCATCGACATGCACGCGGCTGAACACCTGTCCCGGCACGTCGACCCGCCGCCCTTCGCCGCGCAGGATGCGGTCGAGCGGCGATCGCCCCGGCCCGTAAATCCCCGGCAGCCGGAACACGCGCGCGCCCAGCGCCAGCCACGCCGCATCCGCGACCGCGCGCTCGGCGCGACGCCCGGTCCCGGTCGGCGCGCTCTCATCGACCCACGCCCCGTTACTGTCGCCATAGACCCCGGTCGCCGAGAGATAGCCGAGCCAGACGCCCGAAACCGTCAGCGCGTCGGCATAGGCGGCGAGCACCGGATCGCGCTCGCCCGGCGGCACCGACGACAGGATATGCGTCGCATGCCCGATCTCGAACCGCACGCGTTCGGCGTCGTCAAAGGCGAGGTTGCCCGCGCTCCCCGTCGCCGTCACCCGCGCATCGGGCAGCCGCGCCGCGATATGCGCGGCGGTGTAGCCGAGCCCAAAGATCAGCAGGCGCATTATTTCGCGCCATAGCCTCCGTACAACAGCCCAAAGAAGTCGCCCTTGTTCCAGCGCGGGCGCTCGTCGGCATCGGCGATCTCGCGCGCGATGGCGTAATTGGCGGCGATGAAGCGCACGCCCTGATCCCACATGATGTCGCGGTTGGTGATTTCATCGGACGGCTTGTGATAACGCGTCGCCAGAAACTTGTTGAACGCGTTGCCGCTCTCGCCCGTCTGGCCCGGCCACAGGAAGACCGACGGCACGCCCTGTTGCACGAAACGATAATGGTCGGAGCGGACGAAGAAGCCTTGTTCCGGCATCGGGTCGGTTCCCACGCCGACGCCTACGCTCGCGGTCGCCCGCGCGACGGTTGCGCCCAGGGTCGAACGCGCCGCGCCGAACGCGATCATATCCTCGAACTTGTAGGTGATGACCGGCATGTCGAGATTGACGTTGGCGACCATCTTGTCCTTCGGCACGGTCGGGTTGTTAGCGAAATAGTCCGCGCCGATCAGGCCCTTTTCCTCGGCGGTCACCGCCAGGAACATGATCGTGCGGCGCGGTGCCTTGCCCGATGCCTGAAAGCGTTTCGCTTCCTCGATCAGCGACGCGATCCCCATCGCATTGTCCATCGCGCCATTATAGATGGTGTCGCCGCTGGCGTCCGCCTTGCCCACCCCGACATGATCGAGATGCGCGGAGAGGATAACGACCTCGTCCTTCAACTGCGGATCGCTGCCGGGGATGATACCCGCGACATTGGGGCTGGTCACCGTCTTGCGCTCGGTTTTCAGCGCGACCGCCAGCGATGATGTGGTGGCGAACGCCTTCAGCACCGGCTTGCCCGCCTCGGCGGCCTTCAGCGCGGCGTCCCAGCCCTTGCTTCCGGCGAACAGCTTGGCCGCACCGTCCATGCTGACATGCGCCAGCGTCGGGGTGCCGCGCGACGGCACATAGCCGCGCCCCTCGGCATCGGCCCAGGTCATGTCAAACGTGTCCCAGCGATCGGCGCGGCCCGAAAACGGGCGGACCCGTGCCGAAACCGGGGATTCAAGGATGACGACGCCGGCCGCACCCTTGCTCGCCGCGACCGCCGCCTTGTTCGCATCGCCGCCGAAATGCGCGCGCTCTTCGCCGTCGAAATTGCCGGGCGCCCCGGCAAAGAAGGCGACGATCTTGCCCTTCGCATCTACGCCCTTGTAATCGTCACGCTTCAAATGCGGCGCTACGATGCCGTATCCGGCAAACACCATCGGCGCGTCGATCATTGTGCTGGCCTTTTCGGGATCGCCCAGCGGCACATAATCCTCACCGAACTCCAGACTGACCGGTGCTGCCCCCGCGCGGGTCACGGTCAGCGTGCCCTTGTCGGCGGGGCGATAGCTGAGCAACGGCACCTGTTGCAGATATCCGCCGTCGGTCCCGGCGGGTTTCAGACCGGCGGCATAGAATTGCGCGGCGACATATTGCGCGGCGATCTCATATTCGGCGCTCCCGGCGTCGCGCCCCTTCATCGCGTCGGATGCCAGGAACATGACATGCGCCTTCATCGCCGCCTGATCGGCGGGCAGGGTCGCGTTGATAAAGGCGTTGTCCTCCGCTGCGCTCGGGGCGGGCGGTGCTGCCGGGGTCGCCTCCTGCGCGAACAGCGCGGGGGCGAGGCTGAGCAGGGCGAGCGTGAATGCAGGACGCAACATGGTGGAACTTCCGGATTGAACAAATGATGCGCCGAGGCGTAGCAGTCCGACGATACACCGCAATCGATTTTCCGTGGTGCCGCCCCGGCACCGCTTTATAGGCCGCCTTATGATCGACGCCCTTGCCGCAACGCCTGCCATCATCCGCCGCGAAGACTATCGCGCGCCCGACTGGCTGGTGCCGGACATCGCGCTCGATTTCGATCTCGATCCGGCCAGGACACGGGTGCGCGCGACGCTGACGGTGGCGCGGAACGGCGATCACGACCGGCCGCTGCGTCTCGACGGCGACGGGCTGACCGCGCTGGCGGTGCGGGTGGACGGGGTCGAGATGCCGCCGATGATGGACGGCGGCGCGCTGGTCATCACGCTCGACAGCGAGCGCCATGTCATCGAGACCGAGGTCGAGATCGCGCCCGAACGCAACACGCAATTGATGGGCCTCTATGCCTCGGGCGGAAAGCTGTGCACCCAGTGCGAGGCGGAGGGGTTCCGCCGCATCACCTTCTTCCCCGACCGGCCCGACGTTCTCACCCGCTATCGTGTGAAGATGACGGCGGACAAGGCACGCTACCCGGTGTTGCTCGCAAATGGCGATCCGATCGCTTCCGGCGATGCCGAAAACGGTAAGCACTGGGCCGAATGGCACGATCCGTTCCCGAAGCCGTGCTATCTCTTCGCGCTGGTCGCGGGCGACCTCGCCGCCAATCGCGCCACCTTTGTCACGATGTCGGGCCGCACCGTGGAACTCGGAATCTGGGTACGCGAGAGCGACTTGCCCAAGACCGATCACGCGCTCCACGCACTGCAACTCAGCATGGCGTGGGACGAGAAAGTCTATGGCCGCGAATATGATCTCGACGTGTTCAACATCGTCGCGGTCGACGATTTCAACTTCGGCGCGATGGAGAATAAGGGGCTGAACATCTTCAACAGCCGCTACATCCTCGCGGACCCCGATACCGCCACCGATTACGATTACGATGCGGTCGCCGCCGTGGTCGCGCACGAATATTTCCACAACTGGTCGGGCAACCGCATCACCTGCCGCGACTGGTTCCAGTTGAGCCTGAAAGAGGGGTTCACTGTTTACCGCGATCAGCAGTTCAGCGCCGATCAAGGCAGCGCCGCGGTAAAGCGGATCGAGGATGTGCGGGGCTTGCGCGCCGCACAATTCCCCGAGGATTCCGGCCCGCTGGCGCATCCGGTGCGGCCCGATGCCTATGCCGAGATCAGCAACTTCTACACTGCGACCATCTACAACAAGGGCGCCGAGGTCATCCGCATGATGGCCACGATACTGGGGCCACAGAAATTCCGTGCCGCCACCGACCTGTATTTCCAGCGCTTCGACGGCACCGCGGCGACATGCGAGGATTTCGTCGCGTGCATGGAGGAAGCGGGCGAGACCGACCTCACCCAGTTCCGCCTGTGGTACTCGCAGGCCGGCACCCCGCGCGTGACCGCGACGCTCGATCACACATCGGGCAGCGGACGTGCGTTGCTCAAGCTGGCGCAACTCGTCCCGCCAACGCCCGGCCAGCCCAACAAAGCCGCGATGGTGCTGCCGCTCAAGCTGAAGCTGTTCGGCAGCGAAACCGGCAAGCAGGTCGGTGCGGAGCAACTAATCCTGCTCGACGATACGGACGAGGAAATCCTGTTCGAGGGCGTTTCCGAACGTCCTGTGCTGTCGATCAACCGCGGCTTCTCCGCCCCCGTCATCGTCGATACCAATCGCAGCGCCGCCGACCTCGCTTTCCTCTCGGCGCATGACGACGATCCGTTCGCGCGGTACGAGGCGATGCAGCAGCTGATGCTCGACACCCTCGTCGCATCGGTGACGCAGGGCCGCGCCGATCATGCGGCGGTGATCGCGGCAATCGGCAACACGCTGGCCGACCCCGCGCTCGACCCGGCATTCGTCGCGGAGGCGGTCTTGCTGCCATCGGACAGCTTTATCGGCGATCAGCTGCCGGTGGTCGATCCCGAGGCGATTTTCCGCGCGCGCGAGGCATTGCGCCGCGATCTCGGCAAGCAGCTCGATCAGCAATGGCGCGCGGCCTATGACAGCGTGAAGGCCAACCGCTTTGAATACTCACCTGCGGGCAAGGGCGCGCGTCGCATCAAGACCGTGGCGCTCGGCTATATCAATGCCGGGGGGGCATCGGATGGCCCGATGCTGGCGTTCAACCAGTTCGAGAATGCCGACAATATGACCGACCGACAGGGCGCGCTGACCACGTTGGTCAACGGGTCGTCGGACAGTCGCATCGCCGCGCTCGACATTTTCTACAACCGCTATTCGGACAATGCGCTGGTGCTCGACAAATGGTTCCAGACACAGGCGCTGGCGTCGCGCGAGGATACGGCGGCAGCTGTCGAGGAGTTGGCGCGTCACCGCGACTTCACCCTCGCCAACCCCAATCGCGCGCGTGCGCTGGTCGGCGCGTTCGCGGTGAACCAGCGCGCGTTTCATTCGGGCGACGGGCGCGGCTATCGCTTTGTCGCCGACCAGCTGATCGCGCTCGACAAGCTCAATCCACAGACGGCGGCGAAGCTGGTGCCGCCGCTGGGGCGCTGGAAGCGCTTCGACGCAACCCGCGCGGCAAGCATGCGCGCCGAACTGGAGCGCATCCTTGCCACGCCGGGATTGAGCAAGGACATGGCCGAACAGGTGGGGAAGAGCCTGGACAGCTGATCTCCACCGGTCGGGGTTCAGTAGGTCCGGCTGCTGCGTGTTTCACCCAGAAACGCCTGAACCATCCGCGCACTGATCTCGCGGCGGTTGTTGGCGCTGTTGGTGTCGTCGTTGCACTTGTTGCCGTCGATCGCGATGTCGGGATCATAGCTGATCTGGACATCGACGGTGCCGCTGAACTCAAACGTGTCGAACGCATTCGGGATCACTGGCGTGGTAAAGGTCAGCATCCGCCCGCCCGCCGGCGCACCGGCGGGCAGCGCGCGGGTGACGGTGTAAACCGCCCCGGTACTGCCGTTGCGGACGCACAGCGTCACATTCTGCTGGTTCGCGCCCGAGCGCCACGCGGTGCTGCCGTTATTGTAGACGTCGAAGCTCACCTGGATCTTGTTCTTCATGCCGCCGACCTTGGTCAGCGTGATCGAGCGTATTTGTGGATCGACGCGGCACGGGCGAAAGGGTTCCGGCGTAAGACGCGGGATCGGCGTCGTGCGGACCAGCGGCTTATGCATGCGCTTTCCGGTCGGAAGGCTTGCGGGTTGCTGCGCCGCGAATGCGGCCCCAGCGAACAATGAAGCGGCGGTGGCGGCGAACATGAGCGGTGAACGATGCATGGCTATTCCCTCCTCTGGTTTCATCCGGCCGGGGAACGCCACTGGGCCTGACGGGAATAGCTTATGACGCCCCCGAAATGAACCGTTTCTTGATCCAGATGAAAGCGTCTGTTCAGGCGATCAGGCCATGATCCTTCGCCCCGGCAGCACGACTGCGCTATGGCCGATCCTGGCAGAGGGTGTCCGCTGCAGCACGGTATCGACAAAAATCCAGTCGTTGCGCACCCGCTGCGGCGTCAATGTCAGCGCCATATAACCGCGCTGCGAAGTATCGCTCCATGTGAGCTCGCGATTGGTCTCGACCAGTGCGGCGGCGATCACCTTCGGATCGGCGGCAGTCGATCCCTCATAGCCGGGTGACGTCACCGCATGCCCGGCGAACTCGACGCCCGCCGGCTTGCCATCCTGTGCCAGATCGAATGCCCATGCGTTATGGCTGTCGCCCGCGATCACCACCAAATTCGCATTCGCCGCCTGTGCCGCCTTCAGGAACCGCGCCCGCGCCGCCGGATAGCCGCCCCAATTGTCGAGGTTCATCGGCAGGCCCAGCGCGGCGAGCTTCACGCCGCCGGTGACGAGGCGCTTCACGCTTTCCGGCGCGTCGGGCCGCAGCCATTCCACCGCCTGTTTCGGCGTCACCGACCTGCCCATGATCGTGCCGAAGCCGGCGACCTGCCAGTGCGTTCCGGCCTTGACCGAGCGCGCCAGTTCCGCGGCGATCCATGCCTCCTGCGCCCAGCCCATCATCGTCATTGCCGGATCCTGCCACGCCCCGTCGCGGAACGCCTTCAACGCCGCGACCGGATCGTCGGCGGCGAGCAAAGGTGCGGCGGACGGCGGTCTGGTCCGCGCGCCCAGCCGCGTCTCGGTGCGGAACAAGGTGGCGAGGCGGCCGATCTGGTATGATTTCCACGGCTCGTCCGACACCGGCATCCATTCGCGCCACGCCTGTATCGCCGCCGCGCGCCGGATGCTCCACTCGCCCTCCGTGGCTGACATGTGGTTCTGCGCGCCGCCCTCCCAGGCATCGTTCGCCGCTTCGTGATCGTCCCACTGGATCAGCATCGGCTTGGCCGTGTGCAAGGCCTGCAGGTCTGGATCGCTGCGATAGCTGGCATAGCGCAGCCGATAGTCGGCGAGATGGAGGATCTCGGTCGCGGGCAGCGGCAGGCGGCTGTCCACCAGCTGCGCCGCCGTTGGATAAAAGCCGTGCGGATATTCGTAGATATAGTCGCCCAGATGCACGGCGAGGTCGATGTCGTCGCGTACCGCAGCATGCGCATAGGCGTTGAAATAGCCGAAACCGATGTTCGAGCAGGAGAAGATTGCGATGCCGAACCGCGAGATATCGCCCTGTGGCAAGGTGCGCGTGCGGCCTACCGGCGACATCGTCCCGTCGGGCGCGATGAAGCGGTAATGATAGCGCGTACCCGGCTTCAGGCCGGTGACCGTGATCTTTGCCGTCCAGTCGCGCCACGGCCCGGTGATCGCCTCGCCGCCCGCGACGATTTTCGCAAAGTCGCCGCTCTCCGACACCTCGACCCGCAGCTTCGCAGAGTCGCCGCTGGCGACATAGCGGGTCCACAACAGCATCGACTCCGTTCCCGGCTCACCGCTGGCGACGGCATGGGTGAAGCCGCGTGCCGCCGCGACGGTGGCGGTCTGCGCGAAACCAGGAATGGCGAAGGCGCCGAGGCCCAGCGTGCCGGTCAGGAGAAAGGAGCGGCGATCGATACGGACGGTCATGGCGGGATCTCCTCCGCAGTGGCTTGCGCTTCGCATATGGCCGGTCCGTGACAGTCGGGATATGCCTCGCTAGACCGGTGCCAATCGAATGTTCCCGGAGTAAACGATGCGCAAGCCCGTCATCCTCGCCCTGCTTCTCGCCACCACCGCGTGCAACCAGACCCCGCCCGCCGACAACACGACGGCCACCGCCGAGACCGCAGACTATGACCTCGCCGCGCAAAAGGCGAAGCTGGCGGTGATCGAGATGAAGCCGGATGTCAGCTTCCTCAATGCCGAAGAACGGCAGGTGGTGAACCTGCTGATCCAGGCGTCGGAGCAAATGTCGCTGATCTACCGCGCTCAGCGTGATGCGAACTGGAAGCAGACCCGCGCCGCGATCGAGAAAGCGGGCGGCGGACTGAATCTCGAAATGTACGACCGTTATTACGGACCGTGGGACGATCTGGCGGAGAACCGTGCGTTTTTCGGCACCACCGGCAAGATGCCGGAGGGGGCGGGCTTCTATCCCACCGACCTGACCAAGGAAGCGTTCGACGCCTATCTCGCCGCCAATCCGGGCGAAAAGGCGGCGCTGACCAGCCCCTACACCATCGTCGTGCGCGACGGCGCGAAGCTGAAGGCGATCCCCTATTCGGTGGCATTCAAAACCGAACTGACCGAGGCGGCGCGGCTGCTCAACGAAGCGGCGGCGATCACCACCAACCCCAGCCTGAAAAAATTCCTGTCGTTGCGCGCGAAAGCGTTTCTGACCGACGATTATTACGAGTCGGAACTGGCGTGGATGGACCTGAAGGACACGCCGATCGAAGTCGCGATCGGGCCGTATGAGGTCTATACCGACCGGCTCCACGGCCAGAAGACCGCGTTCGAGAGTTTCGTGACGCTAAAGGACCCCGAAGAGTCCGCCGCGCTCGACAAATACAAGAAATACCTCCGCGACATGGAGGCGAATCTCCCGGTCGATGAAAAGCTCAAGAACTTCCAGCGCGGCTTCGAATCGCCGATCGCGGTCGCCGAACAGGTTCGCGGCGGCGGCGACAGCGTGCCGGGCATTCAGACGGTCGCCTTCAACCTGCCCAATGACGAGCGCGTGCGCGAGGCGAAGGGCGCGAAGAAGGTGATCCTGTCGAACGTGCTGGGCGCGAAATACGACCGTATCCTGGCACCGATGGCGCCGTTGGTGCTCGGCGCAGAGCAGTCGAAGCTTGTTGTGAAGAAATACATGCAGCTGGAAACGCTGTTCCACGAGCTGTCGCACAGCCTGGGACCTGGGACGATCACCGTTGCAGGAAAGAAAACCACGGTGAGCGAGGCGCTCAAGGATCAGGCATCGGGGCTTGAAGAAGCCAAGGCCGATGTCATGGGCGCGTGGAACATCCTGTTCATGATGCGCAAGGGCGAGCTGCCCGCCGCCGAGAAATCGCAGCTGTTCGCCACCTATCTGGTCGGCACGTTCCGCGCGATGCGCTGGGGCATCGAGGAGGCGCACGGGCAGGGCGCGGCGATGCAGTATAACTACATGAAGGCAAAGGGCGCATTCGCGTGGGATGAGGCCGCCGGTCGCTATCGTATCGACAATGCAAAGTTCGAGATCGCGTTGCGCGACCTGCTCCGCGACATGATCGTGTTGCAGCACAATGGCGATTATGCCGGGGTGAAGGCGTTCATGGCGAAATGGGCCAAGCTCGACCCGCACGCGCAAAAGGTGATCGCGTCGATGCAGGCGATCCCGGTCGATATCCTGCCCGTCTATCCCGACAAGGTGTGAGTGCCGCCGCGCTGCCCCGCTGGCTGATCTTGATTGGCGTTGCGCTGGCGGCGCGGGCGATCACCTTCGGCAACCCGATCCTGCATGTCGACGAGGAGCTGTATTTCGTCGCGGCGCGGGCGATGCTCGACGGGGCATTGCCGTTCGTCGATATCTGGGACCGCAAGCCGGTGGGGCTGTTCCTGCTCTATGCGCCCGCTGCCGCTTTGGGTTTTCCGACGGGGATCTGGGCGTATCAGGTGCTGGCGCTGGCATGTCTGGTGGCAACGGCGATGCTCGCGGCACGGCTGGCAAGGCGCGCCGGGTGGGAGCGCGGCGCACTGGCGGCGGGGGTTGCGGTCATCCTGTGGCCGAACCTGATCGATGGACAGGGTGGGCAGGCACCGGTTTTCTACAATCTGCTGATGATCGCTGCGGCCGCGCTGATCGCGCCGCGTGACGACGATGCAGCGCGGCCAAGGCGGCGCTTCGCCACCGGGTTTGCGGCAATGACGCTGGTCGGGCTGGCGTTGCAGGTCAAATATGCAGCGGTGTTCGAGGGGCTGTTCTTCGGGCTGTGGCTGCTGTGGCGCGAGTGGCGGTTGGGACGCAGCCTTCCCGGTATCTTGGCTGTAGCGGTGCCACTGGCGGGGGTTGCGCTGGTGCCGACGCTGGCGGGGTGGGCGATCTATGCGCGAATGGGGCACGGGGATGCATGGCTCTACGCCAATTTCCTGTCGATTCTCGATCGCAACCCCGACCCGTGGATCGAGCAGATCGCCAATCTCGCCGCCATCCTCCTGATCCTGTCGCCGTTGCTCGCCGCCGCCGCGCTGGCATGGCGAACGCGTGGGGCCGCGCCAGTCGCCGGGTTCCTGTTCGTTTGGGCGCTGGCAAGCGTGGTCGGGTTACTGATCTTCGGGTCGTATTTCGACCACTATGCCCTGCCGCTGATCCCGCCGCTAGCCATCGCCGCTGCCGGGTTCTTCGGGCTGCACCGGCGCTTCGCACTGTGGACACTGGTGCTGGTGTTCCTCGGCGGTCAGGTGATCCTGTTCACCAAGCGCACCACGCGCGGCACGCCGGGCGAAGTCGCGGCCATCGCGCAAGTCATCGGCAGCGGCCCCGGATGCCTGCACGTCTATTCCGGCTCAACCATGTT
Source organism: Sphingomonas sp. LT1P40 (assembly GCF_036663835.1). Lineage (NCBI taxonomy): Bacteria > Pseudomonadati > Pseudomonadota > Alphaproteobacteria > Sphingomonadales > Sphingomonadaceae > Alteristakelama > Alteristakelama amylovorans. Next base: position 585,701 of record NZ_JAXOJT010000002.1, read on the forward strand.
GTATCCGATGACCGGGCGTTGCGCCGTCACCCGCTGGATCTTCCCCAGCCATCTAAGCCGAATCCGCGAGCGCGGTGCGATCGGGGTGGAGCAGGAAGCAGAGATCGACCGCATCTTGCGCGCGCGGCCTGAATGGGTGGTGATGCGCAAACCCTATCGTGGGGAACGTCCGGAGATTCGAGCGCAGATGCTGGCGGGTGTTCAGCGCGATTACCGGCAGGTGACGATCCTGCCGCTCGGCAACGAGCGTTACGCCCTCTGGCGTCTGGCAACCCCGCCGTCGCGTTCGGCAAGCAGCTCCGAATAAAGCGCGAGCAGCGCGATCACGTGATCGCGGTCGGACAGGACATTGCCAGCGGCATGCCGTGCCGCCGCCTTCAGAATCGACTGATCGCGCGCGAACAACCGCCGGATCGCATCGGCGGCGGACAGCGAATCGCGCCCACGATAGGTTTCGGCGAACAGCGGGTCGGCGACCTCCGCACAGCCACCGTCATCGGGCACGATCAGCGGCAGGCCCGATGCCAGCGCCTCGCACGCCACCAGCCCGAACGGTTCCTGATCCGATCCGTGGATCAGCGCGTCGGCGCTGGCAAGGATGCGGCAGAAACGCTCGCGGTCATAGACCGGGCGAAACAGCCGAATGTGGCGGTTGCCGCCGATCTGTCGCTCCAGCGCCGCGCGCTGCGGCCCGTCGCCCAGCAGCATCAGCCCGACCGGCATGTCGGCCCCGGCCTGTTCGACCGCGTCGATCACCGTCGGCCAGCGCTTTTCCTTGTGATGGCGCCCAAGCCCAATCAGCAAATGCCCCTCCGGCGGCAGGTCGAGCTGCGCCAGCATCGACGCGCGCAGCGCTTCGTCGCGCAGATCGGGCGAGAAATGGTTGCGGTCGATCCCCAACGGCATCGCCGCATCGACATGCAGCCCGCGCTTTCGATAGCGTTTCGCCAGCGCCGGACCGTTGGTGACGAATGCGTCGTACTGGGTCAGGAACTTGTCCATGTAGCGCGTGTACCAGCTGAACCAGCGTTCGATCGTGTCGGGGGTGGCAATCCCCTCCAACCAGCGATGCGGATAGGCGCCCATATTGTCGTTATGCGCGAAGAACACCTTCAGCGCCTTGCCCTGATCCCATTCGCCCAGAAACCAGGCGGGCTGCCAGGGCGAGCAATTCTCGACCACGTCGGGTTTCAGCTGGTCGAGCAGCCGCGTGACCGGCTCACCGTCGCGGAACAGCCAGTAATTCTTGTCGAGAATCAGCGGCGGGGATTTGACCCAATAGATGCGCCCGCCATCGGGGCGGTCCTCGATCCGGTCTTCTTCCCATGGCGCGATGACGATCAGCTCATGGCCCAGCTCGGCCATGATCCGCATCTTGCGGTCGAGATAAGTGCGCACGCCGCCGCCGGTCGGCGAGTAATATTCGTTGACGTCGACGATGCGCATGCGCCGCCTCAGTCGTTCGGATCATAGGGCGCAAAGCCCGACAGGCCGCGCAGATATTGCGCGCGGATCGTCACCCGCGTGACCCCGCCGCCGACATTGATCATCGCCTCGGCCAGCTTGGGGCGGCTGCGACCGAGCTTGCGGTTGCTGGGAAAGCCTGCGCCGTCCTTCCAGAAGTTGAATTTGTTCTTGCCGTCGCGGTCGTGCGTGAAGAGCAGCGCATAGCGGCCCGCGCGCGGTGCCTTGATGCACATCGTCACCGCGCCCGCACCCGGCGTCTGTGCCCAGATGCGGCGGAAAAACTTGCTCTCGTTCTTCAGCTTGGTGTCGTCTTTCAGGAAATCGTCCTCGTTTGCCGGATACAGCTCCAGCTTCAGCCGGCCGCTGCGATCCTTCAGCCCGGTGACGTTGACGCGGATCGCCGATCCCGCGCCGCCCGAGCATGCAACGGCGTCCTCGCCCAGCACGGGCTGGGCGGCGGCGGGAACGGCGGTGATCGTAAAGGCAGTGAACACGGCAATCGCGAAACGTGAAATCATAGATCCTTCCTGATGAGCCCGAGCAGCCCGAAGCCCGCGATCAGCATCACATGCACGAGCAAAGTGAGCGCCGCGGTAAAGGCCAGCAGCTCCGACAGCGCCTGGCCCTGTCCGATCAGTATGATGGCGAAGTTGGCGAAAAGAAGGTCCTTGTTCGGCACGAACGGGAGGCGCGAGACCAGCATCCGCGATGCCGCGAGGATCAGCCACATGCCGATCGACACGTCCGGCATCGCAAAATGCCATGCAATGGCGACCAGCATCGAACCGAGAATCAGGCGTGTCGAATGGATGCCGAACACCCACCACAAGGTCTCGCGCGGGAGTGAAAAGACACGCTTCGAGAAGATCAGGAACGGCACCGACGTCGCCACCATCACGCCGATAGCGACCAGCGCGGTGTTGAACTGGGCTGGTGTCAACAGGTTCACCGCCAGCGGCAATGCCAGCGCCAGCATGCCCAGCGTGATGGCATTGCCGGCAATCGCCGACAGGATCGACACATCCTTTACCGCGCCGAACGGGGCCGCCACCATCTGCGTGCGTTGCCGCGCCCAGGCGTAAAAATAGGCCTCGCCCGAATAGCCCAGCACCACTTCGTTGGCGATGCGTTTGCGGTGCAGCGCGACCATCCCCGATGCGGGAATCTTCCACAAACGGCGAAAGATAATATAATCAAAGGTCGGCGGACCAAGGTAGAAGAGCGCGAAGAAGAGATAGAAGAGCCCGCTGCTCGGCGCGGTCTGCGACAGGCCGACCAGCCCCTTGTCCAGCAGCTCCTTCGCCAGGCCAGCAACCATCAGCAGCGACACCGCCAGCCCCAGCAGCATCGGCCAGCGGCGACGGATTTTTTCGATCGGTTCAAGCCCGGCAAGTTGCGTGGCACCGACGAGCGGGGCGGAATCGGCCGTGGTGATATTCATCGAAGCCTGCGCTCCCGGGGGTTCAACATAGGCCAATACAACGCCCTCTTCCGGGAACTAACCGACCACATTTCCGCTTGTTCCGACTCGCCACCCATCGGGTAGACGCGCCGCATCGCAGCAGAATGCGGTTTCTTCGCGGGGCGATTTGGGCTTTAGCAGGGCAAGCTGCAAGTCCATGACCGATCAATTGCCCCTTGCCGGACATATCCTGAGCTTTGCCCAGACGCTCAAAGGGGGTGGGGTCGAACGCGCGCTGATCCGGATGGCGGATGGTTGGGCACGCGCCGGACGCCGGGTCACATTGGTGATCGGCGATGCCAGCGGGGCGCTGGCGCACGAGCTTCCGGACGGTGTCACGGTGCGCGAATTGGGCAATGGCAGCTATCGCGCGCTGTTCGGCTTGCCCGCTATCGTGCGCGAATTGTCGCCCGACGTCATTTTCTGCCCCGGCAATCATTATACCGGTGCCGCCTGGTGGTTGCGCACCCGGCTGGGCACGGCATGTCCGCCATTGGTGGGCAAGGTGTCCAACGCGCTGGTGCGGCCCGATCTGCCGCGCGGCGCGGGGGCCGCATATCGCGCGTGGCTGCGGATGCATCCCGGTTTCCTCGACGCGGTGGTAGCGATGACCCCGGCGATGGCGGGAGAAGCGGTGGGCGCGATGGGCCTGTCCCCGCAGCATGTCCATGTGATCCCCAATCCCCCGACCCGGCCGATCCCCGGCGCGCCGCCGCCGCCGATGCCCGATGCACCGTTCCTGCTGGGCGTCGGGCGGCTGGCACCGCAAAAGCGCTGGGACCGGCTGATCGCCGCCATGCCCCGGCTGCATGACGGCAATGTGAAATTGCTGATCTTGGGTGAGGGCGAGGCGCGCGAGTCGCTGGAACGGCTGGTCGAGCGGCTGGGGTTACGGGGTCGTGTGCTGATGCCGGGCCATGCCCCCGATCCGCTGCCCGCGATCGCGCGCGCCGCTGCGGTGGTGCTGACGTCGGAATATGAGGGCGTGCCGGGGGTATTGCGCGAGGCGATCGCGGCGGGCACCCCCGCCATCGCCACTGATTCGAGCGTGGCGATTCACGAGCTGATCGATTCATCCGCAGTGGGCACGATCGTGCCGCCGGGGGACCGCGCGCGGCTGGTCGGCGCGCTCAATCACTGGCTGACACCGGGACGGGCGCGTGCGGTGCCGCGTGTCGAGACGGGCCCGGACCCGATTGCGGCGTATCTTGAGTTGTTCGACGGGTTGGTCGCTCAGCGCAAACGGTAGCGCAGTCCCAGCCACAGGGTACGCGGTGCGGCACGCTCGACGATGTCGTTTCCGGTGATCGCGGTCTCGACGCGCGTGTCAGTGAGATTCTCGCCCCGAGCTTCGAGCGAGAGCGAATCGGTGACGGGCAGCGCAGCCCGCGCGTCGAGCGTGAACGCTTTGGCCAGCGTGCGGGCGTTTTGGTCGTCCTCGAACTGCGGCGCGGTGTAGCGTCCGGTCAACGAAAGCGCGGTGCGGCTCTTCGACCAGCCAAATGTTGCCGATCCCTGATGTCGCGCGGTCTGCGCGGGACGCAGCCCGTCCAGTGCCGCCGCCGCGCCCGATGCCTCGACCTGCGCATCGGTAAAGGCATAAGATGCGCTTGCCCGCCACGGCCCCGCACGCCAGCGCAGGTCGATCTCGCCGCCCTTGGCGATCACCGCGTCCAGATTCTGTCGCTGACGATACGCGCCGCCCGCTGCGACGAAGCCGACGCCGGGGAAATTGCCGGGGCCGGTGCCCAATGTGACATTGCCGATCGCGCCGTCGATGCGGTTCCAATAGGCGGTGGCGCGCAGCGTGAGCGATGGCGCGGGGGTCAAGTCAATGCCCGCCTCCACGCCCTGCACCCGCTCGGGGTTCAACAGCGGGTTGGCGGCGGTGGCGTCGGTTCCGGCGCGGAACGGGCGATAGAGTTCGTTGAGCGTCGGCAGCCGCCACCCGGCATAGGCGGCGGTGCGCAACGACAGCATGGGCGACAGCCGCAACGCCGCGCCCGCGCGTCCGCTGCCCTCCCACCCGCTGCGGTCGACAAAGGCCGTGTCCGTGATCGGCACGCCGCCCGCCAGCGCTGCCTCGAACAGCGATCCGCCGGTGAGCGTCCAGCGATCGACGCGCCCGCCCGCATTCAGCGTTAGCGACCCGCGCTCCAGACTGAGATCCGCAAACAGCCCGCCGGTCAGGGTCTCGCCGCCCGCCATGCGCCGGCGCGTCGGGCTGCCCGCGACGAAGGTGTAAAGCTCCTGCGTGCGCCCCGCCGTGTGACGCAGGTCGCCGCCGATGCGAAGCGTCGCGCCGCTGCCGATGGGCGGTTCCAGCTCGATCCGCGCGCCTGCGCCGGTGGCTGGGACATGCTGGTCGAGCGTCGCGGTCGCCGTGTCGCGGGTGGCATTGACGCTGGCGAACCCGCTCGCAAACTCGCGGTGCTGGAGATAGGCGAGCGCCGCCCAGCGCCAGTCACCGCGTCCGACCAGCCGGACGCTGGCGTCCGCGCCCTGGCTGCGGACATCCGTAAAGGCAGTGCCGCGTTCACGCTCGTCGCTGAAGCCGGAGAGATTGGCCTGAAGTTCGACGGTTTCGCCGACCGGGAATACCGAACGCAGCGCGAGGCTTGCCTGACGGTACGGCGCGGCGCGGTCTGCTGACCCGCGATCCTCCGCCACGATTGGCACGAACCCGTCGCCGCGCGCGAACTGACCTCCGACCGTCAGCGATCCGTCACCCAGCCCGACGCCTCCGGTCGCCACCAGATCGACTGACTCGCGGCTCCCACCGAACGCGGCCAGCGTCAGCGGACCCAGTTCATCCGCCCCAGCGCTGTTCAGTTCGATCGTCCCCGCCAATGCCCCCGCACCGTGATAGCCGCTGCCCCCGCCACGCGTGATGCGCACCGACGCGAGCCGGTCGGGCAAATAGGCGGGGAACGGCACCCAGCCGCCGAACGGATCGGCCTGTGGCACCCCGTCGAGCAGTAGCAGCGCGCGGCTCGACGCATTGCCGCCCAGCCCGCGCAATGTGATCCCCTGTGCGCTCGGATGCGCGGAACGCGAATCGGCGCGACGGAACTGCGCCGCCCCGGCGGCATCGCGCAGCACATCCTCGAACCGCCCGCTGGCGGTATCGGTCAGCCGCTCGCGGTCGATTTCGGTCACCGCATAGGCGGCTTCGCCCGGCGGCGCATCGAGCCCGCGTCCGGTAATCACGACTTCTTCCTGCGCAAGGGCGGGAAAGGGCAGGGCAAGGAGAAGCACGGCGCTCGCGCGCCTCATGCCGGTTTGGTCCGGTCGGGACTCGCGGCGGCAAACGCCTCAAGCGCACAGGCGGCGGCATCGGCTGCGACCAACTTTGGATAAGCTTCCAGCGGCAGCTCGAACCGGCGGGCATTGTACATTTGCGGGACCAGCATCACGTCGGCAATACCCGGCGCATCGCCGCCCAGAAACGGACCTTTTCTCGACATTGCCTCCAGCGCGGTGAACCCTTCAGCGATCCAGTGGCGATACCACTCGGCCTTGGCGTTCTCGTCCGCGTCGAACTGGGATTCGAGGCGCTTTAGGATGCGCAGATTGTTGATCGGGTGGATGTCGGCGGCGATCACCAGCGCCTGTGCCATCGCGTCGGCCCGCGCCAGCGGATCGGCGGGGATCAGTCGCGGTTCGGGACAGGCCGAATCGAGCCATTCGATGATGGCGAGGCTTTGCGTCAGGATTTGTCCGCCGCCGATGTCGAGTGCGGGCACGAACCCCTGCGGGTTGCGCGTGACATGCTCGGGCGAGCGCTGCTCCCCCTTCACCAGATGCACCTCCACCCGCTCGTACTCGACGCCCTTCAGATTGAGCGCGATCCGCACGCGAAAGGCGGCGGAGGAGCGGAAATAGTCATAGAGGATCATGCTGACCGCTTTGCACGCACGCGCCGGGGTTTTGGCTTGGGCTGATCCGGCTCCGGCTCAGGTCCGATGCCCGCTTCGACCGCCTGTTCCGATTTCCGTTCCAGCGCGACCTTGATCATCGCCACGATCGGATCGGCGAGCGCGAGGCCGAGAAAGCCGAACAGGGTGCTCGCCAATATCTGTGACGACACGGTCAGCGCGGGCGGCATGTCGACCGTATGCTTGGCGACCAGCGGCAGCAGCACATAGCCGTCGAACGTCTGCACGACGAAATAGATGACGATCGCCCACAGCCCCTGTTCGGGTCCGGCGCTGAAGCCGACCGCGACCATCAGCACGCCGGAGATGAACGCGCCGATATTGGGGATGAAGGCAAGGATGCCGGTCAATATGCCGAGCAACAGCGCCATCGGCACGCCCGCCATCGACAGCAATATCCATGTCACAGCACCCTCGAACACCATGCCAAGCAGGCGCCCGGCGAGCAGGATGCGCATCGTCCGCGCCATTCGCGCAAGGGTGATCGCGAACTGGTCGCGGGACCCCATCGGCACCATCCATTGCAAGCCCCGCTCATAGATTCGCGGGTCCATCGCCACGAACAGGCCGATGATGAGAACCAGAAAGAAACTGCTGATCGCCCCCAGCGCGCCGCCGATGAACGAGGTCACACGCCCCACCGATCCCAGCGCCTGCTGCGCCAGCCCGGTCAGGTCCGACGCACCCGGCATCACGCCCAGCTCGGTCAGCCATCCACTCAACCGGTTCGCCTGCGCCTCCAGCGTCTGGCGGAGCTGCTCGGCCTGCGCCGCAATCTCGACCCCGGTCAGGTAGAACACGCCAACAATGAACGCGATCACGCCGATCACGACGATCAGCAGCCCCAGCCAGCGCGGCATCGCAGGCACCGCGCGGCGGATCAGCCGCACGCCGCCATCGAACATCGATGCGATCACCAGCCCTGCAAAGATCAGCAGCAGGGGCTGGATCAGCAGCACCACCAGTGCCACCGCGATGGCAAGGCCAAACCACACTGAGGCGCGCTTCAACTCGGCGCGCATAACCGGATCGCGCATTTCGTTGGGGCCGGGTTCCTGAATGACGGAGACGGTGTCGTCGCTCATGCTTACTCTCCGGCGCGGTCGGGGTGCAGCGAATTGCCCGCGCGGCCCGATCGGAACGATCCCGGCCAGCTCAACGGGTTCCAGCCGGCGCTGCCGTCCAGGCTGAAGGTGATGAACTCGGCGCGGCCGCCAATATTCTCGATCGGCACCGGCCCGCCCAGCCCCTGTTGCGCCAGGGTCATGCGGCTGTCGGCGCTGTTGTCGCGATTGTCGCCCATCAGGAATACGTGGCCGGCGGGAATACGCTTCGGCCCGAAATCGTCGGCGGTGGTCCGCATCATGTCGATCGTGTCGTATGACCGGCCATTGGGCAAAGTCTCGCGCACGATCGGCACGTTGCACACCGACACGCCCGCTGCATCGCGGCTGAGCGCGCCGGGATAATGATCGGGGTCGCAGGTGAGGTTGGCGTCGGTTCTCAGCGCGCGGGTGCCCATGCGCTCCTGCTTCACCGGGCGGCCGTTAATATAGACCTTGCCATAGACGACCTGAATCTCCTCGCCGGGCAGTCCGATCACGCGCTTGATATAATCGGTGCGCGCATCGGTCGGCGTCACGATGACGATATCGCCGCGTTCGGGCAGGCTGCCGAACAGCCGCCCCTTGATGAACGGCAGGACGTGGAAGGTCGGGGTGACGTAAGAATAACCATAGGGATATTTGGTCACCACCAGCCGGTCGCCGACCAGCAGGGTCGGCATCATCGATTCGGACGGGATGTAAAATGGCTTGGCGATCAGGCTGTGGAATCCGAGCACGGCGATCACCAGCCAGAAGATGCCCTTCGCCTCCCCCCACCAATCAGCACCGCGTGCGGCCTTTTCGTCTTCCACGTCCAGCGCCAGATCCTCGGCCATTTCTTCGTCCTTCACGGCGCTCACGTGGCCATTAATTCCTGCGGCACCGCCTCGATCACCACCAGCGCCTGCGCCCAGGGGTGGTCGTCGGTCAGCGTCAGATGCACCTTGGCGACGTGACCCGCGGGGGTCATCGCGTCAAGCCGCGCCTTTGCCCCTCCGGTCAGTGCCAATGTCGGTGCCCCCGATGGCGCATTCACCACGCCGATATCGCGCATGAACACCCCGGCCTTGAAACCGGTCCCCACCGCCTTGGAAAAAGCCTCCTTGGCGGCAAAGCGCTTGGCCAGCGTCGCGGCATAGTTCAGCGGCCGCCGCGCGGCCTTGCGCAGTTCCAGTTCGGTGAACACGCGCTGCTCGAACCGCATGCCGAACCGGTCGAGCGTGGTCTGAATCCGCTCGATATTGCAAAGGTCGGAGCCGATGCCGATGATCACCGCGCTTCATCCATCAACGCACGCATCCGCCGCACCACCGGCTCCAGCCCGTCGAAAATCGCCTCGCCGATCAGAAAATGCCCGATATTCAGCTCGCGGATCTGCGGGATCGCGGCGATGGGAATGACATTGTCGAAGGTCAGGCCATGTCCGGCATGTACCTCGATCCCGTTCTTCGCCGCCAGCGCGGCCGCATCGGCGATGCGGCGAAGCTCGGCGACCTGCGCCTCGCCGGTCAGCTCGCAATAGCGCCCGGTGTGTAGCTCGACCACCGGCGCGCCCAGCCGCAGCGCCGCCTCGATCTGCGCCGGGTCCGGCTCGATGAACAGCGACACGCGGATATTGGCGCCCTTCAACTCGCGCACCATCGGCGCGAGCAGGTTATGCTGCCCCGCCGCGTCCAGCCCGCCCTCGGTCGTGCGCTCCTCGCGCTTTTCGGGCACGATACAGGCGGCATGCGGCGTGTGGCGCAGCGCGATACCCAGCATCTCGTCGGTCGCGGCCATCTCCAGGTTGAGTGGGATCGTCAGCTCGGCGGCGAGTCGTGCGATATCGTCGTCGGTGATGTGCCGCCGGTCCTCGCGCAGATGTGCGGTGATCCCGTCCGCCCCGGCTTCCGCCGCCAGCAGGGCCGCGCGCACCGGATCGGGATAGCCAGACCCGCGCGCATTCCGCACGGTTGCGACATGGTCGATATTCACGCCAAGGCGGAGGGGAGAAGTCACGCTGCCCGGCTGCCGGGCTTCATTGCCGGAATCGCCGCGAGTTCGGGGGGCAGCGACTCGGCATCATAGGTCGGCACGTCGAGCCGGATCAGCGGGAAGAACGGCACGCCCAGATCGGCGGTGCCGTTCGACCGGTCGATCAACGATGCGGCGGCGATCACTTCGCCCCCGGCTTCCTCGATCGCCCGGATCGCCTCGCGCGACGACAGACCGGTGGTGACGACATCCTCCATCATCAGCACCTGCTGCCCCGGCGACAGCCGAAACCCGCGCCGCAGCTCGAAGGTGCCGGTCGGCCGCTCGACGAACATCGCATCGACGTTCAGCGCGCGGGCCACTTCTTGCCCCGCGATCACCCCGCCCATCGCAGGCGAAACGACCGCCGAAATCCGTGCGCGCCGGTTCGCCGGGATGTTCGCCGCGACGGCCTGCGCCAGCCGCGCGGCCCGCGCCGGGTTCATCAGCACACGTGCGCATTGCAGGTAACGCGACGACCGCAGTCCCGACGACAGGATGAAATGCCCCTCCAGCAGCGCTTGTGCCGCGCGAAACTCGTCCAGAACTTCGTCTTCGGTCATCGTCATCCCGCCATTTTGCGCCGATCCGCATCTAGGCGCGAGGCTGTCTCGTCGCAACCGCGCGTAAAAAGAGCACCGGACAAGCTTGAGACACGCGATCTTGGTGCTATAGGCCAGCCGCAACAGGTAAATTTTGTCCGCGCGACCGGAAGCCCGGCGCCCCCGCAACAGGGGACAAGAAAACATGGGGTACGAAGACACGATGCGCATGCATGGATTGAAGGCGATCGTCCTGGCCGCCGGTCTCGCGCTGGCAGGGGGGACTGCCCTCGCGCAGGCCGCGCCCGCCGCGCCGCAGGCGGCTACGCCTGAAGCACAGGCACCGGCAACGCCAGCGGCACCCGCCCCGGTCGCGGTCGAATCGCCTGCAGCAGTCGTGCCCGGTGCGGCACCGGCTGCTGCCCCCGCCGCGGCGACGCCCGCCGATCCGACGCTGAACGCCGACGGCACGCACAAGACTGCGCCGGTCGCCGGTATTGGCATGCCGGTGGACAAGAAGGTTGGCATTCAGCCGCAGGTGACCCAGCTGGGCGAACGCGCCGCCGGGTTCCACGACCATATCCTGCTGCCGATCATCATCCTCATTTCGATCTTCGTCCTCGCGCTGCTGATGTGGGCGATGTGGCGTTACAGCCGCGCGCGGAACCCCAATCCGTCAAAGACCAGCCATAATACGGCGATCGAAATCATCTGGACCGTCGTACCCGTGCTGATCCTGGCGGGTATCGCCTGGCCATCGATCTCGCTGCTGGCCAAGCAGTTCAAGCCCGCGCCCGACAATGCCGTGACGATCAAGGCGATCGGCAACCAATGGTATTGGTCCTACGAATATCCCGATCATGGCGGCATCGCGATCACCGCGAACATGCTGAAGGAAAAGAGCGAGGTCCCGGCCGGCACGCGTTTCCGCACCGACACCGATGGTCCCCGCCTGCTCGCGGTCGATAACCGCATCGTCGTGCCGGTCGGCACCCCGATCCGCCTGATCGCCACCGCCAACGACGTGATCCACAGCTGGGCGATCCCGGCCTTCTGGATCAAGATCGACGCGGTCCCCGGTCGGTTGAACGAGACCAGCTTCACCGTCGACAAGCCCGGCGTCTATTTCGGCCAGTGCTCCGAACTGTGCGGCGCGCGTCACGGTTACATGCCGATCGCGGTCGAGGCGGTAACGCCGGAAGTGTTCGCGCAGTGGATCGCGGCCAAGGGCGGCAAGATGCCGGCTCCGGGCAAGGCATCGACCAGCCCGGCGACGATCGCTGCGCCGGACAATACCACCGACGCCGGTAACGACAGCGCCGGCAATGACAACGATGGTCTCGTCAACGCGATTTCCGAACCCGCGACCACCAATCAAGCCGCCACCGGCAATACGGGTAATTAAGCCATGACCGACGCAGCCCGCGACGCACACGCCTTTACGGCGCACGATCATCACGACGCGCATGATGCCGATCACAAACCCGGCTTCTTCGCGCGCTGGTTTCTGTCGACCAACCACAAGGATATCGGGACGCTGTACCTGATCTTCGCAATCATCGCGGGGATCATCGGCGGCGGCATTTCGGGCATCATGCGCCTCGAACTGGCCGAACCGGGCATCCAGCATCTCGGCTGGATTTCGGCGTTCGTCCATGGCGGACCGCAGACGTTCGACGAATCGCTTCACTTCTGGAACGTGCTGATTACCGCGCACGGCCTCATCATGGTGTTCTTCATGGTGATGCCGGCGATGATCGGCGGCTTCGGCAACTGGTTCGTACCGATCATGATCGGCGCGCCGGACATGGCGTTTCCGCGGATGAACAACCTGTCGTTCTGGTTGCTCGTTCCCGCCTTCCTGCTCCTCCTCCTTTCGCCATTCTTCGGCGGCGGCGCGGGCGTGGGCTGGACGGTCTATGCGCCGCTATCGACCTATGGCGAGCCGGGACCTGCGGTCGACATGGCGATCCTGTCGCTTCACCTTGCGGGCGCCAGCTCGATCCTGGGTGCGATCAACTTCATCACCACCATCTTCAACATGCGTGCCCCCGGCATGACCATCCACAAGATGCCGCTGTTCGTGTGGTCGGTGCTGGTCACGGCGTTCCTGCTGCTGCTGGCGCTGCCGGTGCTGGCGGCGGCGATCACGATGCTGCTGACCGATCGTAATTTCGGCACGACCTTCTACGATCCCGCCGGTGGCGGCGATCCGGTGCTGTACCAGCATCTGTTCTGGTTCTTCGGCCATCCCGAAGTGTACATTATGATCCTGCCGGGTTTCGGCATCGTCAGCCAGATCGTCTCGACTTTTAGCCGCAAGCCGGTGTTCGGCTATCTCGGCATGGCATACGCCATGGTCGCGATCGGCGTGGTCGGCTTCGTCGTCTGGGCGCATCACATGTTCACCACGGGCATGAGCGTGAACGTCAAGATGTACTTCACCGCCGCGACGATGATTATCGCGGTGCCGACCGGCATCAAGATCTTCAGCTGGATCGCCACGATGTGGGGCGGCTCGATGAGCTACAAGACCCCGATGATGTGGGCGATCGGCTTCATCTTCATGTTCACCGTGGGCGGCGTCACCGGCGTCGTGCTGGCGAACGGCGGCGTCGACGATTACATGCATGACACCTATTATGTGGTGGCGCACTTCCACTATGTGCTCTCGCTGGGCGCGGTGTTCGGGCTGTTCGCGGGCTTCTATTACTGGTTCCCGAAAATGTCGGGGAAGATGTACAGCGAATTGCTGGGCCAGCTGCACTTCTGGGTCTTCTTCATCGGCGTGAACGTGATGTTCTTCCCACAGCATTTCCTGGGGCTTCAGGGCATGCCGCGCCGCATCCCCGATTATGGCGACGCCTTCGCTTACTGGAACGGCATCTCCAGCTTTGGCTATCTGATTATGCTGGCGGGAATGGTGATCTTCTTCATCAACCTGTTCTGGTCGATGGCTGCGGGCAAGAAGGCGCCGGACAATCCCTGGGGCGAAGGTGCCACGACGCTGGAATGGACCCTGTCCAGCCCACCGCCGTTCCACCAGTTCGAAACGCTGCCAGTGATCGACGACGACAAGCATCACTGAGTTTAGCGACGGCTGAAACGAAAGCGCCCCGGGGGAAACTCCGGGGCGTTTTTGTTCGTTTTGGGTTTGATTGCCTGTTGCGATCCCCACAGTATGTTGCCCAACGAGCGCAGTTCGGGGGAGTCGATGAAGCAGCAGGACAACAAGCACATCATCACATTCCGACAGGCGAAATTGAAGCCTGGTGAAATCGTTGAGCACCATCTGGAAGGTTGGATTGGTGAGATGATGGGCAAGGGCGATAAGACGCAGCGCAATGGCCAATTTGTTCTGACGAACGAGCGTGCTTGCTTCTATCGTAAAGGATTGCTGGGGGAGGTTCTCGAAACGATCCCCTTAGGCAAAATTACCTAAGTCGAATCGCTATCACGCATGGGCTATCGCGTGCTCAGACTGCATACCTCCCATGATGAACTCGCGTTCAAGACGTTCGAAGCCAAGGAGTTGTTCGATCAAGTTTACGAGCGTCTTGAGCAGATTCGTCACGGTGACCCCAAGCCCTCCAGCGCGAGTCCTGCTGCCGATTCCATCCCGGATCAGCTTCGTAAGCTGGGAGAGTTGCGTGACATTGGAGTCCTGACCGATGCTGAGTTTCAGGCCAAGAAAACAGAATTGCTTGCTCGCCTGTAACCTTACGCCTCGCTACCCTTTCCCCGCGCTCCAACCCGGCCTATAGGCCCGGGC